>NZ_JAQTLS010000070.1 GCF_028714775.1 Thiothrix sp. | reverse complement strand
TGATTTCAAGGGGCTATTCTGCGGAATTCCTTCTGGACTACTGGATTATTCCCTCGGCTTTGACTACGGCAACGAACACCTTTTTGATAAAGGACAGAACGGCCCTGATGATACCCTACGGCGTGGCGGGGGATATACTTGTCGGGAACGGAATAAATGTCTCACAGGGGCAGGCTTTTATAGCGGAATATGAAAAGAAACGGGATTCCATAGACACTTCAACGGAATACGGCAAACAGGAAATAAGTAATTCAAGAGGTTGGTGATAACATGGCCTTGCAGGAATACCCCATAACGGCTTTCATAGGCGGGCTTAATGTAACAAAGCCGCCAACAGACATAGACGACGACCAGAGTCCGGATTGTGAAAATATCGTCAACAATGAGCTTTACGGCATAAACTCAAGGTATGGCTATTCAAAATACTATACCACAGCTTTGGGAACTGCGAATGTAAACGCTTTGTTTGTTTACAACTCCTTCAGTTCGTCCGATTTCATTTATCCCATGGGTACGTCCTTGAAAATAGACCTGGCAGGTTCGGCTTCTACGATTTATTCCGGCATGGTGTCGGGCAAGGTCAGGGCGTTTGAAATGAATGGTTATATCTACTTTCAGGACGGTTCGGGCTATATCGAATACAACGGCGCGACGGCCTCTACGGTATCGGGATACATACCAACCTATTATGCAGACAAGAATCCCGACGGGACGGGCGGAGGACAGATAGACGAACTGAACTATATCTCAAGTGCTTTCAAGGAAACCTTTTCAGGGAACGCCACGGGTACGACCTTCTACATGTCATTCGGGAGCCTTACTACAGGAAACAATACAGTTATAGTCAACAATGTTACCCTGGCCTCTGGTGCGGCTACAAGCGGTTTTAACGTGAATTATGCAAGCGGATACTTTACTTTAACGACAGCGGCGACTTCCGGCATAGGAAACGTGGAAATAACCGCCAATAAACCTGTTTTAAATGCAACCTGTATAACAAACTGCACATTCAATGAAACATACGGCGAGGGAAATGACACCAACGTTTATTTGAGCGGGAATTCGTCTTTCCCTGCAAGGGTTTTCTGGAGTGACACCCTGGACCCGACTTATTACCCCGCGACCTCCTATGCGGATGTGGGAGTCAAAAACGACAAGATGATGGGCTTTTTAAAGACCGCCAACACACTCCAACTATGGAAATACCGTTCGGTTCACGGGCTTGTGGGAGCGCCCCCGAACAATTCAATCACGGAAATGTACGACGGCGAGGGGCTTGTTGCGACCGATACCTTGAAACTGGTTGACGGCATTCCAACCGGACTGAGTCAGCGCGGAATGGTTCAACTTAAGTCGGAGGGAAACGGATACAAGCTTGACCTTATAAGCGAGGATATAAACGGATTCACCGGAATTCGCGACGGACTCATGACGGAAACCGCCGCAAACAGGGGGGCGGCTTTTGCGGTAATTCATGACAAGAAATACTGGCTGCATGTGAACGACAAGATTTTCATTCTGCAATACAACCTGATTCACTCGGGCAACGGGAGGACTGTTTATCCATGGGTGAAATGGACGCTTGCCAACAATGCGAACTGCTTCAATGTCAAGGACGGGTATCTTTATTTTGGAAATGCCGGTAATCTATACAAGTTCGACCCATCGGCGGTTAGTGACAACGGGACGGCGATAGATTCCTACTGGTATTCAAAGAAAATGAATCCCGGGCAGAGTTACGACCTTATAAAGCTTTTCACCCACTTGTACTTTGAATTCAGGACAATGTTCGGAAATACGACAATAGCCATAACCGTATATATCAACGACATAACGGGCGCGTCAATTACTACATCGTACTTACTGGCCGGTGTATGGATACCCGATGCTTTCAACCCGAATGCTTTTGCACCGAATATAGCGATTTACACCAATTTCCCCAAAAGGGTGCCTATCAATCTGAAGGGAAAGTATTTCCAATACAAGGTAAGGTGCAATACATTGAATCAGGGATTTACCTTGCTTAACAGCAAACTACATTTTACGATAGACAGGCGGGTGATATAAATGGGAGTAGAAAAAACAGACAACTACATAAGGGCAAGGGGATATTACGACAACCCCGGTACCCTTTTAACCGTAAGTTTTCAGACACTAAATCTTTTGTCCGGACTTACGGCAAGCGCAACGACTTTAAACAATGCGACAACTACTTCCATTGGCTCACTTGAACTATTGATACATTTGGGGGGTTGACTATGGCTTATACTTATTTAAGCATGTATTCAGGCACACTTACCACCACGTCAACAACAGTATATACAACAACAGTTTCTACAGTGGCAAAGGAAGCGATAATAACAAATACAAATTCATCCGCAATCAATGCATACATAAAGCTTGGCAGTGCGGTATTGTGGCCGACAAAATCCGTATCGGCAAACCAGTCCTATGTGATACCTTTAAATACGCATTTGGCGGCAAGCGCGGCTATAGTGGCTTACGCCTCGGTTGCAAGTTCTATAGACATACATTTAAGCGGTTTT
>NZ_JAQTLS010000069.1 GCF_028714775.1 Thiothrix sp. | reverse complement strand
GGCGTGGCCTTCATAGACCCGCGCAGCAGCCAGGTGGACATCATCCAGGCCGTGGGCCGCGCCATCCGCCTGAGCCCGGACAAGAAGGCAGGCACGATTGTCTTGCCGGTGTTCATCGCCGCCGGACAAAATGCCGAAGACACCATAGAGGCCAGCTACTTCAAACCCATCTGGGATGTGCTGAATGCGTTGAAGGCACACGACGACGTGCTGGCTTGCGAACTGGATAAGATCAGGACTGAGCTGGGCAGAAAGCCCGGTGCGGGTGTCAGCGCAGACGGGTTGGGGAAAATCAGGATTGATTTGCCTGCTACGGTGGATGCAAATTTTGGCAGCGCGCTGCGCACTTATCTGGTTGAGCAGGTTACGGCGTCTTGGAATTTCTGGTTTGGGTTGCTGGAGGTGTTTGTGGAGGCAAATGGCAATGCAAGAGTTCCATATGGATACGTTACCCCTGAGGGTTATAAGCTGGGTCTATGGGTTATTAAGCAGCGTGCAAAATCAAAGAGTGAACTCAGCCAAGACCGCATAAAGCGTCTGGAGTCACTCTCCGGATGGTCATGGGATCCTTATCTTGAAGCATGGGAAGATGGCTTCGGGCAATTAGAGCAATATGTGAATCAGCACGGCAACGCAAGGTGCCCGCGAGGGTATGTTATGCCTGATGGCTATAAGCTAGGTCAATGGGTTGGTATGCAGCGTAGACCCAAAACAAAGAATCTCCTCAGCCAATACTGCATAAGGCGTCTGGAGTCACTCTCCGGATGGTCATGGGATCCTTATCTTGAAGCATGGGAAGATGGCTTCGGGCAATTAGAGCAGTATGTAAATCAGCACGGCAACGCAAGGGTTTCGCGAGGGCATGTTACGCCGGAGGATTATAGACTTGGTCAATGGATTGGTGCGCAGCGTGAATCAAGATCAAAGAATCAACTCAGTCAAGACCGCATAGAACGGCTGGGTTCACTTCCTGGATGGTCATGGGTTCCTCTTTCTGAACAATGGGAAGAGGGATTCAAACAGTTAACTCTGCACGGCAACGCAAGGGTTTCGAATGGATATGTTACCCCCGAGGGTTATAGGCTGAGTCAGTGGGTTAGTAAGCAGCGTGAATCAAGATCAAAGAACAAACTTAGCCAAGACCGCATAGAACGCTTGGATTCACTGCCGGGATGGTCATGGAATCTCCTTTCTGAACAATGGGAGGAGGGGCTCAAACAGTTAGAGCAGTACGTAAATCTGCTCGGCAATGCAAGGGTTCCGAAAGGATATGTTAACTCTGGGGGTTATATGCTGGGTAATTGGGTTAGCAAACAGCGTGTCTCAAGATCAAAGAATCAGCTTAGCCAAGATCGCATAGAGCGTCTTGAGTCACTTCCCGGATGGGTTTGGCGAATTAATGAGGTTGTTAGTCGCCGATGCCGCTGATGCGCCGGGCGCGCGCAAGGATAATCGTAAACCCACGTAACGTGCAATGACATAGGGCGTGACATAGGGCGTCAATAAGCAAAGCGCATTGCGCCATATGATCGCTTGCAATTCGGTGCAATGCCCGTTGGTTATCAACGAGCTAAAGGGGCCAGGTTCGGGCCGTTTGCGAACATGAGCCATACCCCGCTGCCGCACTCATCTGAATGAAGTTCCGTTGCACATCGCGTAGCGCGGGCATATCCTTGCAACCATCAGTTGGTGTATCCTTGCCGCTATTGAAGCTACTATCAAAACGTCTTGGAGTTCATGCCATGTCAAACACTATCACCTTGCCGCAATCGGTATTCAAGCGGCTGGAAAAAATCTCGGCTACAACGCGCTGCACACCGGAAGCATTCGCCAAACAAGCCATCACCGAGCGCATCAAATACGAAGAATGGGCATTGGAACAGATTGACGCGGGGCTTGCCGAATTGAAAGCTGGAAAGGGTATTCCGCACGATGAATTTCTCAAAAGGATAGGCGCGGTCAAACATGCCAAAAAGGCCGCTTGAATGGTCGCCGCGCTCACAGCGTAATGTTGAGTCGATACGCGACTACATCGCGGCGGACAATCCCCCAGCCGCTGCGAGAGTCGTGGCGGAACTAATCAAAGCCGTTGAGAAGTTACCAAGCTTCCCCTTGCTTGGGCACACCGGGCGGCGAACAGGAACTCGGGAACTGGTGCTCACTCGCTACCCGTACACCATCATCTATCGGTTGACCCAAAAAAAGATTGCCATTGTTGCCGTGCTGCACCAATCCCGGCAAACCTCCTGACGGTCATGGCAATTGCGCCACCCCTGATGATTAAACTTGCCATGACCGTTAACCATCCGCTCAACGCCAGCTAAAGTGGTCAGCTTCACATTTCTTTTTCCACAAAATGTACAACCCAACACGCCAGCCTTACTGAATTGAACACCTCCGCCAAAATTCCACCTGCCACACTGGCCAAACTCGCCAAGCTCGGCATTCACCGTCGTTTCGATCTGGTGCTGCATCTGCCGTTGCGCTATGAGGATGAAACACAGCTGCAGCGCATCGCCGGTCTCGTGCCCGGAGTGAGTGCGCAGGTGGAAGGCGAAATCATCCACAGCGAAATTACCT
>NZ_JAQTLS010000068.1 GCF_028714775.1 Thiothrix sp. | reverse complement strand
GTGCTGAAGCCCTTGTATGACCAAGCCTTGGCAGAACCCGATGTGATTGGCTTGAGCATCGGCACACGCCCCGATTGCGTCCCCGATGTGGTATTGGATTTACTGGCTGATTACCAAGCGCAAGGCTACGAGGTTTGGCTGGAGTTAGGGTTACAATCCAGCTTTGATGCGACCTTGGCACGGGTCAACCGGGGGCATGGCTTTGCTGCCTATGCTGATGCCGTGCAACGTGCCCATGCCCGCAGCTTACAGGTCTGTACCCACTTGATTGTCGGTTTGCCGGGGGAAACGTTGGTGCATAACCTAGCTACACTGGAACGGGTGCTGGCGCTAGGGACGCAAGGCTTGAAACTGCACCCGCTGCATATTGTCAAAGGGACGCAATTGGCGAATGAATGGCGGCGCGGTGAATACCAACCGCTGACTTTGGAAGGCTACGTGGATACGGCGGTTGCGCTGATCCGGCAGACCCCGCCGGAAATCATTTTCCATCGTGTTACTGCCACCGCATCCCCCGACATCCTGCTTGCCCCTGCGTGGTGCAGCCAGAAATGGCGGGTACTAAACACCATTACCGAACGATTAGGAGCAAACGGCTGTGCCGATGATTACACTGGATGAAAATATCCCCTACGCAGAGCAGGCTTTCGATACCTTGGGGCAAACCCGGCTGCTGGCGGGGCGGCGTATCAGCAATGCCGATTTACAGGATACCGACATATTGGTAGTGCGTTCTGTCACCAAAGTGAATGCGCAACTGCTGGCAGGCACACCTGTGCGTTTCGTTGCCACCGCCACGGCGGGTTTTGACCACATTGACCTTGACTACCTACACGGGCAGGGTATCGGCTTTGCGCGTGCCCCCGGTTGCAATGCAGTATCAGCGGCCGAATATGTGCTTGCTGCCATCAGCCATTGGTCATTGTTACGCAATAAGCCCTTGCAGGAATGCAGCATCGGCATCGTCGGGCACGGCAATGTTGGCTCACGGGTCAGGCGTTTGTGTGAAAGTATCGGGATGCGCTGCATTGTCAATGACCCACCATTGCAGGAACAGGGGGGCATGGGCTTATACCCGCTGGAAACTGTCCTTGCCTGCGATATTGTCACCCTGCACGTACCATTTACCCGTACTGGTAGGCGTCCGACCTACCGCTTGCTGGATGCGCGGCAAATTGCCCGCTTACGTCCCGGAACCCTGCTACTGAATACCGCCCGTGGTGGGGTAGTGGATGAAGGGGCGTTGATGTCCCGCCTGCAATCCTATTTTGATCTGGATGTGGTGCTGGACACGTGGGAAAACGAGCCGGGCATTAATGGGAAAATGCTCCAACACACGTTGCTTGGTACACCGCATATTGCGGGTTACAGTTTGGATGGAAAAATTCGGGGAACGGAGATGGTGTATCAGGCATGTTGCCAATTCCTCCATGCACACCCCGCTTGGGGTTCCCCGCTCGAACCTGTATCCCCCAAGCCTTGCAGCCAAGACCAACGTTGGGATGTCCTCAACGCCTACGACATCCGTGAAGACGATGCACTGCTGAAAACATTGCTGTGGAGTAAGTTTCTGGAAACTGGAACTTACTTTGACCAGTTACGCAAACATTACCCGGCACGGCGGGAATTTAGTGGTTTATCTTGAAGGAAAGTGAAAATGCCTGAATTACGCCATGATTGGCAGCTTGAGGAAATTAACGAGTTGTTGGGTCTGCCATTTGCCGACTTGATGTTCAAAGCACATCAGGTACACAGGGAGAATTTCCACGCAAACCAGATACAAATTAGTACCCTATTGAGTATTAAAACAGGAGCCTGCCCAGAAGATTGCGGTTACTGTGCGCAAAGCGGCAAGCATAAAACCAAGTTGGAAACTGAAAGCCTACTATCGCTGGAAACAGTGGTTCAGTCAGCGCAAGCGGCGCAGGGGCAAGGTGCTACCCGTTTCTGCATGGGGGCTGCATGGCGCAACCCAACCGACACCAATCTTGGTCGTGTGATTGAGATGGTGCAGGCGGTCAAGGCAATCGGGATGGAAACCTGCATCACCTTGGGTATGTTGACCGGACAGCAGGCACAACGCCTCAAGATGGCTGGATTGGACTATTACAACCATAACCTCGACACCTCGCCAGAGTTTTACGGCAATGTTATTACTACGCGCACATATCAGGACAGGTTGGACACACTGGATCATGTCCGTAAGGCAGGCATTAATGTCTGTTCTGGCGGAATTCTCGGCATGGGGGAAAGCCGCCATGACCGTGCCAGCCTTTTACAGCAATTGGCTAACCTTAAGCCCCACCCCGACTCCGTGCCACTCAATGACTTGGTAAGGGTTGAAGGTACGCCTTTGGCCACATCCACCAAACTTGATCCATTTGAGTTTATCCGCACGGTTGCAGCAGCCCGGATCATGATGCCAAAGTCGTATGTGCGTTTGTCCGCAGGCCGTGCCGGGATGACAGATGAGGCACAGGCATGGTGTTTTTTTGCAGGGGCAAATTCAATTTTCTATGGTGAACGATTGCTGACAACTGATAATCCATCTGAGGAAGGGGATCAGCAACTGTTTGCAAGGTTGGGACTCCAAGTAGAGGCTATGCCT
>NZ_JAQTLS010000067.1 GCF_028714775.1 Thiothrix sp. | reverse complement strand
ATGATTAAAGATATGGCGGTGTAACAGCCGCCTTATTTTTTTAGGAGGAAATATGTTTAATGTAGACAAATCGGTATTGGACACACAAGGCAAACTGCTTTTTAACATATCCGAACAGCTTAACGAATTAATCGGGATTCTAAGACCGCAAAAGGTCAAGGAAGAAGTTAAGGAAGAAGTTAAGTGTCCCAAATGCGGCAAGGCTTTTGAAAAGCCAAATCAGTTAAGGGGACACATGATAAAGTGTAAGGGGTGATTTTTATGGACGCAGTAACAATTTCCAGAAATTTAATATTGAGACCGCCTACACCAATTGCAAGTGGTACGATATCATTTGCAACAGGTGCGACGGCGGCAACAGTGGCTTCCGCAACCATAGCAATGCCCGTATGCCCTGTAAGCAAATACATTGTTGCAACCCGCAATAATGCCACACAGACCACCATAGCCATGCAGGTAAACAATACGAGACAATTTGGTAGTACCAGTGTGCCGTTTGATTTGGGAAGTGCAACATTCAATACGGGAGATACAAAGGATACACTTGTTGAAGGAATGTTTGCCGCAGGTGCTTCCGGTGCAATGTTGAGATTTACGTTGGGCAGTGCCGCAACCGCCGCCGAGGTGGTATCGGCTGATTACGAAATTTGGCCCGTGAGGTGATTATATGATTATACCAACCATAAGGCCAACAATCCTGCAAACCATAATAGATCCTTTAAATCCATATGGCGGTTCGGCAATAATTCCCCCCGCCCTGCGTTCCCTGGTCCTATCCTGGCAGGATGCATCCAAATTGTCGGCGGTGTATTATGGGCTGAATCAGATTGTCACCAACGGTAATTTTGCAAGTGGAACCACGGGATGGAGTGCTGTTAATGGAACCTTGTCAGCGGCAAGCAATACATTAAGTGTAACCGGTAATGGTGGTAATTTGGAGGTTACAACTTATAAATCAACCTCAACCCCATGTGTAACAACACATAAGATTTATGTAAAAGTCAAGATCAGGGTAAGAAATAATGCATGTGTAAAAATATACACAATGTTGCATGGCAATACAGGTGGTGCATACTTAACCAGTGACCTTGTATTAACTCCTACACAAGATGCCTGGTACACAAAGTCTGCTATTATTACACTTACCGACCAAACCGGTAATATTGATGTGTTTTTAAGACATACATATGCCGACGCCGCCACGGCAAGCGGAAAGGTCATGGAAGTGCAGGAATTTATGGCATTCGACCTTACCGCCATATTCGGCTCCGGCAACGAACCCACCGCAGCAGAAGTGGACGCCATTCTTGCGGCAGAAGCCTATTGGGAAGGTACGCGTTCCGTGCTGTGCAATCCATCAAACAAATACTTCTGGTACGACTACTCGGGCAACAGCAGACATATGCACATGTCCAACCTGGCCTATGCGGCGGGAAGCAATCTTGATTCGACCTACGGCTTTTCCGTGGACGGCGTGGATGATTTTGCCACCATAACGGACAGCGCGGCAACAAGGCTTACAACGGGCGGGACATTGGCGGCATGGATTTATCCCAAGAGTCTGGGGGAAAGTGACGCGGGAAAGATAATTGACAAAAGTACAGCCGTAGCCGGAGCAAATGGATATTCTTTAAATCTTTATACTACACAAAGACTGTCTACCAATGTTAACATCGGTACGGCGTTATTGTCTTCCAACAACGCCATTACCCTGAACAAATGGCAATTTGCAACCGCAACCTTTGACGGTACGGGCAGACACCTCTATGTCAACGGTGTTGATGTAACCGCGTCCGGTGGAGGAGAAACCGCCCTGCCGCCCGATGTAGCGGGAGTGGTCTGCACAGGCAACCGTGCAGGTGCGACGGACAGGACGTTCAACGGATACATTGACAAACCTGCAATATTCAGCAGGGCTTTGGCACAACGGGAAGTACGGCAGTTGTTCAATAATAGTCGCAGGAGATTTGGCATTTAGGAGGTATGAATTATGATATTGCCCTATTTTACAGGAACAATAGAAAAACTACAGGAATGTAACATAGATACGGAAAGTCTGCGTAAGTCACCGGATGGTTTAAAGGCAATAATACACATGCATCTGTTGACCATTGACCAGTTCAACGCAGTGCGGACAAAGACCAGCATAGAGGCATTGACGCACGAACAGGCACGGGAACTGATGGCAACGGAGGAATGGAACAGAGAAGCATGATTACCGCGCAACAGGAACAAAGGATTCACTTTTCAGTGAGCCCTTTTTATTTTGAAAGGCAGGTGACAATATGGGTAACTACACTTTAAACGATATTAGAAACATGACAACAGAACTTTTAAATGAATATCAGACCGTAACCGCACTTATAGACGTTTCTGTTTTAAATAGAATAGATAAAAGTATAAACTCTCATTACCTTGAGCTTGCCACCAAGGACAAGATAGCCTCCAGTGTGTCCATAGCTCAATTCCCCGTGGAAAACATGCTTGGCGAGACATTTTACTATGATACGCACGACCTGACTGCTGTAAGTTACGTCGCTGCAAGTTCATACGCCTATTATTATGAGTGCAACGGCGCGCACAGCGTTGATATACTGCAGGGTTCCTCAACCACAA
>NZ_JAQTLS010000066.1 GCF_028714775.1 Thiothrix sp. | reverse complement strand
CAAGGCATTCCCGCCAAGGGCGACGTGGCGGTCAAGTTATTGATGGATTTGGGCGACCTCAAGGCGGAAGGCTACCGCCTGTACCTTTTTTTCCCTGGCGATATTTCGTAGCAATGGAAATGAGAAACAAACCATTTTTTGGAATCGCAAATGATCTCACGCAACAGTCCGTGCCCTTGCGGTAGCGGAAAACGGTTTAAACATTGCTGCGGAGATCCGGTCAAGAGCCCTCCGCTCCCCGCCAATGGCGTGCATGGCATCATGCGTGCTGCGCTTTCCCATCAACAGGCGAATCAACTGGAAGCTGCGGAAAAGCTGTATCGCCAGGCGCTGGCCCTGTCCTCCGACGAACCGGATTGCCTGCATATGCTGGGAGTTGTTTGTCTGCAAACAGGTCGACCACAGGAGGCTATAGGGCTCATCCTCAAAGCGTCAGTGTTGACTGGCTGGCGGTTTCCAAAAATGCGCCACAACCTGAGTTTGGCTTTATGTGATGCACTGTCAGAGAACGATGCCTACACGTCTGTCCGGCATATTGCCTATCGGATGTGGTGCCAACAACGAGCTGCAGGCAAGACAATGCGCCAGCCGCTCGTGAGTGTAATTATCCCTTCGTATAACCATGAAGCCTATATTGCAGATTGCCTGCTTTCTGTGTACGGGCAAACTTACCGCCAGATAGAACTCATCGTCATTGATGATGGTTCGACGGATAGTTCGCCAGCCCTTATCAAAAATGTGTTAGGTGACTGTCCTTTCCCACATCAGTTTATCGCTCGTGAAAACCGAGGGGCACACGCAACCATCAATGAAGGTATTGCGTTTGCAACAGGCGAGTTCATCAATATACTCAATTCCGACGATAGATTTTCTCCCGAGCGCATCCAACGCATGGTGGAGGAAGTGGCTTGCTCTGGTGCTGATTGGGGTTTCGCCAATGTGCAAATCATCGATGGCATTGGAATACCAGTGAAAAATCCCGCACCAGGCTCAAGGGCAGCAGATTTGCAGAAGATATTGGCGGAAGGGCCTCGCGCTACCACCATCGGGTTCGGCCTACTATCTGCGAATTTCGCAATAACGACTGGCAATTTCTTCGTCTCTCGTACGCTTTTCCAGCGCTTGGGCGGTTTTTCCAATCTTCGGTACAACCACGATTGGGAGTTTGCCCTGAGAGCCACGCGGGAATCAGAGCCTGTGTATGTGCCTGAGAGACTCTATCTATATCGTTTGCATGATCACAACACCATCGCTGAATCCAGTATTGCTCCAAAGATTGAAGCGGATGAACTTTTTAGAACTTATTTTCAAGCTAACGACCGACCCACATCCAATCCATTTGCACCCAGTAAAACTTATTGGGGTAATCGCTACTTGGCTGAAAAATACAGATTTACTTGTCAACAGACGTCAGATCACCATTCAATAATGGAATTGGCACAATGGATAAGTAATGGCGAAAAAAGTACAACTATACCACCACTTTCTTACTTGAGCTTTTTTGAAGAACAGCCAGATATAGGCCGAATTCTAGACTACATTGCCAATAACGATTTCCCCGAGGCAATCCCGTTCGATCAGGCACAACGTTATGGGGTAACGGCAATGGCCATTGAGTGGTTGCGCCGACCTGGGCAGATATTCACCATTCTGGAAGTGGGCGCCAATCGCCATAAAATACTCGGTTCGCTGTTGCCACAAGATCGTATTATCTACCTCGACGTAGAAATACCGGAAGAGATGAAAGCATACTCAAATGTCATCGAAGGTGATGCCACGGCACTTGCCTTTTCCGATAGTCAATTTGATGTGATAGTGGCGCTAGATGTACTGGAACACATCCCAAGCGAAAAACGTCGCGACTTCCTGTGGCACACCACCCGTGTGGCACGTTTGATGACGGTTATTGCGGCCCCATTCGACGATCCGCGAGTACGTGCTGCCGAGGTGGACGCTTGCGCCTTCTGGGACCGGCTGATGCCGAAACCATATAGATGGTTGACAGAACATGCAGATAACGGATTGCCGAATTTGACCGAAACCCGGTCAATCCTAACAGGGCTTGGCGTGAAACATTGGCCGATTGGGCATGGCCGCCTTAAACTTTGGAATGACATGTTAAAAGGACACTTTTCAGCCGAGGCTATGCCTGGATTACGACCAGTCATGCATGCGCTGGATGAATTGTATGCAAAAAATTTGTTGGCGCATGATTTTTCTGATATTGGCTGTTATCGGCATTTTCTGTTCTGTTCGCCCAGTCCAGATGAGATTGATAATATGGCAAATTATTTTTCAAGCTTAAGCAAATTACCACCTTCGGAAGACGCTGATTTATGCGTCGTCCAAAAAGTACTGGCGGTAATGCAAGAACTAGCTCTGGAACAAGGCAAGCCATGGAGTTACGAGGATTAGAATCCAATTAAGCCAATAAATACTGAA
Organism: Thiothrix sp.; assembly: GCF_028714775.1. Taxonomy (GTDB): domain Bacteria; phylum Pseudomonadota; class Gammaproteobacteria; order Thiotrichales; family Thiotrichaceae; genus Thiothrix. The sequence continues at coordinate 392 of NZ_JAQTLS010000066.1, read as the reverse complement.
CCTAATTTACCGTATGTCGACAGATTCCTTCATCCATACTCAAAATGGCTGGTAACTTTATGCGGAATCATTCAGTGGATTTATCCACCAGAGCAGATCTGTGAACATGTCACAACCTATGAAGATTCCTGCTTTATCTCCAGAGTTAGTCCCAATCCCCAACACCACGCTGTGCTGCGTGGACTGCATCAATCATGAGCTGGCCATCGAGGCTTTGCGCAAGTCCATGTCCACATGCTCCTTTGCGCGCGTCCTGTTTCTATCTGACCGGAATATCGAGACTCCAGGCATTGAAACAGTGCAAATTTCCCCTCTGCGTTCCAGGGACGAATATTCCGCCTTTATTCTGCATGAACTGGCCCGCCACATCGAAACCGATTTTGTATTGCTTG
>NZ_JAQTLS010000065.1 GCF_028714775.1 Thiothrix sp. | reverse complement strand
GTTCGTATCATGAACGCGGCAATCGTCAACTGATACTTCACGATGAGCTTGAGATCAAACTCAGTCTAAAGTGCAATTCGCGATTTGATGCTGATCAGAAACTTTGCTAGCGATAAGTGGTGTTATAGCCAGTTGGCCACCCCAACTGAACACACGAATGCTGGAAATGTCAGTTTGTTCATATCCGATCAACTCCGCTTTGTGCACATATTGGGATACATGCCTTGTAACCTCCGGGCCAATTCGTTGGCGATCTGCTGAACCTCACCACTCGGAGGCGTATTGGCAAAGCCCTTGACGTCGATGATATAAGGCTTGTCATTATCGACCCGCAGCCCCACGCATCCCTTACGCTTTCCGGTATGAAGGTCACGAATAGAATAGACTTCGGCTTTCCCACTGGCGCATTTTTCAGCATAGGTTTCCAGGCAGTTTCTCATCGCCAGGGACTCAAGTATTAATTCTTCAGAAGATTTGAGTGGCACAACCTTCATTCGTCCCATATCGAAGGCTTCCAGCCTTGGCTGCCAGTAAAGCTGTTTAGCCTTGCTGAGCATGGCATGCTCAGTTTCGGTTGTCCGCCACTGACGAACAAACCATGGCCATCCGGCTTTGATTTGATTATCGTCCAGTGAATTGGCAAGTGACTCAGACCACCAGCATACGCCAAGAAACTCCTCCGAGAATCCCTCTACTTCCCCCTCGCTGCGCCTCCGATCAGCCTCTAACAACCCGGCACGAAGGACAATGGGATCAATAATGCTTTCAAAATGTTCTCCGATCTGTGCATCGTGGCGCTGGTGCGGGTTATAGCTATGCAGGAATGCTTTTGCGACTGTTGGCGGTGGCGGAGGCGGCAAGCCTGCAGCCTCTAAAGCTTTGAGATATCGAATGGCCACTTCAAGTCTCGGCTGCCCAACGGCCTCTTCCCAAGGAATCCTGAAAATACGGGAGCCATGTCGAACAACATATCGCCATGCGGCCTCAGACAATCCGGCATCCAGGAATACAGTTTTGACAGCAAGCACAGGATCTTTATAATTTTTTGTACCTGCCGGAATCTGCTCGACGAACGCCATAAGCAATGGCAACAGTTGCGTATTTTCTTTGGCAACCTGCCGGAATGTACGGTCATTGCGCCAAACACGATTCAACGTGGGCGATCCCATTAACGGTCCGACCGGGTTGGTGCGGGAGGCCAAAGCAATCCAATAGATATCGCTGGGAAACTTGAACAGTTTAGGCAGTCCCAGGCAACGAAATGCCTGAAATTTTGGATTTTTCAACAACAACCGATAGGCTGTGTCCGCCAGCCATTTCTCGACACCATTGATCTGTGAATCGTCAAAAAATAACTCACCTTGCTCGTGATCAATCAGATTAAGATTCTTGAGTACAGAATTTAGCCACCATGAGGTGAAGAGCGGACGACCGATTTCGAAATTGTAACGATTTTCCTTATAGCATTTATTCCGAATCGTCCCGGAGATGACAGATCTTTTTTCCGAATTGACGGTATAAGCAAGACCTTCAAAGATCGTGATTCGCCTCACATTCTTGCTGACTCGACTGACCTTGGCGGGCTTATCCAATTTGTCGTCTAACCATTCACATAGAAGGACTAGGCGGAGTTTGGCCTCATCCCGTTGCCAGGAAGGCAGGAAAGACGGTGGTTTGGCATTTCGGGCAGCAAGGCCCAAGGCCAGCACGGGCGCTGGTTCAATTTTCATAGGCGCAGCATGGCGACGTAGCTGAAACAGTTGTCGCCACGGGATGCGGCCGTTTGATATATGGGATAGATCATCTCTGCTCATAAGTGCAGATTACTGGATGAAAAGCTCACCTGATGAGCCAGCAGCTATGCAAAATACTAAAAACAAGGAACAAGATGACGTGTGCACACTGGAACAACTGGAGGGGGAGTCATGGTTATGACTGGATCCCTTGAAAGCTGACAAACACACTTAGCTGACCAACTACCCTGAGAATATATACATCATGCCATTCACCCCTCTGCACCTCGCAGCCGCATTACCGATCAAGCTGGGATTCGACAGGGTGGAAAAGCATTCTCACCAAAACGCCGACATCATCGCCTAATTTATTACTGAGATTGTTATGAACGATCCGGCAAAAATTGAATATCACGATGAGTTGGCACCACCATTAGAACAACTGAATGGATGGGAAAAGCTGACCCTTGCCCGCTTGCACATATTCCTTGATCCAGCCGTAAATATGCCGGATGTAGACGGAGCGGTCTTTGGTCACAAAGGTGCAGCCTCATGAAGGATGCGTTCTTTCAGGTAGCGATTGATGCCGTTCGGTGTCAGCACATCCACTTTCCTGCCAATGACCTTCTCAATGTCTTGTTGCAGGCCGATCAGGTCGAACAGGCTGCGTGTTTCCTGCATATCCACCAAAAAATCCACATCGCTGTCTTCCTGGTCTTCTCCACGAGCAACAGAGCCAAACAACCGTACATTGCTTGCCCCATGCTTGGCCGCAAGCGCCAGGATTTCAGCTCTTTTGCTTTGTAGGATATTGAGTGTGCTCATGATTTTCTATTGTAGTTTAAATCATATCGCTGAACACTCATTGCGACAGATTTTAGCTGCCGCGAATGTTTATGAATGCTCATCCCGCTGCAGTGCCTCTTCCTCTATCAAATCTGCCGAATCGTGCTGCGGGCTATTTACCCTGCGACTGACTGGATAGGCCTTCAAGAAACGCTCGGGATAAGACTTGGTCATTAATTGTATTCGGGTGACATCGGTCATGTTCGGATCAAGCCAAACTTCATAGTTTTCAGGCTGGATAATCACCGGCATGCGGTCGTGAATTTTAGACTGTTCACGGGTTTTCTACGGAAGAAATCTGGTGCTGACATGATCTCTTTGGCATTTTGGTATAGAGGAACGACGGCGTGTCCTCGGTGTTGAGCTGGAAGATCTTGAGCTTGAAATACTCCAT
>NZ_JAQTLS010000064.1 GCF_028714775.1 Thiothrix sp. | reverse complement strand
GAAAATTCATTTAGGCCATTGACCAACCCTTTTTGGTTCAGGTTGGTCATATCCAGTTTGCTGTTGAGGGTCATTGACCAGCACAAGCCTTGGTTGATGCCAAGCAACGCAGTTGCCGCCACTACCCAACCCCAGCTCGGCGCATACAACAGCAAGAATGGGATCGGCAGTGCCGCAACCCACCCTGCCACCAGCACCTGCTTACGCCCGAAACGGTCAGAAAACCGCCCCGCAAACAGGTTCATCACCGACTTGACCGCGCCGAAGGTGACAACGAAAGTGGTAAGCAAGAAGAACTGCTGCCCGCCCAGCCCGAATTCGGTTTCTGCCAAACCGGGGACGACGGTGCGCGTCATGCCGATGGTCAGGCCGACAAGGAACACCTGTAACAACTGGTGCAGGATTTGCATAAGGTTGGCACGGATGCCGTGTTGGACAGGGGGTGAAGTGCGGTGTAGGGGCATAAGTACCATCTTTCTGACTTTGATCAAGATCATTCAATTGATAGATTGAATATACGTTGTCCCTTGCCTACACTGCAAGCGTCATCATTCAGGTAGGTGTCCCGCCCATGAAAGTATTGTTCATCCTCAACGATGCCCCCTACGGCACTGAGAAGGCTTACAACGCCCTGCGGTTGGCGATGGCGCTGCAAAAGGAACAGGCAGAAACGGAAGTGCTCATCTTTCTGATGGCGGATGCGGTCACTTGCGCCATGCCCAAACAATCCACCCCGCAAGGCTATTACAACCTCGAAAGGATGCTGAAAGCTGTCATCCAGAAAGGTGGGCAAGTTAAGGCTTGCGGCACATGCCTTGATGCACGCGGGATGAAGGAAATCCCTTTGGTTGAAGGTGTGGAAGCCAGCACCATGCCGCAACTGGCGCAATGGACGCTGGCAGCCGACAAGGTGCTGACGTTTTAGGTAAACGTTGCATTACCCGGATACCGCTAATGCGGGTGCTGATGGTGCGTATCCGGGAAATGTGGGTGTTCATGCATTAGGGGAGCGTGCTTATGCCAATGGGAATGCTGTTCGCCGTTGGCTAGGGAAAAATCATGTCCATGCTGATGGTGGTTGTCGTGCGTATGGGCGTGTTCATGTTCCAACCCATCATGTTGGTGCGCGTGGGCGTGGTGTTCCGTCAGGTGCAGCCAAAGGCCAAGCGCCATCAACAAGCCCGCCACCAACAACGGCAGTGTGACTGCTTCGCCCAACAGCATGACGGCTAGAATTGCCCCAAAAAAAGGCGCAACCGAGAAATAAGCCCCGGTACGGGCAGTACCAAGGTGGCGCAAGCCGACCACAAATAATGCCAAGCTTACCCCGTAAGCCGACAGGCCCAACAACATTGCGCCGACCATCAAGGGCAGGGCAGGCAGCAAATTGCCCACGGCAAGTGCCAACGTCAAGTTGACCATTCCCGCCACTAGCCCCTTGACGGCAGCGATCCACGTTGCATCGTTAAGCGACACTTTGCGGGTCAGGTTGTTGTCAAGTCCCCACGCGAAACACGCACCCAATACCGCGAGGGTAGGCCATAAACCGCTAAAGCGTGCTTCCCCCGGCCAACTCAACACCAATGCACCTGCCACAATAGCCAACATGCCGAGCGCAATCCGCCGGTCAACGTTTTCACGGAAGGCAAACCACGCCAACAGTGCCGTGAAAACCCCCTCCGCATTGAGCAACAGTGATGCAGCGGAAGCAGGCATACTTGTCAACCCCAGCATCAGCAAGACAGGGGCAATGATGCCCCCCGCGATAATTGCACCCGCAAACCATCCCATTTCTTGCTTGGGCAACTTGACGGCAGTAGCACCGCTTAAACGGCGGTAAAGCATCAACCCCAGCCCAGACCCAAGATAAAGCAAGCCCGCCAGCATCCACGGGCTGATGCCTGCCAGCAGCAGTTTGGCAAGCGGCGTGCTTGCCCCGAACAAGGCGGCAGCACCCAAGGCAGCGGGGATGCCAGTTTGGAAAAGGCGGTGTGTCAATGGCATGGTGGCTTCCTTGTGGGCGGCGTTAGGAGGAACACCCAGTTTATCAGATGCTGGCCAATTCCAAACGGGCATGGTTGGTCACTTGCCATGCCGCCGTCAGTGCCAATCCTGCCATCATGCTTGCCACCACCAAATCAGGCCAGCCAGAACCCGTGCCGAATACGCCCAGTGCTGCCAACATCACTGCCACATTGCCAATCGCATCATTGCGGGTGCAAAGCCAGACGCTGCGCATATTGCTGTCACCGTTGCGCCATGCATAAAGCATTGCGGCGACGCTGAGGTTGGCGAGCAATGCCAGCATTCCGACCATGCCCATGGTGGTGGCCTGCGGTACGCTGCCAGTGAGTAACCCCCATGCCGCATCACCAGCTACCCAGATGCCGAAGGTTGCCATCGACACCGCCTTGACTAAGGATGCCCGCGCCCGTGCGGCTACCCCCATTGCCAGCACCCACAAGCTGATGCCATAGTTGGCAGCATCGCCCAGAAAATCCAGCGCATCTGCCAGCAATGCGGACGAGTTGGCTTTCAGGCCAAAGCCAATTTCTAGCGCAAACATCCCCGCATTGATCAGCAAGGCCAGCAGCAACACGGTACGGTAACGTCCGTGCGGTTGCAGCCCTTGTCCGGTACTGCACCCATGAGCACAACCGCAATGTACACCCATAACACTTCTCCAAATGGTTCAATGGGGCTATCCTAAACCCTGTAGTAACTACAGGGTCAAGCCATGCCAGAGGGTTATACGATTGGTGTTTTGAGCCGGGAATCGGGGGTAAAAGTGGAAACCATCCGCTATTACGAACGTAGCGGTTTGCTGTCGCCGCCTGCCCGTGCTGCCAGCGGGTATCGGCGCTACGGTGAGGAAGACATTAAACGCCTGCGCTTTATCCGGCGCGGGCGGGAACTGGGTTTTGGCATGGGGGAAATCAAGACGCTGCTGCAACTGGCTGATCAGCCGCAACAACCCTGCCATGAGGCTGACCAGATGGTGCAGGCGCATTTGGTGGAAATTGATGCCAAAATTCGTGACTTGCAAGCCATACGTGCCGTACTGGAACAGATTGCCCAATGCCCAAGCCAGACAGCAGAGCATTGCTACTTGCTGGAGACGCTGGATCAGCGGG
>NZ_JAQTLS010000063.1 GCF_028714775.1 Thiothrix sp. | reverse complement strand
CTTTGTGGCTGCGCCCAGCCGATTGTCTATGCATTTTGGTCTATGGCGCGGGAGGGAGTTTGCTGCTAAATTGCGTGTTGATGTATTGGGAATCCTCCTGTTTCTTGGACGGGGAAATAAGGTAAGCGCCGTTTTTCTGGAGAGTGGCCGCCATGTTAGCTTTTGCATAACATTTCAGAATCAATGAGGCGGTAATAATATTCCAGCTTATACGGCAACTGCTGCCAGAATATACGGCGTTTTTGCCGTCTACTTTACGTTAGGCAGTCGTCTTTTTAGGGAGAGTAGATATGAAAAAGTTATTGGCTTCACTTTCAATTGCAGGCCTGCTGACTGGATGTGGCAGCATGCTGGCACAAAAAACTGCTGAACTTGCCCCCACAAGGGTAACAACTACATCCGGTGAGATAGTCACCATGCCCGCACAACTTAGAACAATGACGAATAAAACATCAGCAGGGAGCTTTATTAGCTGCGCGGAGCCTGGGCCAGATGTGGCCATGTCAGATACATTTAAATTGATTACAGGCATAACTTCAGACACATCATCAACAATAAACGGAGGTGGCGGAAAATCAGCATCAGCCGGCAACAAAGTAGCACTAAACAACGATCTTCAAACCAGCACAACTGCGCTGGAATTAGCAGGAAGAACTCAAACAGTACTATTGGCAAGAGAATTCTTATATCGCACTTGCGAGGCTGCATCCAACAACTGGATAACTGGAGCTCAAGTTAACGCGGCTCACACTGAAATTTTAAAGCAGATTACTGGCCTCATCGAAACTGACAAAAAGAAAGCTGAAACGACTGCCGCCATCGCTGGCGCTGTAGCCACAGGTAAGCTTGATCCAAAATTGCTGGGTAACGCAGCCACAGCTGCCAGTGGTGCGATTCGAGATGCCTGCAATAAAGAGTTTGTTGAGTGTTTGGGGAAAGCAGGATCGAATGAAAAAGAAAAGGCTCAATGCACAGTAAATTTCAACAAATGCTACTAAGCAAGGAGAAATCATGAGCACATTCCGCAATGCTATTGCATCCTTAAATGGTAAAGATGCCTATTTTTTGATTGGCACTACCTCGGTAAAAGCGACGGTCAATAAGATCAATGACGACTTGGTTGTTCTCAAGTTGGCAGACGCAAGCGGGGGCTATTCCGAGGTCGCAATACATATTGACCATCTTATATTAGTCACGGCTTAACAAGCCGTATAGAGTTCGAGTGCAGCGGTAGCAAGAAAGTTGCGGGATTTTTACGGAGCTAAAAACATGATATTGAGCGGAACGCAGTTCACGTTGTCCGCATCAACGATTTCAGTTATGTGGCAACGTGAACTGCGTTCCGCGCCATATGACAAGTTTTTCCGGGCTGATTTTTTCAGCCATTGCGCAAAGGGGAGCCGAAATGGGGAGGCATCACTTAGCAAGAGTCGGTGGTTGCGGAGCACGTCAATCTGCGCCAACGCCTCATTCGAGGGGACGCATTGCCCGAACAAGCGCGCATGCACTTCCCCGCAGACACCGCGGGCAATCCGCCCCTCAACTCGAAAACGTTAGGCCATATTTGTTCCTCGCCTCTGGCTAAAGCGAAGGAATGCATTACGAGTAGATAGCCATCTCAACTTTAACAACATGAGGAGAAATGTTATGCCAAAGGGAAGAATAATTCGTGAGGGCGCCACAAAAACTGAAATGGAACAGTATGCCCAAGGTATTGACGAGCAGAGGAAAGGGGAAGGTGGCATACCCGGCGCAGGAAACTGCGATGCCTCAGCAGGTGATCCAAGATGTCCATCTGATTGGGTTGTGTACGACTGTTTTTGGTGTGCAGCATCCAACTGTGTCAATCCACGTTGGCACGTATTTAGCTGCTGTTCTTGTCACGGGGTGAATACGTACTGACGTACTGCATTCGACAGGGACTGCGCAAAAACGCGCAGCCCCTCATTCATAGAGTTTTAATGGAGATCAGCAATGGCAAAGTTCCCAAAGATTATCCAAGTAGAAGCCAACAGGATGGCTGAAGGATCAATATTCGTTAACGTGGTCGCTGAGGTCAGCAACAGCGCGACAACGGCACTTGATGAAACACACAATGTTTCAGATTCTGGAGATCGGCTGCTAGTAGTGATGCACCAGAAAGCCGTTCCACAACATCCGGGCACCGTATCCACCCAGGTTGTTGGCAAGAAAAAACTTCAATTCAAAGTATGGGGAAACGAAATGGACATATCGCGCTTGGTCTATGTAGATGTTTATGGTGGCGACTACGATCAAGCCAATTCGAAGAGAGCAGTACTTGCTTATTGAGCTTTACATAAATCATGACATCACCACAATCCGGCCTGTTGCCAACATGCAGCGATAATCGTTGGCCGATGTTGAGCACTTTTGAGCTTGTTGCGTGCGGTCAATTGCAACTCCCCGATGTTGTCTAGGCAGAAATTCGCCAAGGCGTGACGCTTGAGCCAAGCCCACAGATATTCGACCGGATTCAGGTCGGGCGCATAGGGCGGCAGGAAGGCGATCTGGACATATCCGTTGATGCTGTCGAGGTATTCTCGCACCAGCTTCGACCTGTGGGCCTTGAGTCCGTCCAACAAAAATAACGGGGTCAGATACCGTCTTGAAATGCAAGTGCTGAATGATTGAATTTTGCATCAAACGGTTGCCCTGATTTAATCACCCCGTAAATCAAATGCGCCAGCTTGCGCATGACTGCCCCCACCACAGCCTTGGGGGCTAAGCCCGTAGTACTCAATCTATCACCGAACATTTTAAGTACCGGGTTGTGCCGCCTGTCTACCAAGCCGGGTATGTACAGCGCGCGGCGCAACTCGCTGTGTCCGGCGCGGCTCATTATCGTCTTGCCTTTGACGGAACTACCCGACAAACGTTGTCGTGGTGTGACGCCGATGAAAGCCGCCAGTGCCTTTGCATTGGCAAACCGCCGCACATCGCCCGCATAAGCCAGCACCTTGGCGACAGTGGTATCACCGATGCCGGGTAACCCTGTGCTCGAGTTCGCCCCCTTCGGGGGCTGGGATGCACCTGCGGCGCGTCCCTCAGCTCCACGAGCGTGTTTCACGAAAAGGGGTAGAATGTTGCGCATGAACAACATTTCTATCACTGACATTCTTGAGCTGCCGGTACAGGAACGCATCCGTCTCGTTGAGCTTATCTGGGATAGTGTTGCGGCAATACCTGAAGCCGTGAAAGTTTCTCCTGCTCTCAAAGCCGAGCTTGAAACACGCTTGGCGGAATTTGAGGCAAACCCAGAAGCAGGTTATTCCTGGGATCAAGTGAAATCACGGCTCAAAGATGGCTCATGGCGTAGCGCCTGAAATTTTC
>NZ_JAQTLS010000062.1 GCF_028714775.1 Thiothrix sp. | reverse complement strand
TCGCAAAAGTGGTCGGTTATCCACCACTGGAAGCCTGCTTTGCAGACCTTTTTACTCATGTTCGGCGAAGAGCGCGTCCCGCTCTCCGCCCTATGAAAATTTGTTACACAGTTTATTTGACAGACTCTAGGAACGCAGCTTAACACCGTCAGTAGTGATGCCGCAGCCAAAGGAATCAACACCCCATGAAAATCTCCACTATCCTCGACCACATCGACAACGGTCACATGGCCTTGCCTGAATTCCAACGCGGTTACGTCTGGGGCAAGGAACAAGTACGCGGCCTGTTCAGTTCCCTGTATCGCCGTCACCCAGTAGGTGGTTTGCTGGTATGGGCGACGGAATCCGCCGAAGCGCAATACCGGGGCGACATGCAACTGGCAGCCGGTATCGTCAAGCTGCTGCTCGACGGTCAACAGCGCATGACTTCACTGTATGGCGTGGTACGTGGCAAGCCGCCCAAGTTCTTTGATGGCAATGCCTCCGCTTTCACCAGCTTGCGTTTCAATATGGAAACTGAGGTGTTTGAGTTCTGGCAGCCGATCAAAATGCAGGACGATCCGTTGTGGGTGGATGTCACGGCTGTTATGCAGAAAGGCAATGCAGGCATGAGGGAGTTTTTTGCCCCCATCAATGCCCATCCTGAACACGCAGCCAAAATGTTTGATTACATGGGGAGGCTCAGCAACCTGCTCGGTATTCTCGACATCGACCTACACATTGAGGAAGTGACCGGCAAGGATAAAACCCTGGATGTGGTGGTCGACATCTTCAATCGCGTCAACAGCGGTGGCACCAAACTGTCCAAGGGCGATCTGGCGCTTGCCAAAATCTGCGCGGAATGGCCGGAAGCCCGCAACCAGATGAAAGAAAAACTGCATGAGTGGCAGCAAGCCGGGTACGACTTCAGCCTTGACTGGCTGCTACGCTCCGTGAATACAGCCCTGACAGGCGAAGCCAAATTCCTTTACCTGCACGACAAGCAGGCTCCTGACATTCAGGATGGTCTGAAACGCGCTACCCGCCACATTGACACCAGCCTGAACATGATTAGCGGGCGGTTGGGGCTGGATCACGACCGAGTGTTGTTCGGGCGTTATGCGATTCCTGTAATGGTGCGCTATCTAGACCAACGCAGCGGCAGGCTGGACGAAATCGAGCGCGACAAACTGCTGTTCTGGTTTGCACAGGCCGGGATGTGGGGTCGTTTTTCCGGTTCCACTGAATCGTACATCGACAAAGATTTGGGAGTGCTGGAAAGCAATGGTGGCGTCGACAAGCTGCTGGCGGAATTGCGTCTGTGGCATGGTGGCTTGTCCATAGAACCGGGACATTTTGATGGCTGGAGTCTCGGCGCACGTTTTTACCCGGTGCTGTACATGCTGACGCGCATGGGCGAAGCCCGCGACTGGGGAACAGGCTTGCCGTTGAAAGCCAATTTGCTGGGCAAGCTGAACCGGCTGGAAGTGCATCATATATTCCCGAAAGCACGGCTGTATAAAGCCGGTCAGGGGAGGCAGGAGGTGAATGCACTGGCGAACTTCTGCTTCTTGACCAAGGACACCAACCTCGACATCCGTGACAAATACCCGCATGACTATTTTGTTGAGGTGGAATCACGTCATCCCGGTGCGCTGGCGACCCAGTGGATACCGATGGATGAAAACCTGTGGAAGATGGAAAACTACCTCGATTTTCTGGAAGCGCGTAAGGCATTGCTGGCGGAAGAAGCCAACCAGCGGATGCGTTCGCTGCTGCATGGCGATACGCAGTGGATGGAAGGCCGCCGTACCGAACCTGCTGCTGTAGCAGTCAAGGGCGGCATCAGTGATGAGACGGAAGAGCAGGCATTGCAGGCACTCAACCAGTGGGTACAGGAACAGGGCTTGCCTGCCGGGGTGCTGTCATATGACTACAGCGACCCTCAAAGTGGGCAGCAACTGGCAGTGTTTGATCTGGTGTGGCCGACTGGCGTACAGGAAGAACTCAGCCAACCGGTAGCAGTGCTGCTGAATGAGGACAACGACACGGTTGCGCTGGCGAGTCAGGCAGGATTCCGGTGTTTCACCTCAGCGACAGCATTCAAACAGTACATAAAGGACGAGATTCTGGCAGAGGTAGCCGATGCAGTCTGAGTGGCGCAATGTCTTATTGGAGGATGTAGCTGCTGAAATTACAGTAGGTTATGTCGGCTCCATGAGTTCTGAATATATTGATGATGGCGTACCTTTTTTACGTTCCAAGAATATTGAACCCCTGCGAATAAATACTGATGACATAAAATACATAAGTCAGGCTTTTCATCAGAAAGTCAGCAAATCAAGACTCACGCCTGGAGATGTGGTGATTGTCAGAACGGGAAAACCCGGCTCTTGTGCTGTTATTCCTGATTGGCTTGAAGATGCAAACTGCTCAGATTTGGTCATTGTCCGATGCGGTAAGGAGATCAATAATCGGTTTCTCGCTTACTATATAAATACTGCTGCGACTGGTCATATTTCTGCCCACCTAGTTGGGGCAGTGCAACAGCACTTCAATGTTGCATCCGCTCGTGTCCTAAATATCAAACTACCAACGCTCAAAGAACAAGAGGAAATAGTTAATATCCTCGGCTCCCTCGACGACAAAATCGAACTCAACCGCCAGATGAACGCCACTCTGGAAGCAATGGCGCAAGCCTTGTTCAAAAGCTGGTTCGTGGACTTCGATCCGGTGATTGATAACGCACTGGCGGCAGGAAATCCCATTCCCGACGAACTCGAAGCCAAAGCCGCCGCCCGTCAAGCCTTGGGTGATGCGCGTAAGCCACTGCCGGAGGACATTCGCTCATTGTTCCCGAATACGTTTGTGTTCACGGAAGAAATGGGGTGGATACCGGAGGGGTGGGAAATACGCTCTTTGGAAAGCCTGATTACATTGATTGGGGGTGGAACACCTAAAACGTCTACTGAAGCCTATTGGAATGGCGATATTCCGTGGTTTTCTGTCGTTGATGCGCCAAATCCATCGGACGTTTTTGTTATCGAAACAGAGAAGCATATTACTCGTTTTGGCGTTGAAAAATCTTCGACGAAAATTTTACCGATTGGAACAACTATTATTAGTGCGCGTGGCACAGTTGGTAAATGCGCAATGGTTGCCACACCAATGGCAATGAATCAATCTTGCTATGGCATCAGAGGAATAGATGGAATTTCCGATACGTTTATTTACTACTCCATTTATTTGCAAGTAACCGACCTACAACAAAAAAGCCATGGATCAATATTTAGCACAATTACTCGCGATACCTTTAAATCCATCCAAATGCCATTCTCTAATGTACCGCTCTGTACACGACAATTTTCCTAATCAGCGGTTTTCAGCAGCAAGGTGACATTGCCATTTGCCTTAGCGATTAAGTTTGGAGGCCATAAAAACAGCATCCACAAGCGGAGGTTTTCTGCCACTGCA
>NZ_JAQTLS010000061.1 GCF_028714775.1 Thiothrix sp. | reverse complement strand
GTTCCCCACCTGCTGTTTAGCACGCTGCTGGCGGTAGCAATGGCTGCATTCTTCCTGCCTGAAACGCCACGCATCCCGGTCAGTGGTGCAAGCCGTGCGGACTGGAATCTGCAATCGTTCTGGTATTACCCGTGGGGACGTTCCGGTACGCACAAGGGCATCGACATTTTCGCCCCAGAAGGCACGCCCGTACTCGCCGCCACTACAGGCTTGATTATCAGCACGGGGGAGGACAGCATGGGCGGGAATTACGTGTTCATGCTGGGGGCAAAGTGGCGTTTCCACTACTACGCGCACCTGCAACAAATTGATACACAAGCGTTATGCTGGGTATGGGCGGGAGATGCCGTCGGCAAGGTGGGAACGACCGGCAACGCCAAGGGCAAGCCGCCGCATTTGCATTACGACATCCGCACCCCTTACCCACAGCCGTGGCTGTATGATGCTGCTTTGCCGCAGGCGTGGAATCGGTTATTCTTCGTTGACCCGAATGTATTTTTGGGCAAAAGGTAAGGGGACGCTGGAATGATGATGCGTAAACTCCTCCGCTCCTTGGGCGAGGTTGCTTTGGTTCTGCCATTCCTCATGGTGGGGTTATGGTTTGTCGTCACCCAACCGTTATGGCAAACTGATCAGGTAACAACATCTGTCAGCGTTTCCTCTGAACGTTTGCAAGCACACGTGCGCAAGCTTTCTGCCGAGTTGCCACCACGCACTTTTCCCGACAATTTGAATGCTTCCGCCGCCTACATCCGTGAACAATGGGCAGCATTCGGCAAGGTACAAGACATGCCGTTTGTGGTGGAGGGTGGAACTTACAACAACCTGTCGATTAGCTTTGGTCCCGCAACGCCAACCCGCATCGTGATAGGGGCACACTACGATGCTTACGAGGAGTTGCCGGGAGCAGATGATAACGCCAGTGGCATTGCCGGGTTATTGGAGTTAGCACGCTTATTAAGCCAAGCACCACTCACCAAACAGGTGGAGTTGGTCGCCTTTACACTGGAAGAACCGCCATATTTCAGGACAGCCAACATGGGCAGCGCAGTACACGCCAAGAAGCTGCTCGAAAATGGGGACAAAGTAGAACTGATGATCGCGTTGGAAATGATCGGCTACTATGACGACACACCGCACAGCCAAGATTTTCCGCTGCCTTTGATGGAATACGCCTATGCCAATCAAGGCAATTTCATTGCTGTGGTCGGCAACCTGTCAAGCATGGGCATCGTGCGTGACACCAAAGCCAGTATGCGCCGCGTGATGGCAATGCCAGTGTATTCCATCAATGCCCCGTGGCTGATTCCGGGCATTGATTTTTCGGATCACCTCAACTTCTGGCGGCAAGGTTTCCCCGCATTGATGGTAACGGATACCGCTTTCTACCGTAATGATGCCTACCACCACCGCGAGGATACGTGGGAACGCTTGGATTACATCAAAATGGCGGAAGTGGTGAAAGGGGTGTTTACGGTGATACTCGACCGGACAAACGCCTTAGAGCCATGAAAAATTAAGGTACTCCCCATTCAGTAGTGGAACCGGGAAGATTTGTATACCCGTGTTGTGGTTTCTTCTTGCCGCCGCATTGATTTTTTGCGGCAGGCTTCTTCTGCCCGCCTTTTGGCACGGCGGTAACTGATGAACCTATACAAGTACACGGCAGCTACAACCAAGATGATGGACAGCGCGGCGGCTAACAAAACGGTGATGTTCATAACCTAAATTCTCTTTTATTACCTGTGGTTTACCCCGCAGTTCGCTGTGTCCGCTGATTGTACACTTTTTGGGAAGACGGGGAGTCCGACAGGCTGCTAGCAGTTTTTTCATGTTTTTTTAGCTATAGATAACTGTCAAGCCCCATCAACAGGGCATTGACATACCATAGAGAAGTCACCGCCTATTGTAAACAAGAAGCGCTTAATTATTGGGCTTTCTGGGGTTTGTATTTGATGAGGCCCCCCGCTTCAGCAGTAGCAGAACCAAACTGTTTGCACGTGAATTCATTGATAGCAATAGCACTTTCTTGGTGAAAACAAATTCCACTCATCTTTAAGCGCTAGTGTTGCTCGGCAGATCGTGCCATCATCTGGGTCAGGTTTCAAATAACAAAAAATCTCGATCTCCCGGAGTGGCACAACAATGAAAATTAGCACCCTGACGTATACTGTCGCGCATGGTTTTTCCTCTGTATTGCCCGATATTTCATCACCACAACTCCTCATCCTGATATTTGGTCACTCGGACTTTCTGGAACATACGCACCCCTTTGAAGTACTGGCAGAAAAATATCCGCAAGCGACGTTCATGGGCTGTTCCAGTGCGGGTGAAATTCTTGGCAAACACATCCACGACAACAGTTTGGTTATTGCCTTAGCCCAATTTGAATCCAGCCGCCTGCACATGACCCACATTGCAATAGACGGGGCGCAAGACTCCCACCATGCAGGCCGGGTGTTGGCCGATAGGCTGACTGGCGATGATTTAAAAGGCATTTTCGTGCTTTCCGATGGCCTGAATGTCAACGGCAGCGAACTTGTCCAAGGTTTCAATGATGTCGTGGCAGGTATCACTGTTACAGGTGGGCTAGCGGGCGATGGCAAGCACTTCAAAAAAACCTGGGTGCTGAAAGACGGCAAACCAACCAGCCATACCATTGCCGCACTCGGCCTGTATGGTGATGTCAAAATTGGGCACGGCTCTAAAGGTGGCTGGAAACCGTTTGGCCCTGCGCGTGAAGTGACCCGTGCTGAACACAACGTGCTGTATGAACTGGCTGGCAAACCAGCACTCTCCCTGTACAAGACTTACCTCGGCGAAATGGCGGAAGGCTTACCGGCAACAGGCTTGCGCTTCTCCTTGGCACTAAGCCAACCCGGTGAAACCAAGGAATTGGTGCGTACCATCCTTGCGGTGGATGAAGCCACCCAATCCCTCACCTTCGCAGGCGACATTCCAGTGGGGGCTTACGCGCAATTGATGCGTGCAAACCTTGAACAACTGGTAGAAGGTGCAGAAGATGCCGCCTTGATGAGCGCCACCAAAACTGATGCAGAAGTATTGTGCATTGCCATCAGTTGCGTCGGGCGGCGCATGGTTATGGGCGTTGATGCAGAAGAAGAAGCCGAAGCAGTACTGGATATTTTGCCGGAATCAACCCAACAAATTGGCTTCTATTCCTACGGGGAAATTTCACCTTACGCCAAAGGCAGTTGCGACTTGCACAACCAGACCATGACCCTGACTACCCTGTACGAATAATTAGGTTTGGCTCAATATGTGACTCAGGCTCATTTCTTAATTAGAAAATACGTCCCATAACTAGGGGACAAGTAATGAAAACTAATAAGCCATCCCACCGCACCGTAACGCTGGCAGGCATCATCGTACTGGCAACCGCTGCCAAGGGGGCCATAGCCGCATCTGCTGCACGAGTACCCGAATACAAACTGGCACTGGCAGCAGACGGCAAAACCT
>NZ_JAQTLS010000060.1 GCF_028714775.1 Thiothrix sp. | reverse complement strand
CACCACGGACCTACTATGGCTTCGATTCCTTCGAGGGTTTTCCCGATCCAGTCGAGAAAGACGAAACCACACCCATCAAGGGCAAGGGGTTTTGGGCCAACCCGCCCGACACTGTGCTCAAAGTGTTACGCGACGGAGGTCTGGGCGAAGAGGTGTGAGGCTCTGTTGCTATGACATAGACCTAACCGAGTGCCATGAGAGTCTGACCCTAATTATTTATCAATAGCGGCTTGCACTTGTTATAAAAGGGCTAGAGGCTGACTTGATATAAATTATTAAACCACTGGTTTATCCTCGGGATGAGCATAAGCATTCGACAGTGCAACATGTGGCGTGAGGTGTGTTGTGTCTTTTTCGATATGGAACAAAGGACGCCTTTTAGTTTCAAGATATGTTTTGGCCAAATACTCACCAATCACACCAATACATAGCAACTGAACCCCGCCCAACAAATAAAGCGGAACTACCGTTGAAGCCCAACCTGGCACAGAAGACTCTGTAAACAGTCGAAGCCAGATTGCCCACAAACTGATTCCAATGCTCATCAGCGAAACTGTGGCGCCCAACCCGGTAATCAACCGCAATGGCATGGTCGAGAATGATGTGATGCCCTGCCAAGCCAATGCCAACATCTTGCTCAAAGGATATTTTGACTCGCCAGCAAAGCGCTCTGCACGGTCGTAGTAAACGATTGCAGACATGAAACCCAATTGCGGTATGACGCCGCGTAAAAAAAGGTTCACTTCCCGATACTCGCGCAATGCTTCGACTGCCCTGCGGCCCAACAGCCGGTAATCCGCGTGGTTAAAGACGATCTCAACACCCAACCAGGCCAATAAACGGTAATAACCTTCCGCAGTGAATCGCTTGAAGAAAGTATCTGTCGTACGTTGCTTCCGCACCCCATACACCACTTCGGCACCAGCCGCGTGCGCCTTGATCATTTCAGGAATCGCATTTATGTCATCTTGCAAGTCTGCATCCACACTGATGATGGCATCGCCCCTTGCATTCAAAAGACCAGCAAGCACAGCCTGCTGGTGACCTCGATTCCTTGACAATTTAAGCCCGCGAATCAACCGATCCACGCTGGCAGCCTTTTCAATAATCGGCCACGTAGCATCGCGGCTACCATCATCCACGAACACAATTTCACTGTCAGAACTCAATTCAGCAGAATTGATCAATCCCCGAAGGAGCTTGGTTAACCTTGTGAGGGTTTCATTAAGCACCGCCTCTTCGTTATAGCAAGGCACAACAATAGAAAGTCTCACAGCTACCCTCCGATAGGCGTTTTGCCAGTATAAAAAACCCAGTATTTTGAAAGCAGAAAATTGCTGACCATAACTGTTAGCGTCACCAGCACCTGAGCAAATAACCAATGAAATGGCAGCACCGCTAAGGCCAAGTACATCAGTCCAGCGTTCAGTAACAAGCCAATCAGAACAGTTGCGACAAATCGCGGTAACGCATCAACGTGTCTAACCTGACTTCGAAATACTAAATACCGATTCAACCCGTAATTTAGCAGTGCACTGACTGCATAGGACAGCGTGCTTGCCAATACAGTACTAACGTCAAAAAAGTTAATCAGAGTAGCCATCAAACCGTACTGAAACATTGTTGCAATCGCGCCGACAGCGACAAACCCAGACAACTGAATCGGCAAACTCATATTTTATTGTCCGCTTTAAGACGAGTAACGAGACAGCCAAGCAAGACACACAAAACCCAAATCACTGGCAGATGATATTTACTGGCACTTTCAAAAAATGAATGCAAAACAAAAAGATAAGCCCATCCCCAAATTAGCCAACGCTCATCTACTGAGGATCTGCGCTTATCAGCCATCACAGCTATTGCAATCAGCAGCCACATACACAACCACCAAAAATTAGCAAGCGCCTTGGCCAGACCATAAACCAACATATTTTGAGTGCCACCACCACGCTTGAGTGACCCGTAAATTGTGCTTGAGTCATCGCCCATGAAACGCAGTTGCTTTTCAAAGCCCAGTTTTAGAAAATCCAGTGGATATGTCCGTATCCAATCAATAGCAAGCTGCTTACCAACATGGTCGCTTTCAAGCTCGCTGAGACTGGAAAGGTCATGCTCACCAACATCGGTGTAGCCACCATTAGCGAGTGGATTGTTGGCACGATAAAGATTTGAACCCCCATTGGTACTGACAAGAACCGGTGTGCCAAACACAACCATATTTCGGAATGTCCAAGGTAGCACAACCAACGCAGTACCAAAAATAAAAAGAATCAGCGTTAGCAAAATACCCTTGCCTGATGCACGCAGCCAGACAACAACCAACAACAACGGCAACAAAAACTGCAAACCTGGCTGCACCAAAATGCAAAACCCTAACGCAAGACCTGCGCAAAAAACAAACCATGGCTTCGCCTTGCCCAATACAACTAGCAAGACCCAGGGCAACAAGGCAATCACAACGGCCTCTTTCTCAGGTGTCGAAAGTTGCGCAAGCAAGTTAGGCCAAATTGCAAAGATCCAAATGGCGATCCGCGCAGCAGTATCACCCTGAAGGTGGTTGGCTAACTTGATAACTCCAGCGGCAGCCACCAAATAGGCGACGGTTTGACTTAGAAGCACTGCAGTAGGCGCGTCAAAAAGCAGTAACCATCCGCACAACCACAACGGATAGCCCACAGGCCAGTAGGCAGAAGTGCCGCCAATTTCATAGGCCTGTCCGTTGGCGAGTGCTGCAGCTAACTGGAGGTAAATGGCACCGTCAGATTGAGGTGTGGATGGAAACACAAACACCCAAGTCAGTCTGAGCACTAAACCAATAAGTACGGCAACCCAAGGTGCCGGTAGACCAAGGAACCTTCTGAAAATACCAAGAGCAAGCGGGCGACAGGTTTTCAGTAGCACGATGCCAAAAAGAAGACCAGAGATTCCAACTATCGGCTCGGACAAACGGCCTTCAAATGGACTGACACGCAACATCAATATTGGGGTGGCAAAAAATGCAAATAAACACCAAGATACCAATAACCAATCTATCAGCTGACTTGTAAGGTACCGATTGAAGCGCAAATAAAATGGTGTTTGCATTTTTATGACCCTGATTGCATCGTTCCCAGACTGACCTACCCAACCCTGAAATGCAGTGTAGCGGTATTGCCCCGCAAAACACCTGAGTGACGCTATATTTTAGATAGCTGCTTACACATGTAAAAAAGGGGCTACAGCCTGATTTGTTATAAATTTCTTAACAACCTCAAACCAAATGGCTATCTGGTGGAAGCTGCTGACGTCGAAGCGCTGGCTGACCGGGTATCCCTGCTAGTGGCCGATCCTGTCCTGCGTGTGCGGATGGGTGAAGCTGGCCGCAACCGAGTGGAGCATGACTTCACTACACGACCGGTGCGGGAGTTCGAAGATTTGTTGCTGCGCTATGCTTCCTGAATCCGACTTCATCGGATTCCCTTCCATTGTGAATGACATTTTACGTCACCCTTGGAAGACGAAATTCCGGGGGAGCCTCAAGTTCACGGAAAGAGTATTATTTATTTTCACTAGGTAAATTTTCCTCAGTATCTGTGCAGAAACGACACCATGGATTGGACGGGCTTCCGATTTTAGGCGGAGTTTTTTGTTTTTGT
>NZ_JAQTLS010000059.1 GCF_028714775.1 Thiothrix sp. | reverse complement strand
TGCTGCGTGTAGCAATTACATAAGCGCCCCATCGCGACATTCGGCGGATCAATCCAATGGTTCGCAGCGCAGCGCGGCATGATGGCCTTGAGTTGGCCTTTGGTGAGCGGCATGGGTGGTTACCTTTATATAAGAAGATCCTTGGGTTGGCATCGTGAATTGGTTTGCGAAATTCCCGATGTCAGCATTAGCTTCTGCAAATGGCGAAAAAATATTCTGGTGCATCTGGTTCGTACATTTGGTTCCAAGAATGGGCTCAATCTTCTTTAATTGCCGCACACAGCACGGTAGTAGCGATGATCACTTGATTCCCCTTCTTTTGGGGCACTCAATGTATGATTTGCGACAATCGTGCGGAAGAGGTGTATGTGTCTCGCTTCGTTCTTTGCTTCTTCCTTGAACCATGCCAAGCGTTGTTGATTAAGTTGTGCATCTTGTTCAGGGGAAACATCCTTGATATTTAGGCCTGAAGTGATGTATTGCAAGCGACCAACGGAGCGGTATATACCGTTTCCATTGAGTTCTCTAAGAATTCCATACGGCAGTGCATGGAAAGTGTCTAATTCGATCTGAGTGGGGGGAAGGTGTGGCACGATGTCCCCTTGGTTTTCAAAACGCCAAGTAGGGATATTTTTTGCGTTATATAGGCTCGCAAAATCTTCCCCACCTGCCCGTGATGCGGCAAAGGTATAGACCTCAGTAACATTGAAGCCGCCTTGCTTCAACCGCAATGCGGCAAGTTGTGCAATTGATCCGCCCTTGCTATGACCGGTAATATAAATTTTTGAATTTCCCAATTTCCCGGCAGTTTTCCATTCGTTCAGCACGCGTAGTATGGGCTGCCATGTGTTATCCAGTGAAGCCAGAAAGCCTGTGTGAACCGTTCCCATGTTTTGGTCATGGCTTGGCTGTGCTTTTGCGTCATTAACCCAGTCTGCTATAACAGTTTCGGCATCAGCTGATCCAGGCGGTTGTGTCCCGCGAAATGCGATGATGACGTCATTGCCCATGAGACCGATGAATGCAGCATCTCGCACAAGGTCATCGCGTTGGTCGTCTTGCACTTTACCGACTGCACCAACAGCCTGTTGTATAACTGAGCCACAAAATTGCGCGTCGAGTTCGCCATCATTTTTGATTTGGTAGGCGCATTCAGATGCGTGCAACATCTTGCACGCAAGTGGACTGATTGTTGCATTCGGCAAATCTGGTTGTGGTGCGATGGGCGGCATCTTAGTTGCGCATCCACTGAGACATATCAAGGTTAAAGCGGAACGAATAAAGTTTTTCATCATGTTTAGATTATTTTTGCCGGATGGATGAATGGCTCGCAGAGGGCGAGCATCCGATTGATAAAATCAAGGCAACTCTCATTGGAATTATCTCCGGGAATGCCCAGCTTTTTCAGCATTTCTCTTACGGTGATTAATCCAAGTTCACGATAACTTTCAAACTGCGATTCTTCGAACCACTGATCACCTGTGCCTTGGTGTGGGAAGTCATGATGCGTGGCGGCATAGTGGTATATATCCATAGGTTCGTTGCCGCGCAATACAGGCTTGAGGTAAATCAGCACGCCATCATTTTCCGCCTGATCGTCATATTTGATCCGGCCATAAGCCATGCGGGACTTTGCCTTCCTGGGTAGGAGTTTTTCCATGCCGAACATTTTGATGTCCACACCAAAATCCACGCGGCATTTTTGAATTGCATTGCCGAGGTCTTCAAACTCGAAACCCTCCATGCTGTCGGCTCCGCTGTCGGAAACCAGAATCAGCTTGCACCGGCGACGCACCAGTTCGTAAATGCCGAGGTTCTCGAAATGCCCGCCGTCGGTGAGGTTTACGAACTTTGTGTTTATGTTAGTCGAACCAAATAATTCGCTTAGTAAGCAGGGAAGTCCCTCACGCGGGCTAGACAAGCCAATCTCATCTCCAGCAGTATTGGGACACCACCTTCCTAAACGGATATTAAAAAATGTCATTAAAAAGGCTAAAGGCGGCGAGGAGTGATAGCCCATGTTGGGGCTGGCAGCCGCCCCCGATATGGCAATCGCCGTGCCGAGCATGACGCCTTTCTGTTCAGGCAGGATGCTACGCATGTATTTTTCAGTGGGGACATAATGCTGATGCTGTGGTGAAAGTTGGTAGCCGCAGTAGTGGGGCGAGAATAAAAATGAAATTCCACGCCGTTCTTGCCACTGCAATTCATTGTTGGTGACTTTGGTCAGGTTGAGAGTGGTGTTCACCAGATGCACAGGGCGTTGCCGCGCAAGTTCAGACAAAGCCAAATCGTCGTACTCGTCAAAATCGACAAATGGGTTGGGTTTGCGGTCTGTATTGGATGCGCCCAAATAGGCACGCGCCAATCGACTGCGATAGAACTGGTGCATGGAAAATACATTTACATCTATGCGCCGAGCAAAAGCTGTCCCAATTAGCAGAGAGATACCGAATGCTCCCAGTAGTGTATAAAAATCGATACGTACATTGGCTTGTAAGGTTTCTTTCATGCTTTGGCGCATATTCGGCTGGGAATCTAGAGGGGTGGCCTCGAACTTCTCAAACTTTTTGTCCTTGATGGTAATTGTGTAATCACTCCGTTGCGCTTCACTAATTTTTTCTTTTTTAATGCCAGAATAAGCTAACAAGCCATTGTGTAGCCCAGTGGATAGAGCGATCAACAAACCCAACACGATTAGATATGGCGCAATACCCAGCCATTTTTCTAGAAGCGGGTTGGTATTTTTTCCGCCACTTTTGTCACTGCGCGCCAACCAGAAAGTTGCTACCGAACCGAGTGCCCAAGCTACGCCACCGCTGTAGGCTATCCAGTCGCTGAGGTAGTCAATCAAGGCTGGTGCAAAAAGTGCGAGTGAGGTGAAGGCTACCCATGCCATTTCCAGTGCAAATACCTGACCACCCGCGCGGCCTAGCCATTCACGATTTATTTCGCTGAAGCCGCGACCGACGAGTCCGATGTGGATGAGGGCGGCCATGCAGAGTATTTGTAATAGGATGACGGGGCCAAGTACTAGCGAGAACGCGCCAAGCAAATTAGCAGGAATATATCCTGGTCTCAGCAACTCACCATAGCCATAAAGCATCAGCCCAAGCGCGACACCAGATATAGCAGCCCAACATTGCATCTTCCAGTTTTTCCATTGCGGTGAGATAAGCCATGTCAATGCGTAAAGTACGCCTCCGAATTTCGATATTGCTGGCAGAAAGAGACATTGCTGATGTTGATTGAGGTAAAAAATGAGAACTGCCCCACATGACCCTAGCAGTGCAGCAATCACAGCAGGAAGCGCATTACGGCTATCGGGGCGAGTCAAGCCAACTCGTACAAGGAATATCGCTGCAATTAGTAGTACGCCTGTAGTTATCGAAAGAATGGTAAACAGACCATTTCCGTGAATAGTTGCCATCCATCTTCCGGCTCGCATCAAAAGATACGGGGCCAGTAGTATCGCCATCAACAGGCAAATCAATATCGTTTGGTTGAGCAATAGATTGCGAAACAGTCCCGCCAGCGCGGCCAAGGTGTCCAAGCTAAACAAGCCATAGCGTGGCGTGAGATAGGCACTATAGCGACGCAGCCATTGAATGGAAGATTCACCCTTGGGCAGTTTTTGGTCGGTCTGCGATACCTTTGGCTCTGGCGTCAATTCATCTTGCAGCTTATCTAGTGCGGTTTTTACATGACTAGCATCCGGTTTGTTTGTTTTCTTATTGTTTGTGTTGAGGTTGGCTACGACTATCGCTTTGCGATGCAATAGAGCAGAAAACCAACTGCCGATATAGCCGCCACCTGACACGGTAGAAAGATAATCAATTCGCTTGAGTAGATGGGCTTCTGCCAATCCTTGCAACACGCCGAGGTTGAACGTAGCGCTACGGATACCTCCGCCGGAGAAAGCTAAGCCAAATTTTGGTTCAGATAATTGTGATTCATCATTTGGGTAACAGGCTTTTCGCCCATCTTGAATGACCTTATTTTCTTTTTCATCGCCGTAAAGAGGAGGCTTTGTTTCTAATGACGAAGAGTCAGGCATGGTAACTTCCCTTGATTAACAAAAATATCCTGCTTGCATTGTAGATTAAGCCACTTAATGCGCAGGTGGCGAAATATGAACTGCTCTCGCTTAATTGCCACCTTTCTAATAGCTTAGCTGGCTGATTTAATTTTTCAGAGTTTAGCTATGCTTCCAGTAAATTTTGTTTACGCCGCTCGAACTGGATGGCTGCGCCGATGGCGTTGGCGGTACAACTGCCGAGTTGTCCCTGATCGTAAACGGGCGGGCAGCACCCGCAAGGGGCAGGTCGTGGTTGTAAAGCCAATAAATCGGCAACAACCGCTGAATCCCCTTTTTACTTTTTCGTTGCTTACATCAGCCACTGCACTTGCAAACCGTCTTTGAATTTGTGCTCCCATTGGGTATTGTGGGAGCTGTTTTTGTGTAATGGGATATTTGCTTTTTTTATTTATTCTTGCAAGGGGAAAAAATGCCTAGATATACTTAGGTACACATAGGAAATTGCGCATTCCAGCTGGTGTTTCTTTAGGGGATGCGCTGGCTGCGAAACCAGGCTTTATCGCGGCCAAGGCCGCTCCTGCAGCAGCGCGGTTAATTCGCCAGTGCTTCCCTGAATGCAGAGCACTGTGCCTGCGCGGAAGGCAAACATGA
>NZ_JAQTLS010000058.1 GCF_028714775.1 Thiothrix sp. | reverse complement strand
GCCGAGGTAACTTCCAGACCTTCCTTTGGATAATCCGCCCATCGGTAAGAATGGTTTTTGTGTCGAGAATTAACCTTGCATTAATAATGGCATTTTACACCATAACCCGTGAATGACAAGATGACGCGGTGCGGTACGTAACACCAATTGAGTGGCAAACGCCATCAAGATACCTGATTGTACTCAGTGACCCCGTAGGTTGTTGCATAACCATCGGCCGTTTCATTTCTTCTCTTCGTGATACTCATCATCCAGGTTGATGTCCCAGATAGAGCCTTTTTGCGTTTCCCCTGCCACGATCAACTCAACCGCCCTCTTGGCAGTCAGCATGGAATGATCCTGGTTGTTATACCGATGCATACCGTTGCGCCCAACCAGAAACAAATTCGGTATCTTGTCCAACTCGGCTCTCAATTCACCAAAACGTGCGTAGGCTGCTCCGAAATAGCCTGGATATGCTTTGGGGATCCGAATGACCACCGCATCTGCCGCCTGCGGCAGTTTGACCAAGCCGATCTGATGCATTTCTTTTTGAGCTAACGCCTTCATGGCCCCATCGCTCAGAGTCCACAAGTCGTCAGTCTCACGACAAAAAAACTCCAGCCCCATCCAGACCGTCCCTGCTTTGGCCACCATGAACGGACTCCAGTTGTTGAACACCTGAACCCGTCCTACCTGCACGCCAGGTTCCTGAATGTAAATCCAGTTATCTTCCAACGGCTGTGTTAACGCAGACTTGTCGTACAGCAGGCCAACCGTGATGAAATCGCGATATTCCAACCCCTTGGCAATTTCACGAGCAGCAGGTGACCAAGTGGCTGGCAGTGCTTGCGTCAGCTCATTGATAGGCATTGTTGAGATAGCAACATTGCATGGGTACTTGATCCCATGACCACCCGTATCAACGGTTGATACGGCTGTGACACGACCCTCTGCCATGTCAAACCCAAGCACTTTTTCCTGCATGACCAGAACGCCACCAGCGCTCACGAACTGGCGAGCCACGGTCTCCCACATTTGGCCGGGCCCATATTTTGGATAGATGAAACTCTCGATCAGGGAAGTCTGGCTGGTACCGCCGTCCAAACCCAATGCCCGCTTGGTCGCATGACCGATAGCAGACAGGATAGACAGGCTTTTGATGCGCTGCGCACCCCACTCGGCACTGATTTCATTACACGGCACACCCCAGACCTTCTCTGTGTACTCCTTGAAAAACTGCCGATAAAGCTTGTCACCAAAGCGATTGATCAGGAAATCCTGCAACGATTTCTCTGGCTTGATGGGAGCCAACCTGGCAAAGACGTAACTGAGCCCAAAAGTAATGGTCTTTTTCAGACCCAACTTACGCAAGGCATCAAGGTTGAGCTTGAGAGGATAGTCAAAAAAATGCTTATTGTAATAGATGCGAGAAAGTCGGCTCCTGACCAACATGACATCTTCATCCCTGGCCGAGGCCATGGGCACGTTGGGTAAATCTTTGCGATGTTGACCCTGGTAGCGCAAATTCAGTGTGCCGGTGGTCCCATTGGTCTGGACCGGCAAAACACCAGACCACCATTGCATGACCCAGTCTGATTTTGAAAAGAAACGGTGCCCGCCAATATCGATACGGTTGCCTTTGTAATTGACTGTGCGCGATATGCCACCAACCTGGTTATCTGCTTCGATCACCGTGATCTTTGTAAAACCTGCAACCTGCAGTTCGCGTGCGGCCGTCAAACCCGCAGGGCCGGCACCAATAATGACAATGGGTTGATTTTTATCTTTTATCATGCACGATTCTCCGCTTTGGCATTAAAAAGCATCAATTTGCGCACGACAAAATTGAATATAAAAGTGAAGCCTGCTGCACACAACTTGCTCAATTCCGGGTTTATTTGCAGCCTTTCAATACCAATCCACAACACTATTTGAGTCACACCCAGCCCACCAAGTCCCACCAAAGAAAATGCCAACAGTTCGGCCAACGGTGCCTGACGCAGTTTGCGTTTCGCAAATACAAAGCAAACACTCAGGATATACGCCACCAGCAGCCCAACCACAAAGCCGATCGTTGCTGCTGCCACCCATGGCAACCCAAAGAGGCGAAGGCTTGCTGAAAACGCACCCAGGTCCAAACTTAATGCAATCAATGACACCACAAAATATCGCAAAAACTCTGACCGACGTAGCCATCTAAAAAAGATTGAAGCAACGTCCCCAAGGCTTTTATGTTGTGAACTGATATTGACAATATTGGCAATTTTTTGACTCATCAAGTTTCAACCTAGTGAAAATCTTTGCATGTGTACAAGTTGTATGTGATCGGTGTATCACCCTTCAGTCCGCCTTTGATCGCCCAAGAACCCAGGGGGTTGATGTTCAACTTATTGTTTAATACCAGGTAATCGAGTTTTCCGACTGCATTTTTACAAATAGCTGCAACTGCATTCATATCTAATTGACAAGACCCTGAATTTTTATCCACCCCATTCATCAATTCACAAATATTTTGCTGAAACTCCAAAATGCTCAGATTTTTTTCTCGCAGAATGGTCTCTTTCGCATTACCACGATTAAATAGCATGCCGGCGGCCTGGCTACCATTGAAATAGCTCGGCCGATGCAGAATCAGCCATGGCGCCACAAGTTCGCCAGCCCAATATACCTGTGCGCCCGGCTCAAGTTCAACGCCAAACAACCTCGGGTTGTAGCGGGCAAGTTCAATGTAGCGCGTCCACTGAGAGCGCCGATCCCACTGCACTGCAGCCACAACCAGTGCAGGGATCAGCAGGGCGGTCAGTGCCATACGCCAACGCGCACTACGCTGGTAAAGATACAGGCCTGCACCCACCAGCGCACCAGCAACTAGCGGATAAGCCAAAATGGCAAATTCAGGGCGTATAACCTCACGCAGTCCATCCGCTTTCTGAACTTGTCCATAAACAAAAAAGCCATGTTTGATCAGAAGCACGCCCAATGCCACCGGTATCACGACCAGCATCAACCGTTGAAAACCTGCGCCAATGCGCGCTGCTATCCAGTGCCACTTGAGGTACAGCGGAATCAACAGCCATACGACAAGTTGGGCTGCGCCGGAAGCGGGCGATGCACTTCCCATCACGATGATGCCAATCAACAGCCAAAAACGCACTGAGCGGAAACCGCCTTGTTGAAATTGTTGGTATATCAACAAGGGCACGCCAGCCATGGCCAGCCAATGCAATACCCATTGAACTCGCCAAAGTTGCAGCCCGGTTGGCAGCACGAAATGAAAGATATCTACCAGCAGCAGGCTCACTACAAAGCCGACCAAAGTGGCCCACAGCACGGCGCGTGAAAATGCCTTCAACACGCCAGTGGAGAGCAGTAAAAGCATCGACACCAAAAACACATCGGCTGTGAGATTTGCCCAATTCTTGGTTTCCCACGAGGTCAGAAAAACATGCTTGTTTGGTTCCCTGATCCATGCCAGCCATTCAGCATCGTAGCGGGCCGTCAGATTTGGAACAGGCGAAAAACCAAGCGCTGCTACTGTCAAGATGACCAACGGCAACCACAACAGATGCAACCAACGCCGATCCTCATAGACCTGGTGACACCACCAAATCAGCAGCAGGGGTATGGCCTGCAAGGGGTGTAGCAGCGCAGCTAGCAGCCACAGTACGCTCGCTAGCCAGCGTCTATGGCTAAAATATGCAGCAGCAGAAAACAAGACAAGGGGTTCTGCAATGGAGCGTCCAGTAAAAAACGGTTCTGCATAAGAAAAAACACCGTAGCCGCCGTAACCCGATGGCAAGATCAGAAGCGAAAGAAGGCCCCAATACCATTGTGGTGCTGGGAAAATCTTAACGAGTAAACTTGCGCTGGCGGCCAGAAAGAGCAACAGACCGACTGCAGTTAAGGTCATGAAAACACTGGACGCGTCAAAATGAACCAGTAACTGCGCTATCAGAGGTGGAAAAATGGTGAAGCTTGCCTGACTGCCATAGGCAAAGAACAAATCTTTGCTGAAATTGTTTGGATCAAGTTTTAATAGCGCCTGCCCTAAATACAGTGCGGCATCGTGGCGTATGCCGTAATAGGGGTGGAGATAGACTAACAATAGTAATGTCAAACAGGTAATCTGGATTAGTCTCGATGGGTTATGGGCCGGGACTCCAAAATAATTATTTGTCATATCATGACCGTAAAGCAAGAAGGCAGCCGAAGCTGCCTTCCTTCAAACGCTAATAGCGTGTTAACCGCGGCATGAGGAAGGCAAAAACTTAAGCGGAATAGTTGTACCAGTTCCTCCGCAAATCCAACGGTTGACCGCTGTACCAGGAGCATACGTAAGAGCTGTTCCCGTTGCATCTGCCGGAATAAGAGTCAAAACATTGCCATCAATAGTAGCGTCACCAAAGTTAGCGGCTGTCACGGAAATTACCCCGTTTCCATCTGTAGCTATAGATGCAACGTACTTCGATGTGGCTGCTGAACTTTCGCATCCCCATCCGTTCGCTGCCATTGTCGATGCAGAGCCTGCTTGGTAGGTTTCTGTAATTGATGTGCGGCATGCAGAGGCAGCCAAAACGACTTCAGACATCTTGGCGCGCTTGGTGTAATCCTGATAAGCCGGCAACGCCACCGCAGCCAGAATGCCGATGATCGCCACCACGATCATCAGTTCGATCAATGTAAAGCCTTGTTGTACACGTTTCATGATTTTTCTCCTCGGTAAGATTTGGTGAAACCAACAAAACACCTGGGGTGTTTGTCTGTGATGTTAGCATAATATGTGCCAGCCAGGATTTGCACGCGCTTCCCGCGCATGGCGCAGGGCAGGGCATGGAGTGCCGGATG
>NZ_JAQTLS010000057.1 GCF_028714775.1 Thiothrix sp. | reverse complement strand
AACGCACCGTATCGTAGCCGAAATAACCCGCCAGTCCGCCGGTGAAACGCGGCAGGCCGGACAGCGGCGCGACCTTGAAACGCGACTGGTATTCCTTGATGAAGTCCAGCGGATTATCCGCGTCATGCGTGGCTTCGCCGCCGGGATGGGTAACGGTGATGCGTTTGCCGCGCACCGTGATGCGCGTGTCGGCAGGCAGACCGATGAAAGAATAGCGCCCGAAGCGTTCGCCGCCCTGCACCGATTCCAGCAGGTATGAATAAGGTTTATTTGCAAGCTTGAGGTATAGCGACAGCGGCGTGTCGAGATCGGCAAAGGTCTCCGCCGCCAGTGGGATGCGGTTATAGCCTTGCCTTGCAAGCTGGTTAAACTCTTGTTCGGTGATCGGTTGCAACATGAAAACTCCCCATTAAATTTTTGAGAAAGCTGCGGCAATGCACGCGCCGTAATAACCCGGCGACAGCCATTATCACCATCGCCAGTTTGCGGGTTTTCTCCAAAACATGAGGTTGTTATATGCCATTAGTTAAGCTCGTTTTACGTAGGGTGGGCTATGCCCACCATGTCGGGCGTAGCCCGCCCTACCTTGGGTTCCAGTTCAATCAACTTCAGCGCTTCCGGCAATGTGGCGATTACCGCATCCACATCCAGGTCGTCCACCGGCTTGCCGTGATTATAACCGTAAGGCACGCAGAACACCGGGCAACCCGCAGCGCGCGCCGCCAGGACGTCGTTGCGTGAATCACCGATCATCAGCACCTGTTGCACCGGCACGCCGAAGAATTTGGCGGCATGCAACAGCGGCAGCGGATGCGGCTTCTTTTCCGGCAAGCTGTCGCCGGACAGCGCGATCTCGAAATAATCCGCCAGCCCTGAACTCTCGAGCAACGGCCCGGTAAAATGCGCCGACTTGTTGGTGATGCAACCCAGGCGGTAACCCGCAGCACGCATGGCATCCAGCCCTTCGACCACGCCATCGTACGGTTTGCTGTGCAACAGCAGTTGGCTGTAATGCTTCTCGAAGACCGGTAGGGCACGCTTAAACAGCGCCGCATCCGGCTCTGCGTGCATATCGCCGGTCAGCGCGCGTTTCACCAGCCAACTGACGCCGTTGCCGATGTAGCTCATCAGCAAGTCTTGCGACACTACCGGGCGGCCCATATCGCGCAACATGCGGTTGGCCGATTCCGCCAGCTCCGGTGCGGAATGCAGCAGCGTACCATCCAGATCGACAAGAATGGCGGAAATGCTTAATGGCACCTTCAGGAATTCAGGTTTCATTCCAACTGCTGCGTTGCTCAAAATTTTCTTGCCAGCATCATACACCATCATGCAATTGCTCCCGTTGCCAGCGTGCAGGTTGTTCCAATCTACGCACCGCTGGCTTTACGACGGTGGGCGCTCAATGCACCCACGATTGCAATAGATGGGAATACAACATAAGCAAAACCGCGCACCACCAGGATTGGCGCGGGTTTCGTGTACGGCAATGGATGGTGTAAGGCAGGTTTTTGGCGGAGCTGTGTCAGTCGCCCTTTGCTCTGCAAGCCGCATTAAACCTAGACCTGCAACGTCGCAATTACGGTATGCCCCTAATGGCACCCCCAGATGCATGGCGCTTGAGAGCTTATTGGACGTTTTCAAATGTAACACCACACCCTTTTTGGATTTTGAAAAGTTACGACACATCTCTGCGAGGTGCGCAGTGGTGAAGTAGCAGAAAAATAAGGGTTCATGAGAATTTAGATTTGAATCTAAAACAGCAAAGGCATTTTACATCTTGAGGGTAAAACGGAAATTTCAAAAGAAAATGCGTTGAGTTATCTGGCGCTGAAGCGATTTTCGATAACGCTCGAAATTACCGTTAGCGACTGCCCAAGTAGTCGCAGCAATTCCTTACGACTGTCATCACGAAGGCACGGTCACCTGGTGAAAGATTGGAAATCCATGCGTTAAAAGCTGCTGTCTCGCTCGCCTCCACCGGGCGTTGTTTTGCAAGTAACTCGCCGACAGATGAATGCAGGGCGGTGGAGAGTTTTTCCAATGTGGGTAAAGACGGCAAGTTAGCCCCGCGCTCAAAACGAGAAATCGTCTCTGCGTCAACTCCCACACGTTCTGCAACCTGCTCCTGCGACCATCCAAGTTGCTTGCGACGTTCTGAAACGTTCTTGCCGAGTTGCTTGGCCAGCCGCTCTGAGTCCTTCTTTTTATCAACCATCTTGTTGTCCTCTCTATCAACGAGAATGGATGACTCTGGTAAATGAAAACAGGGCATGTTATGTTGACATGTGTATCAACATATATGTTGAGTTTTGTTTTACAAATACGGGGGCGGTTGTCACCCGTGCGCGATTGCAAACCGGAGATCAGGGTAGTGACCATTACGAAACAACAGACAGGCTTCACACTGATTGAGTTGGCGGTCGTGGTATTCCTAATCGGGCTTCTCGCCTCTATGGGCTTTGGTACCTTCAAAGCACAGATGATGAACGCCGCTATACGCGCCACCCAGGGGAATCAAGGTGCAATCAAGGATGCACTGATGGCGTATCTTGCAAAAAATAAACGGCTTCCCTGCCCTGCAACTTCCGATGTCACTAAGCTGGGTCAAGAGGGGAGAGATACAACCCCACTACCGCCCAATAATTGCTTTACATATTACGGGCTTGTTCCCTATCAAGAACTCGGACTTACAAAAAGCACCGCGATGGATGGTTGGGATAATTTCTTTTCCTATGGCGTTTCGCCAAAATGGACGGCTACATATAGCACGCTTAACGATCAGTACAACACGACCTCTGCTGCCAATTCTTTTAATGTCGGCGTTCCCGGTGTGATTATAGTAAATGACAGGAACCAAACATCCGGCGCCGCTATGCAGATTACTTCTACAGCCGTTGCAGTCGTCATTTCACAAGGAGTGAATGGATACGGTGCGTACACATCAAAAGGCACTCAGAACGACGCATCAGTTGCAGGAGCTGATGAGCTGGCTAACAAACCCCCTGCTACGTTTTCATCGGCGGCTATACCAGTCCCACCTACACCACCAACATATTTCAAGCGAGACTACACCAGCAATACAAGCGCGTATGTCGGCGCATTTGATGATGTGGTACTGGTACTCAACTCCAGCGATTTGCTCACACCACTAATGAGGGATGGCACAATGAAGTCAGCTCAAGGCCAATGGGCAGATCAGGTTACCAATATTAAGAATTGGGTTGCCGATTATGCAGCTGAAAATTGTGCTGTTCCTACAGCTATTCAATTTCAAGCTACAACCTATGCAACTGGGCCTTGGGGGGAGACCATCACATATACCCCGACCCCGACAGCCACATTGCACTTTACTGACAATCTGCCCACTTGGTCGCACACAACGCCTACCACGTCCTTGTATAGATTGACTGATTCAACGGCAATTCCTGTTGCACCAAATACGCTTGATGGCCCTACTGCTGGCTGGCTGCTTATGGCATACCCATACCTTACAACAAAGTGCCCATAACTATGAAAAAATATCTACCTCACATCAAGCCCGCGCTAATTCTTACACCGGCCATTTTCCTGTTGGCGTTCTGGATACTGGCGCTTTCCTCCAGCGGAATATTGACAACCATGGGTGCATACAAGCTAACGCTGTGGGCGCTGCTGCTGTCATTCGGTGCAGCGTATTCGGTTGCTATGTTCGTACATGAAATTTTGCATCCGAATGAATAGGCAGATCGGTTTTACGCTAGTTGAGATTAGTATCGTACTGGTTATCATCGGCTTGATTCTGGGCGCGATCATGTATAACAGTAATGTGCTCATCGGCAACACCAAGGCCACCAGTACCGTCAAACTCATTCAAGACCTGACGGGTGCAGTAAGCGACTTCAAGGCACGCTATCACTACTTGCCGGGAGACCTGCCAAAAGCAGGTGATGATATTTCGGGTGTCGGCACCTGTGACATCGCTACAGCGACGGCAAATATCGGGAATGGCTTGATTGACACCGCTCAAGAAGTAAGTTGTGCTCCAGTGGAACTTGTGTCGGCAGGATTTATTAAGGGAAGCACCTCAGGGATGGTGTCGCCACTCAACCCGGGATTGGCTCCAGATGTCTTCTTAATCGCAAAAACTTCTGCCGCCGTAACCACGTTTCCAACTACCGTACAGAACGTGATTGAAATTCGCAACATCCCCCTTGATGCAGCACAGACCATCGACAATAAGATAGATGATGGCAATTTTGGTTCGGGTAATGTAATGGCCGCCAGCGGTGTCGATGCAACCCACGTAACATTAGACGTAGGGCTCTGAGTTATTTAGCTGCCACCCAAAATCTTTTATAATTGGCGGTTGTTCACACTCTGCGTCTTGTTCATCCAAGTTCGGCAAGCGCGAGGCCGATACGCTCCAGCGCTGCCTTGAAAACTGTCTGCAACTCATGCATCGAATAGGCCCGATAGGGTTATGTCTGGATAGACACCCAAGGCCAGCCGCTTTTCCTTGCCACCATAGCGATACTTGAGCCGCCAATATTTTGAACCGTTAGGCATCACCTCAAGATACATGCCGCCGCCGTCCGCCATCTTGTAGGGCTTGGCTTGGGGCTTCGCTTTCCTTACCGCCGTATCTGAAAGTTTCATGGCACCACCTCGCGTGTTGGTAAATCACTTACCCACAATTGTTTGGTAGATTGCAATAGGCTGGGAAATAAGGCATGAAAAACAAAAACCCGCCAATCACTAGGATTTAAGCGGGTTTCATGTACGTCTTTGGACGGGGTAAAACAGTATTCTGGCGGAAGCTGTGAGATTCGAACTCACGGAACATTTCTGTTCGGCAGTTTTCAAGACTGCTGGTTTAAACCACTCACCCAAGCTTCCAGATTTTGCATGAGCAGTTTTGGCTACGGTGCCGTAACCTGCTGGGCAGACTGCTGATAACCCCTTACCTTGGGTTTACCGATAAGGGCGCATTTTACCCTAAATTCTGCGGAAAATACTGAG
>NZ_JAQTLS010000056.1 GCF_028714775.1 Thiothrix sp. | reverse complement strand
GCAAGCATCCTAAGAAAAAATAGCAGCAATATCCCTGGCATTGCTTGCATGGGGCAGGGCGTTTAATTGGGCTGGGAAGTGCTGAAATGGGGCTTACAGCGGCCCCGATATTGCGCTGGCCACATTACGCCGCTTGCTGTGTACGGAGCATTTCGGAGTCAGTGCTGCTATAGCTGTTCACCGCTGAGGGAATATCATGAACCCAGCCCATTGCAAGCAACAGGCTGGGTTTGTGGCTAGCAGTAATTACTAGACGATGGGTCACGCTACTTGTTTAAAAACGCCCTGCTCCATCGTGATGTTCATTTCTCCAGCAATGGGTTGAGCTACTTCGTCAAAAACGTCCATCGCAGTATCACAAACGGCTTGCAAATCATCATTCGCGTTGCGTTCATGCCTGCTGCTCGGTGCGACTGAATCGAGATAATGCTCCCGATAGCCTGCAACTTGCTCAGTTGTTAATCCAGTCAACACAGCAGGAGCTTCAACAATCGCAGCGATAGACTGACCGTCCCGCGCCTTAGTAGCGTCAACTATGAATTGAGCTTTTTCGGCAGCACTCAACCCACGGAATACGCTTCGGATTTCTGCGGCATATTCGCCTTGCGTAAGATTTCCCGCTTTACCTCGGGAGGTGTCAACTGTTGCTCGGGCAGATGAAATAGCCGCTGCCAATTCGCTTCGTGAGCTTGAAGCAAGGTCGCGGAGCCGTGCCTTCTCAGCATTCAATATCATTGCGTTTGCAGCGTCTGATTTCATTGGGTCTGGTTTGGATGCAAGACTTGTAATGCCGATGACCTCTTTTTCGAGTTTGGTTAGAATCGTCATAGCCTTTGCTGATGCGGGGGCATCGCTTGGGATACGTTGAATCAAGGCGCGAATTGAGCGTAGTTGTGTGCTAGTCATGGTGTTTCCTTTCAGTGGTGAGTTCCCGGAAACTGCCGGGTCAGTTGTTCATCTTCAGGCGTATCGTCCTCGAAATAGACAATCGCTCTTTGTGCGTTATCGGGCCAAGAGCAGCCGTTTCGCTGTTCCCATGCTCCCCTTGCTTCATCCTCAGTCCTGCCGCTTGCGCAGTCATAAACGACTTCGTGACCGTCACCAGCAACAAGCAATAGAATCGTCCGTGATGCGGTGATAGCCACAATGGCTTCAAGGCGCTCCAAACGCTTGGCAAGTGATTTCATTTATGCGTCCTCCTTTCGAGTTCGAGCAGCCTTGTCTCGATTTCCATAGCAAGGTGCATCTTCCGAATTTGCTCAAGGACGTAGGCGAGCCTAGTGGCATCAGCAGTATCAATTCGCCCAGCTCTAGCCTCCCGATACAAGCAGGCGAGTTCAGTGCGAATCTCGCTCAAAGAAGTCAATTTGATCGGACTTACTCGTGGAAGCTTTTTGCTCCCTGTGTTCCCTGTGTCATCCACGACTTGCGTTTCGTTTGAAATAGTTGCAGGGCTTCTATTTGTCCAGTCAGTAGTCTTCATTTGTATTCAGACCCTATGCCATATATCCGCATCAACACATCAATCGCTTGAAGCCGAACATCTGCCTCGACCAGCTCGGTTTCTATAATCCGCAATAATTCTCGAACAACCATTTCCCTTCGAATTGTGTGAATGCTGTCCGCGTGACTTGCCCCGTAGATTTGCGCCCAGTCAAATTGATATTTCCACAACCGATCACGCTGTTTTCGATGGACGTAACTGCCTACCAAATTCGGGCATTGATCGGTTTCGAGTTCCGCCCGAAGCTCCGCAAGACGCTTGACCACACGGGCAAAGAAATCGCCGGTTTGCTCGTCCGGTAAGCGTTGAACCTCTACGGGGTCAAAGTCAGCGAAAACGATGGTGTAGATGTCTGGTTCAGGCGTTGCAGGGTCAACCAGCACTTGGAACCGTAAAGCTGTATTCTTTCCTTGAAGTACAAATTCTGATGTGTTCATTTCGTTCTCCTGATTACCACATTGGCAGGCCGCTGGTGGCTCTGCATCGTCCGTTGTTGGCTTGCTATGGTTTGGCGGTTGAACTGACAAGCTGCGGTCAGTTGTGCAATTACCCCCATACCCCTAAATGCTGCACTTCTGCACTTCTGCACAACTGAGGTTCAGTAAAAGCAAAAATGTAGTTGTGTAATAAAAAAACTTCCCCCCCCCCCTTTACATACGAACTATTAGCAGTTGTGCAGTTGTGCAGTTGTGCAGTCCTTGGGGGTATAGGGGAGAACTGCACAACTGGCATGTTTCACCGCTCCTGCCTGTAAAAAATCCGCCCATGCGCTCCAACGGTCGTTTTGACTTTGTGCGCGAGTGCCAGCACGTTGTCTGCCTCCTGCCAGTGTCGGCGTGACGGTTCACATCCCATGCGTGCCTCAACGGCTGGCCTATCAACTTGCTCCACACCCTCCTGAAACAGTTGCGCCACTGTGGTAACAATCTTCTCGACGCTGGCTGTCTTGCGGGAACTGCGCTGGCCGCTTTCGCCTTGTTCCTCGTTGTCGCCTCTGGCAGCTTCAACCAGTGCCCTCGCTTGCTGATACCCCCATTCAATGGGCATCAGATCGACGGTGCATAGAACGCTGTCCATGCCCTCAGCCCGCGTTGCGAGGGTATGAATTGGGCGAGTGCTGTAGCTTGCTGCAAAGTCTCCGGTCAGCGTGCTTTTCACGGTACAGACGACGCAGGTATTGGGAGCGCGTTTGTCGTGGATGTGGGTGAATGCTTGCCGGGGTGAATTGACCCATGCGGCGGAACCGGCCACACTATCCGTCAGTTCCTCATGCTTGCCCTTGTTCGAATGCCCGATAAGGCCAATCGTTACGTCGTGCTTCTCGCACAGGCCTTGCAGGAATGCGAATAGCCGTTTAACTGCCGCGTCGGAGTTCGGGCTTTCGCTCTTGCCCCATGTGGTAAGTGCCACTGCCGTATCGAGGACAACAAAGCGCAACGGGCGCGGCGGGTACAGCATCCCTTCGGCTTGCTTTTTCGCGGCAACAATGGATGCATCGAGGTGTTGATATACATCGAAGGTTGAAGCGGTTGCATGGCCCGATTCGTCATGCTTTGTTGCAATAGCCTTGAACACCAGCAACGTCCCCGGCACGCCTTCGGCCTTGATGTGGCGAACCTTAATCCAATCAGTCAATTCCTCGGTGCTAACCCACAGCGTGGAGCAGTAATCGCTGATGCGTGCCGCCTGCGTTGCAAGGAAGGACGATTTAGCTGTCTGGCCGCGCCCATAGAAGCCAACGACCTGCCTGCTGGGCAACCAAGGGTCAATCAAATATTCGAGTTTCGCTGTTGAGCTACTTTGCATAGCAACCTCCAAGACGATTTGATCGGGAGTGGCGGTTCGCATTTCTACCGGACGGATTCCTGCGCGAATCTTGGTTATTTCAAGCTGTGCCTTTTGGCCCTCAGCGTAGTGCCGTAGTCCTTCTGTCGGGTCGGCAGTTGCATTGGCGGTTACGTTGTCAACGTTTTGTGGCTGAACCTCAAAACCAAAAGTTGGCGTGCGAGGGATAATGCTCATATAACGCCCCCCACAAGTGCGACTGGGCGAGCGCATAGGCCCCGTACAGCAACTTTCAGCGCATTGCCGTCGTAAGGGTAGCGGCGAGCTTGCTGAACGCGCTGTAACGCGGTTTTAAGCGGCTGCGCTTTGTCAACTTTGGGCGCATGCCCTTGTCGTATAATACGGGAATGTGTTTCTTTCCCTGTGGCGGTGTGGTTGGTAACCATGCCGCTTTTTTTTGATCGTTTTTCCATGTGTTTCCCCGTTCTATCTTACATAGTGCCTACAGCTCAATAATGAGGCTGATTAACTTATTGTTATGACATATCAATATTGGCAGACGCCAAGTATTGGATATACTTTGTAAGCTAGGTTTGAGGGTGAAACTGTTGGGATGTGGACTGGCGTGTACCGGCTTCGAGGTATGCGAGCAGGTCGCTCTCAGCATAGCGAACGTTTGAGCCTATTTTTCTAAAAACAGGGCCCTTGCCTTGCCAGCGCCAAAGATCGAGCGTGGCCGGCTTGACGCCGAGGAGGGCAGCGGTTTCTTTGTTGGTGAGGAGCTTGGGTAGCATGAGACAGTCCTTTTTAAGGATGCTCATCGCACAAATAAAATAGGCAGTGCGGTGAGCTTCAACATCGTGTTTCCACGTTGCCAAAAGCCCGCCGCACTGCCTATGCAATGCTTCTCGTTACCGTCCCCGATGTGTAAATGTTGCAGGGCTGGAAGCGAAGCTGTTAGTGTTACTATATAGCAATATTTGTGCTTATACAAGCATTATTAACATTCCCAACTTGATGAAACTTTTATTGTCAAGCTCTTAATTTAATCACGTTTTCGCCTGCTGCAATAGCGGCTTTTTCCTGCGCAACGCGTTCGGCTTCTTGCCCTTGTGCCGCTATCCAGTCAGCAATGATTTGGGCTTCCGGTAACAGGTAGGCCAGCTTCTTAGTTTCCATGTAGCTTATCGCTGTCACGCTTGTGGGCTTGTGGTTAGTGAGCAATTCAAATTTCCACATTTCAATCTTGCATTCCATCGCAACAGCAACGAATGTCCGGCGTAAATCGTGAGGGCTAAGGTGATCGCCAGCAAGCTCTGAAACCCTCTCCATAGTTGAACGCGCATCGACTATATATTTGCCGCCGCTACGTGCGGGGAAAACGTAGTCGTTGCCTGTAACGTGCGGACGTGCGGCGAGTAATTCGCTGGCTTCCTTCGATAGTGGTAGCCACACTTCGTTGTGGTTCTTCGGGTCTGGTAAGTGCCACCATCCTTCATCAAGGTTCACCCTGTCCCATGTCAACATAGCCGCTTCATTCCACCGCGCCCCTGTCAACATCAAGAAGCTAATTATGTCCGCGCCCGTTCTGCTTGACGTGGTTTGATCGTCCGCATTGCGCCGCGCTTGGAGCATTGACCACACTTCGCCAATCTTGTCGTTTGGTATGCGGGTTGACTTGGCGCGGTTCTTATTCCACATCTTGGCATCGCTCAAGACTGAAACCGGGTTCTCCGGCATCGTGGGCAGTCCGTCCGGCGTCCTGTAGGTGGCGCGTGCATAATTGAGCAGGGCGCGAAGTATAACGAATGCCTGATTCGCTTGCGCTTTCCCTCGCTCCGACAATTCCCTGAATCGCACTAAGCAAGCATCC
>NZ_JAQTLS010000055.1 GCF_028714775.1 Thiothrix sp. | reverse complement strand
AGCCTTCCCCTGCACGGAGCTGCTGCTTGAACTGCGCCAATGTACCCACGTAAGGCGTGTTGTTGGTATGCGAACCTGCCCAACTCCACGGTTCATACCAGTGGACATCGTACAGGATATTATTATCCGCCAGCTTGTACATGCCGATGTCGCTGGGGTGGAAAGACACCTCCACGTCAATCAAATGGTTGCTGTCCACCGCACGGATTTTGCTGATTAAGGTTTGGGCGTAGGTAAACCAGTTGTTGATGTGCGGTTCGTTAATCAGGTCATAAGCCGCGATGGTGGTTTCATTGCGGTAACGCTGGGCGATGGCCACCCACAAATCTTCCAGGCGTTTTTTCAGATCAGCACGGCTACCAAACCCTTTGAAATCGTTGCTTTGGTAGCCACCGGGTGGGACATGCATATCCAGTATCAAACGCAAGCCGTTTTGTTTGGCCCACTGGATATGCCGGTCAACTAATGCCCAACCTTCATTCTTGTAGACACCGGGTGCGGTGCTGTTCTCAAACAGGTTGTAAGATAGCATCAGGCGCACACTGTTGAAGCCGAGGTCACGGATTTCTTTATAAGATGCCGCATCAATATTTTTGTACTTGAAATCGTCGAGGGGTGGCGGTGGGTCAACATCATTGCCTTGGTCATACAGGTAAACGTTGATCCCTTTCATCAGGAACGGGGTTTTTTGCGTCCCCATCACCAAGCGGTTGCCATCAGCATGGATCAAGGCCGAAGTATCCAGCGTTGCGGGCGGTTGGTAGCCAACCTCGTCTGTGGTCAGTGGTTTCACAAACACTTCATCCACATGGAACGGTTTGTTGGCAGCCCCGCTAATACAGACTTTGAGCGTGTCGGTGGGGGTAAAACTGGCTTGCCACACCCCAAACACCTGCGTCCATTTGTCGGGATAAACCCCGGCATCGTAGCTGGATTGCTCGCCATCCAGGGTGATTGGGCTAGCCCCGTTCTTGATCAAACCAAGGGAAAGGTTGGCAGAACTGCCCACACCACTGCTCAAGCGTACCCGCGCCCCAAATTCGTAGAGTGTGCCATTTTGCAGGTTGGCGGTGTTCAACGTGTACAGTGCCCCGGTAGCACACCCACTATAGGCGGAATTGACCTTCATCCCCGCCTGACCCGCATAAGCTGCCACCGGGTCAAGGGTGAGGATGGATTTGGTACTTGCCCATGCTAGCGAACCACTTTCAAAACCGCCGTCCGTAACCAAGTTTGTCCCGGCCAATGCACCTTGCACCGCCAATACCAGCGGCAAGGCATAAAACCACGTCTTACGCTTCATAGTTGAAATTCCCTCGCATTAATCGTATTCATGTAGAATCATCGGTAATTGCCAGTGTTGCTATCACTCACTGCCAACAATGTTAATGATGATTACATTAATGCTACGCATTAATGTTGATTATTGTCAAACTTTATAAAGATGGATAATGGCACTTCCTAACATGGCCGAGAGAAAAGACACTTACCACCACCCCAACCTGCGTGAGGCGCTGATCCAAGAAACGGAAAAGATGTTGGCAGGATGCCAGTTGGACAGCATCACCTTGCAAGAGTTGGGGCTGCGCTTAGGGGTGACACGCTCTGCCCCTTACCGGCATTTTGCCAGCAAAAACCTGCTGCTGTGTGCAGTGGCAACCCGTGCGTGTGGGTGTTTCCGTGGGTTGCTCCATGCCGTGCGTACCCAGACAGGATTACCCCCAGAAGCACGTTTGCGGCAGATGGTGATGACGTATTTCAGCTTTGCGTTGGAAAACCCCGACCGTTATCGGTTGTTGTTCCGTGAACCCTTGGTTGGTGAGAACCAGACCCCAGAACTGGCGGAATCCCGCGCCCGCTCATTTACGGAGTTGCTGCTGATGCTGGAGGAATGCCAGAGTGCGGGTGTCACCCGGCAAGACGACAAGGAACGGCAAGCTCTATTCGTTTGGTCAACCATGCACGGCATGAGTAGCCTGTTGGTGGACAAACACCTGCAATTGGCAGAAGGGGAAGGCAACTGTCTTGCGTTTCTCTGTGACTCCATCCTGCGCGGTTTGGAAGTTTCCACGCAGCCATTAGGGGGTATTGGGGGGTAGGCGCTTCTGATGGCGCATTGGGTCTGATTGCCCATGATGGGCAAAGGCACGAATCGGACTAATCCAAGTTTCACTAGGCTTAAGGCGCATTGAGAACGCCATAAGACCGCGTTTACTAGGGATTTCTTTAACCCATTGCTTTTGGGGTGTATAAAAAGCCCTCATTTTTAAGGAAGAGGTTACGTATGGGTTTGTTTGATGCGTTTAAAAAGAAGCAAAAGGTTGAATTTACTTGCAATGAAGATGCGATTGTCACCTTGATGGTAGCCATCGGTAGCCTGGATGGTGACCTTGACCAGAATGAAGTCCAAACACTGATTGGGATTGCCCAGATCAATAGCTCATTGGCAAACGCTTCCCTGCGGAGTTCCTTTGAACTGGCGGTAAAATACCTCAAGGTCAATGGTGCTGGTCAAAGCGCAGTTGATGCTTTTACCTACCTGCCGGAAGAACTGCACGCCACCGCGTTGTCGTTTGCTTGCCTTGTCACCCTCGCCGACGGCGTTGTGACTGAGGAAGAAGAATCCAAACTGATGGAACTGTCCCAAGTTTCCTCCCTGAGTGAAGAAGAATCCCAAGCAGTCATCAATGTCAGCATGGCACTGATGAAGCCGATGAGCTGATCCTGCCATAGGGCAACAAACGCTTGAGTGCCATAAATATGTACGGTCATATAAATGGGACACTTCGGTGATGTGATCACACCCCCTGCTTGTAGATTTCCGGCTGGTGCCCCAGTTCAAAGAAAGCCCACTCCGTTGGGCTTTCTTGTGTCTGTACGTAATCCACCACAGAAAATACGCATGGCCTCTTTGCAATCTGATGCTAATTTTCTGGGCTAGCCATTTTGGGTATAGGGAAATGAGCCATCATAATACAGGGTAGCCAAGAGCAATTTCCACGGCTCAAATTGGCTAGGGTCTTTTTAACCACCCAAAATGGCCTACGGGTCAATTCTCCGTAGGGAAGTTGACCGGGGGCATCCCCAGTCTGGTTCCTGCAGTTCCTGTACTACGTTGGGCTGCGCCAGCACCTGCTTGCCCTGTACCGATGGGGCGCATCACATCATCTCCCCGGATGGGATAAGGGGATGTCTTCATCCAATAGCTGTCCCCATTCTGCTGTGCCTGCCCCCCCCTGCACCAGCAGCACTGACGGCTGGCACTATCATCGCTGCTTGCTGTCCTGCGTCAGCAACCTTGATGGCTGGCACTGCCATTTCCTGCCCTGCATCCATTACGGTGCTGTCTGGAGCTGCTGTTGTCTCCTGCCCTATTGCCTGATCCTCATGCGTGATGTCATGGGCATTATACCGCCACCTATATAGGACAAGCTAACCCGCGCCTGCAAAGCAGTATTTACAGTTTATGCATGATTAACTAAGATCATGCATATAACCATCAGGAGAGAGCACCATGCGTACAACCCTTGACCTACCCGAAGACCTTCTCCAAGAAGCCTTGAGCGTTACCCATGCCAAAAACCGCACCCAAGTGATCGTCATCGCCTTGGAGGAACTCATCCGCCGCCACCGTATCAGCCAGATCAAGCGTTATAAGGGAAAGCTGGATTTGGGCATTGATTTGGAATCCATGCGCGGCAGGGTGGGAATATGCTGATTTTGGTGGACACCTCCATCTGGATTGATTATTTCCGGGGGATAGGGACGGAGCTTGATACCCTTATCGACGATAATTTGGTTGCCACCAACCCTGTTATCCTTGCGGAACTGCTCCCAGCAATCCGGCTACGCCGCGAGCATGAGCTTGCTGCTTTGCTCCAAGAGGTACGCTGCCTATCGCTGGACATCCAATGGGGTAACCTCATGCAGATGCAACTGCAATGCCTCCAAGCTGGGGCGAATGGCATCGGCGTTGCTGATCTCCTCATTGCCCAGAATGCGCAGCAACAACAGTGCAGGCTTTACTCTTCAGACAAGCATTTCCGCCTGATGGCGAATGCCTTAGCATTGCCGGTATACCCTGAACTCCTCCACTGAAGAAAAAGAAAAGGCTTTGAAAGGGCAACCACCACTGCCGCAAGCTCCTGCGCTGCCTAAGCCGGGGAGCCTTTCACCGAAAGGGAAAGGGGAAAAGGGCTTGTAAGGGAAGGGGGATAAGGGAAGAGGACTTACCCGGAAAGGGCTAAAAATGGCAAAGGGAAGGTATTCTTGCACTATTAGCCAGATTTGTGTTTTGGCTTCCTATTTGGGCGTTCCCCTTATTGGGTCAGGGCAAATTATCCCTGTGTGAAAAAATGGCTAAGAATGGCAGGTACTCGCGGTGTTTTGTCCAGCATTTTGTACAGCCACCAACCCACACTGTAACTGGAAGATGCAATGCCCTACCTACAACAAACCGTCACGGATGTACATCCGTGGTCTCCGAATACGTTCAGCATCAAATTAACCCGGCCTGATGGCTTCGATTTCACGAATGGGGAATTTGTCACCATCGGGTTGAGACAGGGGGGGAAGCTGATTGCGCGGGCATATTCCATCGTTTCAACCCGCGATACCCCGCATCTGGAATTTTTGAGCATCCATGTACCTGAAGGGGAGTTGACCAGCCAGTTAGTGCAGGTACGTCCGGGCGACACCGTGTGGGTAAACAGCAAGCCAACTGGCTCCCTGACCCTGAAGCACGTGCAGCCGGGCAGGCATCTTTATATGCTGGCAACTGGAACGGGGTTGGCGCCCTTCATGAGCTTGGTGAGGGATGCCCAAACTTTCTCTGGGTTTGAAAAAGTTATCTTGACCCATTCAGTGCGCACTGTGGCGGAAC
This sequence comes from Thiothrix sp., assembly GCF_028714775.1. Lineage (GTDB taxonomy): Bacteria > Pseudomonadota > Gammaproteobacteria > Thiotrichales > Thiotrichaceae > Thiothrix. Next base: position 591 of record NZ_JAQTLS010000055.1, on the reverse strand, counting down.
TCGCTTACCGTGAGGAGCTTGAGTCTTTGGTTGGGGATAATTTCATGTATGTGCCAGCCGTGACCCGTGAACCTTTTGGCTTCAACTTGCGCTGTTCAGATGCCTTCATTTCTGGTGATTTGTTCAGGCATACTAAATTGCCCCCTGCCACACCCAGTAATGACCGGGTGATGCTGTGCGGCAACCCGGAGATGAACCGGCAGATGAGGCAATATCTTGATGATAATAATTGGACTATGACTAACCATAGGGGAGCGGGGAACTATACATTGGAGGCTGCGTTTGTCGCCCATCATAACTGAACGCTTAGGTTACAGCGCCTATCATGGCGGTTGATTGCCCACCGTTTAACTGCGCGGTACGAAAACGATACCTCACTCCAGTTCCACCACCAATATCCCGTGTTGGTGGCGTACCGCTACCGCCCGCTTGGCAGGCGGCGGCGCATCAGCCATAACCGCTAACTCAGGTTCCGGTTGCTTCCCCAAACCTTGCGCCACTTGCCTGTCCAACACCTTCCAGACCTTCCGCGCATATTTCAGGCGTGCGGCGGCTTTGTCTTTTTTTGTACCCGCACCATACGCCCCAACC
>NZ_JAQTLS010000054.1 GCF_028714775.1 Thiothrix sp. | reverse complement strand
ATGCAAACTTTAATTGACGGAAAGGAGGCGTGGCACGATAAAATCACCACATTGAATAGCTGAACCTGAACTGACAGTCACTTCGTTCAAATCGGGTAACTGTCAGATGAAGTCGCGACTACTACAATATAGGGACTGGAAAGCCGCACTCAATCGCTTTACCATCCAGCTCGGAGACAGGATGCCGCAGCATTAACTGACGGTTTCTAAAATCCCAGAATTCCTTTCTTACTGCGTTCTATCGAGATTGCCTGATTGTACTGAGTTTTGCGAAATCTGATTCAGTTGCGGGTTCTGGAATTGAACCGGCTTCGCAGATGTGCGACTGCAAAAGTTAGATTGCAAATGCTGATCTCAGAGAGGGCGAGCAAATCGATACAGCGATTATTTCCTTACGCTGGACTAATTTTATTGCCCCTTCCGTGTCTTAAGACTAATCGGCTTCATCAAAGTCATCAATGAAAGCACGATTGCAGCTTTGGCACTGGTAATGCTCGTCATAAATTATCGGCATATCAGATGGAAGTGCAAAAAGCTCACGAATTACGGCAATCGCTTCCCTCTTGATGCAGCGGTCGGCATATAGCTTCACTCGCCTATGCTGACTATCGTAAACAACTCTTCCTCTTGGGAAATAGTCATAAGCATGAGCTTTGAAAGTTGATTCGGCGACAGTAGTTGGCGCGAGGTTTAGCCAATATTCATAATGGCCGCCATGTTCAACATAATCGCCATACTGTTGGCCAGTTCCAATAGAAACGGAATCACACAACACTACGCCATCAACCACGAAAAATATCCCAATACGCACGGCAGGGTTTTCGATTACCTTAATAACATGGGAGTCGGTTCAGGCTAAATTGTTTTTAGCTTGCTCAACATGATGAACATCACACCGGATTTGGGAGCCATTTTCTCCACGCCTGCCACCCGGCAATCCGCAAACTTCGCAGATGTGCGCAGACATTGCTACAGCCATACTGACCATGCCACGCGTCCTTTCATCGCCGCTACCCAACGTATAAAACCTCAAGGTGCCAAATTTTTCCTTGACCTGCGTTGCCACGACTTGGGGTATTGGGTTATGGTCACTGTAGAACTGAATCTCTGCGCAGAGTGTGTCGATCAAGGCGAACCAGCCATCGCCACACTCAATCCCCCTGAAAGCGCCATCCTGCCTATTCCTGAGATGCTCCGGGAAAATCCCTGGATATCGCTTATAAAGCAAATTTGCTAGCTCATCATGCATGTCAAGAAAGCCGATTTGGCAGGAGTAGTTGGCGAGAGGTTTAAGTCCCTACCAGCATAGGTTTCGCCGACCTTGATTAGTTTCAGGCAAATCTACAGCTTCCGGCCAGCATCAGTCCTTTTCGTGTTTGCCGCTTGGGCTTTTGGAGCAAGAGCCGGATGAAGTTGATCCGCACCAAACGCATTTATTGCCTCCGTGGCCGTGTTTATGAACCTCGAAAGGGCTTTTGCTGCAAGAGCCATAAGAACTGCTACCGCAGTAAACACATTTGTGTTCGTCTTCATGATGTTCGTGAACCTTGTGTAATTTGTTTTTGCTGCAAGAGCCATAACTGGATGAACCACAGTGTATGCAGTGACTGCTCATTCTTACCTCCCTAATTTTAGTTAACCTACATTTTGGGAACTGGTTACGCCCAATTTCCGCGCCCGATCCCGCCATACAACGACTGCCGATTGAATCGCAGCAGGATGATTAAACCATCTTGAGATAAATCTCCGCCAGAAGCTCAGCATCAAGAAGCGCCCCATGCAATGTGCGGTGTAGATAGTCGATTTGGTAGCGGCCGCAGAGAGCGTCAATGCTATTTTTCTGGCCGGGAAATTTTCCTCTCGCAAATTGCAGGGTATCGAATATCCCAGTGCAAACGGAATCAAGCTGCGGCAAGCCAGCAAGGGTAAGCTCGTGGGTTAGGAAGCCAACATTGAACGGGGCATTGTGGATAACCAGCTCCGCACCTGTGATGAAATTGATAAATTCCCCTGCAATTCCGGCAAACCTTGGTTTGTCAGATAAAAAAGCTGCGTCGATTCCGTGAACCTGCTGAGCACCGGGCTCGATGTCCCGCTCCGGGTTTACGTAAGCATGAAAACGGCTACCTGTCAGTTGATGGTCAATCATTTCAGCGCAGGCCAGCTCGATAATACGGTGCCCATTAGTCGGAGAAAGCCCCGTTGTTTCAGTATCAAGAACGATTTGGCGCATCATAAATTTTTCCTTTAGAGAGTGATTGGGTATGGTGGGCAACTTCTTTGCTTCATCTGGACGAACAAGGCTCAGCCGCTTGCACAGGTTTTCATTGGTGGAGGTATCAAGTACGAGCACCAGCCATCCGCAAAGCGCCTAAGAATGGCCGAAACCGTTCCGTCACGGACATCCGCCTCGACGCGCATCGGTATAATTCTCATGTTGCTGATGATCCCGCACATAAAGCGTCGCAGCTCATCCAGCGGAGCTGTGGCTATCCATTCCAACCCGCCTCTGCGCATCTCATCGGTTAGATCGACCGAATCATCATCTTCCCAAAGTAGAAGCCTAATCGGATAGGTGAATCCGGTCTTTTCGAGTGTTTCTGCAAAGGGAATGAGTACAGCATTAAAAAATGTCGGGTGCTCGGCAAGTTCAAGGTTGCCGACCGCCGGATCGAGAAAAGGCAGAAATTCGACAACTGCCTGGATTTCATTGCTGCCGATTTCAGGTGGCGAGTCGTCAAACTCCAGATATTTGATACTTTCACCGCCGGATACATGCATTGCAGCAGAATGGCGGCTCGGGCTGCTTATTGCCCTTGGAGCGGCATCTGGAAACTTGTCGGGAAAATCCCGATGCAGGGCGTTCAGCAGTTCTTGGCTTATCGTCATTTTTCGCTCTCGATATTAGTTACCATCATTCCGCCATCAGGAGGTTGATGACAGCGTGGTATCTCACTGCGCTTGGAATATGGAGTTAAGGCAACCGCCCAGCCAAGCAACGCCTATATATTCTTATCGAGAGGGCATTATCTTTACGAAAAATGAAAATATTTTTTAACCAATTGTTATATATGTGTATTTAGATCACCCAATTCCGAGTCTAGTTACCCGCCATTACCTTGCGTATTCGTCAATGTTTAACCCTTTCGATTATCCACAAAATTTATATGCTCACGAAACTCCGCAAGAGTCAGCATGCTCTTCTCGTGAAGTCCGTACCCTGCAAAATTTGCAACGAAGAAACGAAGATCAAAGTGAAGTGAGTCAACGTAGTCATCAGTTAAATTGATCAAAAACGTATTCAGTATCGTGCTGTCCGGATTATGATTAGCAAGCAAGAATACAACCTCAGGCCGGACTGTCTCATCCGGGATCGCCTTATAATCGTTGCCGTTATTCCCGAATCGTATCAATCCCCCCAACTCACGCATTTGATCAAATTGGCTTGTCATGGTTTCCAGAAGGCTTTTATAACGTTCCTTATCAGTTATGAACATTTCAAAATCCTGCAAGTGTTTCAGAAGTCCGGCCCCTCCCCCGAGAGCGCTATCTCCAAATTTCATCTCGATTAAAGCCGGTCGGCATGTGTTCCCATGCTTACGCTTGCCACGTAACCACTGAATTGCCAACATATCAAACCGGGCTCCCATCTCAGAGTCCGAAAACTCCACGTCGGTAATAAAGTATTCCGTTGTATTTGATACCGATGAATTGTTGTTCTCTCGTGCTACGACTTGCTGGAATTCCCGTTCTAACTTGGGATGGTCTGAAAACCAGAAATCCATCACTTCTTTAATTCGAGGAAAGGACTTAACCCAAACATTAACGGAATCAGGTGTATCAAGTTGTGCTGGTAGCGGCGGCAACCCTCCCTTATGATGATCATATTTCTTATCAAATAATGCCGAATATTGTTCTGGACCTAGCTCCTGAATTTTCATAATATTTCCGCCACGGTAATAGATATTAACGTAATCCTTACGAATAGCTAGAAACAATGTTTCATCATTCTGGACGCGCCTGAGTATCGGGGAAAGTATCCCTTCTTTAAGATCTTTGATGAAAGTTTTTGAAATAATACGTGCACTCATTCCCTCTCCTTGTAGAATTTAGTAGTCCCTAATCAGGCAATAACGATGCGGTAGTATTGGTCCGTGATACCACTTGGTGATTGTGGCATATTCGGTCATTTTGTTTACTCGATCAATAATCTAAAGCTCCCACCACTCTCCATCTCCCCGTGCTATTACGTTGGGGAATAGCGCTCCAAAAAGTTCAGGATGTTCGGAATGAATCGGCACAACGCTCTTGGGCTGTAATGCAGCGACCAGGCGCTTGAGCGTCGGGATGTCCGCATGGCCGGAGGTATGGATTTTTGTCATCGGGATATTCAATGCATCGAGCTGAGCCTGTGTTTTGCCGTCTTTGAGGTAGCCGTCCCACATTGAATAAATTACTTCTGCGCCGGCAAGACTTCCTGTGCCGGCGAGTTGCCTGAGCATTGATGGGCGACAGAGCATCACGGCCTTCGGGCCAAGTTCATGCAGAGTTGCCCAATTGATGCAGTGGTGCCGTTTGAAAAGATTCTCGGTTTCCGTGGCCTGTCTCGATTGGCTGTATGGGATGATGACGCGAACATTATCCCAATGACCTTGGGGTAATTTTTCGTTTCCCGTCGCAGCGAGAATTTCGGCTGTATATAGATCGAGTATCATCAATCGTTTGCTTTTAAGCGCTGCACGGTACATGGTTACCAGCCGGTCAATGTTCTGGGCGGACGCAAAAACCATGGCTAGCCCGGTTATCCGCTTGAAGGCATCCACGAACTGCTGTTCCAGATCGCTTTCGGCAACAAAATGCTCGCCTTCATCAAGGCGTGCGAGGCTGGTGCCTTCAAGCATCAGGCAATCAACCGGAGTCGGCGGGGCGCTGACCAGGTGCTCAAACAAGGTCGCCTTGCGCCCATGGGCACGGAAGTCGCCGCTATAAAAAACACGTTTGCCCCCGGCTTCAATCAACAAGGCATAAGCATCATAAGCCGAGTGGTCAACGGTGAAAGGCGTAATTGCAAACGGGCCAAGCTCTAATACCCGCCGATCTCTTAGCTCAAGGCTGCCTAGAAATGGCTTGGGCCCCGGCATGAATCTGGAGGCGGCCTCCAGAATGTTCCGCGCTGCTTGCCCCATGGCTATGGGTAAATCTTCCGGAACATGAGCAAGCAGGCCATAATGATCCTGATGAGGGTGTGAAATAATGATTCCAAGAAGATCCTTGGCGGGCTGCGCGAAGCCGGATACCGCGGGCAGTAACTCCGGCCCGTTGCTTTCGGCATCCAGAGGCAAGCCAAGATCAACGGCAATCCGGGAGCCGTCGTGTGCTATCTCGACACATGTGCCGCCGATTTGGTGTGCGCCGCGGTGTATGCAGATTTCCATAAATTATTTTCCGTTGATGACGCTTTATATATTCTATTCAGCTTCGATTATCTTCACGGTATTTTAAAAATAATTTTCTGCATGGCTTGTTGATAGATTAGGCACACGCGCTTGAGTGACTCATTGATTTTCCTTGCCAGTATTAACGCCGGAATCAGGTAACAGATTCCGAGCTTGTTTATTTGATTCATCCGGCACCAGCTTTCCTCCTTTTACCGTGGCA
>NZ_JAQTLS010000053.1 GCF_028714775.1 Thiothrix sp. | reverse complement strand
TCGGCACAACGTGCAGGGTGGCAGGGGTGGTATACTGTGCGCCCTTTAAAGCGCCCGTAGCTCAGCTGGATAGAGTATTGGTTTCCGAAGCCAAGGGTCGTGGGTTCGACTCCCGCCGGGCGCGCCACCATTCACAAAAGGCTTATTTCTAAATGGGAAATAAGCCTTTTTCTTTTCATCCGGCAAGATAAAAATGGGTACTGTTGAGGAATATTCCTATATGGGTATAATGTGCCCATGAGCAAAATGCTAGTTAAGCCGCTGGAATGGGTTGCGTCCACAAAGAAGGATTTATTGTCCATGCCGCCGGATGTGGTGGATGTGTTTGGATATGCACTTCATTTGGCGCAACAGGGTGGGAAGCATATACAGGCCAAGCCACTCAAGGGATTTGGCTCGGCGGGTGTATTGGAAGTGGTTGAGGATGATGACGGCAATACCTATCGGGCGGTGTATACCGTGCGATTCAGCAATGCGGTCTATGTGCTGCATTGCTTCCAGAAAAAATCGCACAAGGGCATTGCAACACCAAAGCAGGATTTGGATTTGGTGCATGACAGATTGAAGCTGGCACAACAACATGCAGAAGGAGCGAGGAAATGAGTAACATCGAACGCGGTAGTATGAACGTATATGCCGACCTTGGTTTGGACAATGCCGAAGAAATGTTGGTCAAGGCGCAACTGGCCACAAAAATTGGTGACATCATCAAGCGGCGCAAATTAACGCAAGTGCAGGCCGCTGAACTACTGGGCATTACACAACCGAAATTATCCGGCTTGCTGCGCGGACAATTTCGTGGAATATCGGAAACCAAGATGCTGGAATGCCTTACTCGGCTTGGTCGTGACGTTGAAATTATTGTTAAATCTGCGCCACGTTCGCGCGCGGAGGGGCATGTGACTGTGGTATTCGCTTGATTATCAGAAACTACATCAAGGTAACAGAACTGCCATCTCCCAGTGCACAGATTTATCTCTTCGGGCGCGCCATTTAACCAAGGGGTTAGGCAGAAAGCCTAGCTTCTTGTTTATTCTCTGTAGCAAAACCGTATCACTTCTGCGGTCAATCCATCGTGCAAGATGCTCATTGGACGGGTGCGCATATCTCTGCACCATACCCGATACTGACCCCACACGCCCCTTACATTATTACCACGTAGGCAAATAAAAGTGTTTGCCTAGCCCACGTGACTTGCGCAAATTAAGTTAGTGCTCGAAACATGCTGCGGACAACAATGCTGCTGCTTTCTTCCGGGCATTTTTCTGCTCTGCCGGATTCAAGCTTTCCCAATAGCTCAGCGTCGCTTTGGTCAATTTGGCACCATGAACTGCCCGACCGGTAAGCGGGTTGATAGCAGCATTTTCTAGTCTGGTGATGAATTGCTTGTTATCCTCAAAAAAAGGAAGCGCAGCCTGCATCGTATTTAAGCTATCCACGCTTAGAAGTCTGCACAAACTGTCTAACCCCTTGAGGTCTGCGTTGAACTTGTTTTTTCTGTGCAGTATTGGCATGACGAAATTTCGCCAATCCGATTGCCCAAATGAATCTCTTGCGTAAAGCTCCCAAGCGGCAACGAAAGCTGCCAATTCGATTCGTCTGTTATTTGCATAGCGAAGAACTACATATTTGGGCATTTTGCAAACTCCTTTGTTGGATATTTTAGTCTTGTCAGAATGCAACCTTCTTGAGTTTTAATTCCTCAAGTTTTTTAGGTCTATCTACCCATTTCCCATTCACCATTCCGCTATGATTGACCATCCCAGTAACTTTCCCATTCTCGTACTGTGCCGTCTCGGCGGGGTTGTAGCGATTCATGCGTGGGAATTTGACCAAAATGGTCTCGCCGATTTTAGTTACCTCAGGCACGCTACAGTTGCCAAAACTAGCACTGAAGGCGGCTTGTTTGTTTTCAATAATCAGAAAGTGGTATATCGCACCGCACGACGTACCCCTTCCACCACTCGAAATCAGCAAAACATCCTTGGTCCCGATTTCCCACTTATCTTCAAGACCGATATACATATCACCGAAAGGCGATTTCTTTTTATTGATATAGATGTATCCTTCAACGTATTCTCCTTCTGCCACACTTATCAGCCCATAGCGTGTATTTGCTAGGTCTTCCAATTTTGGCATTTCCGAGCAGTATGCTGATACGGATACCATGAGAAGGCCTAGCGATATTATTACCATTCGTATTTTCATTTGCTTGCTCTCCAATTTTAGTGATAACGATTTTCCGTGATGTACTCACGCAGCCTGATGGGCAACTGCTCATAGGCACTTGCCCCATATATCCTGAATAATTTCTGCTTGGCTCCCTTATCGACCAGGACTGTCTTATCGACCAAGACTGCGTAGAGATGCCCCTCCTGATCGACACAATAGGCACCAGCCATATACCCGGCGCTATGGGGTGCCATACCATGGCCACACGCGCGCTTTCCGTCCTTGTCCATGACCATGCTGGAACCCACCGTGATGTTATCCAGGAACTCTTCGAAATCCTTGCCCATCAACAATCTGAATGGCTGATCGAACTGCGCGCTTTGTGCAAGAGTAGAGGGATACTCTTTAGCAATCTCAGCGAGATTCACAGCGCCCACACTACCAGGTGTCGGATTCATAAAACTCAGGTCAGATGAGGCTTCCTTTTCGCGCAATTCAGATAAGGCCTTCTTTTCGCTTAAGCATGTACTGCTTCTTTTGTTCCCTGATTTTCGTATGATGGTTTCAAGTTGAAGCTTACTCTCAGAGAGCGAAACGATCATCCCGTCCATCTCTCCGTGTGCTGCATCGACTGTCACTGTTATTGAACCATTACTTGCTTTTTTTGCCACCATGGCTATTTTGTTTCCGTTTTTTTCATAAGCCCCACTGAAATATGCCTCACTATCATAACTTTCAAAACTGCCATCATTATTGAAAGTAAAAGTGCCTTGGGTAGTAGAACCATTGGGATTCTGTGTTTGGCAATTCCATGTGCCAACAATTAGAGCTTGCTCTTCCCGCTCCTTTTGCAGGGCTAACTCGTGCTCAATGCGAGCCTTCTCATCAACTTCTGTGCGTTTCTTTTTTTCCCAAACAAAATAACCAGCAACGCTGGCAGCAACAATAGCGAATGCCACGAACACAATCAGCACGATTTTTATACTGCTGTTGCTTTGCGGTTTTCCTGCCGGGGTAGGAATCGACATGGGTATCTTAACCGCTGGAGGCGGCGGTATTTGCGGTCCGGATGGAACTGGCGGTGGAGCATTAGGCGCTGTCGTGCCCGGCAGTGGAGGTGGCTGCACTTTTGCACTGGGCGGGATCGGCGGAATACTACCCGGTAGCGGTGGTGGCATTTTTCCGGCCGCGCCCGCTAAAGGTGGGGGTGGAGTGGATTTATCGTTTTCGTTCATTGATGATGACCCCTTGAGAAAATATTCTGTTGCCCTTCAGTTGATCGCACGGGTATGCCAAAACCTGTACGAATATTCACCTATTTGCACCCAGTAAAAAATGCCCTCTCCACGTCAATGGCGCGCCACCGATGCGGCTTTCCATCCCAGTCATGCCAGTTCAGTCCTTGGTGATTCAGGTCTTGGGCTTGATGACAACAGAAAGCGCACCACCGCGCGTAGGTTTCCGCTTGGTGTAATCTCCGCGCCTTGCTCCGTGTGTAATTTGTAGAAACGTAAAGATCGCTGCACTCTGCACGACTCTGCAAACATTCTGAGATTACTGAGTCATACACACCTGCCTTTTCCGGTGTCATAAACGCGATCACCTTGGAAGCAAAAGACATCCCCAAAAATTTTATTTGCATGGCTGACAATAACGCTTGAGACAAGTCATCTTCTCGAACAGACTGCTGCACAGAACGGAGTAGCTTGAGTATCTCTTCTCGTGGTTGAGGGATTGAATTTTTTCGGCCACGGCAAAGTTGCATTGCTTTGCCTTTAGCCCTCCCTTGCCTCGACACACCATCACGCCCCGACACATAGCCCCAATAGACCACTGAAATAAGGCCATGCAATAAATCCTGATCTGAATGGCTGTTCAGTAATTTGTTGTGGAACTTATCCAGAGCTAGCGATGGGCAAAGCAAGCCGGGAAGAAAGCGCATCCCCCAAGCCTCAAGGTGTTCTGGGTTTTTCGGTTCCGATGCCGCAACACGTTCCAGCCGCCACGCTGGGTATGCGTACTGATTTCTTGCAGCAACGTAATCAAATTCTTTGGCGCACATGATCAACCTTCCTGTTCATTGGCCTACCACCAGCCGTTGTCATTGAGAACCATCTTTTTGTAGTAGTCGATGTTTGCCCGTGTTGCAAAAACTGCGGAGGCAATGAAACTGGTGATTCTGGTGTTAGTAATCCCCATAGCATGAAGAATCATTTCTAAAATTACGATTGCCGCAAAACACAATGTGGTCAGCACAATCGCCTTCTTCCACATCCCCTTGGCAAGGTAATAAAACCCGACGAAAAAGAAGCCCCAGAAATTGATAACCACCTTCCTTCTTTCTCCATACGTTAAGTCACGAAAATGAGGTAATTTGTATCCACCAGCTTTTTCAATGAGAGCAAATTTTGTTTTCCAAGGCTCTTCAATTTCCATTTGCGCCACTGCGGGCGACGAATGCGGCATAGGTGGTGCGATGCGTGAAGCCTCTTGGCTGGCAACGGTAGGTATCTTCGATACGGGAAGCCACGATGCCATCCCTTCCTTCCACGCCAGATCATCCGGCAGGATTTGACCGCTCTTGATGTAGGCAGCAAACTCTTCAACGCTGTATGGCCCAAACTGCTCACCGTTACGACTTACCAGATATGACGACATTGATTTCCCCCTTTTTTCGACATTAAACAAACAAGCCACAATACTTGTCGCAACTCAGAATGGTAGATATGTGTTACCACCACTCCACGATAGGGTTGCCTTTTTTATCAGTAAAGCTACCGGCAAGAATCATGACAAAATCAACAATGACCCAAGGTACAGAGACGATGAGGCCGATCACGGTCAAACTGAAAATGAGTTGCGTAACGCCTGTGCCAACCTTGCCAACCAAGAAACGATGAACACCAAACAGTCCGACAAACCAACAGACCAGAGCCAGAACCCCCTTGCTCATGTTGGCGCGCGTGACGAAACTGGGTTCGATAAATATTTGGGTGGCATGACCATTCGCATCTGCGACGAAATCTACATCTAAGCCTGGCATCGGGGCACGCCCAGCGTGCCAGTTGCTCCGAACAAGCAGATAGCGGTTGCCATCACGTCCAGAAATGTATCCTTGCCCAGACATGGGATCGAACGAGAGCACACAACCTTTAATACTGCCACTAGCCTTTGTAGCAGGAGGTGGCGGTGCAACGCGCGTAGCTGAAGCTAAAGCCTCACCCCGTTGGGGAAGAATCTGCGATAGGGGTCGCCAGTCTGCCATTCCTTCTTTCCATGCTAAATCAGATGACAGCAGCTGGCCCTGCTCCAGCATCGTGCGCACCTCATCTTCACCATAAGGCCCATACTGTTGTCCATCACGCGAAATATTAAATTGCATCAAGCCACCTAGGTTAGACCGCGCTTTTACATATATTTCAATTGCACATCTAATTTTTAGATATCCCACTACACCAGTGTAAGGAATTCACAAGTTTGCATTTTGTGCAAGATTATCTACTTATTTGGCGCAATACGCCAATTATCAAATACTGCTGCGTTTAAACGCTTTGCGTAAAACGCCATAGATTTAGACAATTGGCGCATGGATATAGGACGAGTCATCCGTGCCTTGCGGCAGGAAAAAGGGCAAACGCTAGAACAAATTGCATTAGCGATTGGAACTGACCCAAGCAATTTGTCACGTATTGAACGGGGTGTTCAACAGCCAGCAGCAAGCTCCTTGCGAACGATTGCCGCAGCACTTGGAACGACGGTAGCCGCACTACATGTACGCGCCGAAGATGTGGGTCATGCTCCAAAAAAGAAACGCGACATGTTTGGAGCCGACGAAGCAGATTACACCAGTGAGTCCATTCAGCTACGCCGTAACTTCCGCACACTCACCCCCGAAAACAAACGCCTCGTCGTCGACTTCGTCAAGCTACTGAACCGCACACAAAACCGGCAGTAATGCAGGTTTTGGAAAGCGCAAAAACTGGCGTATATTGACGGGTTGCCCCGGCCATGACAGCACTGCACCTATGGAACAGATACGAATTCGCGGCGCACGCACGCACAACCTGAAAAACATCAACCTCGACCT
>NZ_JAQTLS010000052.1 GCF_028714775.1 Thiothrix sp. | reverse complement strand
TTGTGCTGTGGCATTTGCGGTCGGCACTACACATGAGATCGCGATTCCCTTTAAGGGAGCAAGCATTCCGGTCATGCCCGTGCCACTACCGCTTCCAGACGCTTTCTTCCACACACTGGATTGGCAAATAGATGGATAAATCGACGCCGCTTTTTACTGATTTCCTTCAATGCGTTACAAGTGCCAGTGGTGTGCCGCTTTTACGATTGTGCCGCAAACGTGACATTAAGTTTCTGATCCACCACCGACGCATGCACGGCAAAGCGTTCCGGGGTTAGATGTGCATAGCGCAATACCATCCCGTAATCAGCCCAACCGCCCATCTCCTGCAATACATGGAGGGGTGTTCCCTCCTGCGCCAACCAGCTTGCCCAAGTATGGCGCAGATCATGCCAGCGGAAGTTCGCAATTCCCGCTGCTGCTAGTGCCGCCTTCCAACCCTCTATGTAAATCTGCGTCTGGGGCTTGCCGCGCTTTCCGACAAATACGAACTGGGAATGTTTCCCCCTTTGTCGTTCCAGCACGGCCAGCGCCGTCTCGTTCAAGGTTACATGAATATCCTTGCCCGCCTTGGCCTGGTCGCCGTAAATCCAGCACACTCGCCGCGCCGTATCGACTTGTGACCACTCAAGCCGCAGCACGTTGTTTTTGCGTAACCCTGTAGCAAGCGCAAAGCGTGCCATTTCTGCCGTTCCTTCTGGCAAATGCTGCAACAGTCTTTGCGCATCTTCTGGGGTGAGCCAGCGAACACGCCTTTGCACCTTCGGATACTGCGGACGGCGGGGAACATGATCCAGCCATTCCCATTCGTCCACCGCACGATGCAGGATGGCTCCAAGCACTTCCAGATTCCGCTTGACGGTTCCCGGTGCCCAAATGCCCGCTTTGGTATTCAAAGCTCCCTGAATCACTTCCCGCGTCATATCGCGCAGCAGCATCCCCCGAAAAAACTGATGCCACCATCCAATAACTAACTGCATGTTGCGATATGACCGAAGGTGCGTCTTTTCCATCAACCATCTGTGAGCAGCTTCATCCCACGTATGATTCGGACGATCCCCCAGCTTGAAGACGCGCCACGCTTCGCTTTTCAGCTTGTCGTGGTATTCCTGCGCTTTGATTCTGTCCGTTGTGCCAGAAGTTTGTCTAACTCGCTCTCCTGACGGTGTGGTGAAGTCAATCCACCACGTTTTGCCACGTTTGAAAAGTGCCATGATTGTGTTCCTCTCATAGACACTTGCAACGCCTGCCGCTCAGGAGCATAGAGCGAGCGCAAGAATGCTGCAAGGTCTTCATCAATAAATACCCAGCGACGCCCGATCTTCACGCCCGGAATCTTTCCCGCTTTGACGCGGGAGCGGAGTTCTTCCGGGTGGAGCTTCAGGAAGTTAGCGGCCTCGATTAGCGTCAGGGTTTTCATGACTTGCAGTCACTTTTTTTGCGCAGCAGTGCGGCCAGTTGGGGAACGAACCGCTCGGGATGGCCGGGGCGGATTAGCGCCTGCATCGCACTGGCCGGATCACCTTGTTCAACGTCCTGCACCAGATTGATGAATTGCCCCCACTGTTTTCTCAGGTGCGATAACGTCTTGTCGTAGTCCATGCTGGCGACTTTCACTGAGGTTTCCAGTACGCACGGCGCGGATGAAAGAGAGGAAAGGCATGGGTAAGAACCGGCGAGGTACTGGCCGGGCTGGGTGAGGATGTTCCACGGGATGATGCGGTTGGTGCCGCGCAATTCCAATTCGAGGCGGAACCACGGGTTGTCCAGCTCGCCAAGTTGTTTGCCTTTCTCGTAGCCTCTGAGCATCTTCCCGGCAGCGCGGGAGCCGACATAGTAGGTGCGCCCTTTTTCGGCGTTGTCCCAGTCCCCCACCATTGACGAATGCGGTTTGCGGTTGTCGGCACCGAGAAACCCGTCTTGCAGATATTCGGCGCGGAGCCGTTCAGCATTCCAGACCGTCCCGGAATAATCGTCATGTGCGAGGTCTACGCGGGCGATACGGGCTTGGTGTGCTTCGCCCCATATCTGCACCGCTTGCCAGCCGGTAACACGGGCGCAGCCGTGTGCATTCAGGCTCAGGTGTGCGGTATCGCGTTGGGCTATGCCCTCCCAAGCCAGCAGGCCGCATCCATCCAGATCAATGCGCTTGTGATAACCGCACCAGCCTTTGTTGCCCTGGGTAAATGTCGCGATGCCGAACAGGGCGGTCAAATCCGCCATGAGTTGCTTCAGGGCATAGCCCGAACTCAAGCGCAGGGTGCAGGCGAACCAGTCGATAATTGCCGCGTCTGGCGGTGCATCCCCGTTTGGCAAGGGATGTTGGATTAGAACGGCTCGATTGTCGTGGCCGGGCATAACGGTGATGCGCTCTCCGACCGTAGGGCAATCGGTAAGAGGCGATTCGAGCGCGGGGTTTTTGCTTATCCTCGTAATTACTACACGAGGGGAAGCCGCCGCCTCCGCCGTGCTGTCCTCGCTCGTGCCTCGCTCCGGGCATCCGGCCTCGTTGTTGGCTTCTTGGTGTTGAGTAATTTCGTTCATGTGCTTCTCCGTGTGCGTTACGCGGACGGAGAAACGGGCGAACAAATAGGCGCGTATGCTCCGAACCGCAAGGGGTCGTAGCACAGGGGAAGCCTTTTTATTCCGGGGTCATGGCGGTGTGTTTAGATGACCGTGGCGCGTCGAATGGTTGCGCCTTCTTAGGGCTGTCGAACCTGACGTGATCGCACTGGTATATCACCGTACTTTTTCGGCTGTGATGCGGCAAGATAACCATGCTAGAAACCCACGTCAAGCCTTATTTTAAGCCGTTTATACGCAATGGCAATTTCGTTAAAACAGGATGCCGGAAGTGTTGGAGCGTCAACGGCAAAACGTCGGAAATAGAGTGCCGTGCCGCTTCGGGGTCTCGAAGCGATGGCGGTTCATCCCCACGGGCGTGGGGAACACACTTCTTCTTTCTAGCTGAATTTACCGCAGGTCTGGTTTACGCAATCGTTAGATGAGTGAGCGGAAAGCTGACGCGCTATGCTTGTCGCATCCCTGTTTTGCAATGCTCAAAATGCGAGCATTGCAAAACAGGGATGTTACAGCGATTTTCTGACACCTAGAATTTCACCGCTTAACTTAATTCGCTTCTCTTTGAGATTTATTTCGCAACGATGCTTCCAATAACCAGTCTTCTCTTCCATACCGGTATCCGGGAAAAATATCGTCCAAAGCAATTTCTCTCTTGAGTAGCTGTTTTGCCAAGGCAGCCAGTGAGAGAGCGTCATTCTCGTTGCGAACTTCAAAGGGAATACAGAGTTCGATGCCGGTGCACCACGAAAGCGTTTTAACCGACATCGACGGACGCACTACCAGATCAACACCTTCGGATTGAAGGCGTTGCTGAATCGCATTCAGTTTCGCGTAATAATCCCGCTGAACATCAGGTGTCGGCGGAGAACTATAAGCCACCACCTTCTTGCGCGACCTACCTACCTTTTTCCATTGTTTTTCGCTGAGTTCGAACAGGTTTGTTGCGGATAGAGGCGAATCACCTGCTTCAGCCCATGCCATATCCTCAATAGCATCCGCAACCTTCATGCGGGGATGAACCAACCAGACCATGACACGGCGCCCATTCAGGATGAAACCCACGTCATCCCACCAAGTCAGCGCCCGGTTATCTGGATAGACATGCGGAACGAACACACCGCATTGCCCCAGTCGCCAAGGGTGATGGCGGTGGTACTGCTTCATCTGACGGCGAAGGCGTTCTTGGTTTTGGTTTTTCATACGATTACAGGCCTTTGGGCAATTGTTCTATTGGCCCTTTAGAAAAATCGATACCTCGTATTTTTGAGCCGCGTGCACAGGTTTCGTTTTGAAATTTACCCTGGCAATAAGTTAGGAGAAACTCTTTTAGGGGTATTTGTTTGCCATTGACATTAATCATTCTTGTTCGGGGTATTGGAAGCCCCCATTCTTTCGAGTACGCAATGGCTTTCTCATTGGTTGTAATTATGATTTTTCCGTGAATATCGACGTTTGGCACACCATCTTTGTCTACATTTTCGGCGAAGGCTGGTGATCCAATAGTCAATAAAAGCAAAACAACTGAGTAAAGTTTCATAATCCGTTTTGACCTTTCAATTATTAAGTGCAACGTGCCAACTCACGCCGTAGTTGTAGAAAACATGTGGACTATTACTGCTGACTATTGCCTTGAAACATTGTTGCTGAATAAAAATTCGTTAAACATAACTTCTCGCTCAATGACCACCTTCAACGAGACCGGCTTGCCATAATGTGGTAACGAAGACATCAGCATGAAAGTCATAACATCTGAATAAATGTGTCCACTAAGCCACTCGGTATGCCCGCATGCGCACCACGGGATTGGTGATTTATGATTTTGATATGGTGACTCAACCCTATGTATCTGGAATTGCGTCAACACTAGCTTCTCTAACGCTCGTGCTTCAATTTTCGACGACACTGGAAACACCATACTGCTCGCAAAATCAAACAAGTCGTCGAGATTTTCACGCAAGGGAAGAAAACGATACACCCGTTCCACCACTTTGCCAGAGAACCCTATTTTTAATTTTGATCTGTCACGCAACAAGAGTACATAGACGGTCCAATAAGGAATACGCTTGGCGTTGGCTTGTGCGGCTTGTGCGACTAGTGTATCTGCGTATGCAAGCAGCCCGTCTACGTCTAAATCAATCGCCATATACGCCTACTTCTCGACAATAGACCGCATATATCGGCAAGCCGGAAACTTCCCGCAGCCATAGAACTGTTGTCCAGACTTCTCCCCCTTCTTGATCGTCCGCAGGATAAGCTCGCCGCCGCACTTTGGGCATGTTGTGGTGCTGCTGTGACGATCCTTGAGGGATGCCAGGTGCTCTTGTTTTGTTTCTCTTGTGGATAGCCCCAAGAAGTTTTTGGGGCGCATCCCGGTTTTGATGGCTTCAACGATTTCTACAATTTGCGCGTCGGGTAGCAGCACCTCGATCTTCGCCTTGATATAGCCAAAGGGTCCACCGCAGATCACGTTGTCCGGAAGTTCGGTTTTCAACTTACACGTCTCGCCTACAAAGCAAACAATCGAATGGAACATGCTGGGCGGTAATCCAAGGAATTCCTCAAGCGCTTTGATGTGGCGGAAGTTCTGATGCAATGGATTCTGGAATTGGAATTTAGACTTCCGAAAGGATTGTGTCCACTTGGGTTGGGCCTCAGCGCCAAAAATCCAGCCTTCCATGTTTTTCGTCTCGATCACGAAAATACCGTACCTTGACACGATGATGTGATCAATCTGTGTGGTGCCGTTCGCGGTAGCGATGGTGACATTATTCACCTCACGGTAAATGTCGCCATTAAGGGCGATTTTCTTGGCTACCGATAAAGCCGCTTCACCCAGCCAACCTTTGAACCCGGCAGCAAAGCTCATTTTGTACACCCGGAAGCTCTGGCCTTCTCTTTTGCCGCCAGAATAGGTGTTGTAGTTTTTCCGTCAGCAGGATTTCCTTTTGAGTAGGACATGATTTCGTCTTTATATTTCCGGCATTCAGGGCGGTCTTGGATTGTCGCGGCCATCTTGGTTGCGTAATTCGTTGCGTCTTTCGGAGTAAAAAGCATGAATGGATTGAGGGAAAATCCTTCAGCAAAAGACGTATTCGACAAGACAGCTAAAGTGATTCCGAGCAAGATTGAACGGTGCATAAAATACTCCCAATGGTTTCTAGTACGTTACTAGAAATGCCATCGTATATGCACAAGTTCATATAGTCAAGAAATCAGGTTGAGATGCTTTAAGCGAGTTTCAAGGTTGGTAATTGCCCAATCGGGACAGACTCGTGCACTGGGTAGAGACGGATCGGCAAGCCATGACTGTATCGCCCTCCAACTACAGGGGCGCTTGGTTTCTTCTGCGAGGTATTGAGCGGCCTCGGCGCGTGTGATGCCTGCACGCTGGATAAGTACCGCCAGTTTCTCTTGATTCGTCGTCATATTGCTCAGTATGCCATGCACAAGCGCATAGCTTACCGCCGTTCGGTCGATTGGTCACTATTTGAAGGTGTGCCAGGATTGTGACGTGCCCCATCTGAATCAGCCGGTTATAGGCTGGAACAGACGGGGTTTGTCGATGGCAGAGCGTTGCAAGTGGTTGATTCTATTAAGCGCCTAAATACCACCCAATTGATTGGCAAGAGTGCCGGCGGCGGCCATTTACTTGTTGCTCACGTCGTCCAGTACCAAACGGAATCTGTCGCGGTGGTTCCTCGGGTATAGCGCAGCGTTACTCCGATGGTGTTGATATTGA
>NZ_JAQTLS010000051.1 GCF_028714775.1 Thiothrix sp. | reverse complement strand
CTCAGGTTCCGGTTGCTTCCCCAAACCTTGCGCCACTTGCCTGTCCAACACCTTCCAGACCTTCCGCGCATATTTCAGGCGTGCGGCGGCTTTGTCTTTTTTTGTACCCGCACCATACGCCCCAACCGCTTCCCAGCCATAGCCCATTTGACGGATGTTCTGCGCCAGTATCCAGCCCCCCACGTGCAGGCTGGTACAAGGGTTCATCAGTTCATTCTCGCTGATGCCGTATTTCGCCAATTGCGGGAGCCACCAACCGTTGATTTGCATAAACCCCATGTCCAGCGACCCGTTGGTGTTGCGTGCCACAACCCGTGCCCTGTTACTGGACTCCACTTCGGCGATGGCGCGTAACAGCGGCACTGGCACATTGTAACGTTCCGATGCGTCCTGCCAGCATGTCGCATTGGCTGTCCCAGCCAATAACAATAAAAGCAGGGCCAAACCCACTTGCCACCAATTGTTGCCCATGATGTAACCCCATGCACGCTGCGTAATGCGGCAACTATGGCAATGGCCTAAATGCCAAGCAAGTTTTGATGTCTGGGGAGAAACTCCACGCTATGGCAAAAACTTGACAAAGGCTTTCGCGGGTGGCACTACGTGTGTAGGCATTTACCCGCTGGTTTTTTGATACCCCTTGCGGGTACGTTCCTTACCGATCTTACTGAGGTGGCGTTGCGCCTCCTGCCAATCATGCAGCAATTCCATCTTGGAATTTCCCCGTGCCGTATCCAAGCTGCCCCATGAGCGTACCAAACATAGCTCCCCGAACAAGTCGGGTGCAATTTGCACGCGGTAATAACGGCGCTTCGCTGGGTTTTTCCAAAGTTGGGTAAGGCTGTTTTCCATGCCCAACATGCTATGCACAAACCCACCCTAAGTTCAAGTTTTCACCCTTGGCGGAAAGTTTACCGCTGGGGTGAAAAAGTGATTGCCAGCCCGCCGCCCGCTACCATTGCCCGGTTATTACCTTGAGCCGGAAAGACTGCCACCACCGTGACCACCGCCGCACAAATCAACACCTACTTGCACCAACTGGGCTGGCAAGCCTACATCCCCGCCTTTGCGGAACTGCTCCAGCGTTTTGAAGGCACGCAAGAGGAGCGGGAACAGGAGGGCGACAACACCTTGCCAGAATGTTTGTGCGCGTGGCTTGCCACCCTGACGTGGGAGAATGCCAAATCCCGGCGGCTGGCACTGCTGGCCTTGCGTCACTGGAAGTGGCTGTACTTCCGTGCCAAAGTAGGTGTCGCGGAATGGGATTACCGCCAATGCAGCTTTACGGGGTTCTGCCAACAATCTGGGGAACAAGGCATCACCACATGGTTTGTCCAAACCCAGTGCCACTTCCCGGCACTGGCGCGTAGTTTGGGTTTGCCCCGCCGTACCGCCAAACCAACACTAGCGCAAGGGCTTGGCTTCCTGCGCCAGCACTGCCAACCTGCCGGGAAGTTGGGGTAAGGCCATGCTTGCCCGCATCACTGGCCTGTTCCACCGCCCTGCCAAACCCACCTGCCCCACCATCCCGGCGTTGCCCGCTGGGGCGTGGCCTGTGCTGCCTGCTGCGCAACTGCTGCAACCCCATACGAAGTTGCTGGCGCGTATCCGCACCTTGGCAGGTGTGCCGGATGACTACTGGAGCGACATCTACCAACCGCTGCTGGACAACTTCGCAGCCTTTGTGCAGCAAACCCCGGCATCCGAGGCGCACCACCACTGTTGCCAAGGCGGGATGCTCACCCATAGCCTGCAAGTGATGAAACTGGCGCTGGAATCCCGCAAGGGCAAGATGCTCCCGCCCGGTGCTGCTGCCGAAGCGGTGAACAAACAACAGCACGCTTGGACGTATGCGGTCGCCAGTGCCGCACTGCTGCATGATGTCGGCAAGCCATGCAGTGACCAAAAGCTGTGCCTGTTTGATGCCAATGGCCTTGATACCCACAGCTATTGGCAACCGCTGCACGGCGCGTTGCAATCGGGTTACTACCAAGTGCAGTTCGTGCGTGACCGCCAATACCGCACCCACGAACTGCTGCCGCCATTGCTTGCCCGCCAGCTTACCCCCGCCATTGCGCTGTCATGGCTGCAACAGGATTTCCCGGAGGTCTTCAAAGTCTGGCTGGCATACCTCTCCGGGCAAGACGGCACGGCGGGTTTGTTGGGGCAAATGGTGACTGAGGCCGACATGGAATCCGTAGCCAATGACCTGATGGGGGTCAAGGCCATCCATACCCAGCAAATCCCCGCTGCCCGAGCCAAACCCTTGTCACAACGCCTGCTCACGGGCTTGCGCTTCTTGCTGGATGAAAAACGCCTGCCTTTAAACCATCCGGGATCAGCCGCCTTTTTCGACGGGCAAGATTTGTGGCTAATGTCCAAGCGCGTCATGGATGAGCTGCGCACCCATTTGGAAAGCGAAGGCCAGACAGGCATCCCCAGCGACAATATCCGCCTGATGACGGAGCTGCAACAGCACGGCATCCTCACTGCCACAGCAGCCGGGCAAGCGATCTGGAAGGTGGAGATTAAGGTTGGTGATTTTGCCTCAACGTTCACCTTGCTGCGCTTGCCAGCCAAACAATTGTGGGCAGACCCAACGCAATACCCGCCGACAATGGACGGCACGATTACCCCCAACGCTAAAGACGGGGAAGCTGCCCCAGCCAAACCAAAAGTTGAAAAAGTGGCAACCGCACAGGCTGGACCAGCCATGCAGCCTGCTGCCCCAGTTACCCAACCTGCCGATACAGATGATGATCTGGACGGCTGGTTGCCCGAAACCAGCAACATATCCACACAGCCGGTGGATACCACCGCTGAAGCAAACCCATCACCGTGGGGGGATGACGATGGCCTGACCCCACCTGACAGCATCCCAACGGGTGAGCCTACCACCGCGACGGTTGCTGCTACTGTACACCCCCCCGCAAAACCTGCCCCGCTGACCATCCCAGCAACAGCGGGCGACCCGGACAGTGATGACATAGGGCAACGTTTCCTGCACTGGTTGTCGCAAGGGCTGCGCACTGGCTCGCACAAGATGAACACCACCGATGCATTCCTGCATACCGTGCAGGAAGGGGTGCTGTTGGTCAGCCCACGGGCGTTCCGTGAATTTGGGCAGGACAACTGGGAGTACGTGCAGAAACGTTTCACCAAGTTAGGGCTGCACAAGAAGCCGCCCAACGACAGCAATATCTGGCTGTACAACGTGCGTGGACAAAAGAAATCCGGGGTGGTGCGTGGCTTCCTGCTGGCAAACCCACTGGAAACCTTGGGCTTGGCTTACCTGCCAGCACCCAACAAGGCACTGTCTTTGCCGGGCGCACCAACACCCAAAACCGATGGCAACAATACGGGGGAACCATGAGCAAACCCATCTTCGACAACCGCCTACGCCCCGCCGTGGAATTGTGGGTGTCCGCCATCCTGTCTGGCCTTGCCCTGCTGTTGGTGCTGCGCCCCGCCCAGTTGTCGCCGCTGATGCCGGACTTAGCACTGTGGGTGGCAGCCACCATTGGCCTGCTGGCACTGCTACGGTTTTGGCAAGGTTTGGGCATCCTGCGCTACCGCCGCAACCTCAAGCGCCTGCCCACCTACGTGCTGGATGCCGAGGCGATCCCCATGTCGCGCCACAAGCTGTTTCTGGGCAAGGGTTTCCAATGGACACAGGTGCATAGCCAACGGCTGGTGGAGGCGCGTTCCCCGGATGGGCGGCGCTGGATACAGCCCGGTGCGTTGTACCAGTGGGCGCGGGCAATGGAGATACGCCACGAACACAACCCCCGGATGCAATGGCTGCTGTCCCGCACCCGTTCACAGGCGTGGTGGAACCCTGTAAAGGCACTGCCGCCCGTGGGTGGCGACCCTGCCCTGCACGGTGTCGGGGTGGAGGATGAGCGTGATGCGTGGATCGACCTTGGCGACCGCGTGGCACATACCTTGGTGCTGGGCACAACCCGTGTGGGCAAGACCCGCTTGGCGGAACTGCTGGTGACACAAGACATCCGCCGGGGTGAGGTGGTGGTGGTGTTCGACCCCAAGGGTGATACCGAACTGCTGGCAAGGATGTGGGCGGAATGCCAACGCGCCGGACGCTTGGACAACTTCCATATCTTCCACCTCGGCTTCCCGGACATCTCGGAACGTTACAACCCAGTGGGCAGCTTTGGGCGCATCACCGAAGTGGCCTCGCGCATTGCTGGGCAATTGCCGGGTTCTGGTAATAGCGCCACCTTTAAGGAGTTTGCATGGCGTTTCACCAACATTGTCGCCAATGCACTGGTGGCGCTGGGACGGCAACCTGACTACACCGCCATTGCACGTTACGTCACCAACATTGAGCCGTTGATGATGGAGTATTACGCCTTCTGGTTTGACCGTGAGGGCATTGAGGGTTGGCGCGAACAGGTCAATACCATTGCCCAGAACATTGACCCCAAAAGCCTGACGGTGGCACTCAAGAGCCGTGACTTTAAGGCCATTGCTTACACCCAGTTTGCCAAGAACCGGGGGCTGTATGACCCGGTGGCAGATGGCCTGCGCTCAGCGTTTGAGTACGACAAGACCTACTTCGACAAATTGACGGCATCCTTGCTGCCGCTGCTGGAAAAGCTCACCACCGGCAAGACCGGGGAACTGCTTGCCCCCAATTACAGCGACCGCAACGACAAGCGCCCGATACTGGACTGGATGGGGGTGATCCGCGCCAAAGGCGTGGTGTACGTGGGCTTGGATGCGCTCTCGGATGCGGAGGTAGCAAGTGCGGTGGGCAACTCCATGTTTGCCGACCTCACTTCCATTGCCGGGCAGTTGTACAAACACGGCGACAACCTCGGCCTGCCGGAACTGCCCGGACACAAACGCGCCAAGATCGCCATCCATGCCGATGAGTTCAACGAGCTGGTGGGCAATGAGTTCATCCCACTGCTCAACAAGGCGGGCGGTTCCGGGGTACAGGTCACGGCCTACACCCAAACCGCTTCCGACATCGAGGCTGGGATCGGTGAAAAGCCCAAGGCTGGGCAAATCGTCGGCAACCTCAACACCCTGATCATGCTGCGGGTCAAGAACGAGGAAACCGCTGCGGTGCTGACTGACCAGTTGGCGAAGGTGCGCATTTACACCAAAACCGCACAATCCGCCGCCACTGACAATAACGACCCGGATTCCCCGGTGGATTTCACGTCCAGCAATTCCGACCGCATCACCGAAGCGGAAAGTGACATCCTTGTACCTGCGGATTTGGTGCAACTGCCCAAGGGGCAAGCCTTCGCGCTGCTGGATGGCGGCAAGCTGTTCAAGCTACGCCTGCCCTTGGCAGGTGCTGACCCACTGTTGCCCAAAGGCATGGATGCCATCACCCGCTGGGTGCGGGAATACCGGCTGGGGGAGGATGCGTAGATGTTTGAAAAAGTCACTGGCACATGGTGGTACGTGAAGTGGTTTGCACTGGTGTGCACCTTGGCACTGCTGGTGGACATGGTGTACGTGTTCTGGCCTTGGCCTACGCTGCGCGGGGTTCCTGTGTTCCAGCATAACCTGCAAGCGGAAAGCCAACTGGTTGCCAGCCTCTCCAACATGGAAGCGCAAGCCTTCATCAAGAAAGTGCAGGCTTGGGCTTACCAGCCCACTTTCCGCTGGTCTGGCCTGCATGAAATGATGTGGGACGTGGACAAACCGGCATCGTGGCAAGGCGCGAACGCCTACATGCACAGCTTTGTGGTCGGCAATTGGGCGTTCCTGCAAACCGCCCATATTGGCATCCTGCTGTTCGCCCAACGGCTGGCAGTGCTGGCCTTGTCTGCCCCGCTGTTTGGGGTGGTGCTGCTGGCAGCGGCAACGGATGGTTTCTTGTCATGGTACAAGCGCCGTACCAGTGTCGGACGGGAGTCGGGTTTCATTTACCACCGTGCCAAACACGGCTTTAACCACACGTTGTTGGCGGTATGGGTGCTGTACCTGCTACCGCCGATTGTCATTGACCCCCGTTGGGTGATCCCCCCTGCCCTGCTGCTGACGGCGTTGGCGGCACGCTTGGCCGTTGGCTACTTCAAGAAATACATCTAAGAACAGCAATACGCATGAAACACTACCTTGGGCTTTCCGAATACCACCTGCGCCAAAAGCAGCAGGAGTACCCGGTGTATTACGAACCGGAACGCCTGATCAATGCCCACCTGCTGGTGTGCGGGATGAGCGGCACGGGCAAATCGTTCCAGTCCAAACGCCTGTTGGGCAGCGCGGTACAGGCAGGCATTGGGGTGGATGTGTTCGATGTGCATGACGAACTGGACGGCATCCCCGGCGCTAACGCCTGCCGTTA
>NZ_JAQTLS010000050.1 GCF_028714775.1 Thiothrix sp. | reverse complement strand
ATAATTGCTCGCGTGCGCGGTGTCAAAACAGCGCGAATAGTTTCAGCGGTAATATTTTGGCTATCCGCATCCACATCGGCAAAAACGGGCACTGCCCCCGCATTCACAATGCAGCTGGCAGAAGCTAGAAACGTGCGCGGTGTTACAACGACCTCATCACCCGCGCCAACCCCCAGCACCTTCAGAGCCAAATCCAAGGCAACCGTGCCATTTGCCAGCGCCAATGCATGATTGCAACCGACCCATGCTGCAAACTCCTTTTCAAAAGCCTGTCCTTCATTGCCAGTCAGGTAATTCACCCTGTTGGAAAGCAGCACATTACGAACTGTCTCAGCCTCTTCATCGGTAAAAGATGGCCATGGGGAAAAAGGTGTGTTCAGCATGATAGTTAGTTTGGTTATTTGTTGGTGACGAGCAAAGATGCGTCGGGGCTTACGCCACAATTTTTTCCGCTTGTTTCTCTCATGGCGTGGGCTGGCACACCGACCACGGTAACATTATCTGGAACATCAGAGACAACCACGGCACCTGCTCCGACAATAGAACTTGCCCCAATTGAAAGAAATTGTCGTATCACGCTACCTATTCCTATCCATGCCAATTTCTCAACATAAACTCCGCCTGACATACACACGCCAGGGCATATATGCACACCACTGCTTAGTATGCAATCGTGTTCGACTATCGCACCTGTGTTGACGATAACACCCAATCCAATATCTGCACCAACATTCACCACTGAATTTGCAAAAGCCACACTGCCAGGACCCATTTTAGCTAATGTGCTAACTCTCGCAGAA
This sequence comes from Thiothrix sp., assembly GCF_028714775.1. GTDB lineage: Bacteria > Pseudomonadota > Gammaproteobacteria > Thiotrichales > Thiotrichaceae > Thiothrix. The sequence continues at coordinate 5,868 of NZ_JAQTLS010000050.1, read as the reverse complement.
GGATGAACAACAATGGCTAAATTAAAATTAGCATCCTTGAGCTTTTGAAGTAAATTTAACCGGGTGATCCCGTTGCCAATTGCCACGATGGCATCATCACAAATCGAGCGCCAATATTCCAAATTTTCAACTTTCCCCTGAACCTTCCATGGGCCTGAATTTGATAGTTCCGGCCATGCATCATCCAGAAAAATAATTTCTTCCCATTGCCTTGAAGATAAGGCGGCATCAGCAACTACTCGGCCATGTCCACCAGCACCTATAATTAATAATTTAGAAGCTGATAACCGTTTATACATATCAACATTCCCCGGGAATTTTGTAGTCGTTGCGTGACCTGTCTGATTTATATTTTTACACTTAATCACATGAGCAATAGTCATCAAAACGATTTTGATATCCAGCCAGAACGACCTGTTATCCACATACCAAATATCCAGCTTTAATTTATTTTCCCAGCTAATGGCATTGCGACCATTCACCTGAGCCCATCCAGTCACCCCAGGCCTCACCTCATGCCGACGCACCTGTTCCTGTGTGTAAAGTGGCAGATACTCCATCAATAGCGGGCGTGGCCCCACAAAACTCATCTCGCCCTTAATAATATTGATGAGCTCTGGCAGCTCATCCAAACTGCTCACACGCAAGAATTTGCCTAAGGGCGTCAATCGAAACTCATCTGGCAATAAATTGCCTTGAGCATCGCGAGCATCGGTCATCGTACGAAACTTAAAAATATTAAAGGGCTTACCATGCAAACCCGGTCTAGGCTGACAAAACAATACAGGTGAACCTAAATTAAGACGTATTAGAATGGCTATCAAGAATAACAAAGGCGATAAGCACAAAAAAATTACCATTGCCCATACCGAAACAATGATGCGCACAACCAGCCGAAACGATTCCAATACCATCCGCCATATTCTATTTAATAGCCCCTTTATAAAGCCATCAGGCATTCCCCTAATCTTATCGACATCAATAACTGTTTTTAGCATATATCCAAAATCACGCCATAACGAATATTCCCGTAGATACTTTTTATTTAGTTCAATTTTCTTGGGATAAATCACCTCTCTATTGTATTTCTCAGGGTCTGCTTGCAGTGCCAATAAATCTTCTTCGTTTCTAAAATACAGTGTTGCCGGCCCGGTAATCCCCGGACGTAAGCTTAAGATACACCTATCTTCTCCTTGCAATTGATCGGCAAAACCCGGTACATCTGGGCGCGGCCCGACGAAACTCATTTGACCCAGCAACACATTAAAAAGCTGAGGCAACTCGTCAATTTTATATTTCCTTAAAATACGGCCTAAAGGAGTAATTCTTTTATCATTAGACGCTGTTACTGTAGTAGTAATAGTAGTTTCATCAATTACTCGCCACATGGTACAAATTTTTATGGCTCTGAAAAGCCGGCCATTCCTGCCCACTCTAGCCTGAACAAAAAAACCGTTCGTGCGCGTCTGCACTGCCGCAAGAGCTGCTGCGATAAGTATGATCCACCCAGTCAAACCAAGCAGCACGAGTGCAAGCACAAAATCGATGCTGTGCTTAACCACGGCATCAAATCTTGAGAGCTTCATCACTTCAAACTTTGTAGCCATGCACAGCAAGAGTTTCATTTATAAGCGGCAGAATTTCGGCCAATCCACTTGCTCCTAAGGCAGCACGCCCTTTGCCAACACTGCCAATAGAAACTGATTGAGTGACACCGTTAAGGATACTTGGCGTAACCTCTTGCCCGAGAAATTTGGCAATTCGTAAAAACTCATCATGGGGGTGACTAACTAAATCTTCGTACTTAACTCTTACAACACGCTCGGGATCAATTCTCGAAAATTCTTCCTCAGATTTATTTACGCAGGCTTTCCACTGCAACGCGCAAACTTGTAAGAGTGAATAATTTTTTAAAATCGCGTCCATATCATCCAGCTTGGGTCCCCAGGAAGCCAAACGCTTTTCTTTGGAAATAAGGCGATATAGACGGTTAGATAGATATTTGCTGGCATAGTAGGGAAGGTCCACAATCGGGACATACCGGGCTTTTGCCAAAAGATAGGGAATATCCAGACTCGCTTTCCAACGCAACATGGCCGAGCCAACCACATCAACACCATCCCGCACGATGAAAATATACTTGGCATCAGGTAACACTTCATCGACAAAACCAACCCTTAGTGAATTTGTACAAGTTTTTTCAACAACCATATCGAGTTGATGCGACTTTGCCAATTGGTCAAACTGCGTGTGAATGTAGCGCTTGACATCCGCAGCCGCCATATCCCTGGTAAATGCGTCAGAGGGATAGCGGACGTTGCCATGCCGCCAAATATAATTAATTTCATCACAAGGCCAAGTGCCAACCTTGGGCAACTTCACCAGCATATCGCGCAACATGTTAGTGCCTGAACGAGGCGCACCTACAATAACAACATTTATTCGGCTCATTCTTTTCCTACTTGGAGATTGTTTATTAATTGCGACCACTGCGCGAGAATTGTTGTCGTATCAAACTTTGCCTTCCCTGCTCCTTTTGCACACGATGCCATATTATCAAGCGAATGAGGCTTATCCGCTAGAATTCTAATTGCACCGGCCATCGCGTCAATATCACCGGGTTGCACGCACATTCCAATACCTTCCTTACACACAAACCCGGCAATTTCGCTTGCTTGCTCAACAGCTACCAACAATGGCCGTCCTTCACAAAGATAGGTCATGGTTTTGCTAGGGTAGGCATATTTATAAAGTTCAGGAATCAGACTTACCAGACAAATATCTGCTGAACGAATGAGTGCTTTGGCAACCGCCGAGGGCTGATGAGGAAAAAACTTGACACTCTTCCCCAGCAAAGCACCAGCCATTAGTTTCAATTCCTGGAGTGCCTTTCCCTCACCCAGCAGCACCAACTCAATATTTGAATAACCAACAAGTTGGTGCATCGCCGCCACCGCAGTATCTAAACCCTGGAACCTACCTATATTTCCAGTAAATACTACCCTAAATACACCACTGGATTTACTCATCTCTACCGGCAATGATGCGATCTCTTCATCTCCGAAGAACGGCAAACTAAAATTGTTGATTATAACTACATTTCGTAATTTTTCGTTTTGGCGGTTATTTACTGAATTCAGCATATCCCTAGACAAGACAACCACTGCTGCCGCATTCCTGCAATTAGAAGCGTCAATTCGCCTCAGAATATCGAACAGCAACGGATGAGAAAACTCCCCAGATAAGCTGCCAATTTCCGGATGAATGTCCATGCAATGGTATACAAACTTGGCACCAGTCAATTTTGCTGCGATCCTTGCCGCAAAGCCAGTCAGTACCGGCGGTGCTGTTGAAGCCATAATCACATCGAATCGGCGTCTAAGGATTGCATAAACAATGATCGCCACCGAAAATATTCCTATATTAAATACCTTTCTGAGTAATCGCCCTTTCTCAGCTAACAGTGAAAGGCGCCGAACTCGAATCCCATCTAAATATTCGACTGCAGGTTGCCTAGGTATCGCTTGCTGTTTATAGGAAGGTTGCGTGGAAAGCACCTCTACTTTGTGACCATCTTCAGTCCACCGTAAAACAATAGATCGCAGAATTGAAGCGTAGGGCGGCGTATCCGGCCAATAGTGCCGATGAATTGCAAGGATGCGTAAACCTTGCTTTGTCCTCTCCTTATTCATTTTTATTATTTCCAGAGACCTGTTTAAATATGGAATCAAACTTATTCGCTCCAGTATTTAAAGACATCTTTTCAGCGTAAAATTTAACCGCTTTATCTCCCATAACCTGCCTGTCAGCAGCAGACAGGCTAGCAATTCTCAACACAGCTTCAGCAATAGATCCTGAATTTTCTGGTTCAACAGCTATGCCTGCGCCAGAACTACTAATTAGGGCGGCAGCTTCCCCTCGAACTCCAATGATGATGGGCTTGCCTACAGCCAGATAGGCCTGAGTCTTGGATGGAATGGTGATAGCAAATAGTGGATCATCCTTGAGATGCACCAACAAAGCATCGGCTCGCGCCAATACTGCCCCCACCTCGCTCATGGGCATACGTGGCAAGAAGCGAACATTGTTTAGACACAGAGAACTCACCAGGCTCTTGAGTGCGTCGACTTCCACGCCACCACCAACAAATACAAATTGCACATTAGCATTTTTCAACTCGACGAGCCTTGCAGCTTGAATCACAGCACTTAATGCCTGAGCTTTGCCCATCGTGCCCGCAAACACCACATTGAAGCGACCTGTCATAAAATCTAGATTATCCGAACCAGCTTCAGGTAAACGCAAGCCAGCCTCATCGCACCAGTTATAAATGAGTGATATTTTATTCTCACCTACTCCACGCTCAATCAAGGTATCCCGAAATCCCTCCGATAACACAACGATGTGATTCGCTTTGCTGTAAATCCAGTCGCATATCGTTGCGACCCATTTCAAAATATGCGGATTACCCATCATATCTGTGGCACGCAAAGTATCCGGCCATAAATCCTGGATGTCATAAACAAATGGGGTCTTACGAAAAAAACCAATCAGTGCACCGGATAACCCGACTGTCATTGGCGGGTGATAGACATAGATCACATCCGTTTTCTTGGCAAAAAAAATGCCATATACACAGGATGTAAACGCAAAACTGAAGTAAGTTAACACGCGCTTAAGTGCCGAACCGTCGTGACTGGGGTAAAGCGGTACACGCGTCACTTGCACGCCATCAATCAATTCATGCTGTATGAACTTGATGCGGTAGCCTTGATACACTTTGCCACCGGGATAGTTGGGAAAGCCGGTCAGCACTTCAACCTCAAACCCGCGGCGCACAAGTTCTCGCGCAAACACAAGCCCCTTAGAAGTTGGCTCGGGGTCAAATAATTGCGTCAACAGCAAAATGCGAATAGCCATCAATCAGTATTTTTTCCACACCACACGATTGACGTAGTCGGTATAGCTATGGATGATGCGCACAACCTTGTCAGACACATTGGGCATGCTGTAATCCGCAACCAACCGGAGGTCGCGTTCATTACCACGCGCTTGAGTTCCCAAGATAGCCAACCCTTGACGCATACGCTCGACCTCCAAACCGACCATCATCACGGAGGCCTCCTCCATACCCTCTGGGCGTTCATGCGCTTCACGCAGGTTCAACGCAGGGAAGTTCAGAATGGAAGATTCCTCGTTAATGGTGCCACTATCCGACAACACCGCACGCGCCGATAGTTGCAGCTTCACATAATCATGGAACCCCAGCGGCTTCAACAACTGCACCTGTGCATGAAAACGTGAATGGGTTGCATCAATCCGCTTTTGAGTACGTGGATGAGTGGAAACAATCACGGGCAGATTGTAATCCTCAGCAACGGCATTCAAGACATCAACCAACTTGGCAAAGGTCTGCGGTGACTCAATATTTTCTTCGCGATGCGCGCTGACCACAAAATATTTGCCCTCTTTCAGTTCCAGACGGGGTAAGACGTTAGAAGCATCAATCTGCGGACGATAATGTGTCAGCACCTCAAACATCGGGCTGCCGGTTTTAATCACCATATCCGGCGGTAATCCCTCACGCAACAAATAATCTCTGGCGATAGAGCTATAAGTCAAATTGATATCAGCAGTGTGATCTACGATACGGCGGTTGGTTTCTTCCGGCACCCGCTGATCGAAGCAACGATTCCCTGCCTCCATATGGAAGATAGGAATCTTTCGGCGTTTCGCCGGAATGACCGACAAGCAACTATTCGTATCACCTAATACCAGCATCGCTTCAGGCTGAATCTCAGCCAGCACCTGATCCACAGCAATGATCAAGTTGCCAATCGTATTTGCTGCACTACTACTGTTAGAAGC
>NZ_JAQTLS010000049.1 GCF_028714775.1 Thiothrix sp. | reverse complement strand
TAGCACTGCGGGTGTCCTCAGTGGTACGCCGACGACTGCCAGTACATCCAATTTCAGTGCCAAGGTAACGGACAGCAAAGGTGTGTCCGATACCCAAGCCCTCAGCCTGACCATCAATGCAGCCCCGTCGACCACGGGCAACGCGGACATGGCACTGACAACCTTTAAAGCGACTGCCACCAGTGTTACCAAAGGGAGTGCCGCTGGGTTCAACTTTGTATTGAAGAACAATGGCAATGACGTGGCCAAAAACGCACGGTTTGTGTTGCCTATGCCCGCAAACACCACTTGGGTATCCGGTGGCGCAGCGGAATGTGTGCCTTCTACCACGGAAGTAGTGTGCAGTTTTGGTGATCTAGCCAAGGGGGTATCCCGTAACCGTTACGTCTACCTGCGCCCTGCGGTGGCTGGCAGCCTTACATTGAATGGCAAAGCCGTATCAGACACTGGAGACAGTAGCACAGCCAACAATAGCAAAGCCGTTACCTTGACAGTGAAATAATCAATCTGACTTTTCACGAGAAGTTGAGGGGAAACCGTAAGGTTTCCCCTTTTTTAGCCAGTTATTTAGCCAGATGTTCATACGCCACATTCAGGGTGCTCTCCAGATTTTCCGCATAGAATACTTGGATTGGCTGTTTACCCCGTATGCCCAAACCCTCAGGCACAGAACCTGAACCCAACGTCAAGGAGGCAGAACCGGAGGTGGTATAGGCATAATTGCCGGTAGCTTGTATGCAGGCACGCAATAACTGCTGATCCTTGTCAGTGTAAGCACAATAAGCAAACGGTCTGCGTTTCAGGTTGGGTGGCAGTTTCCCCACTGCAAGGCGCATCTCAAACTTGCCATTGTCCAGCAGGTCGCAGGATTGCCTGTCCGCATCTTCCGTGCAGTGGATTTGCCGCTGTACCTTGGGTAAACCCTATATTTCAGTGCCGAAGTTTTCAAGTTCAGTGCTTGTTTTTTGTCTTGATAGGAATACGCCACCAAGCCAGCGATAATATTAATCATATAGTTAGCGAGTGAGCGGTGGCGTGTATGCTCAATCTGCGAGATGTTTTCAACTGGTCATTGATGGTCTCGATGATGCTCCGTTGGCGCAGCATCAGTACATCGAAGGTATCCCGTGTCACCGTTTTCATATTGGTGTTAATAACGTCTTGTTCCATTCGGAAAGGAAGTCCAGACAAAAATCGCCAATCTCACAGAACAAGCGTGTTAGCATTTGGGGGCAGCCTTTGGTGGGGTCAACGCAGAGTGTGGTTACTCACATTGCCCCATGAAAAGCTGCGTCCTTTCCTTATACCAAACTCAGGTTATAGATGAAATGGATACAAATTTAGGCTTCCGCGTGTTGCGGGAATTGTGAGGAACTCAAGATGCCATTAGTGTGGCACACCCTTACCCCCGCAGCGGCGCTCGAAGCACAGCAATGCAATCCGCAACAAGGGCTGGATGAGGCAACCGTCGCAGCCCGCCTCATCCGTTATGGTGAAAACCGCCTGCCCGAAGCCCAACCGCGCCCCTTATGGTTGAAATTCCTCGACCAGTTCAAAAACTTCCTTGTCATCGTACTATTGTTTGCCGCTGGACTAGCATGGCTGGTCGGCGACCTGAAAGATGCCGTTGTCATCCTCATCGTGGTGGCCTTCAACGCCAGCCTCGGCTTTTACCAAGAATTCCGTGCCGAACAAACCCTTACCGCCTTGCAGCACATGCTCGCTGCCCATGCACGGGTACGCCGCAACGCACAAACCACCGAGGTGGATGCGGTAAAATTAGTCCCCGGTGACATCGTGCTGCTGGAAGCTGGCGACCGCATCCCCGCTGATGGTCGGTTATTGGCGGCCCACAACCTTGAAGTCGAAGAAGCCGCTTTGACGGGAGAATCCCATCCGGTCGGCAAGTCCACGGCGGCTCTCCCTGAGGAAGAACTACCGCTAGGCGACCGCATCAACCTGCTATACATGAACACCGTGGTAACACGCGGACGTGCCGAAATGCTGGTGACAGGCACTGGCATTGCCACCGAAATGGGCAAACTCGCGGGTATGATTGCCACTACCCCAGACACTACCACCCCGTTACAACAGCAACTCGACCGCTTGGGTAAGAAACTGGCAGCCCTTGCCGGGACAATCATCGCCCTGATTTTCTCACTTGATTACCTACGCAGCTTGGAATGGACGCAAGCGGCCATGAATGCCGTCGCCTTAGCAGTGGCTTCCATTCCCGAAGGTTTGCCTGCCGTTGTGACTGTCACCCTTGCTATTGGCATGTGGCGCATGGCAAAAAACCGCGCCATCCTTAAGAAACTCTCGGCTGTCGAAACCTTGGGTTCAACCAGCGTCATCTGTTCCGACAAAACCGGCACGCTCACCATGAACCAGATGACCGCCCGCGCCGGATGGTTCGCCGGAAAGCGTTTCAGCATCACGGGCGAAGGCTACCAATCGGCAGGCGAACTGGTCGGCGTAAGCAACACCCGCCCCTTCCTCCTTCCTATGGTTCTCTGCACCGAATCGCAAGTCCGTGATGGAAGGCTGATCGGCGACCCCACCGAAGGCGCATTATGGGTGTTGGCACAAAAAGGCGGTATTGACCCCGACCACGAACAAGCCGCCGCGCCACGCATTGCCGAGATTCCTTTCGACTCCGCCCACAAATTCATGGCAACCTTCCACCACGCAGGCTTGCAGGTAGACATGTTCATCAAGGGTGCGCCCGATGTGCTGCTGACACGCGCCAACGTGGATGCCGCCACCCGCCTGCAAATCGAAGCGGAAAACCAATACCTTGCCCAGCAAGCCTTGCGGGTATTGGCGGTGGCGCGGCGCACCATCCCCGCCGCCGACTTTGACCCTGCTGGCGACCTAATGCCGTGGGCGCAAGGTTGGGAATTCATAGGGTTGGCTGGCTTGATGGATCCGCCACGCCCCGAAGCGCGGCAAGCCATTGCTGCCTGCCAACGGGCGGGCATTGCCGTCAAGATGATCACTGGCGACCACCCGTTGACCGCTGCGGCGATTGGGCGCGAACTGGGTTTGACAGGTGGGGCTGTCAGCGGCGCAGAACTGGATACGCTGACTGAACATGAATTAGCCCAGCGCATGGGGTCACTGGCGGTATTCGCCCGCGTTTCCCCCGAACACAAGGTTAAGATCGTGCAAGCCTTGCGTGCTGCGGGTCACGTCACTGCCATGACTGGCGACGGGGTGAACGATGCCCCCGCGTTAAAGGCTGCTGACATTGGGGTGGCGATGGGCATTACGGGTACGGCCGTCACCAAAGAAGCGGCGACGCTGGTGCTGACCGATGACAACTTTGCCACCATTGTCCGTGCCGTGAAGGAAGGACGGGTGGTGTATGACAATATCATCAAGTTTGTACGCTTCCAGCTTTCCACCAATATTGGCGCAATCCTCACCGTGCTAGTGGCAACCTTAATGAACTTGCCCGCACCGTTCACCGCCATCCAATTGCTGTGGATCAATATCATCATGGATGGCCCGCCCGCAATGACGTTGGGCATCGAGCCAGCCCGCCCCGGCATCATGCGCACCCCGCCCCGCAACCAATCCACGCAGATACTCAGTTTGCCGCGCCTCGGGCGTTTGCTGCTGTATGGCATCACCATGATGGTGGGGACGTTGTTCATGTTCCAGTACGGGCTGGCTGACCACGACCCGCGTTATGCCCTGACGCTGGCGTTCACCACTTTTGTGCTGTTCCAGTTTTTCAATGCGTTTAATGCGCGGGTGGAATTTGGCAGCGTCTTTAATGCCAATTTTTTCAAGAATGGCAAGCTGTGGTTAGCGCTGGCAAGCGTGTTGCTGTTGCAGGTCATGGCGGTGCATTGGCTACCTGCCCAAGCCATTTTTGGCACAACGGCTTTGCGCTTGAATGACTGGGTAATGGCGGTACTGGTTGCTGCCAGCGTTTGGATGCTGGACGAGGCACGGAAAGCGCTTTTCACATTAGCGCGTTAGCTGGCAGGATTTGCATTTACAAACCCGCACAGTCCATCTGTAGCTTAATATTTATCCAAATAGGTGAAGCCATGAACCGCTACCACATCCAGCGCGGCGATGCCCGCACCACGGTTACACTGGACTCGACGTTGTGCGAGCTGCTGGCGTTAAAAATGGGTAAGTCACCAGTCGCGAAAGATTCCCGAACAAGTTGGCCACCCTACCAAATACGAAAGGGGCAGGTTTTGCGGCTGGAATAGGTTTGAAACCCATTGGAACGGAAACTTACGCTAAGCCAACAATAAAAGGGTGGCACGGACTCACTGCCTGTGCCCCCTTTTTGTCTGCCAGCAGGCATTAATGGGGATTGCCATCCTGCGCCAATTACTTTGTCCTGTTGGCGACGACCGTCTTGAAAAACACTGTCCATCCCCAGCCTTGACTGTTGGACATTCATACCCCAACGTCAATTGAGTGAAGTTTGATCTATTCCGCAAATGGGCATAACAAAATCCCTTATCCGGCCTACATTCAATTGCGTACTGACGTGATGACAATAAAAACAGGCAGGAAGCCCAAGCCCCATAGTGGGCTTTGTATATTGAGGGAAAGCAGGCAGCATTATCCTCACCTTTCTCGGATTTGTTGCTGCCTTATTAGGTTATGCCGGGGATGCTCCTCCCCGGCAACCATTTTCACACCCTATCAGGGCATCTGAAGCCTGTCAGTATCCACGGCGGGGGAATGCCCCACACAACTGCATAAAACTTACGCCCACTTTCTATTCGTGCCCGAAATAAGCATACAATAACGGGCTACCGACCCCTATAGAAAGCAAGAGACTTCATGGCCATCAAAAAATCCGCACTTTATTCCTCCCTGTGGGCTTCCTGCGATGAATTGCGCGGCGGCATGGATGCCAGCCAGTACAAGGATTACGTGCTGTTCATCAAGTACATCTCGGACAAATACGCGGATTCCGAAGACAACTTTGCCTCACCTGTGACCATTCCCGAGGGCGGCAGCTTCGCCGACATGGTGAAGATTGTAATGATCAAGTAAATTAGGACAGTCCGTTAAGCCTGTTTCAAAAAACGTTGCTCATAAACTGGCACCGATGAGTAATAAACGTTTTGTGAAGCTAAGCAGCAGGCGTGGTAGCGACCGTCCCGCTTGAGTATCATGTTAACCGAACTGATACTAAGTAGCCTGGCTGAAGTTTTCGCGCATTCAATGAGCGTAACTCATTGAATCTTCATGCTACGAATGCACGAAAACTTAGGCTCATGTACTTACAACAGCGCTACAGTTGAGGCTTTAACTCTTGTGCGTAAAAGGGCAGCAGCGGTGTTTCTCCAATGGGTGTAGGCTCTTTTTATCCGCATGGTAGGTGTCAAGGTTTACAGTCCATTAATAAAATAGCTATTATATGGCTATAATGATTAAGGAGATGCCGGTAATGAACTTAGCCACCACCATTGCAGATGCAAAGAACAATTTGCCCAAACTGATCCATGCCGTTGAGGGCGGAGGGGACATCCATATTACCCGGCATGGCAAACCCGTTGCCGTACTGATCTCAGAGGAACGTTACCAACAGATGTTCGGCACGGGGAAAAATACATTTCAGGCGATGATGGGCTGGCGGGAAAAATACGGCGGTGTTGACCTGACTGATGAGGAAGTCGATAGCTGGCGTGACCGCTCCCCAGCACGGGAGTTTTCATGGGACTGAAATACTTGCTGGATGCCAATATCCTCTCAGAACCGACAAAAAAGCAACCTGATGGCAATGTGCTGCACAAGCTGGATGTATATGCCGGACAGTATTGCACCGCCGTTACGGTTTGGCACGAAATGCACTACGGCGTTGAGCGCATGGCGGATTCAAAACGCAGGGATAGCTTATTGGCTTACATTGAATCTCTTGGGCAAAGCGGCCTGATGGTATTGCCATACGAGAAGGCTGCGGGGCAGTGGTTAGCGCGTGAACGCGGAAAACTATCCAAGAAGGGCATTGCCATCCCGTTTGCTGATGGGGAAATTGCGGCGGTGGCTTTTTGTAACCGGCTGACCTTTGTGACGCGCAACGTGGATGATTTCAGGATATATGATGGGTTAGCCATTGAAAACTGGTTCACGGCGTAGTCTTGGGATGGGCAAGAAATGCGGGCACTCAAGGAGGAGGATGACGACCACTTTGGGTTACGCTATCTGGGGTTTAGTGCCACTGGGTTCCTGACAATGGACACGGCAAAACAGGCCGTACCGGAATTTGCCCAGCGGGTGCTGGGGAGGATGGTGGAAATGGTGTCAGTATATTAGGCTCCCCTTAGTTTTACTTCCACTGCTGGGGCAAGGTTGTTCATGGCGGCACTGGCCTGCTTGGCATAGGTGGCGGTTGATGTGCCATTAGCATCATGGGTGGCTACGCCATCCAAAAACAACTTGTTCGCCCCGACTGTCCCTTTTAAGTGGGCTGCTTTTGCATACCCTGCAATGTGCCCAGCATCATCACCAGAACCGATTGCACCGCTGCGCACCCCAGCCTTAACGTGCATATTGGTGTATGCCACGAATGCCCGGTCTTGCAAGCCCTTGTCCGCCAAGAATGTCTGTTGCCCACCCCGGAGTGTCCAGTTATCTGGGTTTTCCAGCCATTGTTTTTGTTCGTACCCCCCATCACGGACTGATTCACTTGCCATTTCCAACTTGTGTTTGTCCACAAGGCCGACATCCGCCAATGCCATCGCCCCGAACTGGTATTGCCCAGAATAACCGTATTTGTTTACGGCATACTGGTTAAAGGTGCTTTCTGTATTGGCAGTAGTCGCGGCATACGCCCGCGTTTGCGCCTCGGTCATCCCTGTGATAACCCCTCCCTGAAAATTCATCGCGGCGGACAATTCATCGGCGGCTGATACGGCATGGTGGTTGCCACCAGCGCCCCACTGGTATTGTTGCAGTGCTGGGTCTGCGGCGTGGTCACTTTTTTTTTGCAATGTCCCATCATCATTGCCAAACACTTCAGCCCTGATTTGCTGGGTAGAGCCTTTCTCAGATGCTGTCAGCATCGGGCTGCCAACAACCCGGTTAAAGCCAGCCCCATAATCCGTACCCCAATCCTGTTCCCGGCCTGTGGCAGCACGTCCAACAGCACCCGCAATCCCTTGGGACAGCCCTGACGCGGTGGCGGCGATGTCC
>NZ_JAQTLS010000048.1 GCF_028714775.1 Thiothrix sp. | reverse complement strand
CCTTGGTGGTCGACTGGTGACCCTTGACCGGCGTATTGCTCCAGAGGCGGTAGCGGGGGCGTCGCTCAAGCACCTTGTTGTCCTGGATTGAGCGGGGAGGATAATCGAGTACGACCCCATTTCTGTGATGCATTTTTTCCAGTATCGATATATTGAGGGCTAGGCGGCTCACCGGGAAAACCGTGGTGCGTCACCCATATATTCCCCGTTTTTTCAGCTTACCTCACTTTATCTCAGAACCCATATTTCATTTATCTTTTCCCTGCTGCTCCTCTGCGCCTTGTTTGTATTGAAACGGATACGCATGCCTTTGCGAAGCATAAGTGGATTGCCCATTATCGAAGGATCCTCAGAATTTACCTTTACCGATGCTGCAAAGAGCAAATAGGTTACACCATCAACCGCAAGGGTCTGATTTGCCAAATCCACCGCTGTTATCGTACCACCACGTTCTATTGTGCTTGGAGTGTCAGCAGCCTGTCTGGCCACGGTTCCATTCTCCTTCACCCGAACCGACCATGCAGACTGCGGCAAAGCCAGCAACAAGACTGCAAAATATGTTATCAGTTTGATCGCTTTCACTATGCACCTCGTATTTTCCAAAACCATATGAATCTATTGTTGAATTATTTCTCGCCAAGAAACGCGCCTTCCAGAGGTCGTACTAGGAGGTAGTGGAACTTGTTGCGACTGAGTCGTAGCATCTGACTTGCGCACCAGCACAACGACTTGGCCGCTAGGTAACTGGATAAGCACTGGGCGACTTGCCAAAACGTTGCCCAAACTCATTCCTGACCAAGTTGTTGTAGATCCGGCCACCAAGCCCCCAGTCTGGTAATTAAGGAAATATAACCAACTGCTACCACCAGGTATGCAAACCGTGCTATTGGGAATATTGGACGTAAATACCAACGCCCCTAGGGCAAGGGCAGGATCAGTGTTGACGCGTTCGCCGGTAGTAGGAAGGTCAACATACCAGCCTTTTTTCACGGTAAGGTCAACCGCATTGCTCGAAATCGTGCGCGTCAATCCATCGCCCGAAGTCGTAACGGTCTGAACCTGCAAGTTATTGCGTAAAGGGTCTGGGAGCGACGCCGTGAGTGTATCCACCAAACCATACATGGTTTGAGTTTGCGTAGCATGCGAGTTCTCCGTTTTTCCATCGGTGCAGCCGCCCAACGGACAGGGAACGTCCGTATCCCCCAAGTATTGTCCCGTTCCGACGTAAATGAAACGATATGCGATGCCGCCAGACATGATTTTAGCAAGCTCTGGGGCGGAGGTAACAGGCTGGGTGGCACCACTTTCGTCCTTAAGGACCGCGAACCTAGATACACCCCAGCTACTAACTGAATTTCCTGTGAAATCAAAACGCCACACATTGCCCATGAGGTCACCGCCATAGACATAATCGGTAGTGTTATCTACGTCCGTGTTTTCCACATATGCGCTGATTTGCGCCAGTCCACATGGAGTAGACGACGGCGTAGTGGCACAACCGGTAGTCGGTATGTCCTTAATTAGATCCCCTGTCATAGGGTTCAGAACGAATAGATGGCCTAATCCATCGCCGCCGCTATCGCCAGCATTGGTACCATTGTTGTATCCGGAAGTCACCAACACCACCCAGCCCTTTGCCGCGGTTTTAACGATGATCGGTTTGCCAAAGGTATAGCCGGTATTTTGTTTGGCGGTTATTCGCTGCGCAGAATTTTTGACACTATTGGGGAACTCCCACAGCACCTTACTGGCGACAGCCGCCTCATCGGCGGCGTCTGGATTAGTTACGTCCAAGGCGTAATATCCATTTCCGCCTTTTCCCAGTCCACCCACCAGAATCGTATGCCATTCATTGCCGCCGCCTGTAAGACAACAGTTCTTAAAATCAACATCCCCAGACACTGGTGTTCCATCTACATAATACTTATGGGTAAAGCTGGCCTTCTCGCTTAAATTATTGAGATTGGCCATAAGCAGATTGGGGATGTAAGCCCAAGTTTCTGTCCCTGATGTCGCGCTTATGGCATGCAGCATGCCATCGTTCGCCCCCTGATAGATAGTACGTGCTCGGCTCGCATTGGATTCTTTGAAGGTGGTGGTAGAACCCATGTAGCCAGCATCCCCATAATTCGCGCTGGGCTCCCTGACCATCACAGGCTCGGCATTCACGACGTCGCCCATCAAGTGCGCCCGCACCCGGTAGGGGAGGCCGGTCCCTTCTCCGCTACGGTCTCCGCGCAGGTAGGCCAATACCGCAGCTCCATCGACCGGCGACGCAGTTGGCGAATTAAGCAAGGTTTGCTGCGCGGAACTTAATTTGGTTGCGGTAGTTGCCGAGGTCGGCTGGAACTGAATCCCGCCGATGGCGCCCGCCGTATCAGTGGAAGTCACAATTTTTCGCGTGGCGGATGTCAGCAAGTCCAGCTGGTCTTGCGCCGACCAAAGCGAGGTGGTCAGCGGCACACCCGTGTCAACGTTGATCGAATAGGCATTCAAGTCGCCCGTCCAAGTTCCGGAATTATAGCTGGAAGCGTAGGACGTGTTGTCAGTCGAAGTCACGTGGGCATTCGCCACAGCCACCGCGGCAGCCGCGCCGATCTTGGCAGTAATGCTGTCAGTGATGGCAGATATTGCATTCTGAAAGCTGGTCGCGTTGCTGGCAAGGTAGGCAGATCCGGTGCCGCCGTAACTCGCCATCGCGTTCATTACTGATAATGCGCTGGCATTGGCAACAGTATCACCCAATGCGACGACGTAAGTTTGGATGTCATAGTTCTGAGGAACGGATGTGTTTGAGGGGGTGGCTGTGGTCGTGCGTAAAGCGGTTACCGAATTGATCGCATCCTGAGCGGCAGTGCCAAAGCTGCCTGTTGTACAGGAATTGCTAGTGGCACTCCAAGCGCACGTATTAGCGCGGTCCGCGGCCGAATACAACGTACCGTCCGTCTTACCAGTAGGCAGCCCATCGGTGACCATCATGACAAAATTTTGCTGACAGGAATATTGAATTGGACTGGCATGACCCTGATACGAAGTCGAAAAGTAGGTCTTGGCTGAGTCCAGCGTCCCTTTGAGGGGAGTGAACACCGCTCCATTTTTAACTTCGCTGGTGGAACTGTTGGTCTCACTCGCGAGCAATGCTTGCAGATTATTGTAGTGAGTTGTGGAATCGGCCTGAACGGCTTCATTAAGGTTGCCATACCCGGTGATGGCGGAAAGGTAACCCCAAGCTCGCCGCATGTATAGCTGGCGTGTGATGGGGGGATTAGCAGGGAGAAAGCCTGCGTCGGTTGGCGTAAAGGTAAGCGTACAGTTACCACAGCCAAAGGGATCGCCGGAAAAGCTGGCTGTAGTCCATGAATTCACGGACGAGTGTGAGCCATAAAATTTGTAGCCCGAACCTGTTCCCGAACTAAGCCCCCATGCGACAGTGTACGTTCCAGTGTCATAAAGAACGTCGAGAATATTGGGGTTGTCGCTGGAGAGGTCGTAGGTTACATAGTTCCCCCCCGTGAACGGTTGAGGATTTGCTACGCAACTACGTCCCCCGTTTGACGCAGAAACGCCTGGGATGGGCGGATAACCTGCTGGGACACCAGCAACATAGCCAACGCAGTCATCGGTAAACACCATCCCCGTATCACTGCCCATGTAATAAACCCAGGTATTATATAAACCGGGCGTGGAAGACATGCCATAGGTCATCAGCCCCCAGTTAAAAGCGGTACGGTAACTTGTGATGGAATTACGCATGACCTGGCGGCCAATGTTTCCCCGGGTGCTGGGGTCGCTGCCGGCAACCAGCGACCCACTCATATAGGCATCCATGGATTCGGAATTGTCATAGACCACCAGCACGTTCGGCGTCACTGCATTTTTCACGGCCATCGGGACATTCGCAATATCCGTGGAAGCAGCTTCGGCGATTATGGAGAATTGGCTCAAACACAGTATAGATATGCCAATAATGCCAATTTCACGCCACAATCCAACAGAGTTATTCATGACTTTTGCTCCTTGAGTGAGCCCACTGCGCCCGGAACAGAGCACACACGGCAACGGCTATAAAGCGAGAATCGTTTGCGCATAACTCACCGTATTACGTGGACCAATCACCTGCACCGTGACACGGTAATAAACTGAGGCGGACCCAGAAAACACGATAGCATATGCTTTCTTGCTCCCACCTCCTTGTGGGGCGTCTGAGAGACACTTGCCTTGAATATTGGTTACAGGCAATGTACCGTCACATAGACGATCGATCACATATTTTACTTGGTAATCGCCAGCGCACGCGATAATTGCACCAGTTGTATCCCGGCATGGCACAGCGCTCCACGTGATTGTAGTTGGGATGCCATTGCTATCAGTCGGTTGCCGTAATGCGAAATACTGATTCACAATATTGGCATCCCGGCTTGTAGAAACGATGCCAGGCAAAGCGCCAAAGGCCAGTTCGACGCCGACGTCCGTATATTGCAAGGAGCCTTGTTTGAAGGCGAAATTTCCGGAGATCAGGTTGGATGTGTCCACTGACCTGACCAGTGCAATTCCGGCCAGTGTCATCGCTACCAGTGCAATGAGCGCGAGAAACAGCACCACGCCATGCTGCGCACTATGTCGGCCGTATAACAAACCGCGATTCATAACCTGGCGCGGGGCCAAAGCAAGATGTTTCATATATTTGCCCATATGACATTCCGTATAGGAATAATGGTTTGGTATACCTTGTAGCGGTAGCACTGCCAATTCGCATCGGCGGTCAGGTCAACGGCTGGCCCGCCGTTCCACGAAATCGGGGCTGTCGTCGTGGTATCGCATGCGCCATTCGCCATGCTGGGCTTTTCCATTTGGGTGCTCCGCGCCACGATGGCGACGCGTACAGCTTTGATGCGTGCGATCTCTGCCGCAGTCGGATTGGCCCAGTCGGTACCAGCACAAGCATTACCTGTTGCATCTGTCCAGCAATTGACCGCCTGGTTCGCTGGCGCAACGCCGGGTGGCGCCACACCGTATTGCGCCTGAATATTGACTATATTGCTCACCAGATCGAGCGTAGGGTTGGGATTTGTGGGAGAGCAGCCATTGTTGGCCTGATTTAGATCCTGCAAACGCAAGCTATTGTTTGTTACCTGATAACGCCGGTTAATAAAGTTCCCCATATTCAGCACCACAGACTGAGGGGAGATTGTATATCCTCCCGGCGGAAACAAAGTACCGTTGAACCCCCCCGGTGGGTCATAAAGAGACTGTCCGCTACTGGTCAATACGTTATCGCCATTCGCCGTAGTGTGTATTCCTGTAACCTGCATCCGGGTGCAGGAAGCACCAGTGCTCGGGGTCGCCAGAAGAATGAAGTCGCAGGTGTTGATTCCCGATGCATCATTAACGGTAAGAACGTTGGACGGGGTCGGCATATCAACCACAATTCTCGCTGGTGCGCTTCCGAATGCCGATGAACTGAATAGCACATCAATCGTGTCAGAACCGGTGCCACCATCGGTAATTATAACCGGAGCCATGGACTGATCCAGCGTAACGGCACCGTTGTAGTAGGTATTGATTTTGGTGCAAGCCAATGAGCCACTGTTGGTTATGCCATAACCAGCCATGCGAATATCTGTTTCAAGCATATGCATGGCGACCAGTCCGTTCGTCTGGGCATCGGCGCCATTTGTAGTGGTTCTTTTTTGACCCTCAAAAACCGCGAGTGTTTGTGTTATCGCCAAGGTTGTCAGTAGGCCGATAACCAGTGCCACCATGATTTCGATCAAGCTGAAGCCCGCAGACTTATTTTTAATTCCAGAGCATATCATTTTCATTTACCCCTGAATCTGGGCCGTAGCGACGAAATTGTGTGGGGTAGTTTCCTGCGGTGCTTGCCAGCAAACAGAGACTGTAACCACATTGTTAGCGCCGATGATGATTTGCTGTTTCGCTGCCGCGGCGCCTGGCAATGAACCGAGAACTGTGCCTGGCTGACTGACACTACCAATCCACGCCACCACATTTGCATTCGTGGAAGCAGCACCAGTAGGATTGCACGGGATTCCTGAAGGATAGTTGCTATAGCTGGCGATGTTGGGACGGTCCGCCCATATTTGCCCGATAATCTGGTTAGCGAGGTAACTGGCGTCCGCACGGGACTTGGCGTCGGATGTGTTCTTGATCGAGGCCGCCTGCATGCCTACCAGAGCAAGAATACCCATCGAAAAGATCAATATTGCAATCAATCCTTCCAAAAGCATCGAGCCTGATTGCCGAGATAAGTTTTTTATTAGGGGGAGTAATGGCATTTCATAAACCTCAGGCGCACCCTTGCGGGTTGGAGGCCAGAACTAAAGCCGGATCGCACATGCGTATCATCCCGCCGGGCGAAACCAGAATTCTCAAGGGTCGATCCGCACCTGCATTTGTAATGTTGATCGCAATAGAAGCAGCAGGAATTGGACTTAACCGGCCAAGACCGGTAAATGTGAAAGCATTTTGCCCCGCATTTATCGACACATTGCTGGAGCCTTCACCACGAGCACGCCCCTGAATAAAGTCAGAGACCGTGTAAACACCCCCGCTCTGAAACACTCTGACGACCCAGTTCCGGCCAGTAGTGCTAGCCGTAACACTATTAACATTTGCTTCAGCCGGTGAACTGTCGGTCAAAACAAATTGCACCGGAGTATTTCTGCGCACAGCCTCTCCGCGAGCCAGTTGCAGACCATTTTGAATAGACTCGGCCGCCGTCCGGATCTGTGTATTCTGAATCCAGGTGCCATAGCCAGGCATACCCAACGTTATTGCTATCCCAATAATAGCGATAGTGATTATCAGCTCAATAAGAGTAAAGCCATGCTCACTGTTTTTAGGCAGCGCGCTCAACATGAGTCCCCCTTTTTAATGATCCAGCACGAAGCGCCGTTGCCCCAAGGTGTAGCCGAAGTCTTGGTGTTGCTTTGGTTGATTGTGTAGCTATAGGTACTGAGGCTGCCAATTCCTGTTGCAGTTATTGTAAATGCCGTCGCACTCAATGGATTGCAAACATAAGTGAAATACTTTGTTGCTGCAGGACAAGGGCCGTTTGCATATGTGCGGTTATCCTGGTAGTACTGTTCCAATTTAACCCGCCCGTCGGAAAGAAAATTCGTAGCATCCACCAACTTTGAACGGGTAACGTAATCGTTGTATAAAGGTAAAGCGATAGCAGCTAATATTCCAATGATCGCCACGGTAATCATTACTTCAATTAGCGTAAAGCCTATGATTCGCCCTATCGGCTTGCCGTAGCTATTCATCGTGCCGTCCTTGTGGTTTTGAGTTGATAATATAAAGATAATGAATTATGGCCAAGATTGCCAGCACTGAATGACAAACGGGAATTTTTTCCAGACGAGCGGTGCAAAGAAGAGGGCAGCCCCCTTTGGATACTTGAGCGTTTCCCTCACCCGCCTTCCCTCACCCCTGGCACCTCTCCCGGAGGGAGAGGGGGATGAGGTCTCGCTGCGCGAGTTTCGTTAACATTCCCGCAACGGGCCTTGCCTGCCTCCCTACTGCCAGCCAAAGCGGCGGGTGTAAAAGCGCTTCATGCCTTGCGTCAGCACCATGTAGCCGGCCAGGATGGCGGCCAGAATCGGGAAAT
>NZ_JAQTLS010000047.1 GCF_028714775.1 Thiothrix sp. | reverse complement strand
GGTGCAGCAGCCTGAATCCATTTTGGGGGTTTGCGGGGCATTACAATCAACTCGGCTTAATCGCGTTAAGCGCACCGAATCCAAGCGTGGTCATAGCACCAATGCCGACGATACCCATAGTAGTCTGCCCCATCATTTTCATCATACCGGGCATCGGGTTCCCGCCAAAGGGATTGCTACGCCGTCTGCGTGGCATGTTGGGGTACTTGCGGTGAGTGCGTGCCATCAAATCAGCCTCCGCAGTTTCACAGCACGGTAATCAACGTTCTTCTTGATCGTTGCATCACCCGGCATCGGTGCCGTAGGATAGACTTTCGGGCGGGGCATCTTGATACTCTTAACACCTTTCGCCATCAGAACGCAGCCCCCTTCTTGAAATGCGCTTTGGGCGGTTTCATTGAACCTTTCTGCATCTGGTCAAGCGCCTTGACACTACCGGCGAACCCGCCGTGGGGGAGTGCGATATTCTTTACTTTACCCTTAAAGGGTTTTGGTTTCATTCCACAGGGCATTTGTTCTGCTCCTATAGAGAGAATGGGTGTTCTGGTATAAAAAGAGTATGTGCCTATTTCTTCGTGAACACATACACGACACCGGCAAGCATCGCGCCTGCCAGTTGTAGCATGACATACGCCAGTGCGGTTGGTATCCCAAGATACAGCCCCGCTGTTGGCGATATCATGAACGGTGCTGTAAGGAACATGATCATAAGCGACATCCGAACGGTGCGGGTCCGTAGCCACAGCCCGACAAGGAACGCGATGTAGATGATACCCCAGAAGATCATGATAGGTGTTCCCAATGCAGTCAGAGCGTTGGGCATCTCTGCGGTAATGTTCGGCAACGCGAAATGGGCTGAGGTTATGCGGCGAAGCGGATCTCCGTATGATGGAACAGGTATAGGTGTGACTGCCGCGATAGATGCCGTCTTTTCAGCACCACACCCCGTCGCGTCGCAAGCTTTGTAATAGATAGTCCTCTCCCCAATAATTGGAGCGCCCCATACTACGATAGTTGCAGCGCCTCCAGTTACGGTTGCGTTCTCGCTCATCCAGTTGTTGTTGCCAGCAGACTGCCCCCATATAACGTAAGCGTATCCGGACGCCCCGGTTACAGGAACCGTGAAATTGTTGCTGCCTACCAGCGTTGCATCCCCGGTTGTAGGGAGTGCTGACGCTATCCCTGTTAACAGTGTTAATACCAGCACTATAGTTAATAGTCGAATGGTGACACCTGCCTGCGCCCAAGGATAACGACGAATGCGACGATTGACAGGATCGCAAAGATGAGCATCATCGCAAACGGGAGGTATGATATATACGTCAGTTCCCACAGGGATTCTTTTAGTGCTGGATGAATGTTCCACCCGGACAATATATCCAGCAGCGGGGCCAGAAGAACGTCTCCGATGTAATACAGAACGGTGTCGGCGAATATGTTTGTGAACAACAGGATTCCGCCAACGGTTATCTCTGCACTGGTTGCCATGCTCAAACACCTCCTGACGCCTGGCTGTTCTCGTTCATAAGGTAGTTCGCCCAGATCACCATGAAGATACCGATGAACAAGATACTCCAGATAAACTGCATCTGGGACATCCCGTTAACGGCGTCCTGCAACGTTGGCAGGAGTTTCATGGTGCTGTTGAACGCCCTGAATATTTTCTCCATTGCATATCCGAGGACTAACCACAACCCATCTAGGAGTAGGGTATTCCACACACTTCCAATAAAATTTCCTGCTCCCATGATCACACCTGTAAAGTCTCATACGACGGCTTGAAGGTCCAGTTCGTCCATGCGATGATATAGATTACCCATATAACGAGTTGCATTATCCCAAGGATGAGCATCGCCTGCGGGGAGGTGAGAAGCACAGGATATGTTGCCGTAAGCACAAGACTGAACATAACCACTGCCCCGATGATCAACACTATAAAGCGTAGAGCTGCGAACGCTGCACTTAACGCCCAGCTTGTAAGCGACGCCACATCGAGCAACGTTCCCCCGCTGCTTGAAACGGTTGATACGCTTGCCGACAGGTCCACCTTACCCGACGAGTCGCACGAGTACCCATACCCGCTACAGAACTGCTGTGACGAGTATTCGCTACCGCTACCTACAATGCCGGGAATTGGGGAGAACGCGGGATCGTTCATAAGAACTATCGACGCCTCGAAGATAATAATCAGTATCGCTACCGACATGACCTTTGTTCCGGGGCCGGAAGTTCCGAACTTCTCACGGTTCATATCGTTGACATATATCAGCGTTCCGAGCAGACAGCAGGCAATGACCATCCCCCAATACGTTGTGGGGTTTGGCGCTTGGAGCCACCCGATAAATACAAGTCCTGCTGTGAAGTAAGGAACCAGAACCAGAAACCGCGATTCGTTAGACATCCCGGAAAACGCTGCTAGAAGTGCAATCAGCATAAACGAGATGTAGGTGTAATACATTATTGCATCGGCAGCAGGAACCCAGTTCTCAATCCCGAGAGGTATCAGCATCCCAAGAGGAGAATGTGTGATGATAGAATTGGTCTGCACTACAGAACCAGCACTCGCAATGCCAACAATCGCGGCAAGGCAAAGGAGTAGTAACAGACCTTTTCTTCGCATAGTTAAAATGTGGTTTGCCATATATTAAACCTCCTAGCACACCGTTGTTGCGTTGTATCCCCATAAGTACTCAGTCCCAATCGGTGCTTTGGGCACGGTATGGTTGTCGTAAACATAACCCGCTCCTATTCCAGACCACGTTGTATTATGTACTTCGGTGCCGTTGTCACGGAACCACACACGGAAGATAAGGTTGCTGGTGCACAACGACGTATCAACGTATGTCATGTTCAGGTTGATATGGGTGCTGTTCACTGAATACCACGGCAGCGTTGCGTTCCGTACCGTCAGCGTGTTGTTCCCTATGCCTTGCCCGGTAGTACGGACGTAAATCACATACTCCTGATCTGATGGGTAGAGGGTTTTGGTTGACGACACCCCAGATGTTATGTTGGAAATTGTCAAACGGTATTGCAGCGACTTGAACATCGTAAATGCTAACCCGCCGTTATCGTCTGTGCCGCCGGTCATCGCCATACTGGAATTAAGCATGTCTGCTGCGACTTCTGTACTAACGCCATACGCTCCGACCAACCAGGTTGGGTCGGTGCTTGGGAGTGTCGAAGCTACATAATTTGCTGTTACATTTGTCAACGGCAACGGTTTGCCATAATAGTCCACGACGCGAATACGAACCTGCCACGGGGTATACCACGTACTCTGCTGGTGTGTTGTTGTTGTTGTCGGTGTCAGCGATACCATATGCGTTGCATCCGAATCCACGACATAAGTAATCTGTCTACTGGTATAACCCGCTGCAACAAAATTAATGTATTTCAGTCCAGCCGATTCCGTAAGATAACCAGTGCCGTTAGTAGTTGTATACGATTGACCAGTTGTTGAATCAGAAATTGCTACTACCGCTATTGGTGTGTTTGTTGTCGAATCGACAACGTTGAATGTGAGCGTGTAGAACCCTGTAAGATAAATATCCTGCTGCGTAAATCCGGAATATCCTCCGGTACTGCTGACACTGATCCGCGTTGGTGCGCTGGTACTCCATCCACTTGCATTGGTCACGTTTAACCTAACATCAAAATGCCCGTTGTCGAAAGTCTCAACCGGATTTTCAAGCGTACTGAAATGATACGTGGTACTGTTCTCAATGCATGTCCAGAACCAGTCCCACCCAATAGGAGCGGTTACAGAAGTGTTTGTGAACTGGATTGCCAACGGGGACGTACCTGCCGTCTCGTTTACTGTGAACGATGCAACAGGTAACTCATCCTCGTATTCAAGGTAGAAGCCACCACCATATATTGTCGTGGCTGGGTTCGTTGCGAAGGTGGGTTGGTTACTCCTCAGCTCAACGTAATCGCCAGGAACCACCGTTATATTCATGGTGATGTTTACCCACATGCGTTCGTTATCAGCAACGGATATGTTGGCAATCAGGTATTCATCCACCCCGTTCTTCACGATGTATTGCGACCACTCTTCTCCGGTGCCTGCTGTTCCGGAGTATGAATAGACTCCCGCTTTCTTGATAGTCCCTGCCTGACGGATATAAATTTTGTTTGTCCCTGCTGTGGTTGATGGCGCAATGGGGCGATCTCCGTAATAGATAACACCGTTGTCTGCCGGTGTGTGAGTCAGCGCAAAGGTATGAATCGGATATCCATCGTTGATGTCGTGGATATCGGTAAGGTCAACCCATGCGATTCCGCCAACAACATTCGTGGCTGGATTCGTTGCCCATGCAGGGTGCTGCCTCTTGAACTGCAAATAGTTGCCAATCTGTACCGGGATGGACATGCTGGTATTATTGAACATCCGGAGGGACTGCGCTACTGACCGGCTTTCAATCAGATATTCGGTACTGTTGACATCTAACGAATACGAATATGCTTCGGCAGTACCAGCGGTTCCGGAATAGTCAGCAACGAACGCTTTTGTAAACGATCCTCTTGTCGGAATGAATATCTTATCCTGACCTTCGGTTGTTGACGGGACTGCTGGTTTCCCCCCGATATAATTTATGACGGAATCGGCAGGGGTGTTTGAAAGAGCCATCCCATAAATTGCGTACCCCCTGTCAACTTCATCTGGAGTATCAATGAGTGCGTATCCTCCGACAATATTTGTTAATGGGTTTGTAGTCCACGCGGGTTGCACCCTTTTCAGGATCAGTGTATCGCCAGCAGCAACGGCTACATTCATGGAAGAATTTGTGAAGATCCGCTCGCTCGCCGCAACGGATAATTTTGCAACCAGATAATCGGTTGCGTTGTTGACGCGGAGATAATAGGCATACTCCTGATTCGTCCCTGCCGTCCCAGAGTAATCATAGATTTCAACAACATTGATCGTCCCTGCGGTTGGGACTACCTGCATCCCGGTTGGTGTCGCTGTCGGTGCTACCGGCTGGATACCAACATAGACGGTTGCTCCGTCAGCAGGTGAATTGGTTAATGCTTGGAATTGCAGGGTATAATCTGCCGATACGACAGGAACTAAAAGGAGCATGACGATCAGGAATGCCCATCTCATCACAGCACCCCTGCGGCAACCACTGAATATTCTGCACTGTTGTTATATCCAATCTTGGTGGAGTTGACGTAATACTGCTGGTTTGGAACCAAGGTGCATCCAGCCGGTTCGCAGATATATCCCCCGGCTACATTCGTAGTCTGCGTGTATTCCTCTGATGTTGTACGGTTATAGAGATGGACGGTTGCTCCAGATATCGGGCGGCCATAGGTAATATCCCGAATCACCCCACCGATCTTGACCCCCATTGATCCATCCGGTGCTGATGGGTAAAGTGTCACGTTAAGGTCATAGATACTCTTCGATGCCAGCGGGACGAAATTATACTGGTACGGGTTGTATCCCGGTTTCGTAGCATTGAAAAACACAGAAGCACCAGTTACAAATATTTTGTCTGTGGTATAGTTCCCGCCGGAGTCTGACGATACATTCGATACGGATGTACCCTGCGTAACGTTTACCGCAGTGTATGGCAGAGGAAGACCTGTGTATCCATCATATGTTGTTCCCCCGTAACCGAAGTACGCAACGAGGTTGGTGTAATCATCCCCAAGGATATACTCGTTCGCACCAACATTTGAGGTAGCAATCAACCATGCATGATAAACCCCTTCTGCGTCGTCGTCAGCCCAGTTGTGCGTAACTGATCCAGATGATGCAGTCAGGCTCATGTTCTCCTTGAAGTTCATGTAGCTGTCAAGGATCGCAATTTTATACGAATACGTCGATGTGTCCCAGTACCCTCCTGAAAGCACATAATAGATTACACTCGCCGTATCGCCGTGACTGTACGACTTTGAATTCCATTGAACATTTGCACCATTGGACTTGTACAGGATCATGTTGCTCCAATCCAGTGTTTCAGGACAATAGAGTCCATAGTACCCCTGTGGGGCTGTGGTGTTATCAATGATAAGATCCTTCACGTTCCATGCAAGTTTGCCAAGGTATGCATCCTTACCCACCGATCCGGTATAATTCGTGGCATAGATAACCCCCGTATTGTAATTCTTTAACTGGACTGTCCAGTTGGGTTGGGTATCCAACGGGGAATCTGTTGATGCATTCCCGCGTGACCAGTAACCATACATATAGTTGCTGTCAACGATAGTTCCGTTCTCTCCAAAAGCAACACCGGATGCGGCGGGGTTAATAATATCTTTCAATATAATGAAAGTATCGTTGTCGGTTCCCGGGAGAGTCATCATCATGCGGTTTGGTTCGGCCCAATTTAAATCCCTTAAATCATTATATAAGTAATTTGAAGATCCCTGATATTGCCCCCATCCAACATATGCCGGATTTCCAGATTGTAAAGGCCCGGTATCAGTTAAAACACCATCCCGCCAGTATTGCGGGACTCCTGCAAGCATTTTCATTTCATATCTTGCAGATACATCGCTTCCAGTGAGTGTCGCCCATGTATAAGAGTCCATTTCATTAAGATTGACATCTAGTAATCTTACTGTTATTATATTTGATACATATGGGGTTGGTTTATAAAATTCGGTAGCCGCACTATATTGGACAGGATATTGATTTCCTAAACGAACATAACTGACTTTAGCACCTACTGTCTGTGATTGGAATCTGGCATATCCTACTTGTCTTTCGGCATTGACATAATGAGTTGAGTTGCTGTCAATACTAGGAAAGTTACTCACATTTGTCAGACGGAAATATTCTGACCGCTCGTTCATGGTATAGGCAGTCCCGAGCACCGGGGAAATTAGAAGCATCAGCACAAAAAGCAGGAGCAGGCGTTTCATCTGATACGCCTCCGTAAAAACTGGTCTACTGTCTCGCCCTTGCGTTTCTTTTTATTTACCCTATCCCTTGTTGATGGTGCAACCCAGAGCGTTGTTCCTGGGGTCTTACGTCCACTCATACAATGCTATAGCAATGCAATACTATTTAAAGGGATGGTGTGATTATAGAATATGGGACTCTGTGCACAACTTTATGACAAGCCGTTTGAATATGGGTTTATGATCGACTACAACAAGAAGCACGGGAAATATTCGTTTACTCCTATGGAAAAAGAAAGGTTTGAGTTTGCTGTTGTGGATATTCCATGTGATTATCTGGAATAGACTTTTAAGAAGTACCAGCCCACAATCACAAGGAACGCTGCTCCTGCTACAATGCAGGCTACTACAAACCAGAATTCTGTTTCTTCGAGTGTCATATTTTTCCTCCTAATGTTTTTTTGTTCGGTTAGCGTTCGCGGTGGTTGATGTGGCGGAAGTGGAAAAAGAGATTGGCTAAATGTACTTCCCAAACATTACACCTAGAACGACCAATCCAATAGAATACACCCATGCTTTCCAAGACGGGATTACAAGACAACTATCTACCGTGTTGATCTGATTTTTAAGTTTCGTATTCGTTTCTCCAATTTCATTCATTAATCGAACGAACCCTTCGTTCAATTCTTTGTTGTCGTATTCGATTCTGGCAATCCCCGCTGAAACGCTTTTAACATTTTCAACAAGTATCGCTTCCATATTCTTCCTCAGCGTCTCGTTTATCTCGTCAGACTTCTGACCAATGATTGTTGCAACAACTGACGAATCCGTGACCTTACGCAATTTCTCTGTGCTCTGCTGCAACTGCGTTAATGTGGTGTCCGTCTTATCAAGTCGCGCTAGCACTTTGCTTAATGACTTATAATACCCAACACCACACGCTTGGGCATCTTCTATCTTTGAAGTCTGTTCAATAAGATATTTTATTGCAGGAGACTCTTGCGGAAAATCTGGGTGCTCTCCCATAATCACACCCACGAATCCAACATCACGAGGCTTCGTGCATCCTTGAACACAACCGTCACGACGACATGATCCTTCCCCAGCGTCCCTAGCGTCTTGGCGCTCGTGCCTACCTCGATATGCCCAGTCTTGCTGAACGGAGTGCTCATCGGCTGTTCGTTGACGAGCGCCGTGATTCCTGGATCGGCTACGTCAAGCTGCGACGGACCGCCCATATACGTGACGTAAATCCATTCGCCTTCCTGATGCGCCACGAACGATACGAGGCGGGGTTTAGGCGTTAAGTCGTCCA
>NZ_JAQTLS010000046.1 GCF_028714775.1 Thiothrix sp. | reverse complement strand
CATTTGGTGGAAATTGATGCCAAAATTCGTGACTTGCAAGCCATACGTGCCGTACTGGAACAGATTGCCCAATGCCCAAGCCAGACAGCAGAGCATTGCTACTTGCTGGAGACGCTGGATCAGCGGGGGTGTTGCCTGCCAGAACATTGAAACTGCTTGCAGTTGGCGTTTGTCCATGAAATCATTCAAGCAATTCATTGAATGAGAGATGCCCAATGCAAACGCCCGGTTTCAAACAGCAGGTCAACGCCCAGTTCGCCCTAATTGCGCAGGCACTCGCTTCCCCACAGCGGCTGGAAATCCTCGACTACCTCGCGCAAACCGAGCACAGCGTGGAAGAACTCAGCCAGCTTGCCAGCCTGAGCGTTGCCAATACCTCGCGCCACCTACAAACCCTCAAGCAGTCTGCGTTGGTCAATGTACGCACCGATGGCAAACGCCGCCTCTACCGCCTCGCCGGGGATGACGTGGTGCAACTGATTGCCAGCTTGCGCCGTACCGCCGAATTGCATCTGGCAGAAGTGGAACGCCTTGCCCACACCTACCTGACCAACAAGGCTGAAATGGAAGCCATTAGCGCGGAAGAACTCCTCGCCCGCATCGGACGCGACGAAGTGACCGTGCTGGACGTGCGCCCCGCCGCCGAATATGCCGCCGGACACATCCCCGGCGCGATTCACCTGCTACCCGAAGAAGTTGCCGAACGCTTGCACGAGCTTGATGACAGCAAAACCATCGTTGCCTACTGCCGGGGGCCTTACTGCGTGTATTCCTTCCAGATGGTGCAAACCCTGCGTGGGCATGGCATTACCGCGCTGCGCCTGCAAGATGGCCTGCCGGAATGGAAAGCTGCCGGGTTGCCAACCCAAACCACACATTGACCATAAAACTGCTACGGAGGATTCCCCATGTTTTTCTTGCAACGCGCCGCGCCGTCTGACGCATCCTCACTGGCCTACATGTTCGGTTGTGGCGGCAAAGGCCACGCCATTGCCGTTGATGTCCATGCCGAGGACGTGGACTGGTTTTTGCAGCAAGCCGCGCAACAAGCGGTGAAAATTGATTACGTGATCGACACCCACATCCATGCCGACCACGTATCCGGCGGGCGCGAACTGGCACAACGCTGTGGCGGGCAATACTGTTTGCACGAAAGTTCCACCCCGCAGTTTGCCTTCACCGCGCTCAAAGATGGGCAGGTGCTGACCGTTGGCAATGTTACCGTCACCGTATTGCACACACCGGGGCATACGGCAGACAGCATTTGCCTGTTGGTGTCCGATGTGCGCCGCAGTGCCGGGCCGTGGTTTGTGCTGACCGGGCATACCCTGTTTGTGGGAAGTGCAGGGCGTCCCGACTTGCGCGGTGATGAGGAACGCATGGGGGGCCTGCTGCACGGTTCGATTTTCAACAAGCTGCTGACTTTGCCGGAATACGTGGAAATCTTCCCCGGTGCGCAAGCAGGCAGCGTGTGCGGGGCAGGTATTTCTGGCAAACCATCGTCCACCATCGCCTTTGAAAAGCGCTTTAATACCGCGCTGGTAGCGGATAAGGGGGAATTCGTGGCGGCAATCCTCAGCAACTTGCCGCCACAACCTGTGGGTATGGCGGAGATTATCCGGCGTAATGTGATGGGAGGATAACCAAGCCCATCGTTCAGGTTGGACAATTCCAGCTATGCGTCTCCTGCTGCGTATGTTTGCACCATGCATACAGTGCGTCGTACATCACCATGCCTTGTGCCAACATTGCATGGTCATCCGTGAAATTGTGTGACAAGCCCAACGACAAGGCGAGCAGGCCCGCCGCCTGTGGTGCAATGTCCAGCCGTGCTGTATCAGCCCCACGCACAATCACCGCCAGTTGCTGCAAGGCTGGGTCGGTGAGGTTGTGTTTGCTGAGGAACGCATCAAAGCTGCACAACTCCCCAGCGTGGGAATACTCCACGCCGGGGATGTCGTAAGGGATTGCCCCGCTATCTGCCGCTACTGCTAGCACTTGGTCGGCGGGCACATAAAGAAACTCCGCTTCCTTGTCGATAAAACGGGCAATCAGCCACGGGCAGGCGATGCGGTCAATCTTCGCGTGTTACCCATTTCGTGTGTGCCATTAGCCAATTGCCCCCATGATAAAGGTATACGCCAACCCCAGCAGCGCACAAACAGGGATCACCTTCATGATGTCCGCCTTGTATTTCCACAAGGCCACAAACGCCCCGACCGCCACGATAACCGTGAACCACTCGAACGGGTTGGTGAACGGTGCTGCTGCTGTGCCTTTAGGCCAGAATGTATGCCATGCGAAAAATACTGCCAGATTCATGATCACACCCACTACCGCTGCGGTGACACCTGTCAAGGGTGCGGTGAATTTGATGTCATTACGGGTACTTTCCACGACTGGCCCCGCTGCGAGGATGAACAGGAATGACGGTAAAAAGGTGAAAAAGGTTGCCACCGCTGCACCCGCAAAGCCTGCCGCAACCGGGTTGCTGAGTACGCCTTTTGCCACACCACCCATGTAACCAACCCACGTCACCACCATGATTAACGGCCCCGGTGTAGTTTCGCCCAGTGCCAAGCCATCCATCATTTGTGGCCCGGTTAGCCAACCGTACTGTTCCACCCCGCCTTGGTAGACGTAAGGCAATACTGCATACGCCCCACCAATGGTCAGGAACGCCGCTTTGGTGAAGAAGCTCCCCATTTCACTCAATGCTTGGTTGCCGAACAGTGCAAACATGGAAACTGCCCAAATACCGATGAAGGCAGCTACCGTGATGCCAAGTTTTGCCCATGAAAATCTCGCATGGTCTGGCGTTGGGGTATGGTCATCAATCACCGCCGCGCCGTATTGCTTATTGGATGCGCCGTGCCCACCGCTGCCTTTGAACTTGTCCGGCATGACCTTACCGCCAATGACACCCAATAGCGCGGCTACCAGTACGATCCATGGGAAGTCTACCCCAAACACGAAAATGGCGATAAAAGCCGCCGCCGCCATGCTCCACAGGATGCTGTTTTTCAGCGCCTTTGAGCCAATCCGCCACGCGGCAAACAGCACAATGGCCACGACCGCTGGTTTTATGCCATAGAATAAGCCCTGCATCAGCGGCACATCGCCCCATGCCAGATACACCCCCGCCAACACTGACAGTAGCAAGAACGCAGGCAGGAAGAACAATACCCCCGCCATCACCGCACCCACTACCCCGTGCATCAGCCAGCTAATGTAAATCGCCAATTGGATCGCTTCCGGCCCCGGCAAGATCATGCAGAAATTCAGTGCGTGTAAGAATCGGTGTTCGGAAATCCAACGTTTCTTTTCCACCAAATCGGTGTGCATCATCGCAATCTGCCCCATCGGACCACCAAAGCTGATGAAGCCCAGCTTGAACCAGTATTTGAAGGCTTGCCCCAACGTCGGGGTAGCGGGTGGTGTTTGGGGTATGTCGCTCAAGGGGAATCCTCTTGTAAAGAAAAGGCGTGGTAAAAATCGTGGAGTATTTGAGTGCCCGCTAACAGCAGCGCATCATCATCGTTAATGCGGTGTTTCAAGCCTTTCAGCAACAGGGCAAAGCCCGCCGCTTCGGGGTTCGTGCCGCCCACGTCCAGTGTATGCACCAGTTTGCTGAGGCGTTGCAGCCCAACATCCTGTTCCAGCCCGAAACTGGCGAGCAGGGTTTCAAAGGTCACGCGCTTGCCGATATGGGTGAAACGCGCCCCGTCAAAATCGAAGCCCAGCGCATTAGCAGGGCAACCAGCGGTATTTTCCAACCACAGGAATTGTGCTTGTGGGTCAATGAAACAGTGGATCAGCCATGCCGAGGCCAGCCTGTCCACCCACAAATCTTGCCGGGTTGCCCATGTCCTGCCCTGAAAATCAGCTTTGTCCAAGCGTTCCGGCATACCTTCACGGAAAGAAGGTTCGGTAGATACCTGCCGCTTTTGTAGGGCAGCTTCCGTTGTTGCCAGCCGTTTTTGGGCAGTGGCTTGTAATGGGTGGGGGAAGTAGTCTGTATCCATGATCGTTGCCAAGCGTTTGGCGGCGTTTTTGAGCAGTTTGCGGGTGGCGGGGATGTCTTCTGCCAGCGGGTCACATTGTGCCAGTTCCTCCAGCCATGCGCTGTAATCCGCCCCACGGTCAAACAAGGCCGGGAAGGTTTCCGCCTGTTGCTGGTTGGCTTGGATGTCCAGCACCCAAGCGTCCCCACCAGATTTACGGGTATCTTCCGCGACAGTACCAAGGCTGTTATGGGTGTTACCTTGTGCAGGCAGTAGCCACACACCATCACGCAGGCTGGCACAACCAAGGGTTTTTAATGCCCGCCAAATACGCATCCGTGCGGTGGCGTTTTCAGTGGGAAGGGAGGTAATAAGTAGTATCCATTGCATGAAGTGTAGAATACATTACACAAAATATAAAGAATATAACATTTTAGCGTAGCCAGTAGACATTATCCCAATGGTGCTGTTTACGCATAATTACCCCCCTATGAAAATCACTTCAAGAGAAGTTTATCTTCCGGTTTTCGGCAAGCCTGCAATACGTGCCGCTTGACCCCGCGTTTTGCCAATGCTGCTGTCAGCATTGCAACCTCTTCTTTGCTTAGCAAGCTGCTGTCAACGGTCGTCCTGATCTCGTAATCCACGTGTTTGGCAGCCAGCAGCAAATCTAGGCTTTCCTCAGCTTTGAACCCACTACCTGCCAAACCAGTGACTTTCTTGTAGGCATGGAACGGCGCTTTAATGTCCAGTCCCACCCAGTCCACATAAGGCAACACCTTTGCCAAGCGTGCAGGCATGATTCCCGCCGTGTGCAGGGCAACCTTGAAGCCCAACGCCTTCACTGCCTGCATGGCTTCCGGCAGGCGCGGCTGTAGCAGCGGCTCACCACCACTGAACACCACCCCATCCAGAAACCCGGCCCGTTCCCGCAAAAAATGCATCACTTCTGCCCATTCCAGTTTGCCCGGCACATCGGTACGCAGCAAATGCGGGTTATGGCAGTAGCGGCAATGCCATGGGCAGCCCTGGCAAAACAGCACGGCTGCCAGATGCCCCGGAAAGTCGATGCTGGTTAACGGCACTAGCCCACCTAGCTGCAACACGGGCGTTTTCCTTCTAGCCGTGGGGAGGTTTCCACAAAAGGAAGGCGTTCCACGTGTTCGCTTTGCTTGCCGGGGTTGAAAGAGCTGACAGGGCGGTGGTAGCCCATCACCCGTGTCCACACTTCGCAACGCTGGCGTTTACTGTTTTCCAACCTGATCGGCTGCGGATTTACTGAATGGTGCATAAGGATTCCTGTTGTTTTTGGAGTAATAATTCTTCGTCACAGCGCGGGCAAAACTCGTGTTCCCCGGCGAGATAACCGTGTTTGGGGCAGATGGAAAAAGTGGGTGTCACCGTGATGTAAGGCAGGCGGAAACGTTCCAAACTGCGGCGCACCAGTTGTTTGCAGGCTTGTGGACTGGAAAGGCGTTCCTGCATGTACAGGTGCAGTACCGTGCCGCCGTTGTATAGCGTTTGCAAACCGTCTTGCAGGCTCAGTGCCATGAACGGGTCATCGGTGTAACCCACCGGCAACTGGCTTGAATTGGTGTAATACGGGCGTTCCGACGTACCCGCTTGCAATATATCGGGGAAACGTTTGCGGTCTTCCTTGGCAAAACGGTAAGTCGTACCTTCCGCTGGGGTAGCCTCCAGATTGTACATATGCCCGGTTTCTTCCTGAAAATCCCGCAGGCGGCTGCGGATGTGCCGCAACAGGCGCACTGCCAATGCTTGCCCTGTGGGTTCGGCAATGTGGGTCGTGTCCGCCGTGAAATTACGGATCATCTCATTCACCCCGTTCACGCCGATGGTGGAGAAATGGTTGCGCAATGTCCCCAGATAACGTTGGGTGTAGGGGTAAAGCCCCTGATCCATGTGTTGCTGGATCACCTTGCGCTTGATCTCAAGGCTGTCGCGCCCCAGTTCCAATAGGGTATCCAGCCGTGCAAACAGCCCTGCCTTGTTGCCCCGGTACACATAGCCAAGGCGGGCGCAGTTGATAGTGAACACCCCCAGCGAGCCGGTCTGTTCCGCCGAACCGAACAGGCCATTGCCGCGCCGTTCCAGTTGGCGCAGGTCAAGTTGCAGGCGGCAACACATCGAGCGCACCATGCCCGGTTCCAGCCCCGATTTCAGGAAGTTCTGGAAGTATGGCAAACCGTATTTCGCCGTGACCCGAAACAGCAGGTCGGTGTCCGCACTCTCCCACGGAAAATCACGGGTAATGTTGTAGGTGGGAATCGGAAAGGTAAACACCCGTCCACAGGCATCGCCTTCTTCCATGATTTCGAGGAAAGCACGGTTAATCATGCCCATTTCTGCTTGGCAGTCGCCGTAGCTGAACGCCATTTCCTCCCCAGCAATCACCGGAATCTGCGTTTTCAGGTCATCCGGGCAAGTCCAGTCAAAGGTCAAATTCGTGAACGGGGTTTGCGACCCCCAGCGCGAGGGGAAATTCAGGTTGAAAATGAACGACTGCATCAGTTGCCGTACATACCCATAGTCCAACTTATCCTTGCGGATGTAGGGGGCAAGGTAGGTATCGAAGGAACTGAATGCCTGTGCGCCTGCCCATTCGTTCTGCAAAGTGCCTAGGAAATTCACCGCTTGCCACAGGGCGCTGTCCAGATGTTTGGGGGCTTTGGCATCGGTACGCCCCGGCACGCCGTTGAAGCCTTCGTGCAGCAGGGTACGTAATGACCAGCCCGCGCAATAACCGCCCAGCATGTCAAGGTCATGGATATGCACGTCGCCCTCACGGTGCGCCTGCCCGATGTCTGGCGGGTACACCTGGTCAAGCCAGTAGTTGGCAATCATTTTCCCCGCCGTGTTCAGGATCAACCCGCCCACGGAATAGCCTTGGTTAGCGTTGGCATTCACCCGCCAATCACGCTGTTGCAGGTAACTGTCGATGGTGTCGGCAACTTCCACACAGCTCATGCCAGCCACTCCCGAATGCTGGTGCCTACCAGCCTGTCCATGTAGCGGGCGCGGTACAGCAGGCGGCGGTGGTCTTGCGTGTCAGTAAAGCCGCTGCGGTCGTGCAGCACGTTATTGCTGACCAGCCCCATGCCCGGTTCGAGCTTGCCCCGGAAAATGTAGGTCGAATCGCCTTCCAGCCAGTCGCCGAGGGCTGCCAGTGCTTCACGGGTCAGTGGGTCATCTTTCCACGCCACATTGCGCCCACGGATGGTGTAGCGCATGTGCAAATCCCCTGTCACCGCGTCAACCGAAAATACCGGGCCGACATTTTCCGCACGGGCAACCGTATCACCGTCGGTGCGGGCAGGAATGGTCATCACATCCGGCTGCATCAGGGCGCGGATATAGTTCGGGTTTTGGTCACGCAGGCGCAAATAGGCAATTTCGTGATCCAGCAAACGGTTTTCACCACCCTCTGGCGCACTTTGCACACAATGCAGCAGCAGCCCGTGGATTTGTTGCTCCGACAGGTTGTAATAGCCGTCGGTATGCCACTGGATCAGGCGGTTGCTGTAGGGGATGTAATGTTCACGCGCCCCACTCTCCGCAGCGGCAACGGTCAGGGAAGTCAGCCCATCATCATCCGCCAGCCAGTTGTGGTCTAGGTGCTGCAAACCAAATTGTTGTGCCATCCGGTGCGGGATGGAACGGTCGGGGTCATCCCCGGTTTTGCCCACATAAATGACCATATTGGCCTTGCGGCAACGTGCCAGCATCGCCTGATGTTCAGCATCCGTCAGGTGGCGCGGATCGCGGACTTCCACAATCAGGTCTTCCAGATATACTGGGTAGTCTTGCAATTTTTGTTGCCGCCATTGGTGGTAGAGAACTTCATCATCTAATAGGAAAGGGCTGTACATCGTTGGTGATACCTCTTTAGTGGAACTACATGTAGATAAAATATAAGACAAATGCACTATATGTAGTAATCGTCAGCATAACCTTGACTTGAGTCAATGTGTGGGAGGAAGCCTTCCTGTCCAATAGCAGCATGAACCTCGCTAACCACCTCAATACTTTCGGGCAGCACCTGTTACACCGCCACGGTGAACGGGTGCATAAGCTTGCCCTGAATGCCAGTTTCACTTGCCCTAACCGTGATGGCAGCAAAGGGCAGGGGGGATGCACTTTTTGCAATAATGCATCTTTCAATCCGCAAGGCAGGCATCCACCGACGGTCACACAGCAAATCGCCGCTGGGCGTGCGGTGCTTGCCAAACGCACCGGGGCAAAAAAGTTCATCGCCTATTTTCAGGCTTACACCAATACTTATGCCGCGTTGGAGGTGCTGAAGCCCTTGTATGACCAAGCCTTGGCAGAACCCGATGTGATTGGCTTGAGCATCGGCACACGCCCCGATTGCGTCCCCGATGTGGTATTGGATTTACTGGCTGATTACCAAGCGCAAGGCT
>NZ_JAQTLS010000045.1 GCF_028714775.1 Thiothrix sp. | reverse complement strand
CGGATGGCAGAGGCTATCGGATGCATACCCGTTTCGCGAGGTTCGTCAATCTTCCAGAACTGATGTCCATGTTCGGTGAGGTGGCGGATATTCGCAC
Organism: Thiothrix sp.; assembly: GCF_028714775.1. Classification (GTDB taxonomy): domain Bacteria; phylum Pseudomonadota; class Gammaproteobacteria; order Thiotrichales; family Thiotrichaceae; genus Thiothrix. The sequence continues at coordinate 8,961 of NZ_JAQTLS010000045.1, read as the reverse complement.
GGCGGAGATGCTGAAATTGCCGGTGCCGGCCGCGCACAAGGAAACAGTAACAATCAAGCCGACAGCGGATTTGAAAGCGTTTGTCCAAACCCTCGTGGAGCGGGCAGAAGCAATAAGAAACGGCAACGTCAGTCCCTCTGTGGACAACATGCTGGCCGTTACCAACGATGGCCGCAAGGCCGCGTTGGACATGCGTCTGATTGATTCATTCGCTGAGGTCGAGAATGGCAAAGTGAACCATTGTGCCGGGGAAGTATTCGGCATCTGGGGGGAAACCAAGCTGTTCCGTGGAACGCAAATTGTGTTCTGCGACCTGTCCACTCCGGTGGAAAACGGGAGGTTCAGCGTGTATCAGGCGTTGCGTCAAAATCTGGTAGAGAGAGGCGTTCCAATCGAGGACATCGCCTTCATTCACGACTACGAGAGCGATGCAGCCAAGGAGGAGCTTTTCAAGGCCGCGCGTGATGGGCGTATCCGCATCCTTCTGGGCAGCACGCAGAAGATGGGGGTTGGAACAAACATCCAGACCCGGCTGGCAGCACTGCATCATCTGGATGCCCCGTGGCGACCATCTGATGTGGAACAGCGGGAAGGGCGCATCATTCGCCAGGGCAACCTGAACGAGCGTGTGCGCATCTACCGTTATGTAACCGAAGGCTCGTTCGATGCCTACATCTGGCAGACGCTTGAGACCAAGGCGAGATTCATCGCTCAAGTCATGCAAGGGGACACCGGGATGCGTAGTGCAGAGGATGTTGAATTGGCCGCGTTGTCTTATGCGGAGGTGAAAGCCTTGGCATCGGGCAATCCGCTGGTGCTGGAAAAAGCGGGTGTCGATACCGAGCTTGCCAAGCTGTCGTTGCTCCGGTCTCAATGGGATCAGCAACAATGGCGCAACAAGCAGGAACTGGCGACTTTGCCAGGTCGCATCGAGCGCGTCCAGGCCAGAATTACCGGCATTGAGTCCGACATGGCTTCCCGGCAAGACGTATCTGGTAGCAAATTCCTGATGGAAGTAGAGGGAAACCGCTACACAGACCGCGCCGAAGCGGGAAAGGCACTTTTGCACGCTGTGTATGGAGTGAAGTCGGGTGGTGATCGGAAAATTGGTCAGATTGCTGGATTCCCGATTGCCGTGCAATTGTCGGCGCTTGAGGGGGTGGGCAAACAACTGGTGATCTTGGGAGGTGTCGAGTATCGGTGCGGCCAGGCGGAATCAGCGCAAGGTTTTGTGCGCGTACTCGAAAATGCACTCAACAGGATGGAACAGTGTCTTCTGGAAGAACAGGAGTATTTGGCCAGAACCGAGAAACGCATGGCTGACATTCAGGCCGAAGCCGCAAAGCCGTTTGATAAGGCTGCGCGGTTGGAGTGGTTAAAACAACGGCAACGAGAAATTGAAGCCGAGCTCGATTTGAGCAAGGGCGAAAACACCGCTGTTGATGAAACAGAGGAAATAGCCTGAAAGAAATTCAAGTCGCCGCGTAATGCGGTGACGTGAAGAGGCCGCTGGCCTTGCCGAAAGGTAAAGCAGCATCGAGCATCGTTCCGGGTAACCGGTTCGATTCAAGCAACCCCACGGGGACATTCATTGTCCCTCTGGGGCGTGGTGTCTCCGTTTTTTTTGTTTAAACAAAAAGGAGAAACACCATGTCATTACAAGCACTCAGAAATATCAACCGTACCGCAGTAGCCAATAACGAGCAGCCGCAGAGTTTCCCGGGAATGCTTGAGCAGTTCAAGGGGGAAATCGCCCGCGCGCTGCCCAAGCACATCAATCCTGACCGCATGGCGCGTATTGCGCTCACGGCGTTCCGCATGACCCCGAAGCTGGGGGAGTGCGACCCGCGCAGTGTGTTTGCCGCCGTTATCCAGTCCTCGCAACTTGGGCTGGAAGTGGGGCTGATGGGCGAAGCTCACCTTGTCCCGTTTGGCAACCAATGCCAGCTCATACCGGGTTACACCGGATTGATGAAGCTGGCGCGGAACAGTGGATTGGTGACGGACATCTATGCCGAAGCAGTACGCATGAACGATACGTTCGCGCTCAAGCTCGGCATGGAGCGAAGCCTGGAGCATGAACCACTGACTGCACCGGGCGGCTTCCCCGCGTCTGATGAAGAACGCGGAGAGGTGGTTGGCTTCTATGCGGTAGGAGTCCTCAAGGATGGTAACAGGACGTTTGTCGCAATGGGCCGCAAAGAAGTCGAAAGCATCCGTGATGGCAGTCGCGGCTACCAGGCAGCCAGGAAGTACAAGAAGGAATCCATCTGGGATACCGACTTCGTGGCGATGGGGCTGAAAACGGTCATCCGGCGCATCTGCAAGTTCTTGCCTAAATCACCCGAGCTGGCAACGGCACTGGCGATGGATGAAAAAGCTCATGCAGGTCAAGGTCAAAACCTGAATCTAAACGACGTGATCGACGGCAGTTACGCGCCGGTTGATGTCGTGGATGAGGCAGTGGAGATCACCGCCAAAGCCGAGAGCCAACCGCAATCGGCAAAAGCAACGAGCAAGCTCGAAAAGCTGGACAAGGTTGTCGCTGCATTGAAATCAGCCAGCACTGTTGAGGTATTGGATGAGGTCTATATCCGTGCCGAAGTGGATCTGGAGGATGCAGAGCTTGAAGTCGCGCTGCGCGAGTATCGCAAATGCAAAGACGCGATCACCGAACAGGGCAGTTTGGTTTAACCACCCTCACGGGGGCATCGTTCCCGTCTGGGGAATGGTGTCCTCTTTATTTATGTTTTATCAAAGGAGAAATACCATGTTGAACAAAGTGCAATTAATCGGTCGTCTGGGCAAAGACCCGGAAATTCGTTACACAACTTCTGGCGACGCCGTCGCCAACGTTTCGTTGGCAACAACGAAATCGTGGAAGGACAAGGAAGGTGAGAAACAAGAGAAAACCGAGTGGCACAACCTCGTGTTCTATCGCGGCCTCGCCGAAGTCGTTAGCGAGTATCTGAAGAAAGGCGCTCTCATCTACGTCGAGGGCGAACTGACAACCGAGAAGTACGACAAGAACGGCGAAGATCGTTACGTCACCAAAATCGTTGTTTCCGAGATGAAAATGCTCGGCGGCAACAACAAGGCGGACGAAGGGCATAGCGAAGCACAACCGGCAGCGAAACCCGCTAAAGGTTCTGCCAAGCCAGCCACAAAAGCGAACGAACAGTTCTAACGAAGCACCCACCCTGGGGGAACACCCCCTAGGGGATGCTTCCTTGCCGGTGGCTTAACAACCACCAACCTCCTGTGCGGGATACACCAAAACATCCCGCTTGGGTGCTTTGGTGTGTCCCGTGCGGGACTAACCGAGGAGGTATTATGAAAGCGAAAGAATTGAAGCCAATGGCCGCAGGCCGCTGGGAAAGCATCATTGCAAGACTTGCTCCGCAACTAGGACAAGCCATTGAGCGCCTGCCTCACCACGTCCCGTGCCCAGTGCATGGAGGCGTGGATGGATTCAGGTTGTTCAAGGATTTCAACGATACGGGTGGCGGTGTCTGCAACACGTGCGGTATCAAGCACGATGGATACACGTTACTCATGTGGGCGAATGGATGGGATTTCAAAACCACCCACTCAGCCTTGCAAGATGTGCTGCTGGTGAGAGGGGGAAACATCACCCTCCCGCCAGTGACCACCAAGCCAGCTGTCAAAAAGGTGAAAGAGACGGACGTTGAAGACATACGTGATTCCCTGAATCATGTCTGGAAAGACAGCGTGACTCTCTCATCACCAGAAGCGCGGCCAGCAAGGCGGTATTTTGCGAACCGTGGCATCACGAACGTTGACTATCGGAAGATCGATAGCAAGATGATTCGCTTCGTTCCCCTGCTGGATTATTTCGAGGAGGACGAAAAAACCGGCAAGCACAGGTCAACTGGAAAGTATCCTGCCATTGTCACGATGGTGTGCGATGCAAACGGTCGTCCTTCGACAATTCATCGTACCTACATCACACCCGAAGGGACAAAAGCACCCGTCCAATCGCCCAAGAAATTGATGCGGCACTGCGCCGAAGATCTGTTTGGGGCAATGCAAATTGCAGTGATAGGCAAGAGCAAGGTGTTGGCAGTCACAGAGGGTATCGAAACAGCACTGGCCGTAATGAGTGTCTTTAACGTACCTGCATGGGCCGCTGGCAATGCATACCTGCTGGAAAACTTCGCGCCGCCAAAAGGGGTTGATGTGGTGATCTATGCCGACAAAGACCAGCCTTCCAAGCAACACCCGGATGGCCACGGTCAAAGTTCGGCAAAGTTGCTGCTGAAGCGACTTTGGACCGAAGGTATCAAGGCATCCATCAAGCTACCCGACAGCGAAATTCCTCACGGAAAGAAGTCCGTCGATTGGCATGATGTGGTGAGTGGTGTGATTCAAGCGCCAACAAAGAAAACAGTCGCAAGATAGAGCAATCCCCATGTGAATGGCGAACGCAAGTCCCAGACCGTTTTACCCAGCTTGTCTGGGCTTTTTATGGCGCATTCTTCACGAGTGCGTCACAAAAAGAGAATTCACACGCGAAGCTTATTGCTTCGGGTTGATATTGGTGGTTGGCCAATCCAAATAAACAGAAGATGCGAAAGCGTCAACGAATTACCCAAAGCAACATCCACCCACGCGGGGACACATCCCCGTCAGGGTCGGTGCGTCCCCGTTCACATCAAAGGAGAGCACCATGGATCGTGACGACGTATTAAGTTTTTTGAGATTTCTCTCGGAAGCAACAATCGAGGAGATCAAAAAGAGCAAAGCGAAAGTGCAAGAGTCTCTTGCGGACGTAGACCCAGAAGGCAACGTAGCGGCAGACCTTAAGTTTCTTCTTCGGAAGTGTGATGAGGAATTGCTGGCTCGCGCCGAGTATTACAAGTTGAAGTCACAACAGAGAGGCTAACGGTAGGGTGCAGGGTGCGACGAAGTTTGTCGTACTCCGCATCATCCCGTTGCAGAATCGCAGTAACGAGTTGGCGGCCAATGGATTCTCTGAATTCATTACCACCACCATCAATCACCGTCAGCTGTGCGCATGGATATTTCATGCGGGCAGTTTAGCACGGCAGTTTCAAAAACCCTATCGGGGATACATCCCCGACAGGGCTTGTGTCCCCTTTTTTATTTCAAAAAGGAGACACAAAATGAATATCCATAATTGCAGCACACCTGATTTGTTGTCCGTACTGGTTGGAAATGAGATGGCTAAAAAGCTGTCACAGGTTCCACTTTCCGTTTTATTTGGAATGCGTGCAAATCGTCAGGAAATGGTTTGCGAAAACGAAGCTCAGTATGTGCCCGCACCCATCATCTCCGCAGCCAAGGAGTTGTTTGCGCGGGCACTCGAAGAGGACATCAGCATCCATCCGATTTCCTTTAACTCACCCAACGTGGTCAAAGATTATTTGAGGCTGGTGTTGGGTGGACGGCAGCAGGAAGTATTTCTGGTGCTGTTTCTCGATGCCCAGCATCGCCTTATCGCTTCGGAAGAGATGTTCCACGGGACGCTGACACAAACTAGCGTGTATCCACGCGAAGTTGTCAAACGCGCCCTGATACACAACGCGGCAGCGGTAATGCTGAGCCACAACCATCCTTCGGGATTGTCAGAGCCAAGCAGCGCCGACCGCATGCTAACTGATGCACTGAAGCAAGCTCTCGGGTTGGTAGATGTTCGGGTTCTCGATCACATTGTGATCGGCGAGCAAGAAGCATTGTCTTTTGCCGAACGGGGTTTGATATGAGTGTGTCTGAAATAAAGACGTACCTGTACTTCATCAATCTTGACGAGCGCGGCGAGTTTTATGCTGATGTTCGTGATGACAGCAATAACACCATTTTCGAGATCAAGGGCTTTGATATTTTTGAAGATGGCTGGATGCGGAACAAGAACGACCTTATGGGGCTGAGAAACCATTTGGTTGGTCTTGGCGTGATGAAGGATGACGATTATTTAACCAGAGAAGCTTGAATTTAACCCACGCGGGGACACTTCCCCGCAAGGGGCATGGTGTCTCCGTTTTTCATATAAAGGAGCGCGCCATGTTTTTTGAAAAGACGTTAGACACGCGTAGCAAAAAAGCGATGATTGATTTTGTGGCTGGCCATTACAGGTACAACACAATGAACAGTTGGAATCGCTCGACAAGCTATGCGCAAAGCATAAAGTTGCACAAACTGGGTCTGACTTCCGAGCAATTGAATGCAGCATACGACATGCTGCAAACAGAGTTTTGGGACGAAATCGACCAGCCAATTGCAGACTTCACCTCAGAAATGAGTGGGAGATACACGATTGGAACCAATGGGCGATCCAGTGGCTACCTCGTCCTTTACAACAGCAAGTATGAGTTGGTGCGACGTGAAGTCGTTTAAGTAACTGTTTATTAACATAATATCGTTAAATAAACCTGCTGTTTTCCCAGCAGTAGCCTAAGAGGGCAGGCGTGGCCGGTAACGGCTGGGTCTGAAGCCCCTCTGACAATGTAGCCCACTCCGAGAGGATGAAGCCGAAGCTGCGAGACGGAAGCGGAACTGCGAGCATTACGCGGTGGGGAACTAGGCTCGGAAGTATGGTGAACACAAATGAAGTAGTGATAAATCCCGTCAACTTGAAATTGCTCAAAATGCTAAACGACCACCTGTGGTCACAGGGCAATAACCAAAATGGTAAGTATGCGGCCTTGGCTTTCAACTCTGGTCAAGCGGAAACAGAGTCATACCGGGAAATAGCTACCACCTAACCTTCCAATGTTACTTACACGGAACACGGTAAGCCCGTATATCCGCCCGCAAGGGCAAGCCAACCGCAAGGAAAGCCGATGGATGTGCGGGTATAGGATGTCAGAAAAAGCGAACGCTGCCCTGTAATGGGATAGATAGGGGTTGAGGCGAAAGCCGACATCATCCTGTCCGAAAGGAAGCTGACTTCTGACTGGTCTCTCTTTGCAAGAGAGTATGTAGAACTTCGAAAGGAGGTAAAGCAAATGACGACTATGAAATCTGTAGTTGGTGCGGCCTCCGGCTGTGAAGTGGATTGGCACAGTCTCGACTGGGCAACAATTCATCAAACAGTAAAGAGGCTGCAAATGCGTATTGCAAAGGCAACACGGGAAGGGAAATACGGCAGGGTGAAAGCATTGCAGTGGATTCTGACCCACTCGTTTAGCGGTAGAGCAATAGCCGTGAAACGAGTTACCGAAAATCAAGGCAAAAAGACACCGGGTGTGGACAAGGTGGTATGGGACACCCCTGAGTCGAAAGCCGAAGCTGTTTTGTCGCTCAAGAGAAGGGGCTGCCAGCCTCAACCTTTGAGAAGGGTATTTATACCCAAAGCAAACGGAAAGATGCGTCCGCTAGGAATACCGACGATGAAAGACAGGGCAATGCAAGCGTTGTACTTGCAGGCTTTGGAACCAGTCTCGGAAACCAAAGCAGATCCAAATTCTTATGGGTTCAGACCCATGAGGGCGAGTAGAGATGCGGCAGGGCAATGCTTCAACGCTCTGGCAAAGAAGCTCTCATCTCAATGGGTTTTGGATGCAGATATATCCGGTTGCTTTGACAACATCAACCATGACTGGCTGCTCAACAATATCCCAATGGATAAAGTGATGCTTCAGAAGTGGTTGAAATCTGGTTTCATATGGAAAGGACAGTTGTTCGATACGGAGGCAGGAACGCCGCAAGGCGGGATTATTTCGCCAACACTAGCGAATATGACCTTGGATGGAATGGAAAACGGGCTAAGAAAACACTTCGGTGTTAATGGCAACGGAACTATGAAAAACAAGGTTAACCTGATTCGGTACGCAGATGACTTCGTAATAACTGGCACGACGAAAGAAGTGCTGGAGGAAGCGAGGGAATTGATGGCGGAGTTTTTGAAGGACAGAGGATTAACGCTGTCCGAAGAGAAAACCAAAATCGTGCATATTGAAAAAGGCTTTGATTTTCTCGGATGGAACATGCGCAAGTACGATGGAAAGTTACTCATCAAACCTGCGAAAAAGAACGTGCAAACGTTCCTGCGGAAAGTTCGAGGAATAATCAAGGAGTCCAAGACAGTGAAGCAAGAAAATCTGGTGAGAAAGCTCAATCCGGTAATCAGGGGTTGGGCGAATTATCACCAGAACCAAGTAGCAAAGGAGACCTTCTCAAAGGTCGATTGCGCTATCTGGAAACAGCTTCAGCAGTGGGCTTGCAGAAGGCATCCGAATAAATCAGCCGCATGGGTGAAGTCGAAATACTTTATGCGTGATGGACTGAGAAATTGGGTGTTTGGCACGACGGTTGAGGATGACAAAGGCGAAAAGAAAAGTGTGACGTTGGTGAAAGCCAGCGACACAGCGATTAAACGCCACGTCAAAATCAAAGGCGCAGCAAACCCTTACGACCCGGAATTTGAGACGTACTTTGAAGAAAGGCTAGGCCTGACGATGAAGGAAAGTTTCAAGGGAAGGAACAGGTTGTTGTACCTGTGGTATGCACAGGATGGAATGTGTCCGAAATGCGGCGAGAAAATAACGAAGGATACGGGATGGAATCTTCATCACGTTCTACCGAAAACTCAAGGCGGTGACGACAATATGAACAACTTGGAATTGCTACATCCGAACTGTCACAGGCAACACCATAGCCGAAAAAGAAAGTAGGTTGCTGGCTCTGGTCAAACAGGGCTTTGTAGAGGCTTGAGCTGTATGCGGGGAAACTCGCACGTACAGTTCTTAGGGGGGGATGGTGTAGTAATGCACTGTCTCTACCCGACACTGGACACAAGTCGCACTGTCGCACCTGCGGCCAAAGAAATTACCGCTATGTTTATACACCTGACGCTACGGCAGAAGGCGTGATAACGGCTGCGGTGATTGCCAGGGATTACACCATTGGCAACAGGTGTGGCGCATGCGGCGCTGAAGGCGAATATGGCCGCGTCAATTACACGTTGCCACCAAAACG
>NZ_JAQTLS010000044.1 GCF_028714775.1 Thiothrix sp. | reverse complement strand
ACACAACAAATGGCAATTAACCGGCATACACCCTCAAAAACAAAAACCGGCAATCGCCGGTTTTTATTGTAAATCCTGGTGCCGCCTATCGGATTCGAACTGATGACCTACCGCTTACAAGGCGGTTATATTACCTTGTAACGGCGTGGTTTGTAGCGTATATTTACCTTTCTTGACGCAATTTTGACGCACTGAAAGGAAAACATCATGGCAGCAGTTCGCAGGCGTGGTGACTCACAATGGCAGGTGGAAGTCCGCAAAAAAGGCTATCCGGCACAGCGCCGGACATTCATCAGCCGTGCGGATGCAGAGCGGTGGGGAAAAGAAACAGAGATTGCAATCGAGCGTGGGCTATTTTTTGATAGAACCGCATCCGAACGTACCACATTGCTGGAGTTGATCGAACGATACAGGCTTGAGGTAGTGCCAACAATGAGGGGTAAGCACGTCAAGCCTGCCTTGAACCAGTTGCAAGTTTCTCTTGGCCAATACGCGTTGGCCAGTATAACCGGTGAGATGATCGCCAAACATAGGGATGCCAGGTTAAAGACGGTGGCCGCATCCACTGTAAAGAAAGAGATTAACCTATTGTCCAGCTTGATTGACTTGGCTGGAAAGGAATGGGGTATACCGTTGGCGGCGAACCCATGCAAGATGGTTAAACGCCCACCCGAACCCAAGGGCCGCGACCGAAGGCTTGAGGCGGGAGAAGAAGCGCTGCTGCTGAAGGCATGCGAAGAGTCTGGCCATGAATTAACGGGTATCGTGCGTGTTGCGCTGGAAACAGGTGCGCGACTTGGTGAATTGCTCGATCTACAATGGAAACACGTCGATCTATCAAATCAGACTGCTCGATTACTCGACACAAAAAATGGGGAGGATAGGACTATCCCACTATCCAGCGCGGCTGTAAGTGCACTTAAATCACTCCCTGTTCGCCACATAAGCGGGCGTGTATTCCACAACTGGGCGGCCTCGGATAGTTTCAATAAAACATGGTCGCGCGCGGTTAAACGCGCAGGGATTGAAAATTTGAAATTCCACGACTTAAGGCATGAAGCCGTATCGCGCTTGTTTGAAAAAGGTTTGAATCCCATGGAAGCCGCGTCAGTGTCGGGTCATAAGACGCTGGCAATGCTCAAGCGGTATACGCACTTGCGGGCAGAAGATTTGGCGAAGAAACTGGGCTAAAATCTGCTCCATTCCAGCTTTTACGTTTCATTAAAAATAGGGTTTTTGCTTATTTACCTTCTTTAAAGTTGGATATAAAGTGAAGCCATTTCCATGAAGAAATCTGTAAATATGCCGATAAGAAATAGCTTTTGGTATAAAATGAACTGCTTTATTAAATCTAGATCATATTCAGAGAATTTGACATAGATCAAAGAATTTCGGCGCTTGAGCAAAGAAAATTGCTAACTTAGGTTTATCAAAAACATACATATTTAAAATTCTAGAGAGCAATCATGGATAACTTCAAAGAAAAGGCTATTGCTATTTCAAATAAGTTTCCTTTTAATCAATTTCAATCTGTAGCGGCAGCTACAAATGGGGCTGGTGCAGAGGATGCAAAAATATCGTCTTGTGATAATCATCTTGACGCTGCATTTATGGCTTTACTTGATAAGGGCGCACATTTAGACAGTTCTAGAATGCCGCTGTAATTTTAATTTAATATCAAACTTAACAAGCCTGTCATATGACAGGCTTGTTTTTTGGAGAGTAAGAATGCCTCATCCGCTTGTTATGGTAAATGGCTCAGACTGGACAAAAATTCTTAAATACCTCAAAGAAACTATTGTATTTTTAGCATTGCATGATGGGATTAGCGATGAAGCAGTAGAAATATTGATTGGAAATTATGTTAAGGCAATCGAAGGAAGCAAAGACGATATTTTCATACAAACAGCAATAGGAATTACTCAATATTTAAATTTTTATAACGTAATTCCTGCGCAAGGAATTGGGGATGAGTTTAAGGGAATATATTTTACTGGTATTGCCGTATCCGAACATTTAAATAATCTTGGATACGCTGATTTGAATAAGCTACATTTGAGAGCAGTACTAAGATTGCTAGATTTTCGGTTAGAAGAGCCGCACAAAATTAGTAGGAAAGCATTAACTGATCGTATACGATCGGTAATAGATAACAATGCTGTTAATGAACACCTTGGAAAATATGGATGGTATTTAATATATAAATGCCTATATAACTCAGTGAACAATAAAACAAAAACAATTTAGTTTGAACTTTTTTTGTAATTAATGCATTGGTCAGGCGAGTAAATTGAAAAGGCCGGATTTCTCCGGCCTTTCTCTGTCCACCCCTTTCAGTCACCCCTCCACCGCATCCGCAAGTCGTCCGGCCAGCGCAGCATCGCTCCTGGCAATGTGTGCGATGAGGATATCCGCCGCCGCGCTGTGGCCGTGCTGCCGCACCGCATCCACCACGTCGCCGCCGGTCATGTCGAGGTAGGAATTGCCAATCTTGATTGCAACTTGCATGATGTGTTTCCCCTTTCGTTTTGATTTTTTGTACCGGGAATAGTCCGGTCAGGAGCATATTACTCGCTCAACAAATCAAATGCAAGTATTTGATTGCATTATACATTTTGCATATCAAGCAATACATTTTGTATATCACTGCCGATGTTGTTGAACATGCGGGTGTGTCGTCGGCAAATCAGGCACATGGGCTAACCCGTAAACTGTTCCGTAACTCATCGCACCCAAGAAAATCCACCTGAAGATTTTCGCAAACAACCCCCCAACGAAACCTCCCATATCCCATCCCAGCCTGCCGCCAAACCCCATTGCAAACGCCTTCTTTATTAGATTCCACATGATTTCCACCTCCTGGTTATTTCCGATTCGAATTCTCAAGCTCTTGCAGTTCTTGCCACTGCTCTGCTGTTATAACACCCGCCATGCAAAGTGCTTCGCACCCCCCGAAGAATCTACCCGCCTGCCAGCCGTAGCCGTATTGGTCATCTCGGTTCGCTTGACTTGTCAAAAAGTCCATCGCTTTTTGGTTCTGTATTTCCCAACATGTCTGTTGGTGAGCCTCGCGGGGCGCCGAAGGGGCGCGGTTTTGTGTGGTGGAATTGTTTTGTGTTTGCATGGTGTTTCTCCTTTTGTTGGGTTACATGCCTGTCGGAGCCGCCTCACCCTGTCCGCGACGATCTGACGGGCGTTTAGACGGGGGCACACGGCATGACAGAAGTGAACGAGTGGTGCGGCCAGCGCGCAGGGCGGTTTCATCGCCCGAGCACTGCCACGGTCGTTCGCGACCGCGTAGCGGTCTGGCGTGACTTGTGCGTTTTTCCCGGCTGCCCGGCATGTCGGCGCAAGGGTGGCTCCGAACAGGCATGTTTAACAAAAGGAGTGGCAAACACTAAACGGCTTTTCCACCACAAACCGCGCTTGCGCGCTTTGTACGCATGATGAAACGCGTTTCATCATGCGTTTCTTTGATGCCGTGATGCCGGAAATCAGCAACCGCAGGCGCATGCACGGGACGAATGCTGCGAGCGGTCGCGTTAATGGAGCGTAGCGGAATGGTCGCGTTGCGAGCGTGCAGGAGTCTCCAGGGCAAAGACGTAGGGCAGAGGATTGAGGACATGACGGCGGTTTTGCCGCGTTTAAACGTGATGCCGGGAAGCCGCAACCGCAGGGCAGCGGATAAAGGCATGACGTTTGCGGCATTGGCAAGGCGCTGGCCGCCCGAAGGGGCGAGACCAAAGGGCTCGATCCGCGACAGCGGACAACATAGCCGGTCGCCGAAGGCGATGCCCCATAGCACTACAAAAGCACTTTGAAAGCACTTCATAGCACTTTGAAAGCACTTTATAGCACTACAAAAGCACTTTGAAAGCACTTTCACTGCCTCACCGGATAACTAAGGGTATTCCGCAACCCAATCGACTCAGCCTCCCTGCCTTGCTGATAAGCATCAGTCAAGGCAGGGTTGATGCTGCGCCTGGCGCTATCGTCCGCATCTCTCCGCGCCTGCATGGCAACAAGCTGATTCAGCGATTTGCTCATATCGATATTGACCTGCGCAGTAGATGCATAAATCGCCGCGTTAGCCTGGGAAACGCAAAGCTCGCCGTCGCATTTCAACGCTTCGGCATGGGCGTCCTGCACGGCCTGGCTTTTTGTCTGCAAATCAGCCATGGACTGCTGTTTCTCTGCCAATTGCTGTTGCGCCCACTTGTTATCCGCCCGTGCGCCCTCGCCCAGCTTGGTGTAATACTGAGTGGGCGTCATGCCCAGGCTTCGCATGGTCTGTAAGTCGACCGAGAGAACTTGGGACGCATTTGCCGATGAGGTGGAAAGCGCCAGCAACGAGTTGGCCGCGTTCTGGTATTTGCCCAGACCGCCCGGGGCACCGATGTCCTTCTGGTAGGGCGCCATGAGGGCGGCAGCCCTTACGGGGTCTGCGGCCTTCAAGTTTTGGTACATCGTCGCAAGTTGTTTGTACTGGGTGATGTACTGCATGGTGGTGGTGTAGTCGATGTTGGCTTGAGAGGCGGTGGAAGCCACCAGCTCGCCCTTGTTTATCAACTGCGTCATTTCGGTAGCGCCACCCCCCATGCCGCCCCCGGCAGTAACTAAGCCGGAAGAGAGGATAAGAGGGATTGCGATTATGATTTTTTTCATGATGTTCCTTTCGGTTATGGTTTAGGAGGGGTGGGTGGTGATGTGTTGCTCAGTTTTGTTATGTTTACAACACTGCTTGGATGCGGTGTAAGTTGTGCTGCCAGGCCGCCAAACAGGGATTGTGTGATGCTCTTCGCATTCATCAGCAGCGTTATCATTGACAAACACAACATGCCATTGAAAATCATGATCGCGGTCAGCGGGAGCTGGTCGCTGGGCGTGGTTTGCGCAATTGCATTTATCTTGTCAAGCATCAACAAACAAAGGCTGATGAGGCAAGCCAACACAGGCTTGAAGAAGATCGCACCGACCATGAACGAAATCCAATTCGTCATTAGCGAACGGAGTTTGCTGATGATGGACAAGGCTAAAATGATCGGCCCGAAACACAGCCCAATGTAAATCAGGACGTTTGCAGCAAGTACGCTCATCCAACAAATTGCAAACGCACCAATGACCAAGGCCACATCAATCAAGGTCATTGCTGACCCCGCCAATCCGTCAGCAATCCCAACCAGCAGGCTGGACACCGGAGCGCCATCCCATAAGCCGACAAACGCATCCCACAAAGACTTTGACTTTGCCGGTGCGGGTGCGGGTGCGGCTCCCGCAGGGGATGGGGTGGACACTGGCTGTTGAGAAGGAAATAAAGACGAGGACATAACGCGAATGGTCGGCGCGAATTTTTCAGCAATCATATTGCCCAGCCCTGCCGGTGCTTGGCCACCCGATGCAATAGTTACCAACTCATCACTGATTTTAATTGGCGCAGGCACGACCATGGTGCCCCAATTCCAGATGAGACCGGCAATAACGATTGCAGGGATTGAGCTCTCGGAAAAACGGATCAACGCAGCTTTGCCGGTATCGGAGATCATAATTATGAGCACAACCAGCATTTCCAGGCTGGCAGCAACCGCAGCAATTTCAAGCGAGTAGGTTAGCCCCTGCCCTTGCGCAAAGTTCATTGCCATGGACTGTCCTGCACTGTCCACGCTCTTAAAAACTTGATCGAACACTGTAAAGTCGAGAGCCATTTTTATCCTTTCACTTACCAGGTTTTCGCGGATGTATCAGCGATTACGGTACGTAAAACAGACAGTGCGTCGTTTTGCATTTTGATAACTTTTGGTTGCCAGCTAGGGGATGATGGAAGCCAATAGGTGTCGCCAAGCCAGGCGAATGCATACGTGAGCAACAACAGCATAAACAGCCGCAACCCAAGCGCGGCAAGGATGTTACGGTTGCGCTGGTTATCCATGCTGATCCTCCACAGGCGGCCAGTTTTCAAAGTTGAAGAACTTGAATCGGGCAAAGTGCTTTTGCTCAAGCCTCACCGTCTCACCCGCAAATTTGACGCTTTCGATTTTGCGAAAGGCATTGCCAACCAGCTTCTCAATACCAAAAGGGCAGACGAAATGCACCTCTGCATATTTGCCGCTCTTGATTTCCAGCAGGTAGGCAATGACCAATTCGGCATATCTCTTGGGGGTCTTGGCATACCGCTCAACTTCAATCGCAATCCTTCGTCCGTCGGGCATGGTTGCAACGGCATCAGGCACTTTTTTGAGATTCTTGGCACGAAGTGCACGCTCCGGCGTCCAGTCGCGCCACCCGGAGTTTTCGGCGCGAAGGCGCATGCGCTGGCCTTCCAGCCGGTGCATGATCCAGCCCGGCTGGGTGCGGCCCAGCTCGAAAAATGGAGCGCCTGCGGGCGCATCGGCAGCAGCGAGGCCGTGCGGTGTGATGCCGAATATACGAATATTTCGGGCATTAACATTGTGCAGTTCAGATTTGAGGAAGCCAGCTTTTTCAAGGCTTTTCAGCGTTGATTCTGTGCGTTGACGGCTCAGTTGCAGCAACTCGGAGGAAATGTTGGTTGAGGTGTAAACCTCGCCGCAGCTCAAAAATTCAAGCAAAATTTTTGACTTTGCTTGCTGTCGCGCGAGGCGTTCTGCGTGAGTCATGACTGGGAGAGGTGCGCGCATCGGTTGCTCCATTTGGTATCGATAAAATCACCTTACCAAATCGCCAAAATCACCCCCCTTTTTTCACCACACCCCGCGCGCTCGGGTGTGGTGAAATGTGTTGATAATGTTAGGCTTTAGAATGGATCGAGCGCGCTGGTGCTGCGCGCTGGTGCTGCCGCATCAGGTACGCCAGAAAAGGGCGATGGATTGGACACATCCAGCGATTCAGCACCCGTCTGAACGCTTGTGCCTTTCGCTTCGATAATGCGAACGGCAGCGGGCGATTTCGGCACTTTCAGGGGTTGGATTGAAACGAACTTAGGCAAGCCTGCGCCATACAAAACAGATACTGACGGTGGCAGGTTGCGCAGCATATTCTCATCTATAAAATACCTCTCCGCTTGCCGGATAGTGCGTTTGTTGTCGACCTGTTCGCTGAGTGCAATATTCTTTTCAACGCTGCGCGCCTCATCGTCAACGAGTATTTTGCCGGACATCTTTGCCAGCCATTCGGCAGTATCCGGGCTTTGCACCTGATAGCAGATTTTGATCCGGCAATTCTCAACAACAGCATCCACCACCGCATCAGGATTTAAATCCTTGGTGCAGTCCTTGAGGTCACCCAACGACTGGTGTGCAAGCACCAGGTGCACGCCTTTATCTCTGCTTGCGCCCAGCCCTTCTAGCGCTGGTCTGGAAAGGTGATACTTCACTTCATCCAGCACGATGCACACTTTACGGAGTTCGCCGGCCATGCGGTCGCGTCGCTCCGCGAGCTGCAACAGGCGCACTAGCAGGATGCGCTGCGCGGTCTTGATGATGTCATTCCGCATGCTGCCGACTATATAGACGCATCCGCCTTTATCGATTACGTCAGCCAACGAGACGCCGCCAGATTTGGCGTTGATGCTGGGCGTCTCGGCCATTTCCCGTAACCGTCCATAAAATTTTTCGGCGTTTTCCCAACACTCTTCTTGTGCTGCGTATGCTTCTGCAATAGTAAGTTTGCGGTCAGCCATCAACCGCGCGGTAGCAAGCGCTTCGTGACGGTCTGCGATTCCATGAAAATCGGATATATCACCTTTCTCAGTGAGGCTGAATCCTGCCTGAAACAGCTCAAATGCCTCATCCGCTGTCGCGCCCTCAAACAGGTTGATCTGCGCACCATGCGGGCGATTTAGGTTGATAAAGTGGTATGGCTTGCCGGTGCGTTGGGCAGCGTTGAACATTACGCTGGGCGCCCATTCATCATTCTTTGGATCGCAGAAAAAGACCGCCTCGCCGCGTTCCAGGAATTGGCTCGCCATCACGCCGAGGCTGATACCTTTACCCCCTCCGGTTGTTCCGATGACCTGCACATGAGGGGCGGATGTGCCTTTCCCGAATTCGATGTATACAGGTTTTTTCTGTTCATCCAGTCCAAGGAATACGCCTTTTTGCTTATCCATATACTTGAGTGGATCGAAGTTCAAGGCCACCTCTGGAGTGTGCTTTCCTATTTCTCGCACATCTGTTTTTTTGTTCCTTTCCTGCGCCGATTGCACTGTCAGCTTGTTTTTGGCTGTATCAAATATCTGCACCCCTGATCGCAACATCCACACTGCGCAGGCGATGCCAACCGTGAATGAAAATACAAAGTAGAACAGGTCAAACAGCGATGGGGTTAACCAGACGTTGTACTCAAGTATTGCGATAATCGGAATTAAAACAAAAGCGCAGAGCAGAAGGAAAGGCGGTACGGCGCAGAGCGTGTAGAGCCGCGCTCTTACTGTAGGTTGGGTGTCGTGGCTTTTGCGATTCAAGGCAAAAACAATGAAGGCGCCCATGAAGCCGACTAATGGGAATGCTGAGGCGAATTTGATTAAGGCAGACAGGATGTATGTATTGAGGATAGTTAGCATGGTTTACCTCCTTGATATTGATAAAAACACAATACCAAAGTGCCAAAATCACCTCCCCCCATCTTCTGGAAAACAAAAAAAGGATGAAACACGTTTCAGAGGGGCCCGGTTGCGCAGCAACTGGGGGTGAGCGCGTTCAGCGCGAGCATCATGGAGCGCCAGCGGAATGACGCGGGGGCCGCAAACAATTTCTGTGCCCCAGCACAGAAAAGGTCGCCCCAGCGACCGGTTGTTTGTGGGGTGCAGGCCGCAGGCCGGAACCGTCCCCGAAGCTCGCTTTAGCGAGCGCTCGGGCAACCCATTTTTACGGTCGCGAACGCGAGCCGACCGAAGGGAGGCCGACCAAGGATGCAAGCGAAGCGCCGCATCCGAGGGAGCCTGAAAATGGGTTGCCCGAGCGCGGAGCGCGAAGGGGACCCATGAGGAAAGACGAAGTGCGCGGGCGTCCAGCCCGCGAGTATCCCGTCCGCCCCCAGGCGGCTCGCGAAGCGAGAGGGATACGGCACGATGTCTTGCCGATTGCCTTTGACTTTCAACGAATTCGCAGAATTCGAGTAGCCCGCAGGGCGCGCACTTTGCGATACATGAAATGTATCGCCAGCAGGTCGGAGACCGGCCTGCTGCTCACGCATGCAATGCGGGCAGCACATGCGGGCAAGGCAAGCAGACAGCGCATTTTGCTGTCCTCGCTCGCATCATGTGCTTGCGCAACGCATCAAAATTGGAGGAAAACGATAGGCGAAAAAACAGCACCCAGCAATGGGGTGCTGTCGAAAAAATCCGCTGGATTTTTTCAGTTTGCCGGTAAGTTTTCTGCTGCGATTTGAGTCAAGGATGTGCGCAAAATTTCGTCGGGCAGAGACAAAATTTTGGCGAATTCCGGCCAGCCGATGATTTCGGATTTTCTCTTTTCTAGCTGCTGAGCTGCTTCAATTTCACATTCCAGCTGCTCGCGTTTTTTGAGAAGCAAAGAAAGTGATTTAGTGCGCATTTTGCACATCCTTTTGCTGCTCGATCCGCGCCAGTGCATCCAGGTCAGACTGAGTAATTGGCGGCATATGTTGCATTGATCCAACGAGCCAACCGATAACAAAAATTAGCATACCAACCGCCACACGGTTAACAATTTTTACTATCGCCAACCACCGTACGGCGCGGTGCAGTCCAGTAAAATCAATTGGCTCCAGCTCTTCCTTTTCCAGTTTATTGCTCTGCATATTCCCTCCATTGTTTTTCGATTATTTGATGTATCAATCGATACAAAAATACGATACCAAAGTGCCGAAATCACCCCCCATATTTCAACATACGGAAAAGCGAGCAGCAGCGGCAACAGTCCGCACCGCATACCCTTCCGCATGTCTGCCTTTCCTGCCCGCTGTTTGTGCCAGCCGCGCAACAATTTCTTTTTGTTGCACGCCATTTTTTAATTGACGTACGCACCACGCAAAATCAGCCTCAGATTGCGAGCTGCAATCGCAATCTGATTTGCGGGGGGAAGGCACAGGGGGGGTAGCGCCTCGTGGCGCTTCCCGAACGGCAGACTCGACCACATCTTTTGTAATGGGTTGCAGTAGGTGCGCAACGCTCAGGCGGTCACCACGCGGCCACCCCACCACATTCACCCACTGCCCGCCGCGTTTGTAATTTTTAAAACACGGCGCTCGGCTGAACTGGACGCCTGACACCGCGCCAACATCGCTGCCAATCTTTTTTTGGTAATGTTGCTGCACCACCAGCCGCTGCGTACGTGTTAAATTTTCCCGCGTAAATATCCAAACTTGGCATCCGCCCTCTGTACTTGTTTTTACAACCAGCGCTCGATTTGTGTTTGCGATTTCCCGCGCTTTTGCCTCATCCACATCATCCAGAACAAAAAATGGATACTGGATAATGCTATCCTCATTTTTACTGCACACTGGACGCAGGTAGATGTCGCACCCCCGCGCATTTTTTTGCCGCATCTTCGCCAATATTTTCCGCAAGTCCGCGTTCCGGCATTTCCCAAATTCCCACCTCCAGCCTGACCTGTCTGCTTTCGGATTCACCACCCACCCCCATTCCCAAGCGAATACGCCCGCTTCCTTGCTCAACTCCTCCAGCACCCGCATCTGCCTATCTTGTATGCTCATCTCAAGTTAATCCTTATGCAATTCAAATGCTCGGCGAGTGGGTGGACTTGGCTGCGCTGCGCTTGCCTGCCCCCCCCTGTGTTGCTTTTGGTTTTAACCCCAATTCAGGAGATGTTGGTCGGTAGTTTTTCATTCATCAAAAATTGGTGAATGAAAAAAATGGCTCAAGAATGCGGGTTTCAGAGGTGATGCCTCTAAAACCCGCGCCGTTGCTTGCTCTCATGCCAGCGGGTTTTTGCGTGGGATGCGGCAAAAACAGCGCTCATGTTTCCACTTACCCCGCCCCCCGCTGCCATGGTTCCGCCTGATCAGCCATCCTTTTGCCTCCAATTCTCTACAAATCTTTTGCCATGTTGTATCGCTACCAACACCCGCCAAAGCCATTAAAAGTGCTTTTGATGGCTTTTTTGGGGATGAGAAGGCATACACCAGGATGGCTCGTGCCGATGCGCTTAAATCTGTTTCAGGCAAGAGCACGGCGGGAGGAAGGGAGGCGAGGACGTCGGTGGGCGGCTCGACCTCAAACTGTATGGAAGTCGTAGTCATCCCAGCACCTCCTCTGTCC
Source organism: Thiothrix sp. (assembly GCF_028714775.1). Lineage (GTDB taxonomy): Bacteria > Pseudomonadota > Gammaproteobacteria > Thiotrichales > Thiotrichaceae > Thiothrix. The sequence continues at coordinate 1,115 of NZ_JAQTLS010000044.1, read as the reverse complement.
GCGTCCCATGCACGCCACCGCGGGCGCGGCAACGGCGCAGGATGTGAAGAATTTTTAAACGATACTCATTTGCGTCTTGCCTGGCATACGCGCACAGTTCAATAAGCTCAGGCCAATAGGCAAGCAACAGAAAGTGGGCATGCTGTTGCTCGGTCTGGTCAGCGCCACAACGAGTGCAAATTTTCGCGAGCGCCCTGCGCGCTTCGACCTGCACCGCAGCCTCGGCCTGCTGGATTTGAAATGGGTATAGGGTACTCATCTTTACACCCTCCCTTCCGCCCGAAGCGCTTGGATTGATATCGCACGCCGCTGCGCTTCCAATTGCTCACTCTTCTTTGGTCTGCCTTTAGGGGGTTTGGGCGGCTGCGCGACTGGCTTGATAACTGTCAGATCATCAAGGTACTGGGCGAGGTCGCAGACGCGCACCATTTTCCTGCCTAGATGATCGACGACAAGCGGAACTGGAAAGCGTTTTTCGTGTATTTGGTTGTAACTCGACTGCCGCGACTGGTTGAGTAATTTGCCAGCATCGACTGGCTTGATTAAAAGTGCGCCAGGGAATGTTTCCTGAACTATTCGCAGATGGGTAGACGTAGACATAGTTATTCACCTCGATTGATTCTCGACATGAACCCCTACGCCTCCCCCATTGTTGTTCACTTCAACGGGTTCTTGCTCGATACCGGCAATTAAATCAATTCATCACCGGCAAAGACCCCGGCCTTTTTTGCCAGGATGTGCACAGACGGGAATCTGTGCGGCCTTTGTGTCACCATATTACTTCATTTATACCACTTGTCAAGCATATTTTGGATTTACTTCTTTTACAATCAAGTGGATAAATATTTATCCACCTCGGCGGGCTTGACGCACTCTTGACGCAATTTTGACGCACTGAAAGTCAAAAACAGAGGGTAAAAAGGGGTAAATGCAGGTAGGGGTAGATAAAGAAAAAACCAGATAACTTATTGAGTTAACTGGTTTTTATTGGTGCCGCCTATCGGATTCGAACTGATGACCTACCGCTTACAAGGCGGTTGCTCTACCAACTGAGCTAAGGCGGCGTTTAAAGACTGATGCGGCTTTCAGAGACGTGCACTTTCAAATGCTGTATT
>NZ_JAQTLS010000043.1 GCF_028714775.1 Thiothrix sp. | reverse complement strand
CCACTGACCAGACGCGGCTTTGCGCTTGCAGGGTCTGTTTGAGTTCGCCGCTTTTCACATCCCACAGCTTGACCGTGCCGTCATCCGAGCCGGAGGCCAGTTGCCCCCCCCCGTCAAACGCCACTGACCAGACGCGGCTTTGCGCTTGCAGGGTCTGTTTGAGTTCGCCGCTTTTCACATCCCACAGCTTGACCGTGCCGTCATCCGAGCCGGAGGCCAGTTGCCCCCCCCCGTCAAACGCCACTGAATTCACGCTGCTTTGCGCTTGCAGGGTCTGTTTGAGCAGGTCGTCGGCATCTTTGTAGCCGAGTTCCTTGATGGTGGTTTGGTAGGCGGGGGCAGCGGGGATGCGCAACGAGGGTGCGTCAAGGATGGGTTTGGGGGCTTCCTGTATTCGAGCTAAACCTGCAAACAGCGGTTGAGTGAAGAATAGGAGTAGGAGAATGAGCAGAAGACCCTCACCCCCCCGCCCCCTCTCCCGCTGAGCGGTAGAGGGGGAGCCGGAGTTGCCTCTTAGCCCCTCGTCCGCTTGGCGGGAGAGGGGCTGGGGTGAGGGTCTTACTCCCCCCTTTGCAAAAGGGAGGCAGGGGGGGATTTTCTTCATTAACATCCCAATATCTCCTTGCCCGTCTCACGGATAAAATCACAACGCCACACAAACTGCCCTCGGCAATCCGTAATCAAATTCTGCCAGTACAGCCGCCGCACCAATTCATCCTGAGGCCACGCATCATACTTCCCCAACTTATCTTGTTTGAGCAAACCACACAACGGTACGGCATCGGCATCACTGCGAAAGCGGGTAAACAACTGGCTCGGCAACGCCCCATGCCGCACGCACGTCTGCCAGTCACTTTGCCCTTGGCGCGTTGCCTGCAAACACGCTTCCAGCAAGCGCGGATGTTGTCCGGTAAAATCCAACATCGCTTGCACTTGCGCATCATCCAACTGCAAGCCGGGGTAACGTTGTAAGTAAATCTCGCGCACATCACGCTGGTTGGCGGGTGGCAAGCGCATTTCCTCCAACTTGTTGAGGAATGACATTGTGCCGTGCTGGTATTTCATCGCCGCTAGCCGTTCGCCGCCGATCATCACTAGCTTGAGTTCAAACGGGTGCTCTTCCAGCAAGCTGCGTAATTCGCCCGCCAGTTCTGCCCGCGCCAACTCCGTACCGTTTTCAAACCCCGTCACCAGCAGCAAAGTTTCCTGCCCCTGCATCAAGCGTTTACGCAAGGCATTTGCCCATTCCCAACTTTCACTGATCCCGGCGGCGAAGCCGCACTGTTCCGCCAATTGCCCGAAATACGCGCTGCTATCTGCACGGGTACTGGCAGGCGGGAACACATGCAGCACCTTTTCCGCGCCATAACGCCGCTCCGCCGACTGCCGCACCGCGTAAATATAATGCTGGGTACTGGTATCCGCTTGGGCAAGGATCATCAGCGGCGAACTGGCATCCAAATAGCTGAACACCCCATCCAGAAACGAACACTCCTGCCCCACCAACGCCCGCGCTGCGGATTGCACCACTTCTGGCAGTTGCAATGTACCCGCAAAATACGGCCTTGCCCCCGGTGGTTCACGTTTGAGTGCCAACAACAGTTTTTGGAAAGCCACGCGGTATAGCTCAGGCTGGCTGTTACCGAAGTCAATCGCTTGCACATTGCTTAAAAACGGAAAGGCGGGAAATTCGCCTAGCACCAGCGGAATCCACAAAAAATCATCGCGGGTGTTACTGAGGTTATGCATGTATTCGTATTCGTCTTGCACCCAACCTGATTCCGCCGCATCCGGGGTAGCCAGCAACAGCGCGTATTTGGCCTTGCTCAGGGCATCGAAAATCACCCGGGTAAAGTGCTGACCGCCGGAAATCGCCCATGCATCCAAAAACACCTTGTAGCCTTGCGCTTCAAGGTTAAACGCCAACGCTTCCACCCACTGGCGATGGGCAGTGCGGTAACTGATGAAAATGTCGTAATCGCGTTGGGACATGGGGCAAGCCTCGGCTGGTTTCCTCAGGGATTATAGGGAGAAAAACCAGCCAATAGAACCTGCCAAAAGGGTTTATTCCCTCACTGCTCCAACTGATACTGATGCATAAACATCACATGCAAATCCGCTTTCGGGGTGAAATTGGTTTTTTCCAGCACAAACGTCCGCGCATCAACCTTTTTCGTGCCGGTCGCGCAGAGACTGAGTTTGTCTTCTGCCTTTTCCTTTTGCAGCGTCAGGCGGAATTGACCGATAGGCCCTTTCCAATTCGCCCCGGTAGTCAGGATGTAATCGACGTAGCGCGGTGACAAAATCGACCCCTTTTCCGGGTTATTGGTTTTGTCGATCCACTTCACGAAATCAGGGTCGATGCAATACGTCTTGATTTTGCTGGCACGTTCCGCGCCCTCGAACCACAATTGCGCTTCCCCGCCTGTGCCGGGATGGTATTCGTGTTTCACCGCCAGCGTTTTGCCCGCCGGGAAGGTTTGCATCCAGTGGTGTGTGACTTTTACCTTGCCGTTTTTCTTTTTGATTTCGGTATCAAAGGAAACTGGCTTGCCATCAACTTTCACCGAAAAATTCATCGGGTTATTGGAATGCTCATCCACGCTCACATCACTCTCCGAGTTTTCGGGGAATTCCGGCACGGGAAACGCCACCCGCGTGCGGATGTCCTTATTGCTGGTATTGCGGAACTGGTAAGCCACGCGAATTTTGCTTTCGCTGATGAACAGGTCTTCCTTATCCATCGAAATCGCATCGGTTTTATCGAACACAATCCCGCCCGCCCCCAAGGTTGCGGTGGAATCATTGGCAGAGGCCGTCACCGCCCCACCCAAACAAACTAGCAAGCTGAGCGCTTGCAACATTGGCTTTTTCATCAACTCACTCCCTCTATTCATTATTTGGCAAACTGCCGCCGTTTCCACAGTAAATAGACCGCCGGAACCACCAGCAATGACAGCAATGGCGCTGTCACCATGCCGCCCACCATCGGCGCGGCAATACGCTGCATCACATCTGCGCCCGTACCGCCACCCAACATGATCGGAACCAACCCGGCGACAATCACTGCCACCGTCATGGCTTTGGGGCGTACCCGCATGACCGCTCCTTCAAAGATAGCAGCATTCAGCCCCGCAAGCGTCAATTCCCCGACCTGCTGCCTGCGCTTCCACGCATTATCCAGATAGACCAGCATAATCACGCCGAATTCCGCCGCGACCCCCGCCAAGGCAATGAAACCCACCGCCACTGCCACCGAAAAGTTGAAATCCAGCCACCATACGTACCAAATCCCACCCGCCAGCGCAAACGGCAGCGAACACATCACCACCAAAGCTTCCACCGCACTGCGGAACGTCAGGTACAGCAGCACGAAAATAATCAGCAACGTGGCAGGTACAACCAGCAACAGCTTGTCTTGCACCCGCAGCATGTATTCGTACTGCCCCGCCCACGTAATGCTGTAACCCGGCGGCAATTTGACCTCTGCCGCGACTTTCGCCTGCGCGGCTTTGAGGTAAGTACCCAAATCCACCCCGTGAATATCCACCAACGTCCAGCCATTCAAGCGGGCATTTTCGCTTTTCACCATCGGCGGGCCTTCCGCCACTTTGAGGGTAGCAACTTTGCCCAGCGGAATTTGTGCGCCGGAAGGTGTCACCAGCGGCAGTTCACGCAGCTTGTCGATGTCGTCACGCACATAGCGCGGGTAACGCAGGTTGACCGGGTAACGTTCCAAGCCTTCCACGGTCTGCGTCACGTTATCCCCACCGACTGCCGAACCGATCAGGCTCTGGATGTCGCTGATGTTGAGGCCGTAACGCGCCGCCGCTTCCCGGTCGGGGGTAATGTCGATGTAACGCCCCCCGGATACGCGCTCGGAAAGCACCGACGCCGTGCCATCCACTTGCCGCAGCACCCGTTCCAGTTGCTCGCCGATTTGGTTGATTTGCTGCAAATCTGCACCTGCAACCTTGATCCCTACCGGGGTTTTAATGCCTGTTGCCAGCATGTCGATGCGGGTTTTGATCGGTTGCACCCACGCATTGGTGAGGCCGGGGAATTTCACGGTCTTATCCAATTCCGCAATCAGCTTTTCCAGCGTCATGCCTGCCCGCCATTCGGATTTGGGCTTGAGCAAGATGGTGGTTTCCAGCATTTCCAAAGGGGCGGGGTCAGTCGCGGTTTCGGCACGTCCGGCTTTGCCAAACACGCGCTTGACCTCCGGGATGGTCTTGATCAGACGGTCGGTTTGCGTCAGCAATTCCTGTGCTTTGCCGATGGAAATCCCCGGCAAAGTGGTGGGCATGTACAGCAAATCACCTTCTTCCAAGGCGGGCATGAATTCCGACCCCGTGTGACTGAACGGGTAATACGCCGAAACCGTCAGCAGCAGCGCCACCAGCAAGGTCAGCCACGGCTTGCTCAACGTGGCACGCAGCAAGGGGCGGTACAACCAAATCAATACCCGCGATAAGGGGTTGCTGGTTTCCTTGGGCAATTTACCGCGAATGAAATAGCCCATCAGCACCGGAATCAGCGTCACCGAAAGTCCCGCAGCGGCTGCCATCGCATAGGTTTTGGTAAACGCGAGTGGCGCGAACAACCGCCCTTCCTGCGCTTCTAAGGTGAAGACCGGAATAAAGCTCAAGGTAATGATCAGCAAGGAAAAGAACAGCGCGGGGCCGACTTCACTGGCGGCTTCGGCAATGATTTCCCAGTGATCTTTCCCCTCTGCGTCCCGCTCCAAATGTTTGTGTGCATTCTCGATCATCACAATCGCGGCATCCACCATCGCGCCGATGGCAATCGCAATTCCGCCCAGCGACATGATATTGGCATTGATACCCTGTTGTTGCATGACGCTGAATGCCACCAACACCCCCAGCGGCAAACTGACAATCGCCACAAACGCAGAACGCAGATGGAATAGGAAAATCAGGCACACCAGCGCCACCACCGCGAATTCTTCCAGCAGCTTTTCGCCCACGTTGTTGACCGCCCGTTCGATCAGGCCGGAACGGTCATAGGTGGGGATAATTTCCACCCCTTCCGGCAAGCCTTTTTTCAGCTCCTCCAAGCGCTGTTTGACGTGGGTAATGACTTCGCGGGCATTTTCGCCGTAACGCATCACGATGATGCCGCCGACCACTTCGCCCTTGCCGTCGAGTTCTGCCACACCCCGGCGCATTTGCGGGCCAATCCGTACCGTTGCCACGTCACGCAGCAGCACCGGCGAACCCGTTTCGGTATTGAATTTGACCGGAATGGTTTCGATGTCCGACACCTTGCCCAGATAGCCTTTGGAACGCACCATGTATTCGGCCTCGCCCAATTCCAGCACCGAGCCACCCATTTCTTGGTTGCCATTTTGGATTGAGGTGCGCACTTCATCCAAGGTCAGGTTGTAAGCGCGTAAACGTTGCGGGTCAGCCACCACTTGGTATTGCTTGACCATGCCGCCGACCGTGGCGACTTCCGATACACCGGGCACGGTCTGTAATTCAAACTTGAGGAACCAGTCCTGCAAGCTGCGTAATTGCGCGATGTCGTGCTTGCCGGTTTTGTCCACCAGCGCGTATTCGTACACCCAACCGACCCCGGTGGCATCCGGCCCCAAACGCGGTTTGACCCCGGCGGGCAATTGGCTGGTCGCTTGGCTCAAGTATTCCAACACCCGCGACCGCGCCCAGTAAGGGTCAGTGCCATCCTCAAACAGCACGTACACGTAGGAATCGCCGAACATCGAATAGCCGCGCACCACGGTGGATTTCGGCACGGAGAGCATCAGCGTGGAAAGCGGGTACGTGACCTGATCTTCCACCACTTGCGGCGCTTGTCCCGCGTATTCGGTCTTGATGATCACTTGCACATCGGAAAGGTCGGGAATCGCATCCAGCGGGGTGCGCAAGGCAGCAATCACTCCCCACGCGCACAGCAACAAAGCGCCCACCAGCACCAGAAAACGGTTGCGGATCGAAGCGCGGATAATCGCGGTTAACATGGCGAACCTCCTATTGCGCACCCATACGGCGGAAACTGGCTTGCAGGTTGCTTTCGGAATCAAGCATGAATTGCCCGGAAACCACGATTTCGTCGCCTGCTTTCAAGCCATCCAGCACTTCCACGTAATCACCAGATTTAAGCCCGGTTTTAACCATCACCGGGGTATATTCGCCACTGCCGCTGACTTTTACCACCCGCGCCCCGTCTTCGGTGGGGATCACTGCCTCCTGCGGAATTGCCAAGGCCACGTGGGTTGCCCCGGAGATGCGCACATCCACGTACATATTCGGCTTGAGGCTGGCGTCTGCCATGTCAAAGGTAAGCCGTGCCTTGAGGGTGCGGGTTTGCCCCACGAGGTCGGGGTAAATGTAATTCACCTTGCCCCGCCACACCTTGTCCGGCATGGCGTCGGTGCGTATTTCAGCGCTGTTGCCCACCTTGACCGCATCCATCTGCTGGTCGAAAACATCCACCAGCACCCACACCGAATCCAAATTGGTGATGGTGTAAAGCTCGGTTTCGGGCGAAATGTACATGCCTTCGCGGAAACCGATGCTGGTCACAACCCCATCTTGTGGCGCAAGAATCGGGATACGGCGCAACGCGGCATCGCTATCGCGCAGCTTGGCAATGGTCGCTTCCGGCACATCCAGCAAACGCAACTTAGTTTCGGCGGAAGCGAACAGCGATTTTTGCCCCGCTTCCGACATCAGGTGTGCAGTACGTTTGGCAATCAGCATTTCATTTTGCGCATCCAAAATGTCGGGGGAATAATACTCCAGCAGCACCTCGCCCTTTTTCACCCGATCACCCACGGAACGCACATTCAGCACTTCCACCCAACCTTTGGCGCGGGAATGCACGTGTTGTAAGGCATTTTCGTTGTAACTGATGTAACCCACGCTGTTGACGCTGCGGGACATCGGCTGTTCGGTAACTTTCGCGGTGCGGATGCCCATGTTCTGCACCGTAACCGGGCTAACGCTGACTGCCGGGGCGGTTTCTACAGGCGGTGCGGAAGGCATTGCGGTTTCGGTATGGACGTGCGGCTCTTGCTTCACCAAATCCATCCCGCAAATCGGGCATTTACCCGGCTCATGCCTGACAACTTGCGGGTGCATGGGGCACATGTAAATAGGTTCGTCGGCGGCATAGGCCGCAGACAGGCCGGACAACATCACGCCCAGCAGCAATAGCAGTGACAAAAAGGTTTTCATGGTTCACCTGTAATTCTTAAATCTTCACCTCCCCCGTGGCAAATGGGGGGAACGCGGGAAATTCCGGGCGCACAAGCCCGCTACAGGTCAAACAATCGGTGGGCGGATGATGCTTTCGTGGCGATCTGCCAGCGCGGTGGGAACAGACATTTCAGGCATAAAATGGGCAACAGACTGTACCAGCGGCATTTCTGGCAAGCTCAAGACAAACTGGCTGTGTTGGAACTGGTCGCAATGGCAAGTGCCCGCTGCCGGGTGCTGGCAATGTGCCGCACCTTGGGCAGTGTCGGCGTGGGACATCGCATGATGGCAGCAATGGTGCTGCTGCGTTTTTTGGACGTGACAACAAACCGTGCTCGCCGACCACACCGGGAAGGTGACCATCAATAGGATCAGCAATGTGACTAAACGGTTACGCATGGATGCATTCTAGGCGCAAGCGTTACGGCGCACAATAAGCCGCTGTTTCCGTAGCATTCAGTGGCAGCACTTCCGCGCCCTTCTTGATGACGAACTCAGCCACACCCACTTCGTTTGCCCCAGCTTTCCAGTTATAGGTATAACCCAAACGTGTCCACGGGAAACCGGAAGCGCTTTGGTACGACATGCTACTTTGGTGGGCATACCACGCTGCATGGCTTTGCGGCACGTCTTTAGGGAAATCCGGGGAACAGGTTTCATCCTGCAAGCCGGGGTTCGCACAGGGGCGGAACAGCGCGGACGAATCCACTTCCAGCGTAATGAAACTGCGCTTTTCGGCATTATTGGCAGGCAAACCCAGCAGCTTTTGGGTGTCACTAACCACGGTGTTTTTGAGGAAGTTACGGCAACGGCTTTTCACGTCGTTATCGCGCGTGACCCAAACTTCGCCCCACTTCAGCGCTGTTGGCTTGCCCAGTGGGTAACTTTCCGGGTATTTGCTCCACGTCACTACCCGGACTTTGCCGGAAGCAATCGTAGGCAGCGGAACAATCTCGCTTTTCTCGATGACTGCCGCATCCTGTATGGCTTTTTGGTAATTCTGGCTATCGGCTTGCGGCCCTTGCACGGTGGCGCAACCTGATACCAACACGGTCGCAGCCAAGCTCAGCCACATCCCACGCAAATGCACTATCTTCATATTTTATCCCTCTCGCAGATGGCTATTTATAACAGGATTCCCCGTTAGCTGTACACGCAAAAGGGCGCAAAGCTGGTAGCACGCCAACCTTTCCGCTACCATTCTGCCCACACTTACAATCTGCCAGATAAAGGATTTATGGACGCACAACCGAAAGACCCCCACACCGTCATCGTGAACCTGCGCGACACCGAAGGCACATACACCTGTGACATTAACGCAGGCAAACACCAAATGGTGGCGGATGAACCCGTACCCTTAGGCGGCGATGACCTTGGCGCAGCACCCTACCAGTACCTGAAAGCGGCACTCGGCTCTTGCACCGCCATGACCATCCGCATGTATGCCGAACGCAAGAAATGGGCAGTGGAAAACGTGGTGGTGACACTCCGCCATAGCCGCGATGCCAATAAGCAGAGCGTGTTTGAGCGCGACATCCAGATCATCGGCAACCTCACCGATGACCAGCGCGAACGCCTGTTGGACATCGCCGACCGTTGCCCGGTACACAAAACTTTGAGTAACGGTACTACTATCTTAAGCAAACTTGTTGGCTAACCGGAAGGATCGTCATGTTGCAAATTTACAATAGCCTGACCCGGCAAAAAGAAACCTTTGTCACGATTAAACCCCGGCAGGTACGCATGTACGTGTGCGGTATGACGGTGTACGACTACTGCCATCTGGGGCACGCACGGGTCATGGTGGTATTCGATACCGTGTACCGCTACCTCAAAGCCAGCGGGTATCTGGTGCATTACGTGCGCAACATTACCGACATTGACGACAAGATCATCAAGCGGGCGGCGGAAAATGGTGAACCCATCGACGCGCTGACCAACCGTTTCATCGACGCCATGCACGCCGACGAAGACGCGCTGAGCGTGCAACGCCCCGATGATGAACCCCGCGCCACCGCCAATATCCCGGAAATGTTGGCAATGATCCAAGCCCTGATGGACAAGGGTCTCGCGTATCTGGGCAAAAACGGCGACGTGTATTACGACGTGTCCAAATTCGACGGCTACGGTAAACTTTCCGGGCGCAAGCTCGACGAATTACGGGCTGGGGAACGCATCGCGGTCGACGAAGTGAAAGACGACCCGCTTGATTTCGTGCTGTGGAAAGCCAGCAAACCCGGCGACCCAGCATGGGATGCCCCGTGGGGAGCAGGCCGCCCCGGTTGGCACATTGAATGTTCCGCCATGTCGCAAAAACTGCTCGGCGAACATTTCGACATCCACGGTGGCGGCAGCGATTTGCAATTCCCCCACCATGAAAATGAAATTGCGCAAAGCGAAGGCTGTACCGGGCACAAGCACGTCAATTACTGGATGCATAACGGTTTCATCCGCATCAACGATGAAAAGATGTCCAAGTCACTGGGCAATTTCTTCACCATCCGCGAAGTGCTGGAACATTACAAAGCGGCGGAAGTGCGTTTCTTCATGCTCAACAGCCACTACCGCAGCCAGTTGAACTATTCCACCGACCAATTAGATGCGGCACGGGCTTCCCTGACGCGCTTGTATACCGCCATCCGGGGCTTACCGGAAGCAGGCCCGGCAGGGTATACCTATTACGAAAACCGCTTCGATGCGGCGATGGATGACGACTTCAACACCCCGGAAGCGATTGCGGTGCTGTTTGAGCTTTCCACCGACATCAACCGCGTGCGCAAGACCCAAAGCGACGCAGCGGCAGCACCGTTGGGCGCATTGATGCAAAAGCTCGGCAATTCCCTCGGGCTGTTGCAGGAAAGCGCGGAAAGCTGGTTCAAAGGCAATGCAGGCGCTGATGGCTTGAGCGATGACGCGATTGCCGACCTGATCCAACAACGGCTGGATGCGCGGAAAGCCAAGCAATGGGCGGAATCTGACCGCATCCGTGATGAGTTGAAGGCGCAAGGCGTGATCTTGGAAGACGGAGCGGGCGGCACGACGTGGAGACGGGCGTAAGAACACGCCCTCACCCCCAGCCCCTCTCCCGCGTAGCGGGCGAGGGGAGTGAAGATTTAGGATGAAATAGATATGCAAAAAATTACGATTATTGGGGCGGGGTTTGCGGCCTTGAGTGCGGTGCGCCAACTGCGCAAGCAAGACAAACAGGTGGAAATCACCGTGGTTGCGCCGCGTGCTGAGTTGCATTACCTGCCGGGGATTATTTGGATTCCCAACGGCTTGCGTACCCGCGACGACCTGATCGTGCCACTGGCGAATTTCTTCCAGCGCATGAACGTCAGCTTCCACCAAGGCAATGTCACGGGCTTGCGGGATGGCGGGCGCATTGTCGAAACGGATAACGGTGAAATTGCCAACGACGGGCTAATCATTGCCTCCGGCGGGCGTTTCATCAAGAAATTGCCGGGCATCGAACACGCGATTACCCCGTGCGAAGGCATTGCGGCAGCGGAAAAAATCCGTGACCGCCTGAAGGAAATGCAGGGCGGAACCATCGCCGTGGGTTTTGCGGGCAACCCCAATGAACCGAGCGCGATGCGTGGCGGGCCGATGTTCGAGTTCCTGTTCGGCATTGATACGCTGCTGCGCCAACAAGGGCGGCGCGACAACTTCCATCTGGTGTTTTTCAGCCCTGCCCCACAACCGGGCAACCGCCTTGGCCCCAAAGCCATGACCGGGCTGTTATCGGAAATGGGCAAGCGCAGCATCGAAACGCACCTTGGGCACAAGATGAAAAGTTTCAGCGCTGAAAAAGTCACGACCGAAGGCGGCGAATTCAACGCTGACTTGATCCTGTTCATGCCCGGTATGACTGGCAACTTGTGGTTCGACAATACGACCTTGCCGCGTTCGGCGGGCGGTTTGCTCAAAGCCGACCAGCATTGCAAAGTCGAAGGTTGGGATAAGGTGTATGTCGCGGGCGATTCCGGCAGCTTCCCCGGCCCGGATTGGATGCCAAAACAAGCGCACATGGCAGACCTGCAAGCCGAAGCCGCTGCGCAAAACCTGCTAGGCGAATTGAATGGCGGCGCGACCGATGCCACCTTTAAAGTGGAACTGATCTGCATCGTCGATTCGGTGAATAAAGGCACACTGGTAGCACGCACTGAAAAGCATTCGCTGGTGTTACCGTCCTGCCGCGTGTTCCATTGGCTCAAACGCGGGTTTGAGTGGTGGTATTTGCAGAAATACCGCTAAGCTTCGACGTGCGGCTAATCAAGACATCAGCGCATGATTAGCCGCATCTGCGCACACCTGCTTACAATCCCCTTCCGCTTTAGACGCTTGCTTTTCTTCTGGTTTATCCCTAATTTTCCCGCCCATTCAGGGTGTATAAATATTCGCGGTGCGTTACAATCTGACGGAATTACGGTCAAGGCATCCGATTGACACGGCAATGACCACCTTATGGTGTTTGTACGCGCTAGGGCGGTAGCGTGACAAAATAAAGGAAATGAAAAAAGTGAACATCCCAGACTATGCGGAACTCTCTACGAACTGGATAGGCTGCGCGTGCTCACTGATTAGTCACAGGCTGTATAGCCTGATATTCCTGAACGCCGTATAACAAACTGTTATGCAATTTAAAACATGAAAACATCAAGCAAAACAAAAATTTCTATTTTGGAATTGGTATTTCCGCCATTTTCTAGCCAAGAAGCCGTGTGGTTTAGAAACGAACCATCTATAGAACGACACTTACGACAAAGCGATTTCTATATGATAGGAGGAAAACCAGAGTGCTTTTTTGTCAATATCAATCTCAATGAAAATACTTACTGCATCGAATTTGATATTGAAATGAAAGGGAATATTGTTAGCTCTGGGAAAATTAATATAAGGCATTTACCATTTATAGCTCATTTACCAATGAGTTCTTATAAAATAAGATGCCAAAAAAAGTTTATAGAATTTTCCAATCTTGATAAAGAAAATGAAAAAGGACTGGTCATAGAAAGATTTACCTCTGATAACATATTCTGGTATCGCTCAAAATATATGAACGGCATTGAAGGATTAGATAATTATCAAGAGCTATTGAAGTTTGATCTTCTTTATGTGGGCATTGCAAAAGTAGGAGATAGCTATGATCGTTTAATAAAAAAAGGTCATACAGCCAGAATGGATATACTCTCTAACGAAACTCCACGTTATCTAAGCTCAAGGGTTACAGATGAGATATTTTTATTTTTATTTAAGATAAATCCTCTTATTTTTTCAACTTTCAATGGTAATCATAATTTTACAGATCATGATATTAATCCAACTTACGATAACAAAAAAATAGTAGCTGATGCAGAAAAGGCTTTTGTTAGCTTGCTTCTGCCGCAATATAATATTGTCAAATTCAGAAACTATCCACAAAGTCAAGACGGTTTGTATGACTCAGGACTTGATAGATATGGATATTCTATTTCAGAATCACTAACATTTAACACGCCTCATGGCACTATTAAAGGTTGGCATGATTATTTAGATATAGGAATAAGTAATGAAGCTGACTTCATTTTTGTTGAAGGAGATAATGTTAAATTATTTATTTCCGGCGAAGACTTTCCAGCTACACCAGCTTAGAAGAGCATAACGAGTGTGTCGACGACGGACGCGGTGACAGCCCGCGAGACTCCGACCATTCGACTCCCCGCCGCGCCCGTCACACGAGACGTTGAGGCTGTAGAAAAACCCTCCAAACCCCTATGTTGTGGGATAATTAGGCATCGCAAGCATCCGAACGGGTAAGCAGGCATGGCACGCTACAAACCGATCCATCAAGGCGTAAAACTGTTGGCG
>NZ_JAQTLS010000042.1 GCF_028714775.1 Thiothrix sp. | reverse complement strand
ATCTGGGGGGGTATAACATCGGCAGCGAGGATACCGAGAATCATGCTGGCGGGTCCTACAAGGATGCCAACTGGCAGCTACGCCATGTTTACGAACCAACGATGACTTGGTGAGCAAAATATTCGGTATGACAAAATTTTTTAAGGTATTTCCAATGAGAACAACCTTTAGTTTTATTCTGCGTAAAACGACTTGTAGCCTGATCCTTTTTTTGTATGGGACATTGTTATGCGGAGGGACAGCTTTCGCACAGGGTGAACACGACCATGGCAAGGCCAAAGACCCAGCCAGCGCCAAAGATATGGTGATGAGTCCACACGATCATGGCGCCAGCATGGGCCAGATTCAATCGGCAACCCCAACCCCAATCAAGGAGGTGGCACTACCCGAAGGACTTAGTTCGGCGCAGTCGATGGCCATAGACTCGACTGGACGCATCTGGTTTACCGAGAAGGTTGGGAAAAAGCTGGCCGTGTATGATCCGGAGAAAAAGGGGTTCACAACCTATTCCCTTCCTGACTCGTGGGGAAAAATGGGACTCTCAAATATTACCTTGGGACTCGATGGTGAAATCTGGTTTACCGTGACTCGATGGATAGAGGGTACGGAAGAGCCGCATATTCTGGGTCGTTTTTCACCTGCAGACGGGTATTTTACAAAGTATGACATTCCACACAATTCAATTCCTGAAGAATTAACGGTAGATGCCAAGGGCACAATATGGTTTCTTGCCGCTAACAAAAACTATCTCTATCGCGTCGATCCCAAGACTTTTGCGCTAAAAGGGTATCTCATTCCTACCGCCAACGGCAATCCCAAAAGTATAGCTGCAGATCAAAAAGGCCATATCTGGTTTGCTGAATCCACTGCCAATAAAATAGGAGAGTTTATTCCTGAGCAGGAGGTGTTTTATGAACATGAATTGCTCACTCAATTTGCAAACCCGGGGAAAATCTCCATAGATAAGCAAGGGAGAATATGGTTTGTTGAAATGACGGCAAACAGGATAGGGGTGTTTACTCCTGAGCTGAAGCGGTTTGACGAGGTCATTATCCCCACACCCAGCAGCTCACCTGTTGCGCTCGTAAATGATGATAACGGGAATGTCTGGTTTCTGGAATACAAGGGTAACAAAGTTGGAGTGTTTAATTCGGAAAAGGCAGTATTTCATGAATACGACATTCCCAGCTTTGGCAGTTTACCGGCAGACATCGCGATAGATCGCAAGCGCTCTATACTCTGGTTCACTCAAAGCGCTACCGATGCAAAGCGGTTGGGGATGATTTCCATTAACGAAGCGTTGGCGGAAAGCAATAAACAAAACAATGCCCCGCAAACTCCCTCTGAGGAAAAAGCATCCAATGGGAGCCTGTCCAAATGGCTGGCTTATCTCGTAGTGATTATAGGCATTGCAACGCTAGGTGTGTGGTTAGCCAGAAGATCTCGCAAAGGTGGCCATTCATAAGCCAAAACTTTGCCGGCTTATTGCTACAAGTTTTATTCAGCAATTAAGGACATGTACTCCACTTTATGAAAGTTTTCTGGCTTTGACCTATCGATAAGCCGAATTCCGCTGACTATTTGTCTTGGCTTGATTGCGCTCCTGGCAACACTGGAAATTCTCGGCTTTGTCCTGACTCATGCAACTATATAATCGTACCCTTCACCCCGTTTAGATAAGGAATAATGTTGTGAAAATAGCCGCCGCTTTTGGGATATTTCTTGGTAGTCTTCTGTGCTCTTCGTCATGGGGAGCTGATGCCTTCAAGTCATTCAAAATGCCCACTGCGTATACTTTGCCAACAAGGATTGCTATCGACAAATCGGACACAATTTGGTTTATTGAATCGAACCTTAATAAAATTGGCAGGTTTCAGTCCGCCAAGGGTGTATTTTCCGAACATGCTATCCCCACCCCCTCAAGCGCTTCCACGGATGTGGCCATCAGCAATACCGGCAAGCTATGGTTTACCGAATCAAATGCAAACCAGCTCGGCGTTCTCGATCCTGTTTCGCTGTCGTTCAAAGAATACGATGTTCCCACGATAGCAAGTATGCCTTCCAGGATTGCGTCTGATGCCAAGGGAAATATCTGGTTTACTGAATTTTATGGCAATAAAATTGGCATGTTCGACCCGCGGAAGGAGGTATTCCGGGAATATCCGGTTCCTACACCAGATAGTCGTCCGTCTGGTATTGTCGTGGATAAAAAGGGCATTGTGTGGTTTCTGGAAACCGAGGGTAACAAGCTGGCCCGGTTAAACCCCCAGGATGGTGCGATTCAGGAATTCGAATTGCCTAGGTCCCACCAGACTCCGAGGGACATTGCCATAGACGGGGCGGGGGCGCTCTGGTTTGGCGGCCATATAGGGCGCGATTTGATGACATTTAATCCCGCGACGAAGAAATTCAAAACCTTTCTGATGCCAAGCAACGGTGCAATTGAAAGCCTGACCGCAGGAATTGACGGAAAGATATTTTGCACCCTCCTGACGAGCAACAAGATAGCCGTGTTCAATCCCGTAACCAGTGCGTTTTTGGAATTGGATGTAGTAGGCTTTACCATGCAACAAAACGAACCAAGCCGCAAACCCGTAACCAGTATGCATCCAGATCCGGATGAAAGCGTGAACAAGAGCAAACCTAATGGTATTGCCGCTGATTCGAAAGGGAATATCTGGTTCACAGATAAGGAAAAAGATACCTTGACCAAACTGGATGCGGGCATGGTAGCAAAACTGTGGGTAAAATAAAGCCTGTAGGATGCAGGAAATTGATCAGTGCCTCGTCATCAAGGGTGGGTAGAATATGAAAAAATACAAATTGGTAGCGGGCTTATTTATTCTTGCAATTGTTGCGGTGATTGGCGCAGTGGCTATTCCTAATCCGTTAAGTACGCAGATATTGGCTGAAGCCAAGTACCGTGGCTATCTCCCCTATTCCACTGACGAGGCCGTTACGCTTGCCTATACCCGGTGCACCACCTGCCATCCTGCCGAAAAGATGCTCAAATACTGCTCTCGTTGCGGGCCGCCATTTATTGTCGTTACCCACTCAATGAAAAAATATACGGAATTGATGATCCAGAAAGGCGGGAACTTTAAGCAGTTCTCTGATGCGGAGGCGATTGCGATTGCACAGGTTTGGAATGGTTTAGTCGGCAATTGGGAGCCAGATTGGGGCTCGAAGGACGTCCATAAGCTCCTGCAAGGTGATGAGGCGCTGATTCGTTTGGCTGAAACGCCAATAGAGAAAAGACCAATAGAGTCGGCGCTAAAGAACAAGCAAGCACCAGGTTCACATAAAGAGAACAGGGAAATCATTCACTGACCACAAGAGCACCGCTCCCGTGGCGCATTGTTTTCATCCCATCAGTTTTTCAAGGATTTTTGCGTAATAGTACTGACGCAGATTCTGTCTGGCCATCAGAAGAATCAACAGCACCAGCACAAAATGGATGCCGGGAGCAAACCCGGGTTGAGTAGCGGATTGCCAAGCGTAAAGCAATGCCAAACTCAGTCCCACAATGACACTGGTAATTGAG
Source organism: Thiothrix sp. (assembly GCF_028714775.1). Taxonomy (GTDB): domain Bacteria; phylum Pseudomonadota; class Gammaproteobacteria; order Thiotrichales; family Thiotrichaceae; genus Thiothrix. The sequence goes on along the minus strand of NZ_JAQTLS010000042.1, from coordinate 10,205 downwards.
AGTACCAGGAAGAGTTTTTTGCGCCTTATGGCGCGCTTGGCAAAACGCAGTTCGGAATCAGTCATGCTCATGTACACGCGGTTCAGTGGAAGCAACAAGTTTAATTGAAAATATCCGATGATTCAGACGCCCCGAGGCATCAAAGGAGGAACGTCGCTAACCGAGGAGCCGATAACTAAGCCCGAATGGAAGCAGAATGGACATAACCCTCCCGTCCACTTCATTATTTGATTATTTGTCTTTGTATTTACACTTGCAAATACTGTTCCTGACATATTGAATAATTTGCTTGATCTCTGCATCAGTGAAAGTTTCTTTCCAGCTCGGCATTGACTCGGAAAGCCCCACCGAAACTCCGCCAGACTTGATAACCTTGAACAGAAACTCATCACTTCGCACTGACAGAAACTTGCCATCACTTAAATTGCGCGGCCTGACTCCCTCCCCGAGAGTCTCTGCCAGAGGACCATCCCCTTTCCCGGTATCTCCGTGACAAGGAGAGCAATTGGCGATGAAGTTATCCTTGCCCGCATCCCCGGTGTAAGTTCCAGTATTAGTAGGGTCAATCTCAATGTGAGAACGATTCCTTTCTTTCTTTAACGGTTCTTTAGCGAATCCAGCGTTGGCAAAGACCATCATGCTCAAACACAGAACGATAGAGATCGTTCTCACTTGATACCTTTTCATTTTGTGCTCCTTTTTCTGGTTATGAAACATTCAGACTGGTCTTAAGACGCCAATCAAGAAATTTTCATTCAATTGCAGTATCCATTGATTCCAAAGGATACACCCCCTTCTCACCTGGCTTCTCCATTTCTTCGCGCCTCTTCCGCTCAACGGATGGCCATTGCCTTGCCCCCAAGATATGGTTCGCCACAGCATGGCCACAGGCTAAACGGTCACGCACTGACACCCCTCCCCGGTAATTGGCCTCCAGGTGGAGGCCGGGAATATGTTGCAGACGGGCCGTGATCGCCTGCATTCGCGCTTGATAGGCGCCGTGATACGCAGGTAGCGCCTGCTGATGCCGGTCGATGCGCACCATCTCCGGGTTGGCTTTTAAGTCGATTAGCGGGCGCAACGTTCCAAGCACTTCATCCATGAGACGCTCATCGTCCCAGTCCGCCACCTGTGGTGCACGTGCGCCTCCCAGATAGGAAGTCAGCAGAACTTTTCCCGGTGGCGCCCGATCTGGAAACAGGGTGCTCATCCACAAGTTACCCGTCAAGCTTGCACTTTCTCCCTTCGGCGCCAGAAATCCGGTGCCATCCAGGGGATGCCCCACAGCCTCACGAGCGATTCCTGCATGTACAACCGTCACGCCAGCGTAGCCGATTCCACGCAGTAATTCCGCCAGCTCGTTGTCCGACGAAGCAACCAGTGCCGCCGCCGCCGGCGCCGGTGTGGCCACGATCACATGGCGTGCGGACACGGTACGCTGCCCATGTGGTGCTGTCGCCGTAACCTGCCAGCCATCCCGCTCGCGAACCAATTCTTCTGCAGTATGGCCAGTGCGCAGATTGATTCCGGGAGTTTTAGCCAAGGTCTCCGCCAGTGTACCCATGCCGCCACGGAAGGAAAAGGTTTCGGTAGTGCAGGCGGTGCGCCTGCGCAACACGCGGTTAACCAGAACCCCGGCAGTGATGCTGCCATAACGCCGCTCCAATGCGGTAAGACGTGGCAGGACGGCAGCGGCGCTGGCCTGGTTTGCATCCCCCGCCAGCGTCCCGGCAATGAACGGTTCCATGGCCTTTTCCAATATTTCATGGCCAAGCCGACGCGTGATAAATTCGCTGACCGACTCATCGGCCCGTCCGCTAGAGAAGATAAACGGTTCGGCCAACAAGCGTAATTTGCCGCGCAGGCTCCATAACGGCGAAGTCACCATGCCACCCATACGCATCGGCAGCGCCTTCAGATGACCATGGTGCAACAGGTAACGACGTGCTTCGGCAGTTGGCAAGCGGGAGGTCTTTGCCGATTCCAGCCCCGCCTCGCGCACCAGCTCTACAACCTCGGGGCGGAAGTTCAGTACCATCGCTGCAGCACGTTCGGTGAGATAACCGTCCTGCCGGGTACTCATGATCTTGCCGCCCGGCCGCTGTTTGGCCTCCCATACTTCGACGGACAGGCCGCTGCGCGCCAGCCACCAGGCAGAGGCAAGCCCTGAGATGCCACCGCCGATAATCAGCACGTCAACTTTATCCATCGCTATGTCTTTGGCTTCTGTTCGATCGATCGAATTCTATTTGTTCGCTTTGAGCTGCGCTTTCATTTTTTCGAGCAAATCCTGGCCCAGCAAATCGCCGGGATTTTCTCGCGCCGCAACGAAACTGCGGATGGTATCAAAACGCTTGTCAGCCTCGGGGTTATCCTTGAGTCGCGGCACGCGGTCTCGCGCGATCTCATAGGCATCAAAGCTTAATTCCTGCATCCCGAAACCTTTCATGCGTTGCACAGCACGCATCATCGCGTTATTGCGGAAGCGCGTCAGGTCGCTGGAGGTAATACGCGCCAATCCTTCTTTGCGGGCATTAAATTCAGCGGCCTTCTTGATCCCAGCCCGGTTGAAATCTGGCGCAGACAACACCCGTGCCAGCGCATCTTCATCCCATTCCACACCACCGGTTAGCTGGGCGATGGCTTGCTCGACATCAGCCCGTTCCACTATTGTGGCGCGCCGTTTCTTGGCGAAGTGCTCCGTAGCGCTTTCCAGTGCCGGCGCCACGAACATGAGCACCTGAGGTGCCTTGTCAGCGAGAAACTCTGTAAGCAACAGGTCTGATTCATCAGTCCATGGCAAGCCGCGGCCGGGCTGGGTTTCTAATTCCAACCTATCCAAAAGCTTGATATTGACTTCCAGCCTGCCTTCGGAACGGGCGACATCCTCGGCGACCGCGCGTACGCCTTCCTGTAGAAAGGACGGCATGGCTGTCAAGCGTTCACGTGCCTGCTCACTCCAGGGTAGTGTGTCACCGCTGCCTGCCGCTGGTGCGACTTGTTGAGTTGGTTCTTTTGTTCCGCTGGGTTTTGTATCCGGGCGGGGCGGTCCACCGCTGCCGAAACGTTTTGCGGACAAGGTAGCCAGGTGCTCTTCAGTCACCACGTGCAGACCCAGTTCATGCACATAACTTTCAGCACGATTCTTGACCATCTTGCGTAAGAACGAGGGAACGCGCGACAGGCGTTTCTCCGCCTCCTCGTTCCAGACCAGTTTTTTTGGTTGCTCAATTAATGGTTCGATGACGGCAGATCCATCAGGCATATGGATGCACCAAGGATCGGTATCCATCAGGCCGCCGCCCATGGCGAGAGGCCGCGCCCGGCAGCCGCCGCACAATTTCTGGAATTCACAACTGCCGCACTTGCCTTGCAGTTTGGGATTGCGCAAGGATTGAAAGGTGGGCGATTGATTCCAGATATCCCAGAATTTCGTGTCGCGGATGCTGCCCTCTTCGTCCGGAATATAGGGGCAAGCCGTTACGCCGCCTTCTGGAGTGATGCGGCAATAATGGATACCCGCCAGGCAGCCGCCGCCTTCGTAGCCGGCGGCTCTGGTGAGCGTCGATTGAGGGTTGCGTTGATAGGCGATGCGCTTGTAATGGGGCGCGCAGCGGGCGCGAATCAGCAGATCCTGGCTCTGCTCCTGGGCTGCCACCAACTGGTTCAGCACCCGTTCATAGGTGATGGGGCTGATATCCGACATCGATTCGCCGCGTCCGGTGCACACCAGGAAGAACACGTTCAACACCCGCGCCCCGGAGGCGCGGGCAAAGTCAATCATGGCTGGCACTTCGCCGGCATTGGACTCGGTAACGGAGAAATGAATCTGGAAGGACAAATCATGGCGCTTGCATGCCTCGATGCCATTCAAGGTTTTCTCCCACGCGCCGGGAAGCCCGCGGAAGGCATCGTGTTTTGCTGGATCGAGGGAATCAACACTGATACCGGCGCCCATTGCACCGGCGGTCTTCAGCGATTGCACGCGTTTATCGGTGAGCGCTACACCATTGGTTCCCACCACCATAGAAAGGCCACGTTTGACGCCATGTGCCACCAGTTCTTCCAGATCACTGCGCATCAGCGGCTCGCCACCAGTGAGCACAACCATGGTTTCAGTGCTGCGCCCCGCAATATCATCAAGCAAGCTGCACACCTCTTGCGTGGTGAGTTCGTTTTCGCCGCCATACTTCAGGGTTTTTGCGTCCATGTAGCAATGGGCGCAGGCGAGGTTGCAGCGGTTTGTCAGGTTAATCGCAAGCAGGAATAAATCGTTTGTGCCGGCATTGGCTGTGTAGGGCGCATTCATTATCGTTCTCTTACAGGCTTGGTTTGCTGCGCGGATCCTCAGGGTTCATGTGGAAATAACCCTTGGATTGCCATTCTTGCTTAACTGTACTCACTGTGGCGAGATCAACGTGGGAGCGATTATTGTGTTGCGCCCAGTTTTCCACTTCCTTGATCAGCATGCCGCGTACCATGTCCGGTGCACGGCTGAGACTGTCTCGTGCGTCTTCATCCCAAGGCATGGTTTCATTAACCTTGTTTGATCCGGATTTGAAAGTATCCAGCACCTGCCTTACAACATCCGCCGTGATTTCATTCACGCCGTTTTTGGCGGCGATTGAGACGATTGCGTTGCGTGTCATATCGCGGCTCATGCCTTCCGGCAGGCCTTGCATGATTTGCTCTGCTTCGCTGTTCCAGGGCAAGGCGCTGTTATCAGCAGCACTTGCTTTTTTACCGAAGCCAAATGGACAGCCACCTCGCGCTGCCTTGGGAGCCGGCGCACTTTGTTGCTGCATGGTTTTTTCCATTTCACCGCGGGCCAGCTTGAGACCGTTTTCAGCCACTTCCAGCGAGATTTCAGCGTGACCATTTTGTTGGGCAAACTTCTCAATGCTCTGCTTGCAGTTGTCGCGCATGAAGCCTTCGGGTACCCGCATCAGGCGCGCCAGTGCAGCGACCTGCCAATGAAATTCCGAAGGTGCTGATGGCTGAGTATCCGCTGACGTTGCAGCGTCGAGAAACGATTGAATATGCGACGCTTCCACCGCAGCGCTCTTTTCCTGGCGGGCTTTTTTCTCGGCACGCATGCTGAGATTCCCGCGCACTGAAAGGTCTTCGACGGTGCGTAATAGCGCAACTGCCTCATCGGACCAGCGCATGACCTCCTCTGCCGCAGGTTTGCGCTTCAGCTCGCCGGCATCGTAGGCCGCAACGATTTCTCCCATGGCCTGTTCCGCATGATTCGGCATCAGTTGGGCAGTGGCTTCTTCCACTATCCTCTGGGTAATAACAGTATGGCCATGTTGCTGAGCATAGCGCAGTATGGCCATGCGCGCCATGTTGCGGACAAAGGAAGGCACTCGTTCCATCCTGATTTCGGCTTCATGGGTCCAGGAGGTGGTGACTTCAGACACAACATCTACTTCCGGTTGGTGTTCACGCATGCTGAGTAAAATGGAACAATCCACATTTTGCAGCAAATGCTCGCTATTACCGCCGATATCAAGCTCGTCATCGGCATGGATGCCCAGTTTGCCGACAACCAGCAGCGATGGCTTGACTTTTTTGACATACTTTTCGATGGCATCGTGGGGTTTGCCATCCAGCAATTCTGTTTCAATCTCGACACCAAAATCCTCGGCGATGGACCGGGCGACAATCAAATGACCGTCATAAATCTTGGCCAGTCCTGAATCAATGATTTCTTCGTGTAATTTTTCCTGATCCTTGAATTTGAATACCTTGCCAGCTTCTTCAGACAACACTCCGGCGATGCGGTTAAACGCGACATAGTGATAATAGGGATCAAACGCGGCAATAACCTTGACGGACACCTGCCAATGTTTGGCCAATGCCAAGGCAGTGAGCAGTCCCCCATAGGCCTTGGATGAGCCATCTATCGCGACGACAATCGGACCATCCACGATAGAGCGATCAGGCTCCTTGATGATAAGTGTGTCAATAACAGAACGGCGTGCTACTCGATCACATACGGTACCCAAGCGGCTTCCTTTTATCGCGCCGAGACCCAATGCTCCCATAACGAGCAGATCATAAACGCCTGAATTGGTTTCACGTGTCAACTCACGGTAATTTTTACCTTCCAGGGAGCAACGCTTGAAGTTAATACCGAGTTGATCACACTCGGTAGCTGCCTGATCGAGATAAGAATCGGTAATAATCGATAAACCACGGGTAATCAGGTCGTCATGCACGTCCCGCTGGCGCTCCAACTCCTGCTCTTGCTTGAACTGTTCAGGCAAGCCACCTTCCATCTGGCGAAAGCGCATGTCATGCAGCTTGGCAGCATAAACATGGGCGCCGGTAATCACGGAGTCGCTGGTCAATTCCGCCAATTCCACTGCGCTCCGCATTGCGGCATTAGCATGGTCGGAGGAATCCAGCGCAACCAGAATACGTTGATGCAAATGGGCGCTAAGTGATGGTTGGAACTCTTCGGCAACGGCCAGAGAAACTTGGGACGTCATGTGATGCACCTCTTTTGCTTAAGCTTTGAAATAATTGGTATTCATATTTTCGAATTATAAGTCAAATTCAAATATTGAACATTTTGAAAAATGTTTTTTGCCGCCTACAAAACGAGAGAGGTATATCCCTGGACTTTCGTCCGTAGAATATACCTCACTCAAACCATCTACAACAGGTTCAATATATCAGCACTACTTGCTCACCTCAACCTTCAGGTGAACTTTCGTTATAACAAACCTTTAATGCTTGACCTTCGTTGCAACATCGCTCGGCTTATGCCTGTTGCCACCTTCAACGAACCCGCCGCCGACCAGCTCAGAACCAGGAGCACGCCCAGTCATGTCCGATTCAATCATCTCCTGCACTTCTTTGAAGTCTTTGTTGTTCGCAGCAGTGAGTGCATCTACATCGCCCTTGATCGGCTTGAAGGTAGATTTAGGATTAAGGTACGCCTCCACGCTAGTCGGTGGCGGTACATCCTGCATTGCCCGGATGAAAGCAATGATATCCCAGATGTCCTGATCCTGCAAAACGTTACCCCAATTTGGCATTGACGAAGAAAGCGACACAGCTTCGCCACCGCCCTTGATTACAGTAAACAATTCAAGATTGGTCTTCTTTTGCATGTATTCGCCACGAGTCAACGTTCTTGGGCGTGGATTCAGCTCAGAAGCACTAGGACCATCACCGTGCATCAACCAGCCGTGGCAAGCGATGCAGTAGGAGTAGTAATAGGTCTTCCCGTGGTTAGGATCTGCACCGGCTACCAGTGTAGCGCCGAACTTTGGCGACCAGTTGTTCGTCCATTGATCGTACACGCTCTTATCTGTCACACCGTCCGACGCGGGAGCTTTTACACGATCCCATAATTCCGTCTTCAGGCTGCCTTTAGCTGCCGAACCATAACCGCTATCAGTTTTGAAAGTTTTGGTGTCGGAGTTGCTGCGCTTACCTACCCCCGTCAGATAATCAAACGGCGCGATACCATAGGTGCTGCCGCCCTTACCCTGCTCCATGTCATCGCCTTCTTTCAAAAACGCGGCCGATGCTTTCTTCGCCTCTTCCTCAGTTACGGTAGGGCACTCAACTTTCTGCCCTCCGGCCGTGCAGCGCTTCTCTGCAGCAACAGCAGCACCGCCCCACATCATGCCCAAACTTGCTACTGCGATTAGGCCTATTTTCAACTTGGCATTCTTCATTTTCTATTTCTCCCTCTTTAGACCACCCCCGCTAGGGGATGGCCGGTTATTCATCCGTATCTGCGCACAAAAGGTAAATTACAGACCCTTCGCACGTTCCGAGACAGTAAGCTGACCTTCTTCCAGCAAGCCAGGCAGTTTTTGCGCTTCAGCATAGTCACCCACAGCAAGGTTGGAAGGCCCCTTCTTAGGATCGTCAACAAAGAACGCGGCTCTCATTTCCAGATGCAATGGCCCACAGAAGTGTGTACAGAAGATTTCATATTCGCCGGCAATTTCCGCCGTGAACTCATGCACTGCCGTCACTCCGCGTGGCAAATCCATATTGGATCTTTGACCATAAGGACCATAAATCGTCAAGCCCATCGTAACATCAGGATTCTTGGTGATACCGGACGCTTTGTCGATATTGGTAGCAAACAACCGCACCTTGTCGCCCTTGTTTACACGCACCTGACGAGGAATGTAGCCATAGCTGAAGGCCTTCATGTGAACTTCTTTGACGCCATCAACAACCTTGACACCCGGTGGGGTATTTTCCTTGGGAACAAAGTATCTTCTTGAGTATGCGCGGTGTGGAGGATCAAGCAGATCGGTCCTGCCGGTAATCAAACCACCCTGCTCTGCCTCACCCTTGGTCCAATCCTTGATCAGATAGGCCATCAAGCCCTTGGCGTTATGCGGCTCGCCGTCCACCGGCATAATCCGCAGGGTCTTGCCGTAGGTTGGGCTCTTTTCGCGCGCATCCCACATTTCGAAGTTAACCGGGAACACGATACCAGTTGGGCTGAACAGGCCTGTAGAGAACTTGTTCAAAGCCATCACGTAGGAGTTATCCGGAGCGATCGAAATATGACCGGTTCTGTAGTGGGTTGGAATTTCGTCAACCACTTCAAGCTTTGCGTAAGACACCTTCACGTTGGCGTCCGCCACAAAGCAGCTCTCATAGACGTACTTGGAAGTCAGGCCATCGGGGCTATCTATACCAGCTCGGTAGGAACCGCCATCCTTGTTATACACGTCCATGACCGAATGCAGAGGACCTGCGCAAGTTGGCAACACTTTCTTTACCGCCAGCTTGTCGACATCGATGATCGTCATGGTTGCCGAGAGCTTATCGCTGACTGCCACCATCGTGCTTTCCGGGTTGATGTCCGTGCCGTGAGGATTCTTACCTACCGGTATTTCCTTGATCAGCTTGAAAGGGCTGGTGGAAAACACACCCACGGTGGAGTGGTAGTAGTTACCTGCGAAAACATACTTACCATTCCTGGTAGCATCAATGTAGTCCGGAGCGCTCGGAGAAGGACCCCAGTCGATCACTTCGGATTTGCCCGATTTGATGTCGACCTTGGCCATCTTGCCGCTATACTCACCGGTTGCAAATAGATTCTTGCCATCGGTGCTCATGGCGATGTGGTGAACCCCGAACGGGAAAGGCAGCGCGATGATTCTATTCAAATAACCGGTTTGAAGATCGAATTCGCAAATCGTATTGGCACCCTTGTCGTTCAGATAGACGTATTTGCCATCCGGCGTACCATTTTTGTTACCCTTATTGCTACCGCCGAATGAAATTTCGTGCGTATCAACACCGCAATCGATATGACGATAAGTCTTGAAGCTTGGCAGACCAATAACCGCCATCTTACCGTCCACACCGCCGGACGAGTACAGAATCATCGGATCAATGGTTGGCGTATCCTTGCCATCCGGAACCGCATTCTGCCATCCTGGAATGGCTAGTGATTTATCGGCAGCAGCAATTGCCGCCCCTGACATCAAGCAACTCACTGAAAGAGCGCTCACCATGAAAAACTTGTATTTACCTTGCATTATTACCTCCCCTGTACGCAACTGCTTAATAATAGGATAGCAGCGATGTTGCCGCCGACCTTCAACCCAGACATACACTCAGTTACTACAATTGCCCGTTACAAACACTACTTTACCAACTTTGAACCAACTTACTTGATTCTGTGACATCGCATCTTGCTGCTCCTGCCACTGCTGCGGCATTCTGTCGCACCTGCGGCGTTTTGACGCACCTTCATCAGGAGCGAATATTTGCATCGTATAAGCACCGTATGTTTGATCTAAATCAAAAATCCACAGAAAATAATTGAACTTATTTTTTTTCAGGTGCCGAACGCGATTTATTAGTGCCTGCTCTCAGTGGCGGTTAGCTTCGTGCCACTCCACACAGTATGGCGTAGCATATTCAATTTGCGCAGCGGCGCATCAACGAAACACAGTTAATACGCCAATTTGCAGCAGCTTGCACCTGTTTTGTTCATTTGCTTAGCAGCACTCAACTTCGCTGGTAGTCATCGAACTTCTCATCACGCCGCACCGTGACATTCGCGAGAAGGAATTGGCTGAATGTCAAAGCAAAGTTGAAATGTCCCCTCTCTCAGCAAAGTAGAAATGTCCCCTTTTAGATTCTGAGGCGCGCTGCCTCGATGAGGCTGGGGTTGTAGGGTTTGCGCCAAGGATGTTTGGAATGTG
>NZ_JAQTLS010000041.1 GCF_028714775.1 Thiothrix sp. | reverse complement strand
CCCTCAAGCGCATTTACCACTTGCCGGATGGGCAAGTTGAACTGCGCCCTGAGAACAGCGCCATGCAGCCGATGGTATACCCAGCGGCAAGTGTGCAGGTTCAGGGCAAGATGGTCGGCTTGTTCCGGTCTTACTGATTTTGGAGGCCAACACCATGCACACCCACATTAACCCATCACTGCAAGCCTACCTGCTGACCGCATTCCTGTTGGTGCTGCTGGCGGTGGTGTTACACCCGCACGGGCAGTACGCCATCAGCCTGATGGTGGCGGGGGCATTGCTGGCCTATGTGTTGCTGGCAACCTTGGGGCAGGCGGGCAGGGTGGCTTGCCGCCTTGCCTCGGTGGAAGCAGCGGATACGCTGACCCTCCTGCACAAAGGCCGCAAGGTACGGGTCAGGGTGTATGGCATCCAAGCCCCAGACCGCAACCACCCGATGTTTGAAGCCAGCCGCCAAGCACTGGAACAGTACCTGCAAGGCCAAGAACTGGCATTCCTGCCCACCCATCAGGGCAATAAGCGGGCAGGGCGCATCAGCCGTGATGAACGCCTGATGGTCTTTGCCGGAGGCTGGGATGTTGCCTTGCTGCTGTTGGCGGAAGGTTACGTTGGCTTGCAACCTGATGTCGCCAGCACCTTGCCCGAGGCTTACCTTGATGCCCACACCACGGCACAGGACGCCGCCACCGGCATCCATGCCGATGACAGCAACAACGGGCAAAAACCGGGCGCTTGAAAGGGCAGGGCGGCTAAGCGCCCTACCCCGCCAACCTGAACAAAACAAAACCACTGGGACTATACGGACACTGCCATGAACGCCATTGACACCAACAACCTCCTCTCCGCCATCACGCCAGCGCAGGTGTTGCTGGTGGTGGCACTGTTGACCGCACTTTCTGTTGCCGCAGCCGTGCTGAACTACCGCAACACCAAGGATGCACCCCACGCGGGCGTATTCTTTGCGCATGTGCAGGTCTGGCAGATGTCCACCCTCATGAACATGCTGTTCTGGTACATGCTGGGGGCCAGTACGGACGCCATTTCCGCCGCTGTGCTGCCAGCCCTGTTCTTTTGTGCAGACTTGGCAAAAGTGATCGTCCCCCGGCAGGCAAGCTATGCCCACAGTTGGGGTAAGCAGGCAGCGGTGAATTTCCTGCGGGTGCTGAGCATCGCCGCGACCATTGGCCTTGGTTCCCTGTTCGCCCAACAAAACGCCAACAACACCTTGGATGCGGAACTGGCACACCAGCAAATCCAAGCCAGCACCAAGGCCGCTGACGCACGGGTACAAAGCAATGCCCCGGATGCTGAAAGCCTTGCCTTGCAGGAACAGTTGCGTACCAAGATTACCGCCATCCAAAACCGCCCTGCCCTCACAGCATCGGGGAAATACGTCTATTTAAATGGAAAAAATACTGCACCATCCAGTGTGTGGGCTGTTACCCAAGGCTGCAAGCAGGCCAACCCGTACACCAAAGTGCCTAAAAATGGCTGTGAGGAGCTTATCCAGACGCGGATAAACTTGGATAAACTGGCTTCTGGACTATCTAGCCAAGCAAAAAACCTAGATAGACAGTCTGAAACTCTCCAAACCGCCCGTGAACAGCTAAAAAGTGCAAAACCTGCACTCCCGGTCAATGACATGATTGCTGGAGTGCTCAGATTCTTTGGCGCAAGCACGGCAACAACCAGTGACCCTAAGTCCATCTCATTGGTTTTCGGCACAATACTGGCGGTGGCTTTTGAATTATTGATCGTCATCACTTTAATTCCCCATGCAGGAAGCCAAAACCAACCGCAACCAGCAGCGCCCGGAAAAATGGCGAAGCTGAAATTTCTTGTCCGCACCTTGCGCAAAATCAGCAAAATTGCCGGAAAAGTGGGGGTCAAACGCGGGTCAGATGCGGGTCAAAACTTGGATAAAACTTGGATAGTTTATCCAGACGCACAGAGCGAAGGAAATGGGGCTATGGATGGCCTGTTTGGGGAGCCTGCAAAGCCCTCGGAACTGGGCGATTTTAAAAAAGTTACACTTTTGAGCATGACTAAATTTATTGATCTAAATGTTATCGGCGGATCAGATGGGGTTAAATTGAAAGATGGGCACAAGCAGGCATTGGTGTTGTTGATGCAGCACTATGGGAAGCCTGTGGCTACTTGCCAATTCTATGAAACAGTTAGACAGCAGCATGGGGAAGGTATCCGTAAGGCATACATCGACGACGCCAAACTGATCCTGCACCGCAACGGTTACATGAATGCCGTGCCGTATGGCAGCCGTGGGGTGAAATACGAATGGGTGGATGAACGCACCCTGCGCACGGTGATCCGCCAGAAACGCAGCGGCGTTGACCGGCAGGCTGTGGGGGGCCTTGATGGTGGGAAAGTGGTGGCCTTACGCCCAGCAACCCCACCTGCCACCAAACCCGCTAGCGCCACACGGGAACGTAAACAAGACAGGAACCACAGCTTGGAGCTGGCATTGCAGCCAGCCTAATGGCTGGGGCAGGAGCCGGGATCGGTTTACACGTAATGCACACACGCAAGAATTAAGGGGAAAACAGCATGGCTACATTGGAACTGGGATTCATCACCGACGCAAAGCGCCGCCGCGCACGCGCCAGCAAACTACAAGCTGTCACAGGAAACAACCCAGCCGCTGGGGCTGGGGATTTTGCTGGTACAGCAAACAAGCCATCAGCAAGTGGGGCGCTGGCGCAGCTATCCCATAAGCTGGCATGGGTAGGGCATATCCGCTTGCCCCGCATCACGGTCCGCCCGGAAATGCTGGCAGGGGCTGGCGTTGGGGTGGCAGTTGGTGCGGGCTTGTACATAAGCTGGGATGCCATTGCCCACGCGATGGAGGCCGTGGATGCCCAGTTGGTTGCCCCGGATTGGTACAAGCCAGCGCTGTCAGCATTGGGGCAGGCCAGCACCATCGGGTTGGCATCCGGCCTTTATAGCCTGCAATGGGTCATCGGGACGGACATGAAACGGCTGTCCGCTACTATCGCTTATGCCTTGCTGGTGGCCGGGGCAAGCGCACCCGTGCTGACGGTGTGCGGGTTCAATGGCGGGATGGTGGGGCAGTATGTTGCTGGGCTGTTACAAGCCCAAGGTGTTGCGCCTGCCATCATTGCTGCCAGCGGCACATTGCTGGCCTTGTTTGCCTCCCTGCGTTCCGGCAACCCACTGCCCAAGTTGGCGGTGCTGCTTGATTTGGCAGGTGGGGTTGTCACTGGCCTGCTGCCAGAAGGTGGGGAGGAGCCTGCCGCCAACGTGCAGCAAGCCTCAGCACCCGTGGCAAACAGCGCCGATGGTGATGCGCTAAAGGCCAAGATGCGGGAGGTATTGGTTGCCCGCAAGCTGGAATACGTGGATGTCCAACAGGTATGTGTAGGGCCGGTACTGACCACCTTCATGGTGAAAGTGCCGATGGACAAGGACACCAAGGCGCTGGACAAGGAAACCAACAAGATTGCCACGGTGTTCAAGGCCAGTGGTGAGGTCGCCGTGATTGGGCATGTACGGGGGACAGACTGCGGGGCAATCGAAGTGCCCAATGCCAAACGCGGCACTGTATCCCTGTCCGGCCTGATGCAATCACCGGAGTGGTTGGCATTCGACGAACCCTTGCCGATGCTGTTGGGCGTTGATACCTTCGGCAACCCCAAAATGCTGTCACTGCCCAATGCCATCCACTTGCTGGTGGCGGGGTCAACCGGCATGGGCAAATCCATGTTCATGAATGCCGTGTTGCTCAGCATGATGTCACGCAGCACCCCTGACATGCTGCGCCTGCACATGGTTGACCCCAAGCAATTGGAATTTGGCCTGTACGAAGGTTCCCCGTTTGTCGAGGGTGAGATCATCACCGACATGGGCAAAGTCCGCCCCATGCTGGAAGGGCTGATTGATGAAATGGAATGCCGCTACGGCTTGATGAAGGCAAAGAAAGTGCGCAACATTGCCCAGTACAACGCCAAATCAGATGCACCGCTGCCATACGAAGTGGCCTTGTTTGAGGAATTCGCCGATTTTGTCATGCTTGACCGCCTGCTGGGCAAGATGACCAAAGTCAGGGATGCGGATGGCAACGAAGTGGTGGCGACACAGGCCGAGGAGCTGATCATCCGGCTGGCACAAAAAGCGCGTGCGGCTGGCATCCACCTGCTGCCCACCACCCAACGCCCGGACAAGGACGTTGTGACCCCGCTGATCCGCTCCAACATCCCCAGCCGCATTGCCTTCAAGGTCATGTCGGATGGTGACTCCAACATCATCTTGGGCAAGAAGGGTGCAGAAAACCTGTTGGACAAGGGTGACGGTTATGGCCTGTTTCCGGGCAGCACGGAATTGCAGCGTTTCCACGGGCCGTTTGTTACCGAGGCGGAAGTCGAGGAGGCGGTGGCGCAGCAGCGCAGGCGGTGGGTATAAGGGGGGAGCTTTCAGTTGGTGTTGACACGCCAAAGCAATACAGGGAGAAGGCTGGTTATCATGTTTGCTGTCCGGGATGAAGGTTATTCCTGTGTTTGCAAACAGGCACTGCCCGATAAGGTGGCGTTGATACAACCCCACCTTATTCTGGAGCGGCAAAGCCTGCTTGAAATCAGGTGTATTCAAACCAGAGGGTGGAAATCCCTTTATGCGCTGAATAAAGCCAACACCCCCAGTACAGCAAAGATTGCGGCTGCAATACCGTGAACCAGTTTCAATGGCAAATTGCCTGCCATCTTATCTCCCAATAACACAGCAGGAACGTTGGCAATCATCATTCCCAGTGTTGTACCAGCTACGACCCAGAACAAGGACGTATACTGTGCCGCCAACGCCACTGTAGCAATCTGGGTCTTGTCACCCATTTCCGCAAGGAAAAATGCCACCACCGTTGCGCCGAAAATCCCGTAGTGCGTAGCATCCACTTTCATATCATCGTCATCCAGTTTGTCGGGGATCATGATCCACACTGCCATTGCCAGAAATGACAAGCCCAGAATCCAGCGTAAAATATCCTCACCCAATAATGTCGTGACCCACGCGCCAATCGCTCCAGCACCTGCATGGTTCAGCAAAGTGGCAACCAAAATACCGAGAATAATGGGAACCGGGTGGCGAAATTTTGCCGCCAGCACAAGCGAGAGGAGTTGGGTTTTATCGCCGATTTCGGCGAGGGCAACAATGCCAGTTGAGACGAGAAAAGCTTCCATGGGAACTCCAAAGCCGGGCGTTTTCCGATGACCACACACCCTCCCGGCTTTACCGAAGGCATATGGTCAAAGGTCTTGCCAAACCGGAGTTGCCTGCACCATGACCGGGTGGTCAATGATGTTGATACAGGCCCTTTTCAGTGAAAGGAGGCTACTCCCCAATGACCGGGCGAATTCTAATTGCTTGATAGACAAACATCAACAAGCGGTTGTCACCATTGCTATAGGTCAACAAAGGAGAAAATGGATTAAAGGGGAAGTCACAGGATAATTGTTTAAGATTAAGGCCGCAGTACAGCGATCACCTGTTCCAAATCCTCGCTATGTTGCTGCGCGGTAGTTTGCTGCGTACAGCAGGTGGCGTCGGTGATGCTCTTATCATTGGGATGTGGGAGGGTGCTGTATACCTTCGCGGCACTAGCCCAGAATCCCGTTGCCGTTGCTAACAAAGAAAAAGCGGGGGAGAGGCTCCTCCCCAGCTTTCTGGCTTTCCATAAAACACACACTAAAACTGGCTGCTATGGTTCAAGGAACCCATCATTGTCAAACGTCACGACTGTTCCTGCTGTCCTAACGGCAGACTCCTGCGGGTTGACCAAGAAACTTGTGTCCTGCGCGACAGTGCCTTGGTAAACAAAGCTGCTGTCGTAGAAAACCACGTCAGTTCCTCCTTTGAAAGTGGCTTTGGTTCCAGGGAAATACACTAAGCTAGTATCAGCCGCCAAAACGCCACGGTACACAAAACTTGAATTGTTGTCGAACCACACTTCTGCCCCCCCAGCAAATGTGACGCTATCTTGTGGGTTTATCAAAAGTGTAACGTCACTTGCCAGCGTCCCCGACGCTACAAAGCCAGTTTTATAGAACTGGACGGGTGTATTGGCCTTGAGCGTCACATTTGTTTTAGGATTCATCGGGTATGCAGTGTCTACCGTTGGGGTAACAGTATTCGCTGTGTCAATAAGGTCACTGGCGATTGCACCAGCAGCGAGAGATGTTTTTACGTCAGCAATTGGTTCAGCATACGATGGGCTAAAAACGCATAGTCCAAGCGACCCCACCACCACTGCTACTAGTAGCTTGTTTTTCATGTCAATGCTCCTTCGTGTAATTTTGGCTAATTATCTATACATCGCAATGTGATGTTAGGCCAGTAGCCAGTCGTTTTTCTTGATAAGTGTCAACTATGTTCTGAATAGGTGAGTACAGCAGCTTGCCCCCTGCTTCGTTGGTGGCTTCTTGATGCGGGTTATGGCCTGCCTTGGTTGTGGCGGTGAGTGCGACAAACATGCCGGATGGTAATCCCCACATGAGCTAGGATGAGGTTATGTCCGTTTTGAGTCCGGCAATCAGCAGCAGGCTGAGTAAGGAAATGAGCATTGCTGTTGTGAACACCACCTGTGGGGAATAAGCCATCCATAGCCAGCCAAATCCTGCGCCTGCCAGTAACTGCATCACTCCCGTGACCAAATGGAACAGCCCAAACGATGTGCCCCGCAATTCCTTGGGGGCAAGCTGTGCCACCCGTGCCGACAGTAAGCCTTGGGTTAATCCCATGTGCAGCCCCCACAAGACAATCCCAGACCAGAACGCCATGCCTGCGGTATGGCTTGCTGCCAAGGCTAACTGGGCAAGCGCCAGTGCCAACATTCCCATCAACAGTAGCGCATTTTGCCCGAAACGGCTCACCAACACCCCGGCGGGGTAGGCACTGAGGGCATAAATAAGGCTGTAAACCACCAGCACCAGTGGAATCCACACCAGCGCCAGCCCGTTGGCCTGCGCCCGCAATACCAGCAAGGCATCAGTCATACGTGCCAAGGTGAAAACGCCGACCAATAGCAACAGTAGCCAGTAAGCGGCTGGCAGTTTACGGGCATCCTGCCAGTGCAAGGTGGGCTTGTGTCCCGTGGTGGGTGGGCTTTCCGGCTCATCAACCCCCCACCAAATCAGTGCAACGCATACCAGTGCGGGAATGGTCGCCACCCACATCACCAACCGTAAATCGTGCGAGTACCCGTACAGCATCAGCATTGCCAGCAAGGGGCCTGCAAATGCGCCCACCGTATCCAGTGACTGGCGCAACCCATACGCCACATGCAACAGATCAGGCGGGGTAACATCCGCCACCAGTGCATCGCGGGGCGCACCCCGGATACCTTTGCCAATGCGGTCAATGAAACGGGCCAACACCACTTCGGCCGCACTATTGGCAAGGGGAAAGATCGGCTTGGTGAGTGCCGCCAGCCCGTAGCCCGTCAGTACCAATGCCTTGCGCTTACGGAAACGGTCAGAAATCACCCCGGAAAATACCTTCATGATGGAGGCAGTGGCTTCTGCAATCCCTTCCACCATGCCGACAGTGAACACCGACAGGCCGAGGGTGGTGGTTAGGTAAATGGGGAGCACGGCATGGATGAATTCTGACGACATATCCATGAACAGGCTGACCAAGCCCAACATCCAAACCGTGCGGGGTAATTGTGGCATTACCATGAGCTATTTCCTGTTGGTTATGGTTGATGTCGATAAGTGTACCCCTGAAAATGAAAACTTCTAATATCGGGGACGGATGTGGTTTGCTTATACCTGATAATTTTGCTACGTTTAACGGACTATCACATAACACTGCAAGTGGCAGACCCTAAACTGTATGCGTAAACACATCATCACATTGCTCATCCTGCTGATGGCTGCCTTGCCAGTCTGGTCGGCATCGGCTGTGTGCCACCATGTGCAGCAGAAAGCAATGCCACAAATGATGATGCAAGCCGATGGGCACGATTGCTGCCTCGATATGCAGAAACAGCAAACTAACCATCACGCTGCCGATACTTGCCATTGCGACCAGTTCCAACACGGGCAGTTTGTCTTGGGCTTGCCCGTTATATTGGTGGCAGTACCGACCAACCGTCTTATCCCTTCTGTCTTACCCTTGCAATCCCTGCCCGAACGCGCCGACGCACCTTACCGCCCACCTATCGCCTAACCTGTAGGCCGGATTTTAATCTGGCGTAGGTCAAAAAATAACCACAATGGTTTTTGTCGGGATAAATCCCGACCTACAGTGCGTAGGTATAAAACAATGGAAAGATATTTGTCTGCGGTATTATGCGGCAGTTTACTGCTGGGTATGGCAAGCATCCCCGCGCCCACCTTTGCCCACGGTGGCGAAGACCACGGTGATGAGGCTGCGCCCAAACCCGCAGTGCTTGCCCCCGCCAGTGCTGGGGTACGGCTAGAGTTACAGTCGCCGGATGTGGAGTTGCTTGGTATTTTGCACGACGGCAAGCTGACCCTGTATGCCGACCACTTTGCCACCAATGAACCGATCCCCTCCGCGAAGGTGGAACTGGAAAGCAAGGGGCAAAAACTTGCCCTGCAAACCGAAGCCAATGGTATGGCAGAAGTTGCCGCAGGTTGGCTTTCCCAACCGGGGCATTACGAAATCACTGCTACCGTGCAGGCCAAGGGGGTTAACGACCTGCTGATTGGTACAACAGATATTCCCCCACCGGACGCAGGCACTGTTGAAAAGCCATGGTGGAATTTCTGGGGAAGCCAATTACAGGACATGCTCCTGCCCCAAGCAGCATGGGCGCACGGTGGTGAAGACCACGGTGACGAAGCCAAACCCACCGCAGTTCCCCTGCCCGCTACCGCACGGGCAGTGCCCACCCGCCTGCCCGACGGCAGTGTGTTCATGCCCAAGCCCGCGCAACACCTGCTCGGCGTCCGCACAGTGCTGGGCAAGGTGCAAGCGGTGGCGCAAACTGTGCAACTCAACGGCACGGTAGTGGCTGACCCTAACGCCAGTGGGCGGGTGCAGCCCAGCCAAGCAGGCCGTGTCATTGCCCCACCCGCCGGATTCCCCGCCGTGGGCAGCCGGGTGGAGAGCGGCCAAGTGCTTGCCCATCTGGAGCCGTCTGCCAGTAACATCGACAAGGGCAACCAGCAGGAAAAGATTGCCGAAGCCCGCAGCGAGCTTGCGCTTGCCGACAAGAACGCGGCACGGCTGGAAAGCATTGCCGGGGTCATTCCCCGTATGGAAGTGGATGCTGCCCGCAGCACCGCCGACACCCTGACAGCCCGCCTGCAAGCTTTGCAAGGCAGCCTTGTGCAACAGCCGGAAGCCCTGCGTTCACCCGTATCCGGTATTATCAGCGCCGCTAACATCATGCAAGGCCAGCAGGTTGCAGCCGGTGAAACCCTGTTTGAAATCATCGACCCGAACCAACTTCAGGTGGAAGCCCTCGCCTATGACCCCGCGTTGGGTGGGCAGGTTACGGGCGCATCTGCCCTCACCGCCGACCAAAAAACTTTGCCGCTGGAATTTGTCGGCAGCAGCCAGCAATTGCGCCAGCAAGCCTTGCCGTTATGGTTCCGTATCCGTGCCTCCAACGCCCATCTGAGCGTGGGGCAGGCACTCAGTGTGGCGGTGCAAACCCAAGCGTCGCTGCAAGGCATACCCGTCCCTGCCTCCAGCGTGGTGAAAAACAGCCAGCAGGAATCCGTCGTATGGACGCACGCCACGGCGGAACGCTTCGTGCCACACAAGGTTACAGTACTACCGCTGGATGCGGACATGGTGGTGGTGACGGACGGGCTTAGCGGTACGGTACGGGTGGTGACACAAGGCGCGGCTTTGCTGCCGCAAGTGCATTAGGGGGCAACCATGTTCAACGCCATTATCCAAACCAGTTTGCGCCAGCGGATTTTCGTGCTGGCAGGCGCGGTATTGCTGCTGCTGTACGGCTTCTTCACCCTGCAACGGATGCCAGTGGATGTGCTGCCTGACCTCAACAAGCCCACCGTCACATTGATGACCGAGGCCGAAGGCATGGCCCCGGAAGAGGTGGAGCAGCTTGTCACCGCCCCGCTGGAAACCGCGATGAACGGGCTGGCGGGCGTGACCCGTGTGCGTTCGGTGTCCGGCGTGGGGCTGTCCATCGTGTACGTGGAATTCGGCTGGGGGACGGACATTTACCGCAACCGCCAGCAAGTCTCGGAGCGTCTGAGTGCCATCAGCAGGCAACTGCCCCCCGGAATTGCCCCACAACTGTCGCCTGTCAGTTCGATCATGGGCGAGATATTGCTGATTGCGATGACCACCGACCCTGCCAAAGCCAGCCCAATGCAGGTACGCGACCTTGCCGATTGGGTGGTGCGCCCGCGCTTGCTCGGCATTGCCGGGGTGTCGCAGGTGATCCCGATGGGAGGGGAAGTGCGCCAGTACCGCGTCACCCCCGACCTTGCCAACATGGGGCGGCTGAACATCACGCTGGAACAGGTGCAGGCGGCGCTAAGCGGGTTTGCCAGCAACACCAGCGGCGGCTTTCTGGAAGCGCAGTCGCAGGAATACCTGATCCGCAACGTGGGGCGTACCACCCGGCTGGAGGATATGCAGGGATTGGTGGTCGCCCAGCGTGACGGCGTGCCGATCCTGTTGCGGCAAGTGGCGGAAGTCAGTTTTGCCGCCGGGGTGAGGCGTGGTGAGGCCAGTTTCATGGGCAAGCCCGCCGTGATCCTCTCGGTACAGAAGCAACCGTCTGCCGACACCGTGCAGCTTACCCACGAGGTCGAAGGCGCGTTGGCGGAACTCAACCGCAACCTGCCCGCCGGGGTGAGGGTCGACAACCTGCTGTTCAAGCAGGCGAATTTCATCGAAAGTTCCATCGGCAATGTAAAACAGGCGCTGCGTGACGGGGCGGTGATCGTGGCGGTGCTGCTGTTCCTGTTCCTGCTCAACGTGCGCACCACGCTGATTTCGCTGACGGCGATCCCGCTGTCGTTGCTGGCGGCGGTGCTGGTGTTCCACGCCTTCGGGCTGTCGGTCAACACCATGACGTTGGGCGGGCTGGCGGTTGCCATCGGTGAATTGGTGGATGATGCGGTGGTGGATGTGGAAAATGTGCTGCGCCGCCTGCGCCAGAATGCCTTACTGCCCCAGCCGCGCCCGGTGCTGGCGGTGATTGCTGCCGCCTCCCGCGAAGTACGCTCCGGGGTGGTGTATGCCACCCTGACTGTGGTGCTGGTGTTCGTGCCGCTGTTTTTCCTTACCGGGATTGAGGGCAGGCTGTTCACGCCGTTGGGGATTGCCTACATCGTGTCGATACTGGCGAGTTTGGGGGTGGCGGTCACGGTGACGCCGGTGCTGTGTTATTACTTGTTGGGGAAGACGGGGAACGCAAGCGCAGGTGACTCCCCACTCGTCCGTGTCCTCAAACGTACCGACGAACGCCTGCTGCATTGGTCATTCCGCCACGGAGGTCTCTTGCTCAGCACTGCGCTGTTGCTGGTAATGCTGGCGGCGGCGAGCGTGCCGTTTTTCCCCCGCGCCTTCCTGCCCGCGTTCAACGAAGGCACGCTGACCATCGGCCTGCTGCTGAACCCCGGCACTTCGCTGACCGAATCCAACCGCATCGGCACGCTGGCGGAACAACTGCTGCTGCAAGTGCCGGAAGTGACGCAAGTGGGGCGGCGCACCGGGCGGGCGGAGCTGGACGAACACGCCGAAGGGGTGCATTCCACCGAAATCGAGGTTGACCTGAAACCGTCGGAACGCCCGCGTGAAACGGTGCTGGCAGACATCCGCGCACGGCTTGCGCCGATCCCCGTCTCCCTTAACATCGGGCAACCGATTTCCCACCGGCTTGACCACCTGCTGTCTGGAGTCCGGGCGCAGATTGCGCTGAAAGTGTTCGGTGACGACCCCGACACCTTGCGCAGCCTTGCAGAAAGCTTGCAAACCCGGCTGGCTACCATCCCCGGCTTGGTCGATTTGCAGTTGGAAAAGCAGGTGCGCATCCCGCAGTTGCAAGTACGGGTGGATTACGCCAAAGCGCAGCAATACGGCGTTACCCCGGCGGCGGTCAATACCGCGCTGGAAACCCTCACCAATGGTGCAAAAGTGGCGCAGGTGATTGACCGCAACCGCCGTGCCGACGTGGTGGTGCGCCTGCAAGACCGTAACCGCAAGGCGCAAAGTTTGTCCAACCTGCTGGTGGAAACCCCCACCGGGCGCGTCCCCTTGCACCTGCTTGCCAGCATCGACGACACCAGCGGCCCCAACCAGATCGTGCGCGAAAATGGCCGCCGCCGCATTGCGCTGTCCGCCAATGCCGCTGGGGATGCGGACATGGCGGCGGTGGTCGCCGCAATCCGGGCGGAACTGGTGAAATTCCCGCTGCCGGAGGGTTATTTCACCCAGCTTGAAGGCCAGTTCCAAGCGCAAGAGGAGGCCAGCAGCCTGATTGCGGCACTGGCGCTGGTGTCGCTGGCGTTGATTTTCTTGGTGCTTTACAGCCGTTACCAATCGGTGGTGCTAAGCATGATGGTCATGGGCAACATCCCGCTGGCGTTAGTCGGCGGGGTATTGGCATTGTGGTTGGCAGGGCAAACCTTGTCGGTGGCAAGCCTCGTCGGTTTCATCACGCTGGCGGGCATCAGCACCCGCAACGGCATCCTCAAAATCAGCCATTACCTCAACCTTGTCGCGCAGGAAGGCGAGACCTTCGGCACTTCCATGATCGTGCGCGGCAGCTTGGAACGCCTGACCCCGGTGCTGATGACCGCGCTGACCGCCGCCTTCGCACTATTGCCGCTGATGCTGGCGGGCGGCGAGCCGGGCAAGGAAATTTTGCATCCCGTGGCGGTGGTGATTTTCGGCGGGCTGGTCAGTTCCACCCTGCTGGATACGCTGCTGACTCCGGTGATGTTTTACCGTTGGGGCGAAAAGCCCCTCATTGCTTTTCTATCCAATCAAGGAGCTAACCATGAAACTGTTTAAGACCACCCTGTTCGCCGCGTCCCTGCTGATGGCGGGCTATGCCTCCGCACACACCGATGCGTTTCTCGACACCCAGCCCAGCCCCCACGGTGGGCAGGTGCGCATGACCGACAGCTACCACTTCGAGTTAGTGGTGAAGGACAAGGACTTGACGGTCTACGTGATGGATCACGGTAACGGCGCAGTTGCCAGCGGGGGGATGACTGGCACGGCAACCGTGCTGTCCGGCGATGCCAAGGTTGAGGTCAAGCTAGAACCCACCACCGACAATATCCTCAAAGGCACGGGCGACTTCAAAACCGCTGATGATATGAAAGTGGTGGTATCCATCGCGCCTGCACCACAGACGGCACGCTTCACGCCATTCCAAAAAGCAGAAGCAGAACCGGCTGCTGCGGAAACACCTGCAACGGCAGCTCCGGCTGGGCACGACATGAGTACGATGGACATGGGGAAAAAGGATATGCCTGCGACGGATGCCACGAAAAAGTAACCGTAGGGTGGGAAAAATGCGAGCGAAACCCACCTTTTCCCCTTCCCGTGCCAACCTTTTCCCCGCCCACGCGAAATTACCCTTAACGCGGAAGGCAGCAAAGGAGCTGATTTGAAACCGGACACCCGGTTTGCACTAGAAATGTTTTTGCGCCGCGTCGGCTCCCCAGCGTTGGCGTTTGCTTCCCTGAGCCTGCGTGATAAAGATACCGTACTCGACATGGTGCAGGAGGTCATGGTCGGCTTCGTCAAAGTCGCACAAGATTTTGAAATGGAGGTGTGGAAGAACCTGTTTTACAAGGGGGATGGTCGCCATATTGGGCTAGCAGTAAACTTACTGTGCTTGGGTCTTGTGAGAATGACTCCTCCGAATAGCCCAAGCACCACAGTTGCCTGCTATAGGCCGGTTCACCCCCTGAGATATTGGGGGTGGACTGTTTTCAAGTGGCTTCCCCCTCTTGGCTGTTGCCTACGGCACTTCCTTGAACCCTATCACTACGACCAGCCCCGATACCAACATGGCAATCCCCACCAGCCAGAAGGTTACGTCCAAGCCTTGCACCCATTGCGCCAGCAACCCCATGCACAGCGCACCCACCGCGTAGCCGAAATCGCGCCAGAAACGGTATACGCCCAACAAGGTGCTGCGTTGCGCGGGTGGGCTGACATCGGCGACTGCCGCGCCCAGCGTGGGGTAAAGCATTGCCATGCCGAAACCGATTAACCCCGCTTCCAGCGTCCACAGCCATACAGTGTGCGTAAGTACCAGCAGCAATACGCCGATGCCGCACAACCACATGCCACCGACAATCAGCGGTTTGCGCCCGAAACGGTCGGAGGCGGGGCCGGTGATAAGCTGGCTTGCGCCCCACACCAGTGCGTACACGCCGATGATGGAACTGCCTTGTACCAGCGTCAGGTGTTGCGCCACGAACCACACAGGCAGGATGACCCATACCAGCGCGTCAGTAAATTTTTCCACCAATCCGGCTTGGTTCAGGGCAAGCAGGTTGTGGTTTTGCCAACTGGCGTAGAGGAAGGCTTGCCCTAATGACGGTGGGGTTGCAGGTTTTATTCCCTGAGTATTTGAAGTTGGGGGATGTGCCAATGCCCACGGACGGGTTTCACGGATTATCAACAATGCCAGCACTAACCCGGTAAGGATCACCACCGTGCCAAACAGGAACAGCCCTTGCCGTGCCCCATAAACATCCACCAGCCAAGCAGTCACCACCCCCGCTACCGCCACCGCTGCATAGCCGGAAAATTCATTTAGGCCATTGACCAACCCTTTTTGGTTCAGGTTGGTCATATCCAGTTTGCTGTTGAGGGTCATTGACCAGCACAAGCCTTGGTTGATGCCAAGCAACGCAGTTGCCGCCACTACCC
>NZ_JAQTLS010000040.1 GCF_028714775.1 Thiothrix sp. | reverse complement strand
GCTGCATAACCTCAAGCCGTGTCAGCTCCTTCTTGCTCATCGTAACGATCCCCTCTTCCATGACTCCCTCACAAAAATCAAAAGGGGACATTTCTACTTTGCTGGAAGGGGACATTACAACTTTGCTCTGACAGAAGGAATTGGCTGAATTCCCACAAACAGCCGAGTATGCTAGGCTACGCCTCGCTGCCGTATTGATTCTTGGTTGGCTCGCCGTAACGCCGTCTTATCTTTCTTTCGAAGGACGAGCCGGGCCTGACGGTCTGAGTGTGGCTGGCCTGTTTTGAGTACGACGGAATGTACCGTATCTAAAGCGCTGCCAACGAGCAGGTCTGCAGATCCTATGAGGTGCGAAGCTCTGACCGTGCGCGACGAATCTGTCGCACAATCGAGTTGCCGGAGCTTTCCATACGCGCAAATTCCACAACGGGGTTTGACGTGACCATCATCTTCTGCCGTCTTTCGCGAGTTCGTGCCGTGCATTTTTTGTATTTGACAGGGGTAGCCATGTCTCATTTTGAAAAATCCGGCAACGAATTGGAATTGCTGCGCGCCGCTCTTTAGTTGGACCACACGCTCTTCACTGTTCAGCGCCTTACATCACGACCCAAAGGGCATGTTCGGGTGGATTGCTTTGCATCAAAGGAAGCGGGCAACTCAGGGTTAACGAGGATAACCAGCCTCGTAGCCGGTGTACTCAAATACCACCGGAATGTCAGCGGATTAACAATAAGCTGCAGTGATGATGTTGATCGCAACCTTGTCGTCGCATTGTCAAAAAAACTCAAACTTGACCTTAAGCACGAGAGTCTGAATTCGAATAAAAATTGCTGTTCTATGTTGTTTTTTTAATTGCATGAAAGGAGTTTGAAATGTTTGCACGGATATTATGGGTGTTTCTATTTGCGCTGTTTATTTCCCCCGCTTTCGCGGTGGCCAAGGACAGGAGCGGTGAGGTCGAACTTAGCGTCACCATCGCGGCCCCGGATGACAGTAAAGATGTCAGGGTCTGGATTCCTTATCCTGTCTCGAACAATGAACAGGATATATCCAATGTCAGAATAAGCGGCAACTTCACTCAAAGCGGCGTCTACGGCGAGAAGGAAACGGGCAACCTTGCCCTTTATGCCGAGTGGACAACACCCACCAAGGACCGTGCCATTACACTGACCTTTGATGCTACCGCCAGGGAATTGATAAAGAGAGATTTCCCCGCCGTGGAGCCTGCCATTCCAGTTGAGATCAACGAGTACCTCAAGAGCACCGCGTTCATTCCGACAGATGGCAAGGTCAAGGAAATCGCTCTCAGCGTAACCAATAGCAAGCAGAAGATTAGCGAAAAGGCGCGGGCTGTTTACCAGTGGGTTATTGAAAACACCGTTAGAGATCCTGATGTCAAGGGCTGCGGCACCGGCGAAGTTGAAAAAGTGATTGCGAAGAAGGGCGGAAAGTGTGCTGATATAAGCTCGGTTTTTGTTTCGGTTGCAAGGGCAGCCGGGGTGCCGGCGCGTGAGGTCTTCGGCCTCAGGCTGGGAAAGAAAGATGATGAGGATATGACCGGTGGACACCATTGCTGGGCCGAGTTTTACGTACCCGGCTACGGCTGGGTGCCAGCGGATGCCGCTGATGTCAGAAAAGCCATGTTGGTGGACAAACTCGACCTCAAGGGCGCGCAAGACAAAATTGATTATTATTTTGGTGGCGTTGACCCATACAGAATTGCGCTGGCAAGGGGCGGAAGAGGCTACTACCTGAACCCGCGCCAGAATGATGGCCCGCTGAACTACTTCATGTATCCCTATGCTGAGGTAAATGGAAAATCGCTTGAATGGTTGGCGGCTCAGACCGACCTGAAATTCAAGGTCAAGTTTAAGGCGCATTGATTACAGAAACGACAGTTGAAATGACCATCTCTTACCTGCTTGTTTTGCAGGTGGGGGGGTTGAGCTAGTCGTTTGCCCCGCCCAATCCTTGATCCCCTGAAGCGGGAAAAGGAGCGACTCATTTTTCAATCATAGCAATATCGCTGCTGAAAATACCCCGTTCGCCAGAATGGAATATCAACTTATTGATAACTCGTGTACATCCGCAGCTGAACTGCTTTTATAGCTTGAAGCCGGATAATCCAGCAGTGCGGGAACCCGCGTGAGCGGCATTGGCCGCTTGCTGAACCTACAGAGGATGGCTTGGTAAACGCGGCTTAAGCCGCTCTATCACCCCCACAAGCATGGCCGTCCACGCTGAGCCGTGAAGGGAATGGCGGCAGTCATACTGGAACTACAGCTGGACAGTCCTTCGCTGGAATCAAAATGAATAAGGGCGCAATGAAAATTGCGCCCTTATTTTTCAAGATTACTAGAATCGCTGATTATCTGTGCTATTGATAACGGTGGTGCGCTCCTTGAAGGTATACAGAAGTATCCAGTTGCTTATACTTTTGCTGCCACGGCAGACGACCTCCGTCCGCCGCGAACCGCACCGATGGCAAACACGCATGCCCCTAATAAAATGACGCCAAGATATTGTTCGTAGGCTGGTAACCCGCCACGCAAGTTCAACAGGCAATCCAACAAACCTAAGACCATGATGATAAAACCAATCAGCTTGGTCTTCACCCCTCGCTCAATAAACTCAGCTTCCATATTTTGTGCCCTTATAACTTTGAACTATCAGGCAGCTGGTTTTTTGGTGGCGCTACGTGCCCACCAGAGCAGGCCACCCAAGAACAGACCAGCGATCGCCAGCGCAGTAATGAGCGGCTTAGAGCCGGTTGCTGGCTTTAACAACAGCCAGTACCAGGTAGTCATGGTGTGCTTTGAACCCTTTTCGCCGTTATTGCTGCCGTCCCAAGCTGCAAATGCAACCGGGATAAACTTGCCCTCGACGAACTGGATATCCTTGTCCGCCGCGGAAGTTGTAAGTGGCCGAGTCATTATTACTTTCCAGGTTCCATCGCTATAAATAGCCTTTGCCTTGAGCCCGACTCCAGCCGCATCGCGCTTCTCGATCTCCTTGAACCCCTTGCTGCTGAGAAGATTGATGGTCTCTGCTGCGTCCTTGGTACCGCTCTTCCAATGCCAGATATTTACCGGATTTGCCGCATCACCCATGCCGAAATAAGGCTTCTTCATTTCATGAGGAATCACAACCGGCAATTGTACTGCGACGCCATCTTCTGCAATCGGTGCATCAGCGAGCTTCTCCGCATTATCATCCCCGGGAATACTCTTGGTGCGGTCATCCCACTCCAGCAGCATCGCAACCATCTTGTTGTTATACATCGCCCGAACTGTGATGGTGTCGTTGGAAGGCGTGAAATAACGCTCTCCGCCGATAATCTGCGGAACCGTGTAGAAAGTGGTGGGTGTTGTTTTCTCCCAACGCTCATCCTCCGGAGTGTTAGGCAGTTCGCCCTCCACCATGTCCGCCTTGATTACGGTATTCTCTGCATTGACCTTCTTATCGGTCTTGGCCAAAGATGCCACATAGTTAGCTACGTGCCAGCGCTCTTCGTCAGTAAGCTTCTTTTTGCTCTTTGGATCGGCGAAGGATGGCATCTCCGTACCAGCAATGCCCGTGGAAATTCGCGTGTAAATATCCTTTGGATCGTTACTGCCGCGGAAAGTCCATGGCTTGGTCAGATTGCGCGGCCAAGTGCGCTCACCGGCATCTCCTTTGAGACGCTTGCTTGCACTGCCCTTGCCTGTCTTGCCATGGCATTCCACGCAACGGTCGCCATCTTCAAACAGCTTCTTGCCCTTCTCGATGCTTTCAGCCGAACTTGCGATCTGCGTGCCGTATTCCACCTGCTTTGCGGGAGGCTTCTCGTATTTGGCAAAAGATTTGACGTAAGCCACGAGGTCCCACATATCCTGTTCGGCAAGCAAATCACTCCAGCCCGGCATCGCGGTGCCCGGCATGCCGTCGCGTATCATGCGGAACACGTCGTCGTCATTGGGCGTCGGGTCTGCAAAATCTGAGCTTCTGATCTTGTAGTTGCCTGACGTGAAATCACGCGGAGGAGGGTTGAGCCGATCTTTAGCTGCCCCACCCCCATCGCCTTCCGCACCATGACACCATGTGCAACGCTTATCGTATATTTCCTTGCCCTTCGCAGCAGTACCAGGTTTCGCTGCTGCTGACCCCGCCATAAATAACGCGGTACAGAAAGCTAGGAGAGCTATTTTATTGACTGAACTCATTATTTTTCCTAATCGCCGATTATTCATTTGCCCACGACCTTGGTGATCTGCCGGTATAGTCATACAGGAACAGAATTACTTTCCATATCTCATCCTCAGTCAAGAAATTTTGCCAGACCGGCATTGATGAAATCCACGGAGCAGCCTCAGCAGGCAGGCCTGGTCCACCGGTGGCAATGCGCCAGAACAGGAAGGATTCCTGCAACTGCGCAATCGTGCCAACGTCCTGGAAGTTAAGCGGGGTTGGGTTCAGGCCAGATGCATATGGCCCTCTGCCATCCAATTTATCACCGTGACAGTACTGGCAATTCTGGATGTAAACGTTACCGCCTGCCTTGACCAATTCGGCGAACTTTGCCGGATCTTCCTTCTGAAATTTCCGGTAGGGATTTTCCAGAGTTGTCAGGTTAAAACTCTTGCCAAACGCCTTGAACTTGCCTGGCGGCGCAGGGTGAATGGTGCGCAACTCCATCGGTGCCTCGAAACTTGGCACCATTTTTGTGTATGTATAATAACCAGCCAGCAGCGGCACGATCACAAACACAATATTGCGCACCATTTTCTTGGATGGATCCTCAACCAAGGCTTTGATGGGGCCTACTAATTCCTGAGCTCCCTCCTCGGTAAAGGTGAACACCATCATCACCCCTGCCACCACGAACAACATATACATAGTGAGCAGGCTCTTGGGGATCAACTGGTGCAGCGCCACATCAAACACTAAAACAAAGCTGAAATACACCCCTATCACTATCAGGGCGAGTTGCAACAAACGGGGAATGCGTCTTTTCTGTGTCATGATTATTTCAACCCTGCCAAGTAATTAACCAGCATCTCAAGCTCCTGCGCTTTCATTTGCTCACCGTATGTCTTGGGCATCATGCCTCCTGGGAATCCTTTTGCAATAACCGCATCTGGATCGAGCAATGCTTGCCTGATATAGTCCTTGTTCTTCGTTGCGCCAAGCTTGGTAAGATTTGGCCCTATCTCGCCGGTCTGATCCGCAACCTTATGACAGGCGCCGCAACCATATTTAGCGATAACCTCTTGAGCCGTTTTCAGCGGAGCTGCTTCCTCTGCCTTGGGAGCTGCTGCACCAGCCGCAGGCATCGCCGGGATGGTGACCGTCACTTCTGCGCCACCCGAATCCTGCAGGTAGGCAATGACCGCCGCGAGCTCAGCCTCATTGAGTCCAATCCCGCCACCCGTAACATCAGGCATCGGGCTCTCGGTATCGTTGCTGCCTGACTTGCCAAAACCGGCAACAACAAAGGCCGACGGCTTCGTCAATGACTCATGCAGGTACTCTTCGATCGTCTTTGCCGTGCCTTTGTAACGGGCATCCTTCAAACGCTCGGGTGCTACGGTACCGATCTTGTCCAGCATTGGCGCGCGACCCATTTTATTGTGGCACAGCGTGCAAGTACCCTTGCCGTTAAAAATCGTTCCACCCAATGCGACGAATTGATCCATGGTCATCGCGCCGAGATCCAGCTTTTCCTCAACGGGCGGCGGCGCTGGCTTGATCTGCGGGATGCCGAAATTAGAATACCCCCAAAATCCACCAACCATCAATACGCTAAAAAAGGCAACTTTTAAAAAATTGATCATGCTTGTTCCTTCCAATAACCTTTGGCTACCACATGCTTGCCGCTAATCGTGCTCAACCAGAAGACAAAGATAACCATGGCCATGAATATTATTGTACCGGCCGATACGACGTTGGCCGCATAACCTAAATCCGGCGTATAGGCATCGGGAGAGGCATCGCGGAAAACATTGGACACGTGCCAGTGCTGGCGAATACCGGAACGGACGTAGCCCATCAAACCCATCAGCCAAGTGAAAGACACGGCCAGCAGGAACAGTGCGTACTGCGACCGGTTGGACATACGTCCCCAGTGCAACGGCGCCACATCTTTTGCGCCCTTGTACATCAGCGAGTCTATTACCGTGCTGGTAATGATGATGATCAGTGTGGTCAGAACCTGAGGTATCGAAGCAGCCACCTTATACACCGTGTTGGTGAAATAGCCGTAATAAACACCCAGTACGACGATATTGATCAAACCCACGGTAAACAGTGCAATCTGCGCCGCGTTGCCAGCTGTCGCCCAAGATACAGTGGCGATTTTATTCGCGCGCCGATAGAACATGAAGCTCATGAAGGTAAACGTGAGCAGGAAGTTCACCGCAGTGTTCTTGGCCGGCATGATACCAAACACACCCAAGTACTTATGGTATGGTCCGCCGAGGCTCTTGAGCTCGGAGTTGGTGAGCACCAGAGTGTGCGGCGTAAACCACACCAGGAAGGCTGCCACCAGAACAATAGCAATGTACTTGATTCTGGGGTTGTAGCGATATGCGCCTTCGCTGCGACCCATGCCACACCAGAGATAGTAGTTGGCCGACAGGAACAGAGCGCCGATCAACACCGCCTGAATGATAAATATCCATGCGAACGCGCCTCCCATCAGGGTTATACCCATCTGTTGGCTATAGGCATAAATTTCTGCTGTGAGGTAATAACCAGCAAAAGGCAAAGGCAACAGCGCCGCAATCGCGATGAAGTTGGCGTTATAACCAACCCAGTCATAATGGGCGCGTTCGTCCTTGTTCTTCGCGCTGAGGAACTTGAAGGCTGCATAGGCGCCGACAATCGAACCGCCATACGCTACGTTGGCCACTACCCGGTGGATGTTGATCGGGTTCCACAAGAAGTTATGAATCGCAGCCCATGTATCCCCGTGGAACACATTCGACGCATCCAAGCCAGCCGGACTCATCATGAAGGTTGTCCAGGCATTAGCTAGGAACATCAACTGAATACCGACCGCATTGAGCAACAGCCCGAACGTCAGGTGCACCCATTTCTTGTTTCCGCCCTGGAGCCAGTGCCATCCGTAATAGTAGATGTACAAGACCGCACTCTCAGCAAAGAACAGCAACGCGTACGCAAACATGCTTTCTTTGAAGATCAAGGCCATATACTTAAACAGATCCGGATAAAAAAGGATCAGCCCGAAGGATAGCAAACCGCCCAGAATCGCTGTGAGCGAATAGGCAGTAATACTGACCTTGATAAACTCATAGGCCATGTTGTCATAGCGCTCATCGCGAGTCATCATACCGATGGATTCAATGATAAACACGAACATCGGCACCGCTACAACAAACGCCCCGAACCAGAGGTGCAACTGAGCCACGAGCCAGACCATCACTCGGGAATTTACTCCCTTGATAGCAGGGTAATCCGCCTCAGTTAATTTTGGCACAGGCACTGAAATTCCCGCCTTTGCGTCCGGCGCGGCATCCGTTTTAGCTGCCGCAGGGGCCGATGCTGCTGAAGCCGCCGCAGGGGCCGCTGCCGCCTCGGACGCTGGCGCTGCCGCAGGAGCAGGAGCAGGAGCCGCTGCTGAAGCTGCCGCAGGAGCCTCGGACGCTGGCGCTGCTGCGGACGCTGC
Organism: Thiothrix sp.; assembly: GCF_028714775.1. GTDB lineage: Bacteria > Pseudomonadota > Gammaproteobacteria > Thiotrichales > Thiotrichaceae > Thiothrix. The sequence goes on along the minus strand of NZ_JAQTLS010000040.1, from coordinate 7,216 downwards.
TGCCTCGGCTGCGTTCGCGGCAGGCATGAAGGCTGGCAACATAAACGTGGCTAAAACAGCCAGTAAAAATGCCCCGCCGATTAATTTTATATTCCGTATTAGCAAGATCTACTCCCGATTATTCTGATGTTCCGTTTTAGCAAGATCTACTCCCTGTTTGGTGACACACCCTTAATGGTGATACACCAGCGTCAATCCCTGGAGCTTCATTATTGAGAAATCCAAGGCAAAAAATACGATGCCAAAGACAATGAAGGCACCCACGAACGGTAAAAGATAAGCTTTCATGTCGTTACGCCTTTAAAAACCATACAAAAAAAACAATAACCGCAATCAGAACCGACACAAAAAATGCCGGCCCCACCCAAGGGTACTTCGATGTTCCACATTCTTCCGTATTGCATTCATCAGCGCTCATGTCCCAGCCCTTCTTTCATCGGTTTATCTGCTCGTTACGGATGCAAAAATCCCCAAAAAGGGGAGCCTTCCCCCCCTTTTTGGTCCCGCCTTACCAACTACAACTATAAGATATAGAAATACATGATCAAGCAAATGAAGATAACATTCACCAGCATCCCGGAAAAAATGAGACTGTCAGCGAGATACTTTTTGTTCAGATATTTCATTCCGGTCGCGTACCTTATTTACCCTTGCACTTGCACATCGTCCGGATATAGGCCAGCAGCCCATCCACTTCCGCCGCAGACAGGGTTGCACCCCAAGGTGGCATCAATGGCGATTTGCTGATGGACGGGCCACCGTCCTTGATCACACCCCTGATATCTTCATCGGAACGTTTCTCCATATCAGCTGTGACAGTGAAATTGCGTGGATCTGTGGCAAAATCTTTCGTGACATTAATGCCCTTGCCATCACCATTGACCCCGTGACACTGGGCGCAATAGAAATCAAACACCTGCTTTGAGTCTGCCGCCTGCGCGGAACCCACTACACCCAAGGCCAAACCAAGCGCCATGGCGGTTACTATTACAAATCTCGACATGAGTTTATCCCTCCGTTTATTCGCTTTACTCGAAAGTAGCAATATACGCCGCTACATTCTCCAGATCTTTCGGATTAAGCACGCTGGCAAAGTCCGGCATATCCCGAACCGGCTTGAATACCTTGATATTTGCCAAATAGGCGTATACCCAGTCAGGATTCAACCTCTTGCCGGCACCAACCAAGCTAGGTCCACTCTTTCCGCCGTGCACTTCACCCTTCACTGAATACTCGTGACATCCGGTACAAGGCATTTTTTTACCAAAGATAGCCTTGGCCTGCGCGGACTCAGCAGGCTTAATTACTCCCGCCTTAACCTCTGGCGAGGTCAAACCCATCAGGAAATCCGTAACCGCAGCCGCATCTCCAGCCGACATCTTGGGATGATCACCCTTATTAACTTCAGAGAGCGAGTTATATTTCATTGGACGTATCGGCTTAGGGTTTTGCAACCATGCTGCAAGCCAATCCTTCTTGAATTTGCTGCCGGCATAAAATAGCTCAGGGCCCTTCTTTGCCAACTGGTCTGATATTGTCTTCTCCTTTGCCGGGCCATCAGTGTAATGACAGCTCGCACAACTTTTCTTGAAAATAGCATCCCCACCAGCTGCGTAGCTAGGTGCTGTCGCCATAACCAGCAAAGCCGCCCCAAGGGAAACGGTGACTGCTAGTAGTCTCATATCGCACTCCTTCCTATATTAATTTCTGTGGATTCAAATCAAACAAACTAAAGCAACAAAACTTATTATTGTTATTAATTATTATTTTTAATAATTTTAGGTGTTTTTTGGGACACCCAAGCCAACAACCCAACTTGCTTAGCGCTACCACCGCACACCGCTTTACCAGTGTGGTTTTAAGCTCGCAGGCATACTGGCCATACAACTTCGCGACTTCCTTTGATAAGATATCGCAACGCAATATAGCGAAAATATAGCATAACAACCCCCCTGCTTTTTGATCTACGTCAACTACTGAGGTGGCTTCGCTTGATTTGACAGAATTTTCCATTTCTTCAGTGGAAGCCATGCCGGTATTACACAAACCGTATGAACCGGAACCAATTTAGCACCCCAGCAACAAACCACCAGGCAACAACTACACTCTTTCACTCCGCTGGCTTTCAGCCACCCTTTCGTCCAATTGGAGGGACATGGAATCCGCTGAGGTTATGATTGCCTATTCGTTTATTGTCGGAGGCTCTTGGCGATCAGCCTGCTTTATCCGCGCCAACGAGGCCATGACTTCCGCCATCACGCCGAAGGAGAATATCTTGGACTTGCCGTGAGCACGGGGACGAATATTCATGCCCGCGTGGGCAAATCGCTTGCCTTCACGGCATGCCTTTAAAAGTGCCTCGCTCTGAAAGGTGTATCCCGCCGATAGCAGTTTCGTCGAACGGATCCAATCGGCTGGATAGATAACAATACCGTTGGTGTATCTGAAATCCGTCCGGAACAGGAAATTGAATACATAAAGGTACAGGAAAGATATGACGCGCCGATGGTATGGACGCAGCCACGGGTTTAATAGGTAAGTAACAATAAAATTCGATCCCCCGGCGGAAAGTGCGGCTATTGCGCCGGGGAAAAACCCCAGATCAAACTCGTTATCGCCTGGCACAATGAGGCAGTAATCTTTTTGGGCAATGGCAACACCCGCCAGAAAACTTTTGCCGACCCCTTTCCTGGTTTCATTGCGTACAAATTTGATATTGCCATATTGGGCAACGAGTCCCGCAACCGCAGCAACGGTTCCGTCGGTGCTGCCATCGTCAATCACAATAACTTCGTAATCAAGTACGCCGCCCTTCCCTGCAACAGAAGCGATCTCCTCCATGACGGCATGAAGGCTCTTCTCTTCGTTGAGCGCGGGAACGATGAAGCTGAACGAGGGAACCGGGCTGTTCATCGTACGGTATTCAAATCCCAGTTGTAGGGCAGGTACTTTATCGCATAGTCCGGAGGAATATTCCGACTGCCACCCCGTTCGCTGTTGAGAAAACCGACAATACCGCCAGCTTCTTTGAAATCATCCTCATACCAGTCGAAAATCTTCGAAAGATGCACCGTCTTATTTTTCCTGTCTACCCGCATCCCTTTTTCCCTGTTTTCGAGGAACCGGTTAACCTGCGATTTCATCTGACTTTTTAACGCGGCTGCCATGTACGCTTCTGGCAGCAGATCTGGGCATGAAACGGAGGCGCATACGAGGGCGAAGTGGATGGCCGGTTCATTCATCGGGCGAAGTATTTTGTGCTCAATATCGTTAAGGGAATACATTCTGCCGCCGACTTTTCCCGCCGGCACCTCCCACACCGGGGAAATAAAGTTTCCCACCTCCTTGATACAAATGACAGGGCAATGATCGCGCACCAGCTTCACCGCGAATATATTGTAGACATTTATCCAAAATGCCAGTTTCTCTTCTGTCCCGCGAAGCTCTTCCGGGGAATATGACCCCAAACCATCGACGAGTTTGTCGAACTCACGCGATTTGAGGATGGCTGCATAATCGAAGCCGGTATAACCGATGCCTTCGTAATTCGATGGCCGCGTATTTTTTTTAAGGATCGCGTCCCACTGGCTAAAATCGAACGCATACAGCGACATCGGCAGGCACACCAAAAACAGAGCCGCGATAACTGACGCTTGCCAGCATCGCTTCATTCGGGGTTGGCAGGCAGCCAGCAACACCATAAATTTGCCACGGTTCATATAAATTTTGGAAAGGTTGGCTGCAACCGACCCTGTTACTGCCAATGTTGATTGTTTGACCACCCACCCGTCTTTGTCAATCGTAATTGGCGGACATGGGTTGTTGCCGGCTATTAGCACTCTCCGGCAACCGTAGCGATTGCTCCTCGCCGAAAAAATCAAGCAGCCTCTTTCGAACCAGCCAGCTTAGAAGCGCCGCGCCAATGGTAGCCACCCAGATAATGGCGGGTATGGCGTCTTTATCCTCCCATGTTCCAAGAAGTGTGAAGTTAATCAGCACGCGGTAGGAGAGCAGCACTGCCCATGTCATCACCAGCCCGGCGGTTCCAGAAACGAATGGCAGAAGACAGGCCAAATAAAGCGCGTACCACGGGTGAAGTGTCGGCGTAAGCAACAGGAAAGCCAGTGCGACGCAATAAGCTGTCTTGAAAGCCTCCGGAAAAAGCGATGGGGTGCAAACCTCTTCCGCCGGGTTTTCACGTTTGCGGAACAGTGATGCATACAAAGTAGCCGTTATCAGAAGAAATGAAACCGCAAGTATCTGCCGGGCCGTGCCACCGGATGGGAATATCTCATGCAGCGACTGAAATGCGAATCCCGCGAATTCCCAATTACGCACGTAGATATCCAGCGTAGTGAACATATTGGAAAGGCCGGGAAGAAAGGGGATTGACAGCGCGGCGGTGCCACTAACGACCCCGATAATAAACGGCCCCCTTCCTTTCCTGCCCGCCAGAAAAAGCAATATGGGCAAGAACACCAGCGGAAATAGTTTGACCAGCATGGCAATCGAAAATACGAGACCTGCCGCCGCAGGTACTGCCCAATTGTTGGAGGCGTGAAAATTCGGGTCATCACGCGGAGGAAACAACAGCATGAACGCCAGCATCAACAAAAAAATTCCTGCGCCATCGATGTGCCCTGAAGAGGCAATTTCCAGAATGGGCAGCGGATGCCAGGCATAAAGCACCGCCCGCGACGGCGGCATTTTCATCCATGAAAGAAGGCGCAACATGACGGCACAAACGGCAATATCCAAGGCGATAAGCACGGCTTTTATTCCCAAAATGCCGCCAAGAAATGCGCCAATGGCAAAGAAAACTTGCGCTGCAGGGGGGTAAATAGTAACCAGATGCGGGTGATTGACATGGCCGAGCAGCGCGGCGGACTCGGCTGAAAAAGGTTTCGCGCCCGATGGGGCGAGCGCATACGGGTTGTTGCCGTGTAAAACCGTCAGTCCATCCCAGAGATAGCGGTAGATATCGTCGGAAAGCTCCGGCAAACGAAACAGGAACATGAGCCGAAATGCAACGGCTACGATTATAATCGTACGCGGAGACCAGCCTACCCCCCCCGCTTCCCCCAGATACAGGGCTATGGATAGAAACACCATAATGAGGGCGGACGCTCCGACGAGCATGGCAACAGACAAACGAAAATCGGCCTGAAAAGCTAAAACACCATAGGAGAATGCGATGCAGAGCGGGATGCACCAGTGGAAAAACCTTTTTGAAATATTCCGATTGAAACTGTCGTTGGCGTTACTATTTATCATGGTCGGAATTCTGTTCTCGGGAGAAAGCGCAATGGCCGGCAATATGAGTCTGATTGAACCTTCCGTCCTGAACGGTGAACTTGCAAAATATGTGGTCCTTGATGCCCGGCCCAAGTCCGAATGGCAAGCCGGTCACCTCCCCGGCGCATTATCATTTTCATGGGAGAACTTTACCAGAACCGATGAAAAGGGCGTGCCATTCCGGGTATTGCCCCCGCAGGAGATGGCTGCGGCGCTGGGAGCAATGGGGATCGATGAAAAAACGCCCCTTGTCATTTACGGCGACGCCGATAAAAGCTGGGGCGGCGAAGGGTGGGCCGGCTGGGTGTTCGCGTGGCTGGGACACACTGGCTCCATCCGCATATTGAATGGCGGCCTCCAGGCTTGGCGGAATGGCGGCCTTGCGGTAACGGCAGCTGCGCCGAAAAACCGGGAGAAAGCCACCTACAATTTCAACCTCGCGCCCCACTGGGATATTTCCACTGCCGAGATTGAGCAGCGGAAAACCCCGATGGTTTTGATCGATACGCGCTCGACGATGGAATGGCTGCTTGGGAAAATACCGGGCGCGATCCATATCGAATGGACAAACTTCTACACTGGCGACGACCGCCGCCCACTGGATGCCGCAGCTTTCAAACAGCTGCTGAAAGACCATGGCGTCGATACCGGCAAGCCGATTGTCTATTATTGCCGAGGAGGTATCCGTTCCGGGTACGCATGGATGGTTCATCAACTTGCGGGGCTGCCCGATGCGCGCAATTATGAAGGTGGCATGGAAGCATGGTGGAAGCTGTCCTCCAAATAATCAGCCTCCGATGTGTTAACTCCGACGGATCTGCGCCATATCGGCAAGGTCTTTCAGGATCACCAGCATGAAGCCGGCAGGGAAGAGCAGCAAAAATGGGATCGCCAGCCAGGTTCCCCTTTGCCACGAAAAAATTACTGGCAGCAAGCTGTAACACAAGAACAGGGAGTTCATCGCCAAGTATGGAAGGGCCTTCTGACGATAGAGAAATGCCGTCAATGGCGGCGGCTGGCTTCCCTGCAACCCGAACTTCGGCGTCCGCTCAAAATAGCCGCCGCTGCTCAGAGCTCCCTTGATAACGGAAAGAGAAATGCTGGGTGCCATTCCGATGCCAAAAACCGGCAGTAGCGGCAACCACCGCAGCAAGCGTGCCGAACCACAAACCAGCATGTACGCGAAGAAGTACATCAAAATGGCGAGACTGGTTCCGGCAAGCAGCGGCAAATCGATCTTCAGCAGTTGATATGGCCCGATGCCCACGCGCCACGTAATGGCTGCATACAGCGTAAGGGTTGTGAGTGCGCCGAGCAGCCAGCCGAGATTTGCCAAGAGATGCGCCGCAGCCTCGACCTTCACCGAAAACGGCAACGGGGAAGCAAGCAAGCGTGGCAGTATCTTTCGCGCTGTCTGTATCGAGCCTTTGGCCCACCGCTGCTGCTGGCTGCGGAATGCCGCAAGGGTAATGGGTAGCTCTGAGGGAACCGCGATGTCATCCCGATAGATAAACTTCCACCCTTGCAGTTGGGCGCGATAGCTTAAGTCCAGATCTTCGGTCACCGTGTCCGCCATCCAACCGCCGGCGGATTCTATCGCGCTCCGCCGCCAAATGCCTGCCGTCCCGTTGAAGTTAAAAAACAGGTTGCGCCCGCACCGCACCCGGTGTTCAATCCCAAAATGAGGGCTAAGCAAAAGGGACTGGATGCCAGTAAGCCACGACGCCTCGGCATTTAAGAAAGTCCACCTCGCCTGGACCATGCCGATGTTCGGGTCAGAAAAGCAGGGAACTGTCCGAACCAGAAAATCGGGTTGCGGAAGAAAGTCTGCATCGAAAATCGCGATGAATTCGCCTGCCGCATGCGCCATTCCCTCTTGCAGCGCTCCCGCCTTATATCCTTTCCTGTGCCCGCGCCTGAA
>NZ_JAQTLS010000039.1 GCF_028714775.1 Thiothrix sp. | reverse complement strand
AGCCTTGCGCTTGGTAATCAGCCAGTAAATCCAATACCACATCGGGGACGCAATCGGGGCGTGTGCCGATGCTCAAGCCAATCACATCGGGTTCTGCCAAGGCTTGGTCATACAAGGGCTTCAGCACTGCCAATGCCGCATAAGTATTAGTGTAAGCCTGAAAATAGGCGATGAACTTTTTTGCCCCCGTGCGTTTGGCAAGCACCGCACGCCCAGCGGCAATTTGCTGTGCGACCGTCGGTGGATGCCTGCCTTGCGGGTTGAAAGATGCATTATTGCAAAAAGTGCATCCCCCCTGCCCTTTGCTGCCATCGCGGTTAGGGCAAGTGAAACTGGCATTCAGGGCAAGCTTATGCACCCGTTCGCCGTGGCGGTGTAACAGGTGCTGCCCGAAAGTATTGAGGTGCTTGGCAAGGTTCATGGATTAGCCATGCCGCTGTATGAAGCCTTGCATAAAACTCACCAGCGCATCGACACCCGCTTCAGGCATGGCGTTGTAGATGCTGGCACGCATTCCACCCAGAAAACGGTGCCCTTTTAAGTTGGTAAGCCCAGCTTCCAGTGCCTCCGCCAAAAATAGGTTTTCGTGACGCCTATCCGCCAGCATGAAGGGCACATTCATCCGAGAACGGTACTGTGGGTCAACGGGATTTTGGTAAAAACCTTGGGATGCATCAATGGTTGCGTATAACTTCCGGGCTTTACGGACATTAGCCGTAGCGAGGCTTGCCACCCCACCTTGCTGCTTGATCCATTGGAAAACCAAACCGGACAAATACCATGCATAGGTTGGCGGGGTGTTATACATCGAATGGTGATCAGCCAGCACTTGGTAATCGTACAGGGCAGGTGTGCCACTGGCGGTGTTACCAAGAAGGTCATCACGGACGATAACCACTACCAAACCTGCTGGGCCGATATTTTTCTGTGCGCCAGCATAAATCAGCCCGAACTGATTGACATTGACTGGGCGCGAAAGGATACCGGAAGACATATCCGCCACCAGTGGCACTTCGCCGATTTCGGGTACGAATGGGAATTCAACGCCCCGGATCGTTTCATTCGGGGCATAGTGAAGGTAGGCAGCATTGGGGTTGCAATTCCAGCTAGTGAATGCCGGAACACTGGTGTATCTACTGATTTTTGTGGAAGTTACTACATTGACGTTGCAGTATTTCTTTGCTTCTTGAATGGCTTTGGATGACCAATCCCCCGTTTCAACATAATCAGCAGTGCATTTACCACGTAATAAATTCATCGGAACCATTGCAAATTGGCTGCTAGCACCACCTTGCAGGAACAGCACCTTATAATTTGGTGGGATACCCATAATGTCACGCAAGTCCTCTTCTGCGCGGGCGGCGATGGACATAAATTCCGCTCCCCGATGGCTCATTTCCATGACAGACATTCCCGTGCCTTGCCAGTTGAGCATTTCACGTTGGGCTTGTTCGAGGACGGGTTGCGGCAGCATTGCGGGGCCAGCACTAAAATTAAATACGCAGTTCACATTGACTCAATTCTGGGGGTTAAACGACTATAGGTAGCAATTACTTGAATTCACGAGGTGCGTGGCAAGGTTCATTCCAGATAAACCATATTCCACAGCCTTTTCAGCAATGTTTTGTCGGGTGGTGAAGTATCAGGTTGTGTAGTGGCTGGGGCGGTAATAGCTTGTGTAGCCATTTCTGTTACCAACGGTAGGGTGGGCAAAGCAACAGGTTGTGTAGTGGCTGGGGCGGTAATAGCTTGTGTAGCCATTTCTGTTACCAACGGTAGGGTGGGCAAAGCAACAGGCTGTGGTGGCGGTGGCTGGCGACAAGATTGTAGCACCTGAGTGAGCAGGGCAAGGATGTCCGCTTGGTTACGGGCATCAACCGGAACCAGTTCCACCACTATTGGCAGGTTGTCCTGCGCCCACTGTCGGTGACGCTCCAAAGGTTCTGTGCGGGTATGGTCGCAGTGGGTTATGCCTACCGCCACCTGCTGACTTGCCAACAGATGGGAAAATTTGGCGGTATGGCGTTTCAGGTCGCGGAAGGGGTTATTGCGGCGATTATCCAGCATAACAAGCAAGCCACTGGCACTCTGGATCAGGACATCCCCGATAGGGTCAAAAGAACCTTCCCCAGAAATGCCGTACAAATGAGCCTGTTCTGTGGGGCTTAGGTTGACAATACCATAATCTACCGGCATACCACTTAGCATCGTGGATGATGCCTTGCCGTCATCACTGACAGACTGCACTGCTGTCGTTTTTCCCGCACCATTAGGCCCGGTAATAATAACGTTATATCGCTTCACTTTATATCCTGCTTCCCTGCACTTTGTATGCGGACGTAGTGTAGCTTCCTTTCTGTTCATTACCTTGACTTAAGTCAAGGTTGTTTGCCCGAATTCTACATATAGTAATTTCTTCGGTATTAACATACCACATGTAGTATCCACAACGAGGTATCACTAACGATGTATAGCCCTTTCTTACCTGATAATGACGCTCTATACCAATGCTGGCGCGAGCAAAAGTTACAACACTACCCGATATATCTGGAAGATTTGGTGGTGGAAGTCCGCGACCCACGCAACCTAAGCGATGCCGAGCATCAAGCGATGCTGGCACGCTGCCGCAAGGCCAATATGGTGATTTATGCGGGCAAGACCGGAGATGACCCCGACCGTTCCATCCCACACCGGATGGCGCAACAATTCGGCTTGCAACACCTCGACCATAATTGGCTGGCGGATGATGATGGGCTGACATCCCTGACCGTTGCTGCGGCGGATAGTGGGGAACGTGAACACTACATCCCTTATAGCAACCGCGCCATCCAGTGGCATACCGACGGCTACTACAACCTACCGCAGCAACAAATCCACGCACTGCTGCTGCATTGTGTGCAAAGTGCGCCGGAAGGTGGCGAAAACCGTCTGCTGGATCATGAAATTGCCTATCTGCGCCTGCGTGACCAGAACCCGGACTACATCCGTGCACTGATGCAACCGGACGTGATGACCATTCCTGCCCGCACTGATGGTGATACGGTTGCCCGTGCGGAAAATGTAGGCCCGGTATTTTCGGTTGACGCTGCGACAGGTGATTTGCACATGCGCTACACCATTCGGGGTAGGAATGTGGTGTGGAAAGATGACCCGCTGACCCGCGAAGCGCTGGCAGCCCTGGGCGATTGGCTGGAAAGGGATTCCACCTACATTTTCCGGGGCAAGCTTGAACCGGGCATGGGGCTGGTCAGCAACAATGTGCTGCACGACCGCAGCGGCTTTACTGACACGCAAGACCACCGCCGCCTGCTGTACCGCGCCCGCTACATGGACAGGCTGGCAGGCACGGGGGTAATGGCGTGGCTGGCATGAGCAGCGTGGAGGTTGCCGACACCATCGACAGTTACCTGCAACAGCGTGACTGGCGGGTGAATGCCAATGCCAACCAAGGCTATTCTGTGGGCGGGCTGATCCTGAACACGGCGGGGAAGATGATTGCCAACTACTGGCTCGACCATGTGTACCCGCCGGATATTGGGCAGGCGCACCGTGAGGGCAACGTGCATATCCACGACCTTGATATGCTGGGGGGCTATTGTGCGGGCTGGTCATTGCGTACCTTGTTGCACGAAGGCTTCAATGGCGTACCGGGACGCACTGATGCCAAAGCGCCAAAGCATCTGGACAGTGCCTTGTGGCAGGCAATCAATTTCCTAGGCACCTTGCAAAATGAATGGGCGGGCGCACAAGCGTTCAGTTCCTTCGACACCTACCTCGCGCCCTACATCCGCAAGGATGGGATGGGCTATGGGTATGTGCGGCAATTGATGCAGTCGTTCATTTTCAACCTGAATTTCCCCTCGCGCTGGGGATCGCAGACACCGTTCACAAATTTGACCTTCGACTGGACTTGCCCGGATGACCTGAAACCGCAGATTCCGGTAATTGCTGGGGAAGAAATGGCGTTCAGCTACGGCGACTGCCAAGCGGAAATGGGCATGATCAACCGCGCTTTCCTCGAAATCATGGAAGAAGGCGATGCCTGTGGGCGGGTGTTCACCTTCCCCATCCCCACCTACAACATTACCCGTGATTTCCCGTGGGAGAGTGCGGACACCGACCTGCTGTTCCGGGTGACGGCGAAATACGGTTTGCCTTACTTCCAGAATTTCCTCAAGTCGGGGTTAGAACCGGGCATGGTGCGCTCGATGTGTTGCCGCCTGCAACTTGACCTGCGCCAACTGGAACGGCGCGGCAATGGCCTGTTCGGTTCGGCGGAACAGACCGGCTCGCTGGGGGTGTTCACGATCAACTGCGCCCGCTTAGGCTATTTGCATCGGGGCGACAAGGCGGGGCTATTTGCGCGGCTGGATACCCTGCTGGAACTGGGGCGCGACAGCCTTGAGATCAAGCGCAAGGTGATCCAACAGCACATGGATCAGGGGCTTTACCCCTATACCAAACGTTATCTGGGGACATTGCGTAACCATTTCTCTACCATCGGCGTGAATGGGGTGAATGAGATGATCCGCAACTTCACGGCGGACACTTCCCACATTGCCGAACCTGCGGGGCAAGCACTGGCAGTGCACCTATTGCAGCACATCCGCCGCCGCCTGCGGGATTTTCAGGAACAAACAGGGCACATGTACAATCTGGAAGCTACCCCGGCAGAAGGCACGACTTACCGTTTTGCACGGGAAGACCGCAAACGCTTCCCCGATATTTTGCAGGCAGGAACAGCGGAACGCCCGTACTACACCAATTCTACCCAGTTGCCCGTAGGTTACACCGATGACCCGTTTGTGGCACTGAGCCTGCAAGATGGGCTGCAAACGCTGTACAACGGCGGCACGGTGCTGCACTTGTATATGCAGGAACGCATTTCCAGCCCACAAGCCTGCAAGCAATTGGTGCGCCGCAGTCTGGAACGTTTCCGCCTGCCATACATCACGGTGACACCCACTTTTTCTATTTGCCCCAAACACGGTTATCTCGCCGGGGAACACGAATTTTGCCCGCGCTGTGACGATGAATTATTACGCCAAAAACAAGAGGAATCCTTATGCAGCAGCCATTGAACCAGCCATGCGTCGACTTCGCTCAGCAACCGATCAGGCTGGAAGACAGTGAACGCCAGCGTTGCGAAGTGTGGACACGGGTGATGGGCTACCACCGTCCGGTCAGTTCATTCAACCCCGGCAAGCAAAGCGAGCACACCGAACGCACCCCCTTTGTGGAAAATCCCCCCCGGTTGGCAGGAAAACGCCCGTGTTGCAGCTAGGTGGGATGGTTCCGCTGACCAGCATCGACTTTCCAGGGCATTTGGCAGCCGTGTTGTTTTGCCAAGGCTGCCCGTGGCATTGCCGTTATTGCCATAACCCGCATTTGCTGCGCACCGATGTCCCCAGCAAGCTGGAATGGGCAGAAGTGATGTGTTTCTTGCAGGAACGGGTCGGGTTTCTGGACGGGGTGGTGTTCAGTGGTGGTGAGCCGCTGCTACAGCCGCGTTTGTTGGATGCTATTCTGGAAGTGAAGGCAATGGGGTTCAAAATTGCCTTGCACACGGCGGGGATCATCCCCGCCCGGCTGGCAAAAGTATTGCCCTACGTGGATTGGGTGGGGCTAGACATCAAAGCGCCGTTCGATGCCTATAAAAAAGTTACCGGGTTAGTCGGCAGTGGGTTCAAGGCAGAGGAAAGTCTAGACTTGCTGCTGAACGCCCATCATGTGGATTACGAGATCAGGACGACGGTTGATCCAACCCTGCTGGGAGAGGAGGATATTGAACAGTTGGCAGTCTCACTGGCAGGGAGAAGGGTAAAGCGGTATGTGTTGCAGACTTGCCAAAAACCAGAAAGTACCGTCAATACGCCACGTTATTTAGGGGAAAATTTAACCGTATTGTTCCCTTCCTTTGAGGCCAGAGATTGATGGGCACTTGGTTCACTAAAAATTTAGGGGATGCCACGCTGGCGCATCCTGCATTGGAACAACTACAGGGGCTTTTTAGGGAAACTTATGGCTTGGACGGATATGCCAACGATACCGCCATATTCACCCGGCATGAATCAGAAGGGCGGCTTCACTGTGAGGTCAAAGCCTACTTTTCCCCTGCTGCTATTTCCATTGCAAATGCCGTGGGTGCAGCACCGTGTAGAAAACCGATCCCTACTGATTTGGGGTTACTCATGGGGTCTGATGCTGCTTGGCCTGCCCTTTTCCCCGAACACATTACGTGACTCGTCATTTACTGTTCACATCGTGAAACAGGAGGCCAATATAGACCAGCAGGATTATTGAGAAGCGGTCTACCAAGCTAAAATAACGATGTATGTGGGTTAGCTATGCTAGTGGGACTACCGTTGGATGGCGTGAAGCTATCCCTGCCATTGCAGGGGGGTAGGGCATTTCAATTGGTTTGCTGTTCCAGAATATTATACAAGGCCCGATTGGCTACACTGTGATAGACCAATGATGGCAACTAAACCGACCAGTACACAAGCCATACAATCATCACCCATTCCAGTAAGGCGACACCCTTCCAAAATACCAGCGGGTTACGTTCCAGCAATGGACAGCTTTGCCCTTCCATGACTAAGTTAGCATTTGGGCGGGTCAAATCTGCCACAAACTCTGACAGTAACCCGTAGCGTTTGTCCAGTTTCGGGTGTGTGGCCTTTTTCAATGCGGCATCCACCCACTCTGGTACTGCCGGGTTATGTAACCGCGCAGAGGTATACACAAATTTGTGTTTTGCCGCCTTTTCCGGCTGGATTTCCCCATAAGGCAACTGTCCGGTGAACATCTCGTAGGCCATCACCCCCAACGCAAAAATATCTGCCCGGTTTGTTCCCGTCTCCCCGCGAAAATATTCAGGGGCAGAATAATTCGCCGTACCCACAATGGCACTGTGCTGCAACACGCTCTGGATTTCCGCCAAACCCGCAATGCGCGTCGAACCGAAATCAATGATCTTGAGGGTGTTGTTGCGGTCAACCAGCACATTGTCGGGCTTCAAATCCTGATGGATCATTTCCAGCCGATGCATGGTGCGCAAGCCACGCGCAATCTGGTCAACCGTGGCGCGGACTGCGGCGACGGGTGGGTTAGGGTGATCCAGCATCCATTGGCGTAGGGTTTGCCCTTCGATGTATTCCACCACACTGTAGAGGAACGTGCGCGGGCGGTTAGCACGCTCTATCACCTTGATTAGGTGGGGAGAATCCAGCCGCTTCGCTACCCATTCCTCGTGCAGGAACAAGTCGATGTAAAGTGGGTCATCGTTGAAGTTCTGCGAAGGGGTTTTGATCACCACCTTGCCTACCCCAGTATCCAGCGTATCCTCCGCCAAATACACCTGACTGCGGGAGGTGGCATTCAACTCGCGCAAAATCAGGTAGCCATCCAGCACATTTCCTGCCTTGAGGTCGGGTGGGAATGGCAGGCGGGTCAAGTTACCGTAAAATTCGTCTTTGTCCACTTCCGGCAGGCTATCAATGCGGGCAATCTGGCAGGTGATATTGTCTTGGCTACCCGCTTGTAAGGCAGCTTCCACCAGCTTTCCCGCACACACCTGCGGGTCACGCCCACTGTCTAGCAGCAGGCGTTGCAGGCTTTCCATATCCAGCACATCATGCACACCATCGGTGGTCAACAGGTAGCAATCACCCACCGCTAACGGCTGGCTGCGGTAATCCACCTCCAAGCGCGTGTCTATCCCCAAAGCGCGGGCGAGATAGGCACTGTCCTTACCAAACTGGATGCGGTGGTCTTGGGTCAGGCATTCCAACCGCCCCTCACGTAAGCGGTAAATGCGGCTGTCGCCAACGTGGAACAAATGCGCGGTTTGCGACTTGAAAACCACCGCACAAAAGGTAGTTGCCAGCCCGTTTGTACCTGCGTACTCACGTTGCCCTTGGTTATACAGCCACAGGTTGAGCGCACCCAACACCTTGGTGGCGGCGTGTTTCACTGTCCATGAATCCGGGGTGCTGAAATAGTCATCCAGAAATTGGCGTACCGCAATCTGGCTGGCTTCCTTGCCGCCTTCGCTGGCACTTACCCCATCGGCAAGGACAACAGCGATGCCCTTACTGTCAAGACCTGCCCCCTTGGGGACAGATACCCCGTGGAAATCCTCATTTTGTGGTTTGACCCCGGCAATGGAGTGCTGCCCCAAGGTGATGGCAAGGCTTTTGCCCATTACTTGACCTCAATCATTTGTACCGTGCCGTCTGGCAGGACTTCCACCATTGTGCCACTCGGTTCACGCAGGAATAGCAAGATGAATGCCAGCACAACCGCAGCCGTCCCCGCAATAGTGAGGAAAAATATCGGTGTAGACACCATTGCCAGCACGGTCAGGAAAGTGACCCCGCCGACATTGCCATAAGCGCCCGACATACCTGCAATCTGCCCCGTCAGGCGACGCTGGATCAAGGGAACCATTGCATACACTGCACCTGACCCCGCCTTGGAGAAAATACCACCCAACGTTGCCGCCGCAATCACCATCATAACAGACCAATCCTTACTGACTTGCCCCAAAATGGTGAAGCTCAGGGCAATGCCAATGAACACCACGATCAAGGTGATTTTGCGGCCGTACTTATCGCTGATCAAGCCACCCATCGGGCGGGCCACCAGATTGATGATGGCATATGAACCTGCCAGCAAACCTGCCGTGACCTTATCCAGCCCGAACATATCCACGTAGAACATCGGCAACATCGACACCACCGCCAGTTCCGTACCGAATGTCACCATGTAGGCCAAATTCAAGATAGCCACTTGGGTAAAGGAATAGCGTTGCAACATCGGTACAGGTTCTTTGAGGATGTGTGCATTCACCTTCCAGATTTGCCAGACCTGCACCAGATAGGTTGCCAGTAATACTGCATAAATGGTGTCAGCAACACCACCTGACAATAATTTCATGCCCGCAGGGGAGAGTTTCCACGTCAACACTGCCAGCGCCGCATACATCGGGATATTGGCAATGATGTAAAGGAACAGGTCAAACCCGCTACTGACCTCCATTGCCCCGGTCTTTTTCGGCTTGAAATAGGTTGAGCCTTTGGGGGTATTGCGTACCCGCCAGTAATAAATGAAGCCGTAGACAATCGCAATTACCCCAGCCGTCACCACGCCGTAACGCCAGCCATCTGCGCCACCAATACTGGTGGCAATAATCGGCAACAAACCTGCTGCCCCGGCAGAACCAAAATTACCCCAGCCACCGTAAATGCCTTGTGCCAACCCGGTTTGGCGGGCCGGAAACCATTCCGCAATCAGTCGGATGCCAACCACGAACCCCGCGCCGACAAAGCCTGCCAGAAAGCGCATGAATGCCAACTGCTCATAGGTTTGCGCCATTGCAAACAGGATACTGATGACCCCACCTAACACCAAAATGCCAGCAAACATGATGCGCGGGCCGAAACGGTCTACCAGCATCCCCACCACAATCCGCGCCGGAATCGTCAGTGCCACGTTGAGCGTCAGCAATATCTTGGCTTGCAAATCCGTCAGTTGTAATGCCTCACGAATAAAAGGCATCAAGGGCGCGTGGGCAAACCACACCATAAAGCTGACGAAAAAGGCAAACCACCCCAGATGCAGGGTGCGGATGTTCGGCTTGGAAAAATCGAACAAGTTAAAGCGTTGCGGTACAGACATAAAGCTGTCTCCAGTCAAAAGCGAGCCGTAAAACGCAAAAAGCCCTGACATCAGCCGCCGGAAGAGTGTTGGCAGCGAGTGTTAGGGCTTCTTTGCCTGATAATCCCGGCACGGCATTGTGCGGGCAAACAGTGTTAGTAACAAACACCATCGCCGTTGACAGTGTTCAATGTTGGTTTTAATGCAAATAGTGTGCCAGTCCATAAAGGTGCATTGCTGCTTGTCGCTTTTGCGACAATTTAAGCAAAATACGAGCAATATTGGTGCAGATGTGCTTTTCTTCGCACCAATATAGTTCTGCTTATTTCCATTACCCGCTCATGTCAATCCGTAATGGCCTTGTTTTATAAGTGATGCCTTATAAAAGGGAATTTGGCACTAATTTTGCACTGCTATGCACAGGATTTGCCCCGGTCAACGACGACCAGTATAGGCAAGCACCATAAACACGCAATGGCGCGTGTTTTACATCCGGGTAACGAAGCCCTGAACCCCTGCAACCGCTTTTGGCGGCAGCGGGTTCAGGGCTTTTTTGTTTTTGGGAAAGAGGCTTATAATGCTCAAAGAAAATCTGGTACTGATCGGCAACGGCATGGCGGGTGTACGCACCCTCGAAGAACTGCTGAAACTTGCCCCCGATGCCTACAACATCACGGTGTTTGGCGAAGAGCCTTACGGTAACTACAACCGCATTATGCTTTCACCCGTGCTGGCGAGTGAAAAGACCATTGAGCAAATCATGCTCAATAGCGAACAGTGGTACATCGACAACGGCATCACCTTGCACAAAGGCAAAAAGGTCGGGCAAATCAATCGCGCCCGCCGCGAAGTGATCGCCTCTGATGGCACGGTAGCCAAATACGACCGCCTGATTATTGCCACCGGATCGCTGTCCTTCATGCTGCCACTACCCGGTGCGGACAAACAGGGTGTGATTGGCTTCCGCGACATTAAAGACGTGGACACCATGCTGGAAGCTGCCCGCAACCACCAACACTCTGTTGTTATCGGTGGTGGTTTACTGGGTCTGGAGGCCGCCAACGGTTTGATGAAGCAAGGCATGGATGTGACCGTTGTGCATTTGCTCGACACCCTGATGGAACGCCAGCTCGACAAGCCTGCTGCTACTATGCTGCAAAAGTCGTTGGAAGAGCGCGGCATGAAATTCCTCATGGAACACAGCACCGCCGAAATCCTCGGCAATGAGCGCGTCACGGGCTTGCGTTTCAAAAACGGCACGGAAATTCCCGCCGACCTCGTGGTGATGGCGGTCGGGATCAAACCCAATATTGAACTGGGTAAAGCCGCTGGCTTGCATTGCGAACGCGGTATTGTGGTCAACGATACCCTACAAACCATCACCGACCCGAGAATCTACGCTATTGGTGAGTGCGTCCAGCATCGCGGTATTGCTTACGGGCTTGTTGCGCCGTTGTTTGAGCAAGCCAAAGTTGCCGCCAACCATTTGGCGAAATACGGCATTGCCCGTTACACAGGCACGGTGACTTCTACCCGCCTGAAAGTGACCGGGATTGAGTTGTTCTCAGCGGGTGATTTCGTCGGCGATGACAAGACCGAAGACTTGGTGTTTCAGGATGTGGCTTCCGGCACGTATAAACGGCTGGTGGTGCAAGACAACAAGATCAAAGGTGCGGTCATGTACGGTGATACCGTGGACGGTAGTTGGTATTTCCAGATGATGAGGGATGGCACGGACATCAGCGCCCTGCGCAAGATCATCCTGTTCGGGCAGCACCATTTAGGTGATTCCGGGCATAACCCCGATACCCACGTTGCCAGTCTGCCCGATTCGGCTGAAATCTGCGGCTGTAACGGCGTGTGCAAAGGCGACATCGTAAAGGCGATTACCGAGAAAAAACTGTTCACTCTGGATGAAGTCCGCGCTCACACCAAGGCGTCGGCTTCGTGCGGTTCGTGTACGGGGCTGGTCGAATCGCTGTTGGCGCACACGGTAGGAGGGGAATATTCCGCCACACCGAAAACCAAGCCGCTGTGCAAATGTACCGATTACACCCACGATGAAATCCGTGCCGGTATCCTCAAATACGACCTGAAAACCATGCAGGCAGTGCGTGACCATTTCGAGTGGAAAACGGTTGATGGCTGCCCGACGTGCCGTAACGCGCTCAACTACTACCTGCTGTGTGCCTTTCCCACCGAATACGTGGACGATGCACAATCGCGTTACATTAACGAACGCGCCCACGGCAATATCCAGAAAGACGGCAGCTATTCCGTTGTACCACGGATGTTTGGTGGGATGTGTACTTCCGACCAACTCCGTGCCATTGCTGACGTTGCTGATAAGTATGAAGTGCCGACCATGAAAGTCACGGGAGGGCAACGCATTGATATGTTCGGTATCAAAAAAGAGCAGTTGCCTGCGATGTGGAAGGATTTAAGCGCAGCAGGTTTTGTCTCCGGTCACGCTTACGGCAAAGCGATGCGTACCGTGAAAACTTGTGTCGGCAGCGAATGGTGCCGTTTCGGCACACAAGATTCCACAGGGTTGGGTGTGAAGCTGGAAGAACTGACGTGGGGTTCGTGGATGCCGCACAAGTTCAAGCTGGCGGTGTCCGGTTGCCCGCGCAACTGTGCGGAAGCCACCATCAAGGACATTGGTGTGGTATGCGTCGATTCCGGTTACGAGCTACACATCGGTGGCAACGGCGGCATCAAAGTACGTGTCACCGACTTGCTGTGCAAAGTCGCTACTGAGGAAGAGGTGCTGGAATACACGGGCGCGTTCTGCCAGTTCTACCGCGAAGATGCGCATTATCTGGAACGTACCGCCCCGTGGGTGGAGCGCGTTGGTCTGGAAAAGATCAAGCACGCGGTGGTGGATTGTGCGAAGCAGCGCAAAGCCTTGTACGAACGCTTCCTAATTTCCCAGCAACCTGCGCAAATCGACCCGTGGAAAGCCCGTGCGGAAGGTGCAGAAGCCAATGAATTTATCCCAATCCTGATCGAAGCCTAAGAGGACATAACAATGAGCAAATGGATAGAAGTGGTGGAACTGTACAAAATTCCGGTACTCGGTTCGCGCCTGATCAAGACCCGCGATATGGACATTGCCGTGTTCCGTGCCTCTGACGACCGCGTGTTTGCGGTGCATGACGCTTGCCCGCATCGCGGTGGGCCGTTGTCACAAGGGATTGTCCACGGGCATACCGTGACCTGCCCGCTGCACAACTGGAAGATTGATTTGTACTCCGGCAATGCGCTTGCACCTGACCACGGTTGCACCAATGTGTTTCCGGTCAAGGTCGAGGACGGCAAGGTGTATTTACAGTTGGTAGGCGAGAACGAAGAAGCGGCTTGTTAAGGGGTTACTATATTATTTGGCAGAACCCAGAAGAACCCGATCAAAATCGCCGACAAACAGGTGGCAGAATGGAAATACGCCGCTTGCGGCTATTGTTCCACGGGCTGTTCCATCGAAGTCGGCTTGAATGCTGACGGCAAACCCGTCGCATCGCGGGGCGTGGCGGGCGTGGCGGGCGTGGCGGGCGTGGCGGATGCGGAGGTGAACCGTGGCAAGCTGTGCCTGAAAGGGATTTTCGAGCATGAACTGTTCACTTCCGTCGGGCGTGGCTTGATCTTGATGCCGCGTAACCATTTATGGCGGCATTGGAACTGCTACCGCCAAACCTCGCAGGATGGAGTCACACAGGAATGCCAGACAGTTGCCTTCCTCTTCTGCCAATTGCAAGTGTTTGTCCACCAGCAGGCTGCTCATGCCGTGCATGGTTGACCAAACGAATAGGGCTTGCCGTTCCCGGTCGCCTTGCCGGGTGACACCCGCCTCTTGGCATTCATCCAGCATCAGCAGCAGTTCCTCAAACGAACGGGCGCGGGACTCCGCCAGTTCTGGGGTTTGGTTCCCGCCAACCAACGGTTCACGGAACAACAACCGATAACGGTCGGGGTTTTCCAACGCAAAGCTGAAATACGTCATCACCATCTGCCGCAAACGCGCTTCCGGGGGCAATCCTGCTTGGGTACGCACCGCATGGAGCAGCCCACGGAAACGCCCACACGCACGGGTTGCCACCGCACAAAACAGCAGGTTCTTACTGGCAAAATGCCGATAGGGGGCTGAACGGGTTGCCCCCAGCCGCTTGCCCAGTAGCTGCAAGGTGATGTTGTCCAACTGGCCTTCCGCCAGCAGGTTTTCCGTTTCCTGAATCAAGGCTTCCGCCAAATCAGGATGGTGGTAAGAGGTTTTCTTCTCCGGCATAAGCTTAAAACTTGACAAATCTCAGGGTTGCCCATCATGATAAATGTGAATATCGTTAACATTGATTTTCCTGATTGATGGCGGAAAAAACAATAGGTTACGATTCTACACGAATGCGATTAAAGGCGAGGGAATTTCCATGAAAAGGTACAAGGCATGTTTTTACGCCTTGCCGTTGGTTATGGCTGTACAAGCCGCCATGGCGGGTAATCTGATCACCGACGGCGGTTTTGAAAGTGGTGCGCTGTCGTGGACAAGCACCAAGTCCATCCTCACGCTTGACCCAGTGGCGACTTACGCAGGGCAGGCAGGGATGAAAGTGGATTCCGCCTACGGATGGTGTCCTTACGGTGCGCTGTACACCCTGAACACCGCCAGCCTGCAAAATGGCACACTCTACGAATTTGGGGCGCGGGTACGCTTGAGCAGTGGTGTGGGCAGCTCTGCCAACCTTTCCCTTGGTTTGATCAAGAACGGGGCTGAGCCAATCACTTTGGATGGCGAACAATCCGGCTACGATGCCGGGGTTTATCCCGACAAATGGACACAAGTGTTTGGGGTGTGGCAAGCCAGTTTTACCCCCACCGACACGCTCAAAGTCTGTATTAGCGGGGCTGCCAACAAACCGTTCCATGTGGATGAAGTGTTTGTGAAACCACTGACCACAGACGAGGTTGGCTACCAACCGCCCGCAACGCTGGATACTTCGGCCTTGATCCATGCTGATGGCAACCGCTTGGTGATGGGGACGCAAAAAACCCCGTTCCTGATGAAAGGGATCAACGTTTACCTGTATGACCAAGGCAATGATGTTGACCCACCGCCACCCCTCGATGATTTCAAGTACAAAAATATTGATGCGGCATCTTATAAAGAAATCCGTGACCTCGGCTTCAACAGTGTGCGCCTGATGATGTCTTACAACCTGTTTGAAAGCAGCACAGCACCCGGTGTTTACAAAAATGAAGGTTGGGCATTGGTCGACCGGCATATCCAATGGGCCAAACAAAACGGCTTACGCCTGATACTGGATATGCACGTCCCACCCGGTGGCTACCAAAGCAACGATTTCACTGGGTTTGGTAGCCGTGCTGACCTGAAAAAACGCTTGGAAGATTTGTGGGTAGCCATCGCCCAGCGTTACCGTAATGAAACCACCATCGCGGCTTATGACCTGATTAACGAACCGCACATCAATAACTGGTTTATCTACGCCCAAACCCTGATCAACAAAATCCGTGCCGTGGACAGCAACCATTTGATTGACGTGGAGGTGTCTTTCCACCCCAGCGACATCGGCATGTACAAGCTGGCAGATAATAATATCCTGTACGATGTCCACTGGTATGAACCGTGGAGTTGGGCAGGTTCGCATACCAACAACACGCCTTACGTGGGTACATTGGCGCAGTTCAAGCAGCAGCTCCGTGCAGGGGAAGGCT
>NZ_JAQTLS010000038.1 GCF_028714775.1 Thiothrix sp. | reverse complement strand
AATACCAGAACGATTGCAGATTCCAGTCCGCACGGCTTGCACCACTGACCGGGATGCGTGGCGTTTCAGGCAGGAAGAATGCAGCCATTGCTACCGCCAGCAGCGTGCTAAACAGCAGGTGGGGAACGGTCATGGCACGGGGAATGGTATTCATGGTAGGTGAACTCCTTTTTTGCCACGATTGTAAGCAACTGATGTGCAGGGGTTATGCAGTTTTTGGGGATTATGTGGCTAGCAGCAGTTTTTTCATGGCGCAGCAGGTACGGCAACCACCAACACAACGCAGGCAATAACAATTTTAGCGAAGGTATTTTTCATGGCAGTACACCAAAACATCAGTCAAACCAATGGAACAGGGCATCAAATCGGCGATAGGGCGGGTCGCCTAAGGAACTGTCCCGAAATAATTTCCCTCTTTTCTGCTGGCAGCGAAAGGGGGAAGATAGCTCCCCGCAATGCCAATCAGCACCGAGGATGAGCCAGTGGATGTTTACCCCTCAGCCGTAGAAAAACAAATGCAGCGTTTCTACCACTCGCTCAATGAGCGTGACCGCCGCCGTTACGCCGCTGTAGAAGCGATCCGGCTTGGGCACGGGGGTCAGGACTACATTTCCCGGTTATTGGGCTGTGACCCCAAGACCATCCGCCACGGGGTAGCTGAGTTGGAGTCAGAGGACGGCTTGCACACTGTAGGGCAGCGAAAAAAAGGGGCGGACGCAAACGGCTGAACGACATGCTCCCGCAATTGGGGGAACATTTCTGCCAAGTTTTAAAGGATCATACGGCAGGCGACCCCATGCGGGAGGCGGTGAAATGGACGAACCTGTCACGTCGGCAGATTGCCCGGCGCGTGCAGGCATTGGGGACATCGGCAGGGAAAAACGTGGTGTCGCGCCTGTTGCGGGAACACGGCTACCGCCGCCGCAAGCCCCAGAAGAAACGCACGATGGGACAACACGCCGACCGTAATGCCCAGTTTGAAAAGATTGCCCAACTCAAACAAACCTATCTGCAAGCAGGCAAACCCGTGATCAGCATTGACACCAAAAAGAAGGAACTGCTGGGTAACTTTTACCGTGAAGGGGTGACAGATGCCGTCGAACCCACCACAGTCAATGACCATGACTTCCCCAGCTATGGCAATGGCCAAGTGATCCCCCACGGCATCTACGACCTTGCCCGCAACGAAGCGGCACTACACCTGAACACCAGCCACGACACCACTGAATTTGCCTGCGAAAGCCTTGGCTTATGGTGGTGTGAGCAAGGGAAACCTAACTACCCCGAGGCTGAGGAGCTATTGGTCTTATGTGATGGTGGCGGCAGCAACAGTTCCTCCGCGTACCTCTTCAAGCAAGACTTGCAGGCATTGGCGGACAACCTGACCCTGAAAATACGCATCGCCCACTACCCGCCCTATTGCTCAAAATACAATCCGATTGAACACCGGCTGTTCCCCCATGTGACCCGTGCCTGCCGGGGTGTGCCGCTGGAAACTGTCAAAACCGCCGAACACTACATGGCAAAAACTGAAACCACCACTGGCTTGAAGGTCGCGGTACGCATCATCAACAAAGCCTTTGAAACCGGGCGCAAGTATGCCCAAGCGTTCAAGGAGAACATGACCATCCAGTTCGATGATTTCCTGCCAAAGTGGAACTACTCCGCTGCACCGCAGTCCCCCTGATTTCGGGAAGTTATTTCAGGACAGTTCCTAAATTGGTATCAAGCTGCCCTTGGTAGCGGGTAGGCAGGACAGGTGTCAGATCACGTTTATCCAGCCGTACCAGCCCTTGCTGGCTAAGGTAGGAATCTACCTGTTCTGCCAGCACTTCCACTGCTGGGTTGGGGAATACATCGACCGATGCAAGGCTGGGCAATAAACCCTTAACACCGCCACCCAAGGCAAAGCAAGGGGCAAGACGGCACAACAGGACAGATAACCCGTGGTGGGGATGCCAAAGAGTAGGGCAAGGGTGTGGCAACTGCTATGCCGCCGCACTGGATAACCGCCCGTGTGGCAATTTCTTCCAACAAGGCAAACAGCCGAAAACACGGCCAGATCGCTATTGGTAACAGCCGTTGCGCTGGCAGCGCCAAGCAAAAAAGCAGGCAAGCGCCGCAGGGTCTTTTGTATGACTATACGTACCGCAGTGGGTTAAAGGGTGTACCACCTCAGTGGTAGCACACATGGAGAAGCTTACTGGTAAAAGATATAACAACATATATAACAATTAGTTAGATAATACCACCCCATACCACTTTGGTAGTAGATTAGACTCCAGAAAGCAAAATCACCCTACTGGAAACAACTTTTATAACAGCGTAAAAGTCACATTGAAATCATTTACAGTTTTGTTACTAGGTAATTTATCGCAATGCACAAGGCTTGGTCAGTCGTTATCATGAGCACGTTGGCGTTTACGGTGTGCTTCATGATTTGGATGATGTTCGCCGTCATCGGCATTCCCATCAAACAACTTCTGGGTTTGAACGAAACCCAGTTCGGCATCTTAGTCGCTACCCCGGTACTGACTGGCTCCCTGATCCGTGTCCCGCTGGGGATGTGGACGGATAAATTCGGCGGACGCATCGTGTTTTTCATCCTGATGTTGTCGACTGTAATCCCAATCTGGATGATCTCGCAGGCGACCCAATTCTGGCACTTCATTGTGACAGGCTTGTTTGTCGGGGTGGCTGGCGGTTCATTCACCGTGGGCATTGCCTATTGCGCCCGCTGGTTCCCCAAAGAGCACCAAGGCTTGTCCATGGGGATTTTCGGGGCAGGCAATACCGGCGCTGCCGTCACCAAGCTACTTGCGCCCATGATTGTGGTGGGGTATGGCTGGACAATGGTTCCGCAGGTATATGCAATACTGATGTTGGTCACGGCAATCATCTTTTGGTTTTTCACCTTCAGCGACCCGACCCATGTGGTTGGCAAACAGGTCACAGTACGTGAACAGCTTGCGGCGTTCAAAGACCCCAAGGTGTGGCGCTACAGCCAATACTATTCCATCGTGTTCGGCGGTTATGTGGCGCTGGCGCTGTGGATGACCAAATATTACGTCAGTGAATACGGCTTTGACCTCAAGACGGCTGCCCTACTGGCAGCTTCATTCAGCATCCCCGGTGGGTTATTACGTGCCATCGGCGGCTATTTCTCCGACAAGTTCGGGGCACACACCATGACGTGGTGGGTGTTGTGGTTGTCGCTGGTGTGCCTGTTCTTCCTCTCCTATCCACAAGGTGACATTACCTTCCAGACCATTAATGGCCCAACCACTTTCCATGTCGGCTTGAATGCTTACATTTTTACCATCCTCCTGTTCAGCTTGGGCGTGGTGTTCGCCATCGGCAAAGCCTCGGTTTTCAAGTACATCTCTGATGATTACCCGCATAACATTGGCGTGGTATCCGGCGTGGTTGGCTTGGCGGGTGGCTTAGGCGGTTTCCTGATGCCAATCATGTTTGGGGCATTGGTTGACCTCACGGGTATCCGCTCTTCCGCCTTCATGCTGATGTTCGGGGTGGTATGGGTGTCGCTGATGTGGATGTACTGGACGGAAGTCCGCCCAATGGACAAAGAACGGGAGAGCAAGCGTACTCCCACCGCTGACCTGATGGAGTGAGGAAATGGATCACGCAATGTTGATTAAGTTACGAGGAGAGCAGCATGACTGACATCAAAAACTGGGATGTGGAAAACCCCACATTCTGGGGCAATACTGGCAAGTCGATTGCCAACCGCAACCTGTGGATTTCGATCCCCAGCCTGCTGATGGGTTTCGCCATCTGGGCAATGTGGGGAATTATCACCGTACAGATGTCCAACCTTGGCTTTCCGTTCAAGGACGATGAACTATTTACTTTGACGGCCATTGCCGGACTGGCAGGCGCGACCCTACGGATTCCGGCCTCTTTCTTCATCCGTTTGGCAGGTGGGCGTAATACCATCTTCCTGACCACTGCCCTGCTGATGATCCCTGCCATTGGTACGGGGATTGCGCTACAAAGCAAGGAAACCCCACTGCTGACGTTCCAAATTTTGGCATTTTTGTCCGGGATTGGCGGCGGTAACTTCGCTTGCTCCATGTCCAATATCAGCACGTTTTTCCCTAAGCGTTTGCAGGGTACTGCGCTGGGTTTGAATGCCGGTTTGGGTAACTTTGGTGTCACCACCATGCAAATACTGATCCCGTTGGTAATGACGATGGGCGTATTCGGTGCACTGGGTGGTGATCCGATGCCGCTGGTGAAAGATTCCGGCTGGGTACTGGGTAAGATTCTGTCAGGGACTGAAACGTGGATTCAAAACGCGGGTTATATCTGGCTAGTCTTCCTGATCCCGTTGGCATTCCTTGGCTTCTTCGGCATGAACAACCTGCTACCGATTTCGCCGAATATAGGCGGCACACTGGCGGCATTCATCAAAATACTTTACCTGTGGGCACTGACGGGCATGGTCACGGCGGTGGGTTTGTACCTCTATTTGCCCGCACCGACGGGGCTTGGCTTGCTGAATATGTGGGTGGCGCTACCGCTGATTATCGTCGCCACATTGATGGTCATGAGAATTACGGCTTTTGGCGAGATGAAAACCAACATCAGCAAACAGTTTGCTATTTTTAGCAACAAACATACGTGGTCGATGACTGTGCTGTACCTGCTGACCTTCGGCTCATTCATTGGCTTTTCCATGGCACTGCCGTTGGCAATTAAGGTTATTTTTGGCAATACCCATGTGTTTGATGCCGCAACTCAGGCGTGGGTACACGCGAAAAACCCTAACGCAATTCCGGTGTTTGCTTATGCATGGATTGGCCCATTTGTAGGGGCACTCATCCGTCCAGTGGGTGGCTGGATTTCTGACAAAACAGGGGGGTCTATCGTTACCCAGATCATCTCGGTCATGATGGTGGCAGCATCTGCTTATGCGGGTTACATCATGATGCAAGCCTACCATTCGGCGACCCCTGAAGTGTTTTTCCAACAATTCTTATGGACATTCGTGGTGCTGTTTGCAGCAACAGGTTTGGGCAATGGCTCGACCTTCCGCACGGTTGGGGTGATCTTTGACCGCTTGCAAGCGGGGCCGGTACTAGGCTGGACATCCGCCGTTGCGGCCTACGGTTCTTTCATTGCGCCTGTGGTGATCGGGGCGCAAGTCAAGGCTGGTACACCTGAAAATGCCATGTATGGCTTTGCCATCTTCTATGCGCTGTGCCTGATTTTGAACTGGTGGTTCTACCTGCGTAGCGGCAGCGAAATCAAGAACCCGTAAAGCAATTTTAGAGGAATAAACAATGAGCCATTTTTTAGACCGCTTAATGTATTTTACCCGTCCTAAAGAGTCCTTCTCTAACGGTCACGGGGTGATGACCATCGAAGACCGCAAATGGGAAGATTCCTACCGCCACCGCTGGCAGCACGATAAGGTGGTGCGTTCCACCCACGGCGTGAACTGCACGGGCGGTTGTTCGTGGAAGATTTTCGTCAAAAACGGGCTGGTTGCGTTTGAAATGCAGCAAACCGATTACCCGCGTACCCGTGAAGACCTGCCTAACCATGAACCGCGTGGTTGCCAACGTGGTGCATCATTCTCATGGTATTTGTACAGCCCACACCGCATCAAGTACCCACTGATCCGTGGACGTTTGCTCGACCTGTACCGCGCTGAACGCAGCAGCGGCAAAGACCCGGTGGATGCGTGGGCAGCCATCCAATCCGATGAAAGCAAACGCCAGAAATACGTGGCGGTGCGCGGCTTGGGCGGTTTCGTGCGGGCAACGTGGGAGGAGATGACCGAAATCATTGCTGCCGCCAACATCCACACCATCAAGAAGTGGGGGCCAGACCGGATTTATGGCTTCTCCCCCATTCCCGCAATGTCAATGATCTCTTATGCCGCAGGTTCCCGCTACCTCTCCCTTATCGGGGCAGCCTGCGGCTCTTTCTACGACTGGTATTGCGACCTGCCTGCCGCTTCCCCACAAACTTGGGGCGAACAGACCGACGTGCCGGAATCGGCTGACTGGTACAACTCCACCTACATCATCATTGCGGGTGCAAACCTGCCGATGACCCGTACCCCGGATGCCCACTTCGCGGCGGAAGTGCGTTACAAGGGTGCAAAAGTGGTGTCGATGGCTCCCGACTATGCCGAATACGTCAAATTCGCCGACCTGTGGATGCCCATCCGCCAAGGCACGGATGCGGCAGCATTTCTGGCAATGGGTCACGTGGCGCTGAAAGAGTTCTACATCAACCAGCAAGACCCGTATTTCCAAGAATACGCCCGCACCTACACCGACCTGCCAATGCAGGTGATGTTGCGCCCGCATGACAAGAAAACTTTTGTATCTGACCGCCTGTTACGCGCTTCCGACTTTGGCGGCGCTTTAGGCGAAACCAACAACCCGGACTGGAAAACCATCGTCTATGACGAAAAGAGCGGTGCATTCGTTGCCCCCAACGGTTCGATCGGTTTCCGCTGGGGTGAAGAAGGTAAGTGGAATTTGCTGCCCAAAAACGCTGCCGACCAGAGCGAAATTCAGGCAGAACTGACTTGTATCGACCGCAAGGACAAGGTGGTTTCCGTCGGCTTCCCGCATTTCAACCACGATGAACCTGAATTGCTGTTCCGCAATGTACCCGTGCGCAAAGTGAAACTGGCGAATGGTGAAACTGCGCTAGTGGCTTCCGTATTCGACCTGCAAATCGCCCAATACGGTATCGACCGTGGCTTGGGTGGCGACAATGTTGCTAAAGATTACAGCGATGACGGCGTGGCTTACACCCCTGCGTGGGCGGCAAAAGTGACCGGCGTGAAAGCGGCGGATATTGAGCGCACCGGGCGCGAGTTTGCCTATAACGCCTCCAAGACCAAAGGCAAGTCGATGGTCATCATGGGCGCGGCAATCAACCACTGGTATCACAACGACCTCGCTTACCGTTCGATCATGAACCTGCTGCACATGTGCGGATGCGTAGGGCAATCCGGCGGCGGCTGGGCGCATTACGTCGGGCAGGAAAAGCTGCGTCCGCAAGCGGGCTGGGCACCGATTGCCTTCGCACTCGACTGGCAGCGTCCGCCACGCCACATGAATTCCACCTCGTACTGGTATTTCCATACTGACCAGTGGCGCTATGAAACGCTGGAAGCTGACAGCCTGTTGTCACCTGCTGGAAAGGGCAAGAACAAGGGCTACTCGCTGGCAGATTACAACGTGGCTGCCTCGCGCATGGGCTGGTTGCCAACCGCGCCACACTGGAACATGAACCCGCTGGAGTTGGTGGCTGAGGCTGAAAAAGCTGGGGCAACCGATGAAGCCAGCATCGGCAAGCACATTGTCGGCAAGCTGCAAGACGGCTCGCTGGATGTGGCATTCGCCGACGTGGATAACCCGGTCAACTGGCCGCGCAACCTGTTCGTGTGGCGTGCCAACCTAATTGGGACTTCCGCCAAAGGCCATGAATATTTCCTCAAACACCTGCTGGGTGCGCAAAATGGCGTACTGCAAGAAAGCGGCGCGGGGCGCGGCAACAAGGAAGTGAAATGGCACGAAGATGCGCCCATCGGCAAGCTCGACCTGATGGTGGACATCAACTTCCGCCTCAATTCCACCGGGGCTTACTCCGACATTATCCTGCCGACCGCGACGTGGTATGAGAAAAACGACCTCAATACTACGGATATGCACCCCTTCATCCACCCATTGGCAGAAGCGGTGTCACCGGGTTGGGAATCCAAGTCCGACTGGCAAATCTTCAAATCCATCGCCAAGACTTTCTCGCCACTGGCAGAAAAACACTTGGGTACACGCAAGGACGTGGTAGCGCTGCCGATGCAGCACGACTCGCCGATGGAACTGGCGCAACCGTTCGGTCAGGTGGTTGACTGGAAGCGTGACGGGGTTGCCCCGATTCCGGGCAAGACCATGCCGATCCTGAAAGTAGTCGAGCGCAACTTCGGTGACACCTACAAAAAGTACATCGCCCTAGGGCCGTTGATGGTCAAGCTCGGCAACACGATTAAAGGCGTAGACTGGAACACCGAACAGGAATACGAAGAGCTGAAGAAGTGCAATTACACCGTGAAAGACCAAGGTGTGTCCTTCGGGATGCCATCGTTGGAAGAAGACATTTACGTGTGTGATTCCGTGATGCGCATGGCACCAGAAACCAACGGTGAAGTGGCGCACAAGGCTTGGTCAGCGATGTCGAAAAAGACGGGCATTGACCACCACCACCTGTACGCGGGGCGGCACGAGGACAAGATTACCTTCCGCGACATCGTGGCACAACCACGCAAGATCATCACCGCGCCTACGTGGTCGGGAATTGAGTCCGAACACGTCTCTTACACTGCCGGGTACACCAATATCCACGAACACATCCCGTTCCGCACCCTGACCGGACGGGCGCATTTCTACCAAGACCACGAGTGGATGCTGGATTTCGGTGAAGGTTTCTGTACTTACAAGCCGATGGTGGACTTGGGCGAACTCAAAGGTTTGCCAGCCGCTGTCCTCAACAAGCCGCACCTGAGCCTGAACTGGATTACCCCGCACTCCAAATGGGGCATCCATTCCAGCTATCAGGACAACTTGCGGATGCTGACGCTGTTCCGGGGCGGGCCTTACGTGTGGGTGGCGGAAGACGATGCCAAAACCATCGGGCTGGAAGACAACGACTGGGTGGAAGCGGTCAACCACAACGGCGCGACCGTGGCACGGGTGATCGTTTCTCAACGCATCCCACGCGGGATGGCGATGATGTACCACGCACAGGAGAAGAACATCAACGTACCGGGTTCGCCTTCCACGGGAAAGCGTGGCGGTATTTTGAACTCCGTGACCCGCGTACTGGTCAAGCCGACCAATATGATCGGTGGTTATGCGCAATTGGCGTACAGCTTCAACTATTACGGCACGGTCGGTTGCCAACGTGACACGATGGTGGCTTTGCACAAGATCGCGGATAAGGACGTGGACTGGCTGGAACGCCCGCTCACCCCAGCCCGCGAAGCGCAACGCAACCCCAATGGCATCGGCCCCAAGTAAGGAGTTACCTTTATGAAAGTCAGAGCACAATTCGCCTTCGTCTTCAATCTGGACAAATGTATCGGTTGCCATACTTGCTCCGTAACCTGCAAGAACGTGTGGACTAACCGCAAGGGCGTGGAATACGCATGGTTCAATAACGTCGAATCCAAACCCGGCATCGGCTACCCCAAAAACTGGGCAGACCAGAAGCAGTGGAAAGGTGGCTGGGAACTCAAAGGCGGCAAGTTGGAGCTGAAATCCGGCGACCGCAAGTCCAAATTGCTGAATATTTTCGCCAACCCGGATATGCCGGAAATTGACGATTACTACGAGCCGTTCACCTACAACTACGCGCATTTGCAAAACGCGCCGTTGCTGGAAGCGACCCCGACTGCCCGCCCGCAATCGCAGATTACCGGCGAAACCATGGAAAAAATCCATTGGGGGCCAAACTGGGAAGACGACCTTGCAGGCGAGTATTCCAAACGCAGCAAGGATGTGGACATGGATGGCATCCAGAAAGAGATGTACAGCCAGTTCGAGAACACTTTCCACATGTATTTGCCGCGCATCTGCAACCACTGCCTGAACCCGGCGTGTGTGGCAGCTTGTCCGTCTGGTTCGATCTACAAGCGCGAGGAAGACGGTATCGTACTGGTAGATCAGGACAAATGCCGGGGCTGGCGGATGTGCATTTCCTCCTGTCCGTACAAGAAGGTGTTCTACAACTGGGAATCCGGCAAGGCTGAAAAGTGCATCGGTTGCTACCCACGGGTGGAATCCGGGATGCCAACCGTGTGTTCCGAATCCTGCGTCGGGCGTATCCGTTACAACGGCATTATGCTGTATGACGCGGACAAGATCGAAACGCTGGCCAGCACCCAGAACGAACAGGACTTATACGAAGCCCAATGCAACATCTTCCTCGACCCCAACGACCCCAAGGTGATCGAAGCCGCACGCGCCGAAGGCATCAACGAAGACTGGATCATTGCCGCGCAAAAATCGCCGATCTACAAAATGGCAATCGACTGGAAGATTGCCTTCCCGATGCACCCGGAATTCCGCACCTTGCCAATGGTGTGGTATGTGCCCCCACTTTCCCCGGTGCAATCCCAGATTGACCAAGGCAATTTGCCCGTCGGTCCCGATGGTGCAATCCCGCTGGCGGGAACCATGCGTACCCCGATCCAGTACCTTGCCAACCTGCTGACCGCAGGCAAGACCGCGCCAGTGGAAAGCGCCTTGAACCGCCTGATTGCGATGCGCAGTTACCAGCGTTCCGTGCATGTGGAAGGCATTGCCGACACCCGCGCACTGGATGCGGCTGGCATCACCGAAGACCAAGCCAAAGAGATGTACCGTTACTTGGCGATTGCCAATTACGAAGACCGTTTCGTCATCCCCACCGGGCATGAGGAAGTGCGGCTGGAAGATTTCTACGCCTTCCAAGGGCAGAACGGCTTCACTTTCGGCAACGATTCTTCCGCAGGCATTTCCAAAACCTCCTTGTTCCCGGAACGGCGCAAGGAAACAGTGGAAGTCTGCGTTATCCAACCCTTGTCCAAGTTGAAGTAACAGGAGCTAGCTTATGTTTTACCGTTTACTCGCAAGGTTGCTGGATTACCCTACGGCTGAATTGCAGTCCGCACTACCTAAAATCTGGACGCAACTAAGCAGGTTGTCGGAAGGGGAACGCAAAGTGATCGGCAACTTCCTTGCCCACCTGCACTGGGAGGACATGACCGAATGGCAAGCGTTGTACGTGCGCACTTTTGACATGGTTCCTGACAATGCCCTGCACCTGACCCATCACCTGTTTGGGGATGACAAAAACCGGGGGCCTGCGCTGATCGACTTGAGCGAATTCTACAAGGAATACGGCTTGGAACTGGCGGCGAACGATTCCAACGAGTTGCCGGACTTCCTGCCGCTGGTGCTGGAATTTGCCGACCAATTGAGCCGGTTGGAAGCCAAGGTGTTCCTGAGCCAATGGACCAAGGTGTTCAGCCAGCTTGCCCTGAATCTGGAGAAGGTGGAAAGCCCTTACGCACCGCTGATCCGCCTGATTGAACAACGCAGCCAGTTTGTTACTGCCAAAGCGGCCTGAAAGGAGGAATGACCCATGTTTGATTTACATACATTTTTGTACGGGGTATTCCCCTACATTGCCACCATCGTGTTCCTGCTGGGAAGCTGGATACGTTTCGACCATGAGCAATACACTTGGAAGAGTGACTCCAGCCAACTGCTATCTAGGCAGAACATGCGACTGATGAGCAATTTGTTCCATGTGGGGATACTGGGGATTTTCTTTGGGCACATTGCCGGGATGGTGATGCCGCATGGCTTGTGGGTAGGGTTGGGCATTTCTGACCTTGCGCACCAGTGGATTGCGATTTTGGCTGGCTTGGCGTTTGGTGGCGCAGTGGTTGCGGGTGGCGCAATGCTGTGGCATCGGCGCATGTTTAACCCGCGTGTGCGTGCAGCGAGCCGCTGGATGGACATCAATATCCTCGGTTGGCTGGTCATCACCGCCTGCTTTGGCTTGCTGACTGTCCCGTTCTCCATCGGTCATGCTTCACACGGCGACGTTACCACCATGCTGGTGTTGGGTGAATGGATTCGCAGCATCTTGATCCTGCAACCCGAACCGGAACTGATCCGCAACGTGGGCACGGTTTATAAGGTTCATGTGTTCTTTGGCATGTCGGTATTCCTGTTCTTCCCCTTCACCCGGCTGGTACATGTGTGGAGTGCCCCCATCCCATACCTGTTCCGTGCTTACCAAGTGGTGCGCACCAAGCGCAGCCTGTAAAGGGCGGGCACTGAACGTTTAGTTACACCCTCCGAAACGGTCAGAAATGAGCCTTTGACCGGGGTGCGGGCGGTAGTGATACCGCCCGTT
Organism: Thiothrix sp.; assembly: GCF_028714775.1. GTDB lineage: Bacteria > Pseudomonadota > Gammaproteobacteria > Thiotrichales > Thiotrichaceae > Thiothrix. The sequence continues at coordinate 3,755 of NZ_JAQTLS010000038.1, read as the reverse complement.
TTTTATCTTGAGAGGTGAGTTATGGGCAAAGAATTGGTTGACCCTTATGGGCGTAGTATTAGTTATCTGAGGGTATCCGTCACCGACCGCTGTGACCTACGCTGCTTTTACTGTATGCCGGAACACTTCAACGATTATACCGTGCCTGACCACTGGTTGAGTTTCGATGAAATCGAACGGGTTACGGCAGCATTTGCGGCCTTAGGCGTGAGCCGTTTGCGCTTGACAGGTGGTGAACCCTTGGTGCGCAAGGGCTTGCCTGAACTGGCGACACGGCTGGCGGCATTACCCGGCATCACCGATTTATCCTTAAGTACCAATGCCAACCGCCTCGCACATGAGGCTGTTGCGCTTAAGCAAGCGGGCGTTTCCCGCCTCAACGTCAGCCTCGATAGCCTGCAACCCAAGCGTTTCCAACTCATTACCAAAGGCAAGCTGGAAAAAGTCATGGCAGGATTGATGACAGCGAAAGCCGCCGGATTTGCCCCAATCAAAATCAATATGGTGGTGATGCAAGGCATTAACGATGACGAAGTGCTGGATATGGTAGAATTTTGTCTGGAACACCGCTTCACCCTGCGCTTTATCGAAACCATGCCGATGGGTGAAACGGGGCGCAATGCCCGCGATTCGTATTACCTGAGCCTGCAAACGGTTAAGGCACGGTTGGCGGGACACTACAATTTGTTGCCGTCGATCATGGAGGGCGGTGGCCCGGCGCAGTATTACACCATTGGCGACACGGGGCTGAATATTGGGTTTATTACGCCAATTTCGCGGCATTTTTGTGCAACCTGTAACCGCGTGCGGCTGGGCGTGGATGGCACGCTGTATTTGTGTTTGGGGCAGGAACACAGTGTGGGATTACGTCCGTTATTGCGTGCGGGGATTAGCGATGTGGCGTTGCAGAGGGTGATCAGCAAGGCACTGTGGTTGAAGCCAATGGAGCATAACTTCAACCAGACGCAAACGCAGGTGCTGCGGTTTATGTCGATGACGGGGGGGTAAATGTTTGATGTCAAAGCCTTTGCTCGAACTCATTTGCCCCGCTGGTAGTTTGCCCGCGCTCAAAGCGGCGGTAGACCACGGCGCAGACGGTGTTTACCTCGGTCTGAAAGACAATACCAACGCCCGCAACTTCAGCGGCTTGAATTTCGACGCCAAAGCACTCGCGGAAGGTGTCCGCTATGCCCATGCCAAAAACCGCAAGGTACTGATGGCGCTCAACACTTACCCACAGCCCGCCACCCTCAAACGCTGGCAACAAGCGGTGGATACCGCCGCCACCGCTGGGTTGGACGCGATCATCCTCGCCGACCCCGGCCTGATGGCTTACGCGATGAAAACCCACCCGCATCTGCGCTTACATCTTTCTGTGCAAGGCTCGGCAACCAATTACGAAGCCATCAACTTCTACCACGAACATTTCGGCATCCAGCGGGCAGTCGTGCCGCGTGTGCTGTCGTTGCCGCAGGTGGAAAATGTGGTGCAACACACCCCGGTGGAAATCGAGCTGTTCGGTTTCGGTGGCTTATGTGTGATGGTGGAAGGCCGCTGTTTGCTGTCTTCGTATGCCTGCGGCGATTCGCCCAATACCTTCGGCGCATGTTCCCCCGGTCATGCGGTACGTTGGCAACAAACCCCCACAGGCATGGAAACGCGCCTCAATGGGGTGCTGATCGACCGTTACGCCGACCACGAAAAGGCCGGCTACCCAACCCTGTGCAAAGGCCGCTTTGAAGTGCAAGGCGAAACCTATTACGCACTGGAAGAGCCGACCAGCCTCAATACGCTGGAAATGCTGCCGGAAATGCACCGCATCGGCATTGCCGCGATCAAGATCGAAGGCCGCCAGCGCAGCCCTGCCTACGTCGCACAAGTGACGCAAGTCTGGCGTGCCGCGATTGATGCGGTGAAACGCAACCCCGCCACCTTCAAACCGCAACCCGCGTGGTTGACCCAACTCGACAAAGTATCCGAGGGCAGTATGCACACCCTCGGCGCTTATTACCGCCCGTGGAAATGAGGCACTGATGACATCACCCATCAAACTGGCTCTTGGGCCATTGCTGTATTACTGGCCCCGCGACACGGTGCTGTCCTTCTATGAACAGGCGGCAAGCTGGGCGGTGGATACCGTTTACTTGGGCGAAACCGTGTGTTCGCGCCGCCACGAATTGCGCCTTGACGACTGGCTGTATCTGGCAGAAATGCTCAGCGCAGCAGGCAAGAAAGTGGTGCTTTCCACCCAGACGCTGATTGAGTCTGAATCCGACCTCAAGGCACTGCGCAAGGTCGTGGATAATGGGCCGTTCCGGGTGGAAGCCAACGAGTTTGGGGCAGTCCGGCTGCTGTTTGAAGCGGGTATGGCGTTTGTGGCAGGCCCGGCGTTGAATGTGTACAACCCCGACACACTGGCTTTGCTGGCAAGCTGGGGCGCGGTGCGCTGGGTTCCACCCGTGGAAATGCCGCGTACCATGCTGGCTGCCATGCCGATCCCAGCGGGGATGGAGACCGAAGTGTTCGCCTACGGGCGCTTGCCGCTGGCGTTTTCGTCACGCTGTTTCACCGCACGGCATTACAATTTGCAGAAGGATTCCTGCCAGTTCCGCTGTATCGACCACCCAGAGGGTTTGCTGATGAATACCCGTGAAGGTGAAGGCTTCCTCACTATCAACGGCACACAAACCCAGTCCGGCAAGGTGCATACGCTGGCGCAACACTTGGGCGAACTGGCGGGGACACCCGTGGCAGCACTCCGCCTGTCGCCACAAGCACAGCATATGGCTGAGGTGGTAGCAACCTTCCGGGACGTGCTGGATGGCATATTGTCTGCGGCGCAAGTGGCAGCACATTTGCAACCGTTATTGCCCGCACCCGCTTGCGATGGGTATTGGTTGGGAAAGGCGGGGCTAGACCTCACGTCCGTTTAAAGGAGACAGATTCCAATGACATTGGTATTCCCTGCTTCGCTGGCATCGCTGTTTGCACGCCTGCCCGCTTACCCCGCTTCACTGGCGTTTGCCACGGCGTTCAACCTCACGGTGTGGAAGAGCCTGCAAGACTTGGATTGGGAAGCCCTGCAAAAGCGCCGTTTCTGCGTGCATGTACGCGATACTGGCATCAAGCTGTGGTTCTCGGTGGCAACGTCCGGCCTCAAGGCAGAAAAGGCGGGGCAGGCGGATGTCACTTTCACCGCTACGCTGATGGATTTCACCCGCCTTGCGCTGCGGCTGGAAGACCCAGACACGCTGTTTTTCAACCGCCGCTTGCTGATCGAGGGTGATACCGACCTTGGCTTACGGGTGAAAAACATGCTCGACGGGGTGGAATTTGAAACCCTGCTGGCAAGTTTCCCCTACGTACTGGGGCGTTTGGTGAACCGCGTGCGGGAACGGGCATTGCGGGAGGGGATGGCCTGACCCCACATCAGGAACTGCCGTTGCTGGACTGGTATCCTATCGGTTTGACAAAGAAGCGCACCCACCCCGCCTACTACGGGTTGCTGGTCACAAGTACTGCCTTTGCACCACGATGCCGCCATCATTGGCAGGCTTTGCTTGAATGCACCGTATTGCCTACGGCAGCAATGCTATTTGCGGCATTCCTTGTGATGTACTGCGCGTTCAGGCATAGCCTCTACTTGGAGTCCCAACCTTGCAAACAGTTGCTGATCCCCTTCCTCAGATGGATTATCAGTTGTCAGCAATCGTTCACCATAGAAAATTGAATTTGCCCCTGCAAAAAAACACCAT
>NZ_JAQTLS010000037.1 GCF_028714775.1 Thiothrix sp. | reverse complement strand
GGGTAGTGGCGGCAACTGCGTTGCTTGGCATCAACCAAGGCTTGTGCTGGTCAATGACCCTCAACAGCAAACTGGATATGACCAACCTGAACCAAAAAGGGTTGGTCAATGGCCTAAATGAATTTTCTGGCTATGCGGCTGTTGCCTTGGCTGGTGTCGTCACTGCATGGTTGGTGGATGTGTACGGCGCACGGCAGGGTTTATTCCTATTCGGGTCGGTGGTTATCTTTTTAGGTCTGGTATTGGCAATCCTAATGGTCAAGGAAACCCGCCCGTGGGCTTTGGCACACGCACCCGCCATTTCTGCCGCCTCCACACCGCCACCGTCGTTGGGGCAAGCCTTCCTTTACGCCAGTTGGCAAAACCGCAACCTGTTAGCCCTCAACCAAGCCGGATTGGTGGAAAAATTCACCGACGCACTGGTATGGATCATTCTCCCCGTCTGGTTCGTCGCGCAAAACCTCACCCTCGTACAAGCCAGTTCCATCATCGGCATCTATGCGCTGGCATGGGGCGCAAGCCAACTGATCACCGGCCCCGCATCCGACCGTTTCGGGCGCAAACCCTTGATTGTCGGCGGCATGTGGTTGTGCGGCATCGGCGTATTGCTGCTGGTACTCACGCACACTGTATGGCTGTGGACGCTGGAAGCGGGGTTAATCGGTTTCGGCATGGCAATGCTTTACCCCACGCTGGGCGCAGCAGTCGCCGATGTCAGCCCACCCGCACAACGCAGCACCTTGTTGGGCGTATACCGTTTCTGGCGCGACTTCGGGTACGCGGTAGGTGCGTTGTGCATGGGCTTGCTGGCACAATGGGCGCAAGGCTTGGACGTAACCTTCTGGCTGGTCGGGGTAGCGATGCTGCTCTCCGGCGCGTGGGTTGCGCTGGCATTCAACAAGGAGTAACTGTGCAAACCCAAACCGAATTCCTGCAACTGCGCTCCCACCTCGAACAGGTGATTGTCGGGCAATCCGCCTTACTCGACCGCCTGATGATCGCGCTGCTAACCGGCGGACATATCCTGCTGGAAAGTCTGCCCGGTCTGGCGAAAACCACCGCTGTCACCACGCTCGCCAGCGGAGTCCACGCCAGCTTCCAACGCATCCAGTTCACGCCGGATTTGATGCCGGGGGATTTGACCGGCACGGATATTTTCGAGCCGCAACACGGCACATTCCGCTTTATTCCGGGGCCGTTATTCCACGAAATCGTGTTGGCGGATGAGATCAACCGCGCTCCGCCCAAAGTGCAATCCGCGCTGCTCGAAGCCATGCAGGAACACCAGATCACCGTCGGCGGCGTGACCCGCCCCTTGCCCGAACTCTTCATCGTGATGGCAACGCAAAACCCGTTGGAACAAAGCGGCACCTACCCCTTGCCCGAAGCGCAACTCGACCGCTTTTTGTTGCATGTGGTGCTGCAATACCCCACGGCTGACGACGAATTGCTGATATTGCAACGCGATCGGGCGAGGCATTACGGCGCGGATAAACCCGTGCTGCATTCACCTTTGCACCCGCAGCAAGTCTTGCAAGCCCGCCGCGAAGTCGCCGAGGTACACGTTGTGCCGGAACTGGAGCGGTACATTGTTGCGCTGGTCGGGGCTACCCGCGATTTGGGGCAGTTTGATGCGGCGTGGGCAAATTATTTGCAGGTGGGGGCATCGCCGCGTGCGTCGATTGCGTTGCTGCGAGCCAGCAGTGCGCTGGCGTATTTGCGTGGACGCGAGTATGTCGTGCCGGATGATATTATCGACATTGCGCCTGATGTATTGCGGCATCGGCTGGTGTTGGGGTATGCGGCACGGGCAGCGGGTGTGGATGCGAATGCGGTGGTGCGCAAGGTATTGGCGGGCGTGGCGATTCCGTGAAACTGACATTTCCCCCACTCCTTACCGAAACCGAATTACAAGCGTTATACCAACGTGCCCGCAGTGTAACCGCTGACAGTTCCCTGCAAAACCTGCTGGAACAACGCCAAGCCGGTGACGTAGCCTCGCGCTATCGCGGGGCAGGGCTGGATTACGCCGAAAGCCGACCTTACCAACCCGGCGACGAACCGCGTTTCATGCACTGGAGCGTTACCGCCCGCACTGGCAAAGCGCACGTCAAACAGTTCCGTGAAGAACGCCGCCCCGCCGTCTTCATCCTGCTAGATCGACGCAATGCCATGCGCTTCGGCACGAAAGTACGCCTCAAAGCCGCACAAGCCGCCCGCGTTGCTGCCCTCGCCGCTTTTGCTGCCACACAACAAGGTTGGGCAGTGTCCGGCGTAATCTTGGAAGCGCAGCCCCACTGGTTTCCCGCCTCAACCGATACCCACGCCGTATGGGAATTCGTGCGTCAATGCGCAGCAACTTGCCCACCGTTACCGCAGACGAATGAACCCGCTTTGGCAACCCTGCTACCGCTCATCAATGCGCAATTGGTGCGCGGCACACATGTCTATTTGCTGAGTGATTTTGCCGATCTGGACGCAGCTTGCGAGGCGCATATCCTGCAACTCCTCCATCATCACCCGCTGTTCACAGTGCAAGTGCTGGACACTGCCGAATGCGAATTACCCGCTGCCGGACGTTTAAACTTGCAAGGGCTGGATGGCATGACCCACCGCGTCAATCTCGCTGATCCCGTGTTACGCGAACAGTTTCGTCAGCAAGCTGCCGAACTGCATGACGGGCAAGCGCAACGCTTGCGCGGCTGGGGTTGCCATTACACCCAACTGCTGACGGAAGTGGATGCGCCAGAATTGGCAGTGCCATTGCCGCATGGGATGGGAACGTAAACCATCGGCGGGATGCGTTATACTGCGCTACGCCCGCTTGCTTTTATCAACTGACTGGAATTGCCTGATGCGCCGTTTTGACCTCCAATATTTTTCCCACATCAGCACGATTGCCACCGCGCTTGTTGCAGTGCTGGCACTGGTGATTGCTGTCTGGCAAATCAAAGCGGCGGAAAACATCCAGCGCGAAGCATCCGCCCGCGAAGCCTTCAAGGAATACCTCAAACTTGCCATCGACAAGCCCGATTTCGCCAATGCCCAACCCAGCGATAACAAGAGTGCGAAGTCCGGCTATGAATGGTTTGTGACCTATTTTCTCTACAGCGCGGAACAGATTTACACGGCTTACCCCGATGACCCGCAGTGGCACAAAGGGTTGGCAGCAGAGGTTTGTTACCATGAGGTTTATTTGCAGGGTGAAGAATACCAAAAAGCGGTGAAGCTCCAGCACGATCCTGAGTTTGCCGCGTTTGTGGATGCTGCGTTGAAAACCTGCGCAACCCCATAGGACTTCCCATGCGTATCCTGCTTGCCGAAGACCATACCGAACTCCGCGAAGCCATCACCCGACGGCTTCGCGCCCTCGGCAATAGTGTGGACGAAGTGTCCAGCATCCGCGAAATCCGCACCTACCTGAACGGTGCACACTACGACGTGGGCGTGTTTGACCGCATGTTGCCCGATGGCGATTCCCTCACCCTGTTGCAAGCATTGCGCAACGCCGCCAACCGCACCCCGATCCTGCTGCTGACCGCACTCGACCGCATCGAAGACCGGGTGGAAGGCTTGCAAGTCGGCGCTGACGATTATTTGGTCAAACCATTCGCAATGGATGAGTTGATGGCCCGCATCAACGTACTGGCGCGACGTGGCGAACCGTTACGCGACACCATCTTGAGGATAGCGGATCTGGAAGTGGATAGCGGGCGGCATGAAGTGCGCCGCGCCGGAGTGCTGATTCCCTTGCGCCCCAAAGAATACGCCGTGCTGGAACTGCTGGCAGTACGCAATCGCCGCGCTGTGTCACGTAACGACATCCTCGAATATTGCTGGGATACACTGGAAAGCCCTGCCTCCAACGTCGAAGAAACCATCATTGCCTCGCTGCGGCGCAAGCTGGGCGAACCTGCCCTGATCAAGACCGTGCGCGGTCACGGCTACAAGCTGGACGATGCCCATGAAAGTTGACCCCAACCAGCGGGCGCGGTTGTTACGGCTGGGCATCCCGCTGCTGTTGGCGTGGGGTGTGGCATGGCTGCTGGGCATTGCCATCCTCGCCAAAGTCGCCATCGACCTGCGGGCGGAACTGCGCGAAACCGACCTCGATACCGAACTTGCCCTCTACGCCACCACGGTGTATGGCATGACGTGGTTTGATCAGCAAGGCAAGTTCCACGATGAAGTGCTGCGGTTGGAACACGATCTGCTGGATGCGCCGTATGACATCTGGGTAGTCGAACCGGGCAACCCGCCCACCCGCCATTTCACCCCGGCGCACCCGCGTTTCAACCTCACCGATTTCACCCAACTGCAAACCACTGTGATGGGGCAAGGGCAGGATGTTTACCTTGATGGGCAGGATACCGACGGCAAGCCGTACCGCCTGCACGCCACCCCCACTTTTATGGATCAGGGCGACACCAGCACCCCCAAAGCCATGATCATTACCGTTGCCGACCCGACACCGGGGCAAGCGGCGTATCAGGCATTCGTGCAGCGGATTGTCGGGGCAAGCGCCTTGCTGGGCATTCTCGGTCTGCTGGTCGGAGTCGGGCTGACGGCGTGGAGTTTGCGCCCGGTGCTGGCTGCGTTGCGTCAGCGCGAACGTTTCCTCGCCGCCACTGCCCACGAATTGCGTACTCCGGTGGCCGCCTTGCGCAGCATTTGCGAATCCGCCCAACGCGGCGACGAAGCCCCGCAACTCGCCCTGACGCGCATGGATGGTCTGTTGCGCAGCGCCACCCACACGCTGGAAGACCTGCTGCTGTTTGCGCGGCTGGATGCAGGAGCAAGTCTGGAACGCCAACCCGTGCGGCTGGATTTGCTGGTCGAAACCCTGCTGCCCGACGACGATTCGGTAACGCTGGATGCGGCTGCTACGGTGGTCAATCTCGATCCCCGACTGGCGACGGTTGCCGTGCGCAATTTGCTGGAAAATGCCCGCAAGCACGGTGCAGCCGCTCAGCCGCACATCCACGTTACGGTGGCGGGGGCGCAAGTCACGGTTGAAGATCAGGGCAAGGGCTTTTCTGCCGAATTGCTGGCGCGGCGGGAAACGGATTTCGCTCTGTCGCCGACGCAAGGTGGCACGGGCTTGGGGCTGGCGATTGTGAATATGGTGGCGCGGCTGCATGGCGGGTCGTTGCGGCTGGAAAATCGGGCGGAGGGTGGGGCGCGGGTGACGGTGCAATTTCTAGAGTGACTGTCAGCAAAACATCAGCTTTCTCCCGTAACCTGTCCCCATCAACAACCAACCGATGGAGACAACACCATGAAAACCACAACCCTGCTTGCCACCCTAATCTGTTCACTGAGCGTTTTGGGAACAATAACCAGCACTGCCACTTACGCCGCCAGCCAAAACCACCTATCGGAAGAAAACATTCTTATCCTTGCTATTGAAAAAATCAAGGGTAGGTTCTAAGAATGGCAACAGTAAATCTGACTAGAGAGGAGGGCTTTGTGCCTGCGCCTAAAGCTCCACGGCCACGACTGGATGTGCTGGATGTACTCCGTGGCTTCGCGATATTAGGAATTTTTTTCATCAACCTGCCATCGATGGATTCCATGGGTGGGGGCATTGGAGTTACGCATTTGTCCGCTGTAGATGCGGCTGCTCAGACCTTTATAGATCTCTTTTTTGAGGGTACACAGCGCGGTATGCTTCAAATGCTATTCGGAGCTGGCATGATATTGTTGACGGCGAAAGCAATGTTGCCTGATGGATCGGTCAGTATTGCCGATACCTATTTGCGCCGCAACATGTGGCTTGTACTCTTTGGGCTACTGCACATTTTTGTCGTTCGCTGGGGATATGACATCCTGCATGTCTATGGCTTGGCAGCGCTGTTTCTATTCACCTTCCGTAAGTTATCGGCACTGACTGCATTTGCACTTGGGCTGAGTATTACTTTCACTGTACAGTTGATGGGTGGGGGTATACACGGTGCAGAGTTGCTTAACAACACAACGAAGCCTCCCGCTGAAATGGATGCTGTTCAGATGTGGTATGAATCAGTCAAAGGTCTTGGTTTGTGGTCGACGGTCGCCGAGGCGTTCGGCACAATGCTCATCGGGGTGGCACTGTTCAAATGGGGCATCATTCAAGGATTGCGGTCTGGCCACTTTTACTTGGTGCTCATGATCCTTGGCTATAGCATTGGTCTTGCACTACGTATTTCAGCATTGGAAAACCTTTCACCGCCAGCAATGGGGCCAAACCCATCCGAGTTGGGTCGGTTATGTATGACGATTGGTCATGTTGGTTTGATCAATATGTTGTGGAAAAGCCAGATCGGCGCAAGACTACTGTCCCCATTTAAGGCAGCGGGACGGACGGCCTTTACCCTTTATGTCATGCAAAGTGTCATTGGTATCTGGATTCTTTGGGCATCTTGGGGACCATTAACCCAGCTTAAATTTGGAGCGGCGGGGGGATTGGCGACGGCTGTTTTGGTGTTAGCGCTACAAGTGGTTCTTGCCAACTTGTGGCTTCGCAAATTCGACGGAGGTCCACTTGAGATGTTGTGGCGTCGCCTAGTGAGGCTTTAAGCCCAAGCGTATATAAGTATTCTATGGACGCAATCATCACCCAAAATCAGAAAGACATCATATGTGGCAAGCATTAAAAACGATTGGTAATGCACATCAAAAGAAACTGCTCATGGCATTTTCTTTAGTGGGATTGGAAAATTTATTGATGCTGACTTATCCAATGCTGGGTGGTTTTGCAGTCAATGCGGTCATGCTAGGAAATGTGTGGCAGGCACTGACGTATGCATTTTTTGTACTCGCCATGTGGCTGGTTGGGTCGGCTCGACGCAGTGTTGACACTCGCGTGTTTACACGAATTTATAGTGAAATCGTTGTTCCGATTATCATTAAGCAGCGTGCTCAAGGGCAAAGTCCATCTAAAATTTCAGCACGTGTAGCGTTATCCCGTGAGTTTGTTGATTTTTTTGAAACGCATTTGCCAACGGCAGTAACCTCGATATTTTCGATTATTGGTGCAAGTTTAATGCTGTTGATTTTAGAGTTTTGGTCGGGTTTGCTCAGTGTGGTTATTTTGTTGTTTTTCACTTTGCTATTACCTTCTTTTACACGCATCAGTGGTCGATTGTATTTGAAACTAAACAATCGCTTGGAGCGTGACGTGGATGTCATTAGCCAATCTTCAGAGGAAAAGTTGCACCAACATTATGAATGGGTGGCGCATTTACGAGTTTTAATTTCTAATCGCGAAGCTTTTGGCTATTTCTGTAATGGTGTTGCGTCGAGCATTTTGTTTGGTTTCACTTTTGTGTGGATGGCGATGAACGGTTACGGTAGCGCAGGGCATATTTACTCAGTTACGACTTACTTGTGGATGTTCGCAATGAGTTTGGATGATGTGCCGCATTTGGTCGAGAGTTACTCTAATTTGAAGGATGTTGCGAAAAGAGTTGAGGTTGGTGACAATTGATACACGGTGTGCCGCATATTTTCGCGAGTGGTGAGGCGCGGCTTGGAAATGGCTCAATCTGCATGAAGTTTATACACTGACCCACTGTCAGCAAAATATCAGCTTTCCCCCGTAACCTGTCCCCATCGACAACCAACCGATGGAGACAACACCATGAAAACCACAATCTGCCAAACCCTGCTTGCCACCCTGATCTGTTCACTGGGAGCTTTTGCAACGATGACCAGCACTGCCACCTACGCCGCCAGCCAAAGCTACATGCCGGAAGAAAACGCCACCCACGAAGGCACTTGGTTGCAATGGCCGCACCAATACACCTACGGCGCAACCTACCGCAACCGCCTCGATGCGACATGGGTAGCCATGACTAAGGCGCTGGTGCAAAGCGAAAACGTCCACATCATTGCTTACAACGCCACCGAGAAAACCCGCATCCAGAACCTGCTGCTGAACGCAGGCGTACCCCTCGCCAGCGTCAGTTTCCTGATCAGCCCGACCGATGACGTGTGGGTGCGTGACAATGGCCCAATCTTCGTGCGCAACCAGAGCGGACAATTGCAAATCACCGACTGGGGTTTCAACGGCTGGGGGCTGGATACGCCTTACAGCAAAGATAACCTCATCCCTACCGCCGTCGGCAAAAACCTCGCCATGCCCACCATCAACCTCAACAACGTGGTGCTGGAAGGCGGCGCGATCGAAGTCGATGGCAAAGGCGCATTACTCGCCACCAAAAGCTCAGTGCTGCAAAACAAGCGCAACCCCAACCTGACCCAAGCACAAGTGGAACAAGCCCTGTCCAACAACCTCGGCATCAGCAAATTCATCTGGCTGGATGGCGCACCCGGCGGCAAGGAAGACATCACCGACACCCACATCGACGGTTTCGCCCGCTTCGGCGACGAACGTACCCTCGTCACCATGAGCGCCACCGACCTCAACTACTGGAGCATTTCCAGCAAGGACATCAACACCCTGTACACCGCGAAAAACGCCACCGGCACACCCTACACTATCGTGAAATTGCCGCTGACCGCCAAAAACGTGGTAACGGCTTACGGCAAAAACCTCGGTTACAAAGGCTCTTACGTCAATTATTATGTCGGCAACAACGTAGTGCTGATGCCAGCCTATCAGGATGCGAATGACACCGTAGCGCGGAACATCTTGCAGTCGCTCTACCCAACCCGCACGGTGGTAGGGATCGACGTGCGCAACCTGTACGCCAATGGTGGCATGGTGCATTGCGTGACCCAACAACAGCCAACCGCTTACTAATCCATAACGTGGAGATTTGCCGCATGAATCGTCGCCATTTTCTCAGCACTAGCCTGCTGCTATCCACAGGTAGCATTTTCGGCTCGCCAAGCATGGGCTGGGCAGCGTCCGGCAAAGGCTGGCGGATGCCCGACGAAAGCGAACCACATGCGCGTACTTGGATGGCATTCGGTGCATCCGAAACCATTTGGGGCAAGAAATTGCTGCCAGAAGTACGCCGTAATCTCATTACCATTGCCACCACGATTGCGCGTTACGAACCCGTTTCCATGCTGGTACGCGAGGCTGATTACGCCCTTGCTCAGAAACTGTTGGGATCGTCCGCCGTCAAACTGGTGGTCGCACCGCTGGATGATTTGTGGATGCGCGATACCGGCGCAGTCTTCGTCACCAATGCCAAGGGGGAAAAAGCCGCTGTGAATTTCAACTTCAACGGCTGGGGTGAAAAGCAGGCTTTCGATGAAGATGCCAACGTCGCCCCATTGGTTGCCAAAACCGCAGGCGTGCCATTGCTGGAAACCGATTTGGTGCTGGAAGGCGGCGGCATCGAAGTCGACGGTCACGGCACAGCCATCATTACCGAAAGCTGTATGCTAAACGCCAACCGCAACCCCGGTGTCAGCAAAGCCGCGTGCGAAGCCGAACTCAAACGCCTGCTGGGTTTGCAGAAAATCATCTGGCTACCGGGCATCAAGGGCAAAGACATCACCGACGGACATACCGACTTTTACGCCCGCTTCGCCCGCCCCGGTGTGGTGGTGGCAGGCTACGACCCCGACCCGCAATCGTTTGATCATGCTGTAACCAAACGCCATCTGGACATCCTCAAAACCGCAACGGATGCGCAGGGCAACAAGCTGGAAGTCGCGGTAATGACAGCTCCTTCCAAAGTACGTGAGCAATACGCCAATAACGATTTTGCCGCCGGATACATCAACTTCTACGTGTGCAACGGCGCGGTGATTGCCCCCGAATTCGGCGATGCCAAAGCCGACAAAGCAGCGCATGACACCTTGCAAAAGCTGTTCCCAGACCGTGACATCGTGCAAATCGCTATCGACGGCGTAGCGGCTGGCGGCGGCGGGATTCATTGCACCACCCAGCAAGAGCCAGCGGTTTGATGCCGCCCAGCCTGCACGACCTTGAGTTACCGCCCGAACCATTGCCCGTCATGGTTTGGTGGTTGGCGGCGTTCGCGCTTGTCCTGTTGCTGGCAGGCTTATTTTGGTATTGGCGCAAGCGGCAACACCCCGTAGCGCGTGCTTTGCGTCAACTTGAACGCTTGCCCGATTCGCCACCCAATCCGGCGAAACTGGCAAGTATTTTGCGTGAAGCAGGGCTTACTTCCCCTGTTGCTCTCGACCACGCCCGCTTCGCCCCAATACCCTGCACCTCCGAAACCTTCGCCCCCCTCAAACGCGAAGCCCGTACCCTGCTGGAGCAAGCCCGATGAACATCGACTGGCTTACTCCGTATCTCGCAATCTTTCCGTTAGTGGCGGTAATCCCTCTTTTCTTTCTCCCTGCCCCCCTTGCGGGGGAAGGGTCGGGGAAGGGGGGAATCTTTCTGCATCCCTTGGCACACCTACTTCCAATAACCAAAATCCCCCAATGGCAACGCCACCTCCAACGCGCCGTCTTCGCATGGCTCTGGCTCTGCCTAACCGTCGCCATTGCCCAACCCGTGCAACGCGGTGCAAAACTCCCCGACCTGCCGCCCGAACGCGACATCCTGCTACTGGTTGACGTATCCATCAGCATGACCCTCACCGACTACGCCCTCGACGGACAAAAACGCAGCCGCATGGAAGTCCTCAAAACCCTGCTGCACGATTTCGCCAACCGCTTGCAAGGTGAACGCCTCGGCATGATCGTCTTCGCCGAAAACCCCTACCTGCTCGTACCGCTGACCCGTGACCCCACACTGGTGCAACGCCAACTGCAACGCCTAACCCCAACGCTGGCAGGGCGCGTCAGTGCCGTCGGCAATGCCATCACCCTCGCGCTCAAAGAAGCAGGCAAACAACCCCAACGCAAACCCATTTTCGTACTCTTCACCGATGCCGACGAATCCATCGGGCGCGTAGACCCCGAAGCTGCCGCAGCCCTCGCCGCCGAAAGCAAAATTCCGCTCTACACCATCGCCATCGGCTCCACCGCCGCCACGATGGAAGGCGACACAAGCGGATTAGCCTACCAACCCGTCAACCTTGCCCTGTTACAAACCCTGTCAGAACGCACGGGCGCAAAAACCTACCAAGCGGGTGATGCACAAGCCATCGAACAAGCTCTTGCAGACATTACCCGCCAACACCAAAACGCAGCGGAACAAATCCCACGCTACGAACAGCAACCGCTCTACCACTGGCTGCTACTCGCTGGCTTATTGCCGCTCATGCTGTGGCAACACTGGCAACGGCGGGCAAACGCATGATGATCTGGCAAACCTTACACTGGCGCGAACCCTTGTGGCTGTTACTAGCGCTGTTCCCACTACTGCTTGCTGCATGGGGTTATTTCCAACAACGCCGCCAAGTGCAAACCTACGCCGATCCGCATTTATTGCCGTGGGTACAAGTGACCACCAGCCAGCACGGTTGGCGCAAGTGGCTCTCACCGCAAACGCTGTGGGCGATTGCGTGGCTACTATTCGCTATCAGCCTCGCGGGGCCGCGCATCCAGCAAACGCAACCCGATGACCTGCGCCCCGCGCAATTCGACGTGCTGGTGGTGCTAGATATTTCGCGCTCGATGCAAGCCACCGACATTGCCCCCAACCGCCTGCAACGCGCCGCGCTGGAATTGCACGAACTCCTCGGTCTTGCCCAAGGAAGCCGCGTCGGGATCGTGGTGTATGGCGCACGTCCGCACCTGTTCGCACCGCTAACTAACGATGCCAACGCAGTGCGCTTTTACCTGCAACATCTGGAAACGCTGGTGCTACCGACGCACGGCACTGACCACGCCGCCGCGCTCGAATTCGCCCAGCAAGAACTCGCCGTGCACGAACAGGCGTTACCTGCCGCCGTCCTATGGATAACCGATGGCGATATTCCCACCGATCAGCACGCCGCGTTGCAAATCCGTGTGCAAGCCCTAAAAGCAGCGGGCATTCCACTCTACAGCCTTGGCGTTGGCACAGAGGACGGCGAAGCCATCCCACTTACCGGCGGCAAATGGCTGGAATATGACGGGCAAGCGGTGCGTTCGCGGCTAGATAGTGCTTTGCTACAAAGCCTGTCCGCGCAAACGGGCGGGGCGTACAGCGCGGTGAAAGACGATGCCAGCGATTGGCAAACGTTGTACACCAACGGAATTGCACAAGCCTTTCCTGCCACCACCCAAGATGCGCAGCAATGGCGAGAGTTATATGTGTGGACGTTGTTGCTGGGGATAGTGTGTGTATGGTTGGCAGTGTGGATGCGGCATGATGAAAACTAAGTTACTGCTCATGGTGTTACTGCTGCCGATGTATTCACACGCTGATGAAGCCGACTTAACCGCTGGCATCGAAGCCTACTGCACCGAACACTACGACACCGCCACCCAACACTTCACCGCCGCCGTGTTCGCTGCCAGCAACGACACCGAACGCGCCCGCGCCCTACACAACCTCGGCAACAGCTACTTCCAACAAGGCGATTACGCCGCCGCCGCGCAAGTCTTCCGCGATGCCCTAACCTATCGCCCAGAACACCCCGCCACCCAGCAAAACCTAGCCCTCGCCGCCGAAGTCCAAGCCGAACTCGAACGCCGCCGCGAAGCCGGACAACGCGCCACCGCCGATAACGCCAGCAACGGCGCACGCCGCGAACGCAACACCAATACCCTCGATTGGGATCAAGCCAGCACACTCACCTTAGGCGAAGGCAAAGACGCACCCGCAAACGCCCCACCGCCCGCCTTACCCCCAAACATCGAGCAACTGGTCAACAAAGGCATGGCAAGACTCGCAGAAAGCGGTACAACCGACCCGCAAACATGGCGCAAAAGCCAACAATCGCTTGATGATGCCCGCATTGCCTTGCAACAATCCGATGACGGCCCCGCCGCTTTGTGGAAACGGTTGTTTGAAGTGGAAGAAGGCTACCCCGCGCCACAAACCAAACCCAATGAATTACCGGGAGTCCTGCCGTGGTAGCCGCTGATTTAGCGTGGACAATCAAGCTCGAAGACGCCCATGTCTGTCAGCGTGAACGCACCACGCTGACAGTAGCCGTAGAAACCACCGACCGTTTCGCCACCCTCGAAGCCAGTTTGCCGCGTATCGAAGGTGTCGATGTACAAGCCCTGCCCGTGACCAACGAAGCCAGCACGACAAACGGTAAGCGCGTGTTACGCCTTGCTTGGCAACTTTCCGCATACACACCCGGTACGCAGCAAATCCAGCTCCCCGCCATCCGTTACAACCTCAACGGACGCGATGCCGCACAATGGCAACCACCCACACAAACACTGGAAGTGGAAGCCCTACCCCCGTATCTGCCGCCCACCCTCCCTGTAGGCAAAGTCAGCATCGAATCACGCATCGAACCCAACGGTTGGTTACAACCCGGACACTTCGCCTATTGGCGTGTCAGCTTGCACAGCAATACAGTGGCAACGGCACAATTTCCGCCCATCCTTAAACAAATCCAAAGTAATGGCAATGTGGAAACTTTCCCCGCCATCATTGGGCAGTCAGGGTTGGCGGATGGGCAATTCCACTTGGAGTACCGCATCCCCTTTAAACCACAAAGCAACGGCAAGCTGGACTTGCCCGTGTTGCACTGGCACTGGTTCAATCCCGACACCAACCGTCTGGAACAGGTACAACACAGGCCACCACGCCCGTGGGTGATGGCTTGGCTGTGGCGGGGTATGTTGGGCTTAACGGGCAGTTTATTGCTGTTAGCAGGTGTGTTCTTGGTAGGTAAAATTGGCAAACAGCGTTTGCAGCGACCGCTGCTAAAACAGCGAGTACTGCAAGCATTACGGGAGAATACCAATCCGCAGGCAGTGCAACAAGCCATGCGGAACTGTGCTATTGCGCACAGTTGGCCAGAAAATTTCAGTGCCCAGCAATGGTTGCAGCAGTGGGAATTGCACTATGGCACGAACCCGATGCTACAGGCCATTTTGCATAAATATGAGGCTGGACGGTTTAGTAAACCTTGATTTATGCCTAAGGGTGGGCTTTATCTACCCACCGCCTGCGCTGCTGCGCCACCGCCGCTTCGACTTCCGCCTCGGTAACAAACGGCCCGTGGAAACGCTGCAATTCCGTGCTGCCCGGAAACAGGCCATAACCATCCCCCTTGTCCAACAGGTTTTCTGCACCCTTCTTGCCCAAGATGATGCTGGAGTCACCATCCGACATGACCTTGAAGGCAATGCGGCTGGGGATATTGGAGCGGATCAGCGGGGTCACAACATCCTTGTCCGGGCGTTGGGTAGTGGGCAGCAGGTGGATACCAGCCGCACGCGCTTTCTGTGCCAGCCGGATGATCAGCTCCTCTGCCTGTGTCGCCACCACTTCGTTGCCATCCGCATCCCTGACTTTGGTCATTTTGCCCAACAGGCGGTCAAGCATGACAAAATCGGCGAATTCCTCAAACAAGGCCACTTCGTATGGCAGCGGTGCATCCGATTTGGCGTTGTACTGGGCAATGTTGCGCACTTTCTTCGCCTTCATCAGGCCGTAGCGGCGCTCCATTTCATCAATCAGCCCTTCCAGCATGGGGCGGACTTTGCCCATGTCGGTGATGATCTCACCCTCGACAAACGGGGAACCTTCGTACAGGCCAAATTCCAATTGCTTGGGGTCTACCATGTGCAGGCGCAGCATGTCCGGGGTGCTGCGTGACATCATGCTGAGCAACAGGGCATTCATGAATATGGATTTGCCCATGCCGGTTGAGCCTGCCACCAGCAAGTGGATGGTATTGGGCAGTGACAGCATTTTGGGGTTGCCGAAGGTATCAACGCCCAACAGCATCGGCAAGGGTTCAGCGAATGCCAACCACTCCGGTGATTGCATCAGGCTGGACAGGGATACCGTGCCGCGTTTGGCGTTGGGCACTTCGATTGCCCCGCAGTCTGTCCCCCGTACATGCCCAATCACGGCAACCTCACCACTGGCCTTGAATACCGTGGCAATCTTGTTGGTTTCCTTGTCCAGTGCCTTGGTGTCCTTGTCCATCGGCACTTTCACCATGAAGGTGGTCAGTACCGGCCCTACACACACCTGTTGGACATCCACGTATTCCAGCTTGCGGGCAACCAATACCTCCCGCATCTTGGCCTTTAGCGCATCACCATCGGCGCTGTTTGCCACGGGTGCTGAGGCTTGCTGCACGTTGGTGGCAGGCTCCTCCCTACCTTCTGGCAGCAGGCCAGTGACAACCCCACCTGCCAAATCAAGCAGCACCGCCAGCTTGGGCAGTGGGTTGCCGGAACGCAGGGAGGCGAACAAGGCCAGCAATGTGCCGCTGGCGGCGATGACCGCTGGGGCAACACCTTGGGCTTGTAACAGCCCGGCAACATACTGCCCCACCATCCCGCCATTGAACCCGCAGACCGTCAGCACGGGTGCGCTTGCCCCGACCACCAGCAAGGCATAAGCGATAGTAGCGGACAGCCGTTTCATGTCCGTCCTGATGACCCATTGCAGGCTATAAAGGCCGGATGCCAACCCGATGGTGCTGGCCTGCCCCAATGCTGACAGCGCTGGCTTGTACCAATCCGGGGCAACCAACTGGGCATCCACTGCCTCCATCGCGTGGGCAATGGCATCCCAGCTTATGTACAAGCCCGCACCAACTGCCACCCCAACACCCGCACCTGCCAGCATTTCCGGGCGGACACTGATGCGGGGCAAGCGGATATGCCCTACCCATGCCAGCTTGTGGGATAGCTGCGCATCCCCAGCCCCAACGGCTGGGTTGCTTCCTGTGACAGCGTTTAGTTTACTGGCGCGTGCGCGGCGGCGCTTTGCGTCGGTGATGAATCCCAGTTCCAATGTAGCCATGCTGTTTTCCCCTTAATCCTTGCGTATGTGCATTACGTGTAAACCGACCCCTGCCCTAGCCATTAGGCTGGCTGCAAGTTCAGGCTCCAGTTCCGGTTTGGTGTGCTTGCTGGTGTGTTCGTTGGCCTGACGGCTTGACTTGCCGGATGCAATGCCACCACTTTCTGCCCGTCAACGCCGCTGCGTTTCTGGCGGATCACGGTACGCAGGGTGCGTTCATCCACCCATTCGTATTGGGTACGGATATTGCCGCCACCCTTGAGACTGTAAACTGAACTGTGTAACTGCTATATAACAGCGGACCCCCCGCAAGGAGCAGTCACATGGAAACCCTTGATCCCGTCCTGATGGATGAGCTTTTAACCGATTGCAAAACGCCCGCTGAT
>NZ_JAQTLS010000036.1:13810-17783 GCF_028714775.1 Thiothrix sp. | reverse complement strand
ACCCGGAATCGGAAAATCCCCAAACAGGCCGGTAGGCCAGTTGTCCCTTGTAGCCAACTGCCAAAAACTCCTGTTGCCTTCCAAAACTGGGGCGGAAGGCCAATGCTGCGGCGAACCACAACCAACGCGCAGACAGGTTCCGCACAAAGGGGCAAGCGTCTGTATAACCGGCGACGTGCAACCGGCAGCAGTGTACGGGTGGCGGCCTGACAGGCCATCACCAGTACACTGCCGAAATGCCACAGCAGCAAATTGCAAAGGCCGCACGGGGGAAGCTAATGCTTCCCCGATAGGCAATGTAAAAGTAAACGCAGAGATTAAGCGGCATCTGCAACGTCTTCTGCATCCCGCTTGGGGGCAGTGTAGACGTTTTGCCCATCAACTTTTATCCAGTCGATGCGCAGCAGGCGTGCTTTCAGGCTGACAGCGGGGGAGCCGTCAGCTTTGGTGTACAGGTCTGGGTACAGGTCGCCAAGGTTAAAGCCCACAAGGACTTTCTTTTCTTCGGCAACCGCATCCATGCAACGGCGGATCAGCTTTTCAGCCTCACCGCCGGAAACCCGGCAATCGAACTTGGTGTATTCAACCGCATCAGCAGCGCCGTGTAATGCACTGATGTTGCACGCCAAGAATGGCGCACCGCGTTTGACTGGCACTTCACGGATACGGGAAACGTAACCAATGCCAGCAGTGTGCAGGTTGAAATATTTAACGGAAGTATTGGAAGTGTTCATGGTGTTTCTCCTGAAAATGGGCGCAATGACGCCAAGAGAAACACACCCATCGGGAGTAATTCTCCCAGCGGGGTAAGTAAAAAGAAGCAGTAAAAAGCCCAGCAAGGGGCAGGGTGAAGTAAAGGTAGACCACCAACATCCCGCAGGATGCCGCCCTGTGCTAGTGGCACGCCAGGGCTTTATAGGGTTCGCCGCAAACCGTAAGGCTTGGCAGCTAGGGCTTGTTGAGGGTGCAACAACACACATAGAAACTTATAGTTGCTGGTCACGCCAATTCTCTAGCATGACCATCGTGTTGCGGAGAAACGCCACACTTGCAGCAATCGTAAGGTTGCCCCAACTGTCATGTCAAGGGGGTGGTCATCTATGCACATAATGAGTCTGAAAATATTTTCAGTTTCATTTCAGATTGCCCCGGTACTGTGGATGCATGTTCATAGATGATCGGGAGATTGATGTTGAAACTATCCCCTATTACACGCTGCCTGCTGTTGGTAAGTTCCTTGGCTTCTGTGAAGTGAGCCGCTTGCCGTTTCCACTGCATGGCTTTACTATGTCTTTAAAGTAAAACCAGAACGGTGGATGTGATGCACAAAGTCAGTGCCAAGCGGCAAGTCACCTTGCCTAAAGTGTTATGTGATAAGACGGGTATTTTACCCGGTGATTATGTCGATATTTTTGAATATAACGGAAAACTGACCGTCATCAGGAAGTTACGCGGCATCAGTCGGGGTAGCCTCAAACACCTCAAGGCATTGCAGCCGATCAGTGATGCAGAGTCGCGGCAGGATGCACTGCATGATCGCTATTGATACCAACGTGTTGTTGCGGCATGTGCTGCAAGATGATGACGAACAATCCCCCAAAGCAAGCCAACTGTTTGATCTGCACGAGCGTGTGTTAGTGACGGATGTGGTTTTGGTCGAATGCATCTGGACGTTAAGCGGTAAGAAATACCAAGCGAGCCGCGATGATGTGATCAAATTGGTTGGTGATTTGTTGGGTGAGCCTGCGCTAGTGTTTGAAAACCCGCAGGCGGTATGGGCAGCACTGAATGACTTCCAAGCAGATTATCCGACCCACGATGCGGAAGGGAAGCGTTGGAAATTACCCGACTTTGCTGATGCGCTGATCATCCACAAAGCAAAACAAACAGCGAAGTATTGGAACGAAACGTTACAGGCTGTCTACAGTTTTGATAGTGGTGCGTTGCGCATTAATGGCACTCGGCAACCTTAGGTTGCTTTGATTCACACTTTTCAGCTCCATTTCAGATTGCCCCGGTACTGTGGATACATGTCCACAAATTATCGGGAGATTGACGTTGAAACTGTCCTCTATTATACGCTGCCTGCTGTTGGCAAGTTCCTTGGCTTCTATCGCCGCTTGTGGTGGCGGTGGCAGCAGCGGTGGTTCCGGTGGTGGGGCGGGTATGGTGTTGCCTGTTTTGCAGCAGCCTTTGAGTGCCTTGGAAGGTGATAGCCTGCTGTTCATCCGCGAAGAGGAAAAACTGGCGCGGGATGTTTACCTGACCTTGTATGACCGATGGGCAGAGGTAACTTTCCAAACCATCGCTACCCGTTCCGAACAGACCCACATGGACAAAATTAAGTTGCTGCTGGATGCCGCTGGTTTAGCTGACCCGGTGGGCAGTAACGGCGTGGGCGTTTTCAATAATGCCGCCATTGCTGATTTGTACGCGCAACTGGTGGCGCAAGGTTCAACTTCCCTTACTGAAGCACTGAAAGTCGGTGCATTCATCGAAGAATACGACATCAAGGATTTGCAGGAAGCCGTTGTCGAAGCCACGGATGGCACTAACCAATTGGCGGTCATCCAGACCTACAACAACCTGATCTGCGGTTCACGCAACCATCTCCGTTCTTTTGTCAGCCTGATAGAACTGGCGGGCATTGTTTACACCGCACAACTCCTCCCGCAAGCAACCGTCGATGCAATCGTAGATAGCCCGATGGAACAGTGCGGGCGGCAATAAAACTACATGAAAGAGGTACTACCCATGAAACTCCATAAAACACTTATCGCAGGCATGATCGCCATCGCTTGCACCACACTGGTAACAGCGCCAACAGTTTTCGCCAAGGGTAACGCTAATGCTGGTAGTAACCGGGTTGTCAGCTACCAAGGCTTGGGCGTTGCAGAAGGCGAAGCACTGCTGTTCATGCGTGAGGAAGAAAAGCTGGCGCGGGATGTTTACATCACTTTGTACCAACAGTGGAAGTTACCCGCCTTCAACAACATCTCCGCTTCCGAGCAACAACACACCGACCGTATCAAGCAGTTGATACAAACTTACGGGCTGGTTGACCCGGTGGTGAACGATGCAGTAGGCGCATTCGCTAATGGGCAACTGGCCTCTTTGTATGCGCAGTTGTTGGCAAAAGGGCGAATTTCCGCGCTGGATGCCTTGCAAGCCGGGGCACTGATTGAAGAAACCGACATCGCTGACCTGCAAAAGGCCATTGCTGGCACAACCCGTCCCGACATTGCGGCGGTTTACGAAAACCTGATGAAAGGCTCTCGCAACCACTTACGGGCTTTCGTTGGGCTGATCGAAAACCAAGGTATTGCTTATACCGCGCAAGCCCTGCCACAAGCGGAGGTGGATGCTATCGTCAACAGCCCGCGTGAACGGGGCAATGCCAATGGTGGTGGGCGTGGTCAAGGTGGCGGCGCAGGTATGGGGCGCGGCTGGCGTTAATGTGCTTTCCTTTAAATTAAGAGTGTACGGATATGAAAACCTTATCTAATTTCAAGCTGTTAGTGACCGTCCCGGCAATTGCCTTTTCATTGGCTGTTGCCTTGCCAAGTGCGCAAGCGGAAGACCTCCTTGCCCGTGGTGCTGTCCCCTTTGCCAGCTATGATACCGATGCGGATGGGGAAATCAGCGAAACTGAACTCAATGCTTTCCGCACCGCCCGCCAAGCGGCACGGACAGGTGATGGCGCATTGATGCAGGATGCAGTGCCGTTTGCCAGCTACGATACGGATGCGAATGGCTCAATCAGCGAAGCTGAATTGGATGCCTTCCGCACCACCCGCCAAGCAGGACGGGCAACAGACGGTGCGCCAATGCGGGGCCAACCAGATAACCTCCTTGCCCGTGGTGCTGTCCCCTTTGCCAGCTATGATACCGATGCGGATGGGGAAATCAGCGAAACTGAACTCAATGCTTTCCGCACCGCCCGCCAAGCGGCACGGACAGGTGATGGCGCATT
>NZ_JAQTLS010000036.1:0-13710 GCF_028714775.1 Thiothrix sp. | reverse complement strand
AGCGGCACGGACAGGTGATGGCGCATTGATGCAGGATGCAGTGCCGTTTGCCAGCTACGATACGGATGCGAATGGCTCAATCAGCGAAGCTGAATTGGATGCCTTCCGCACCACCCGCCAAGCAGGATGGGCAACAGACGGAGCGCCAATGCGGGGACAAGGCAATTCCCCGGCATTTGATGATTTTAATCAGGGCGGCTCAGGCAATCGCTTAGGACAGGATGAAGCCCAAGATAGCGTATGGGGTGCGCAGGCTGATGGGGATGGTTTTGGTGGGCGTGGTCAAGGTGGTGGACATGGCGGCGGTAGCGGGCAAGGTCATGGCGGTCGTGGCCGATAACTATCAAGTGTTGATATAGGGCATCTCCTCTTGGGGTTGGTTACGCTACCCTAAGAGGCTAGCGTCAAATGATGAGTAATGGAGTGCATAGATATGAACACCTTATCCAATTTCAAAATGCTGGCTGCTATGCTGGCAGTCCCTTTTTCACTGGCTGTAGCTTTGTCATCTGCGTGGGCGGAAGACATTCCGGCACGCGGCCCGATCCCTTTCGCCAGCTATGATGCCGATGCCAATGGCAGTATCAGCGAAACCGAATTCAATGCTGCCCGCGCCAAGCGGACAGAAACACAGGCAGCGGCGGGTATGCCGATGCGCGGTCAAGCCAATGCCCCGGCTTTTGCTGACTTCGATACCGATAAAGACGGCAAGCTGACCCCGGCTGAACTGGCGGCAGGGCAACAATCCCAAGCGCAGAACCGCCCCGGCATGGGTGCTGGCAGAGGGGCAGGCATGGGCGCTGGTATGGCTCCCCCTGATTTTGCCAGCGTTGACACCAATGGCGACGGTTGCATCAACGCCGCAGAATTCACCGCAGGCATGGGCAACCGCCGTGCTGGAAATGGCGGTGGTGGCAATATGCCCGCGTTTGCTGATTTCGACACGGACAAAGACGGCTACCTCAGCGAAGTGGAATTGAATACAGGTCGCGCCCAACGCATGGCAGCGCAGGCAGCAGCAGGGCGGCCGCTGAAAAACGCAGCGAATGCCGAACCTTTTGCCGATATGGATACCAGCAAGGATGGCAAACTTGACCCGGCTGAGTTTGCCGCCCACCAACTGAAACATCGCCAACCCGCACAATAATTGAGGAGTGGCTTGACGGTAGGTATGTTTGATGACAGTATGTTAGCGAGTACTTACTAACATACTGTTTGAAGAAATAAAGCTGCCATGAACACTGCCGTCTTCCCCACCCGCCAACCTGCCGAAGCCCGCCAAGCCGCAATGGTGCAGGCAGTGTTGGCATTAGCGGCACAACAAGAACCCGCCAGCATCACCACCACAGATATAGCCAAAGCGATTGGTTTGAGCCAAGGTGCGGTATTCCGCCATTTCCCCAATAAGCAGGCGATCTGGCAGAGTGTGGCAGAATGGCTGGAAGCAACCTTGTTACCCTTGATCCAAACCGCTGCCCAATCCTCACCTGACCCGCTGGCAAACCTCGGCAACATTTTCCGCGCCCACCTGCAATTTGTGCAGGAAAACCCCGGCGTACCGCGCTTCATCTTCCACGAATTGCAGCAACCGGCTGATTCCCCGGTCAAGCAGCAAGTGGCGGGGATGTTGCAACGTTACGGCGGCATCCTGATCGGAGTGCTGCAACAGGCCAAAGCCCAAGCGGTGGTTGTGCCCAATCTGGATGAACGCAGTGCCGCCACCCTGTTTATCGGTTCGCTGCAAGGCTTGGTGATGCAGTCGATGCTGGCAGGGTCTTTTGCCAGCATCCAACCCGTTGCGGAAGGGGTGTTGGTACTGTATCTGCGCTCTATCCGCAAGGAAGTTGGCTGATGAAAAACCCACTGCTGAAGAAAATCTTCCTCACATTATTGGCCCTCATCCTGCTCGGTGGCTTTGGCTGGGTTGTGACCAAAAGTGGCCCACTCGCCCCGGTGCAAGTCACCGTTGCCCCCGTCACCCGCCAAGCGATTGAAGCCAGCGTGTTTGGCATCGGCACGGTGGAAGCGCGTTACACCTACCGCCTTGGCCCCACCGCTGCGGGGCGCGTTAAGCGTGTGCTCGCCGATGTCGGCGAGATGGTCAGTGCAGGGCAAACGCTGGCAGAAATGGAAGCGATTGACCTTGATTCCCGTATCCAAGCCGCTCACGCCCAACTCAAACTGGCCAGCAGCGAAAACCAACGCACTGCCAGCCTTGCCAACCGCGCACTCCTTAGCACCAGTGCCGCCGAAGCCCGCCAGCAGGATGCCGCCGTTGCCGCCGCCAACCTGCAAGCCTTGCAACAACAGCGCAGCAACTTGTCGCTGACCGCACCCGTGGCGGGCATCATCACCACCCGCGATGCCGAACCGGGCACAACCTTGGTGGCAGGCCAGCCCGTCCTCACGCTTGCCGACCCGCAAAGCTATTGGGTGAAAGCGCGTATCGACCAAAGCCTCGCCTTGGGTTTACAAGTCGGGCAAACCGCCAGCATCACCCTGCGTTCCGCCCCGCAACAGCCCTTGGTCGGCAAGCTGGTACGCATCGAACCGTTAAGCGACAGCATCACCGAAGAACGCATTGTCGGCATCACCTTTACCCCACCTCCCGCCAGCCTGTCGTTGGGGGAATTGGCAGAAGTCACCCTGCAAACTGGGCAAAAAGCCGATGCACTGGTGATCCCCAATGCCGCCCCCCAGCACTACGATGGGCAAACGGGGGTATGGAAACTCAACGGCGACAACACCCTGCAATTTACCGCTATCCAAACCGGCATCCAATCGCTGGATGGGCAGTTGGAAGTCTTGGGTGGTTTGCAGGCTGATGATGAGATTGTGGTGTACACCAGCAAGGCGCTTACGCCGACTAGCAAAATCAAGGTGGTGGAACAGTTGGCAGGCAGCAAACCATGATCAGCCTTGCCGCCCGCGACATCGCGCATTCGTGGTCGAAATACGTCCTCACGGGCATCGGGTTGGGCTTGTTGATTGGGGTTACGTTTTCGATGGCGGGCATTTTTCGCGGCATGGTGGACGATGCGCAGGTGTTGTTGCGCAATAGCCAAGCCGACATCTGGGTGGTGCAAAAAGATACCCAAGGGCCGTATGCGGAAGCCTCCAGTTTGCCTGACGATGTTTACCGCAGTGTGTTGGGGCTGCCCGGTGTGCAACAGGCGGCTAACGTCACCTATTTCACCATGCAGGTGCAGCAGCAAGGCAAGGATGTGCGCGTCATGGTGGTGGGGTTTGAAGCGGGGCAGCCCGGTGCGCCGCCGTCGTTGGTGGCAGGCCGCCACGTTACCCGTTCCCACTACGAAGCGGTTGCTGACGTGAAAGCGGGGTTTACGTTGGGCGAACGTATCCGCATCCGCCGCAATGATTATACCGTGGTGGGTTTGAGCAGCCGCACGGTGTCGTCTGGTGGCGACCCGATGGTGTTTATTCCGCTGGCGGATGGGCAGGCCAGCCAGTTCCTCAAGGACAACGATGCGATTGTGAGTGGGCGGATGCGTACCGCAGCTAACCCTGCGTTCAACCGTCCCGCCGTGCCGGGTTTGCTGGAAGCGGTGCAGGCCAGCCAGACCGTTAGCCACAACGTCAATGCGGTGCTGGTGCGGGTACGCCCCGGTTGGTCGGCGCAAACTATCGCGGCACAGGTGCAACGCTGGAAACATTTACAAGCCTACACCTACGCGGAGATGGAGGAGATTGCGGTGCAAAAGCTGATTGCCACTTCCGCCAAGCAAATTGGGCTGTTTTTGGTGATTCTGACGATTGTGAGTACCGCGATTGTGTCCTTCATCATTTACACCATGACGCTGGGGAAAATCCGCGAAATCGCGGTGCTGAAGCTGATCGGCACGCGCAACAGCACGATTGCATGGATGATTTTGCAGGAGTCCATCGGGCTGGGGCTGGTGGGTTTTATTATCGGCAAAACGGTGTCGACTTTGTGGGCACCTGCCTTCCCCAAGTATGTGCTGCTGTTGCCGCAAGATGCGGTGGCGGGGCTGCTGGTCATTATTGTGGTGTGTACCTTGGCAAGCACGATGGCGATCCGCGCTGCTTTGAAGGTTGACCCGGCGGAAGCGATAGGGGGTTAATGGGAGGTGACAGGTGTTCGCTTGATTTTTAACACGTTAGGGATGGGGTTTTTATGAAATATTGCAAACTAAGTTGGGGTCTTGTTGCGGTGTTGTCTTTTGCGGTGGCGGTATTTGCTTACAAATTTACGGCGGGTGAGGTGCAACCCTCCACTGATGGGCGACAAGAGGTCAAACTAACCAAGGATGAACGTAATGCCTTGTTGCTCGAAATGCGCAAGTGGTTACAAAGCTCACAGGCAATTCTGGCGGCAGCATCAAAACAAGACTTTGCGCTCGTAGCCAGTGCGGCAACAGCCTCTGGTATGGCTGCTGAAGCTGATACGCCCGGTTCGTTGTTTAGAAAGCTTCCCCTTGAGATGAAAAAGCTAGGGTTTGATACGCGCCAAAAGTTCGATGAAATTGCGGCTGATGCCGAGGCTATGAAAGATAGCCAGCACACCATGACACAACTAAGCACAGCGATGAATAATTGCATTGCTTGTCATGCCATTTACCGTTTTGGTGAAAATGTAGAGTAGCAGGGATTTGCAATGAATAAACGTCAAGCCATCATTATTGTCGGCGTGTTGGTACTCACCGTTGGTGGTAGTATAGCCGCATGGACATATTTACACGCTTCCCACGAAGCCGAAGCCGATGCCCATGAAACCCACAGTAATGCTGCGATGGCGTTAAACGCAGGCCGACGCTGGGACACCGATGAGCCGTTACGCACCGGAATGCAGCGTATCCGCGATGCCGCGCTCCAACAACAAGGGGTAGCGTTGGCAGCTACCACTAAGGAGCAGGTGGATTACCTGATTGCCAACTGCAAACTAGACCCCCAAGCAGATGCTGCCTTACATGGCATTATTAGCCAGTTATTGACGGGGGCGGATATGCTCAGCAAAACCCCCGAATCTCCTGAAGGCGTGGAGAAAATCAGGCACGCCCTGCACCAGTACCCCGATTATTTTAACCATCCTGATTGGCAACCATGACCGACACTCGCCCTAACAACACCCCGGCAATTGAACTGCGCGGCTTATGCAAGCGTTACGGCAGCGGCGATACGGCGGTGGATGCGCTCAAAGGCGTGGACATGCGCATTGCCCCCGGCGAAGTGGTCGGGTTGGTTGGCCCCAGCGGTTCGGGCAAAAGCACCTTGCTGAAAAGTTTGGGTGCGGTGATTGACCCGACCAGAGGACAGATGTTTTTGGGTGGGGAAGCTATTTTCGATGGGGTGTGGAAGGTCAAAGATTTGCGCACCTTGCGCCGCGACCGGATCGGCTTTGTGTTTCAAGCCCCGTACCTGATCCCGTTTTTGGACGTGACCGACAACGTGGCGCTGTTGCCGATGCTGGCGGGCAAATCCAACCGCGAAGCCCGCCGCCGTGCGCTGGAATTGTTGGAGGCGCTGGACATGGGACATCGTGCCAAAGCCAACCCGTCGCAGCTTTCCGGCGGCGAACAGCAGCGCGTGTCGATTGCCCGCGCCTTGGCAAACAACCCGCCGATTATCCTTGCCGACGAACCGACTGCACCGTTGGACAGTGAACGGGCATTGGGGGTCATGGGCATCCTCAATGCAATGGCGCAACAGCACCAGACCGCGATTATCGTGGTGACGCACGATGAAAAGATCATCCCCATCTTTAAGCGGATTTACCACATCCGTGATGGGAAAACGTATGAAGAAACGATAACCCACTAACGGTAAGGATTTTCCATGCTCCTGTTACTGGCAGAGGATGGCATCGGATTTCAGCACCAGCCCGCACGCAGGGTTGAAGCGCGAAGGTTTCGCCGTCGATGTTGCCAGCAACGGTGGGTCTTACAATGCCTAAAACTTCAGTATCATTTTACAACCCGGAAACCCACTGCATCCCCAGAAAGCCCCGAACTTGCCTTGACGTTTGAGCATGGCCTTACCGCAGGCAGGGCAGGGCTTGCCGCCCGTTTCTGGGTTTGCTGCACCAGCTTCCTGACGGTTGCTGCCCGCTGGGTTAGCTGCTGCACCAGCATTCCGGCTTGCTGCTACAGATTCCGGCTGTACAGGCATGTTGGCCCCGGCTTTGGCACGTTCCAGCACCTTCATCAGCCAGTTTTGCTGCTTGTCCATGAACTGCACCAGTGTCATTTCACCGCTGGCAATGGCATCGAGTGCCTGTTCCCATGCTGCCGTGAGTGCTGGGTCTTTCACCGCATTGGGTAGCATCCCGATCAGGGCAATGCCTTTGGGGGTGGTACGCAACTGCTTTTTCTTGCCGGTGCGCTCCAACAGTTTGCGGTTTAACAGGGTTTCAATGATGTTGGCGCGGGTGGCTTCCGTGCCAATCCCGGCGTTTTCCTTCAAGATTGCCTTGAGTTTGGGGTTTTCCACCAGCTTGGCAATGCCTTTCATGGCTTGGATCAGCGTGCCTTCGGTGTAGGGGAGTGGTGGCTTGGTCTGGCGCTTGATGCTTGCCAAATCCTGCACCAGCACACTGTCACCCTTCGCCAGTGCCGGTAATGCCTGTGCCTCCTTATCGGCTGCACCCGCTTTCCCGTCTTCTGCTCCCGGTTCGGCTTCCGGCTCTTGGTAGGCCACTTTCCAGCCTGCCACCCGCTCAACCCGCCCGGATGCCCGGAATTTGTAGTGATGGCAATCCAGCTCAATAACGGTCTGGTCGTATTCGTAGTGGGGGAAAAACTGCGCCAGATAGCGCTTGCGGATCAGGTCATACAGGAAAAATTCTTGTTCCGACAGGTGTTCGATAGTGCCGTGGGCAGCGGTGGGGATGATGCCGTGGTGGGCGGTGATTTTGCTGTCATCCCACACCTTGCCCTTGATGCTGGTGTCCGCTTGCGACACCAACCCGGACAGGTTACGGTCAGTCGCCACCAATGCCTTGAACACGGCTCCAGCATCCGCATGTTGCGATACCGGCAGGAAACCGCAGTCCGTGCGCGGGTAGGTGGTGAGCTTGTGCTTTTCATACAGGGCTTGGGCAATGTCCAGCACCTGCTGTGCACCCAAGCCCCAGCGCCGGGAGGCTTCCACCTGCAAGCCGGACAGTTCATACGGCAAGGGTGCGGCTTGGCGCTTGCGTTCGGTGTCACAGCGCAACACCGTGGCAGCTTGCCCCTTGCAGGTGTCCACCACTTCTTGGGCAAGTGCCATATTGGTACAGCGGCCTTCGTCGTCAATGCCATCCTTGCCCTTGGGTGCAACCCAGTTGGCCTTGAACACATTGGCTGCACCAGCAGGCAAACAGCTCGCCACCACATCCCAGTAATCCACTGGCACAAAATGCCTGATCTGTTCATCCCGGTCTGCCACCAGCCGCAGGGTAGGGGTCTGCACCCGCCCGACACTCAATGCCCCGCCCTTATCCCCCAGTTGCCCGCTGTACTGCGCTGCCAAAGTATAGGCGCGGCTTAAGTTCATCCCCACCAACCAGTCGGCACGGCTGCGTGCCAACCCCGCTTGGTACAGCTTTTCGGTTTCAGCACCCGGTTTCAACTGCCCCAGCGCCTTGCGGATGCTGGCATCATCCAGCGCTGACAACCACAAACGCGACACCTGCCCCCGGTAGTTGCACAGCTCCATCACCTCGCGGGCAATCATTTCCCCTTCGCGGTCAGCATCCGTGGCGATCACCACATGCCGCGCCTGCTTCAACAGGCGTTCAATCACCCGGAACTGTTTCGCCCCGGACTTCTTCACGTCCAGCTTCCACTCGGCAGGCAAGATCGGCAACGACTCCAAGCTCCAGCGCTTGTACTGCGCCCCATAAGCCTCCGGCTCGGCCTGCTCCAGCAAATGCCCAAAGCACCACGTCACCGTAATGCCTTGCCCTTGCAGGTAGCCATCCCCACGCCCACCCGCGCCCAGCACTTTCGCAATGTCCCGCGCTTGGCTCGGCTTCTCACACACGTACAGCATCAATCAACCCCTGTTTTGTTTGGTGGTTAGCCTAACACGTATGGCTGGCGTGGGTTGATGGTTGGGGTGGGGTTTAACCATCACGCTGCCTGCTTCTCAACAAACCGCACCGATTCAACCCGCAGTAAATCTAGGTCTACACTGTCGGCCTCCAGTACCAGACGGCTTTTCTCCTCCCCGGTTTCTTTATCCGCCCACGACTCCTGCACCAGCATACCAACCACTGATACCCTGCATCCTTTCACCAGCAGTTTGCCTGCCTGTTCCCCGCGCTTGCCCCAGTAACTCACGTTCAGCCAGAACCCGCCTTGCTCCTTCCAGTTATCGCCATCCTTCACCTGACGGTCAAAGTACACCCGCAGTTCACAAACGGCACGCTTCTCACCGCCTGCCACTTCCACGAATTTCAACACGGGGTCATTGCCCAAGTTGCCACGCCCTTCAAATCGGTTTCCCATATCTAAATCCTCAGTCTTGTTTGTAAAAGTCCACCATCACTGCGGTTTTAAATCCCGCATCAGCTTGCGCCATGCATTAAATTCACTTTCCAGCCGTTTCAAGCGGCTCAATTCGTACCGGACTAACCCTAACGCATGGCTCAGGTGCATCCGCCTGAGTTCAAATCCCAGCAGCTCCCGCCATTTCTCTTCCGGCAGGCTGGCTTGCAGTTGTTGTCCTACATCACAGTCCAACATAATCCGCACGCGGTTATTTGAACCTTTCGACATATCCCGCCACCGCAGCGGAATAAATGCCTTGTTCCGTTCTTGCAGCAGGGCGATAGGTGTCCCGTAACCGAATGCTTTGGAACATTCCTGTTTCAGCACCTTGGCGTCTTCGAGCAGTGCCGCTTCGATGTCTTCCAGCCGCCCCATTTCTGCCCGGATACCCTTGATGCCGTCAAACGGCAAACCGTATAAACCCATAACAACCTCCCTTCACTAACTTCCCCTGTTCTTGCCACTAACCAATGGGTAAGGGCGGCATCCTTGTTTTCACCCACTCGCCCTTACCCTTAAAGGCCCTTTAGGCGATGCTAAGTTGCACACCCGCAAGATTGCACACCGGCTAAGCAGTACCCTCCGCAATTAGCACATCACCATCCGCTGGTGCAGTACGTACCATTTGTTGCCCTGCCTGCGGACTTGATGCAACCCCGGATGGTGAAAACTTCGCCCGTCTGGACTTGTCCAATATGCCGTCTGGCACATCCCCCATTATCTCCGCCGCCTTTCGCGCCAGTTCCGTCCCCGCCGCCACATCCGCACGGCTTACATACGTCTGGCGGTAACGTGCTGTTGACTCAAACACCCTGCGGATTACTTTTGCTGCATCATTGAGTAATACGTTCGCCATTTCTTGGTCGATTAGGGACGTATGCCGTGCCGTCAGCACCATGCGCACCAAAGTGTCGTATTCGGTGATTACCCGCGCCACCCAGTAGGCATGGCTGGAGGCAAAGCCAATGGATACCCGCATCGGGGCGAGCGATTCAGCCACTTGAATATCCAACAACGGGTTTGAACCCAACGTCCGCTGGACATTGGCTTGCTGCTTTTCTATGAAGGCTTGTGCTGCTTCCAGCTTTTCCTCTAGCAGCACCATCGTCCAATCTGCCCACGGGTCATCTTCCTTCGCAGCCGCTGCAATCTGACCAAGGTACTTGCTGAACTGCATCAACCCCATTACCCGGTTGGGGCGCTCCGGTGTCGGTTCACGCCCGGTCAGCAACAGTTGTGCTTGGCGCGTCTGGATAGTAATTTTCACGTCACCACGCAATGCCCCTAATTGCCCCGTCCGCGCATCAGCCATACTGCTGACCGGAAGCAACGCAGTCCCAACCGGAGCGTCCGTAGCCGCATCCTGCCCACTGAACATCTGCATCAGCCTTTTCCGTGCATCTTCTTTACCGCTTGTCATGTCATACCTCGTTTTGTTGTTGCTTCAGAACCTTAATTTCTGCCCACATGATCCCGGCAGAATTGCTTGGCTAATTTATGACCAGCGTTTCCGGCGGAAACGCTGGCTAATTTCTGTTCATCTGATTCCAGTAGAATCACTGGCCCAGTTTTTGTGGTTTTGGGCTTCCATCAGGGCTTTACCCTGCCTCAGTGCAATACCCGTCCCTGCATCTGCTTCATTTCTGTATAGCGCTGGCTTATTGCCTTCCACTGCCCTTCAGCTTCCAATACTGCCCCAGCCAAACTGCTGTCCCGTTCAGCCAACTGCCTCAGGCGCTTGGCTTCTGCGCTGGCATTGGACAATTGGCACGCCAGCGTCTTCAATGCGCGGTCAATCGCCTCCGGCGTTTGTGGCAAGGTATCGGGGTTATCCGGCGGGGTAGGCACGATGGTGGGTACAGGGTTTAACTTGCCCGCTACAGCAAGTTCGCAGAGTTTGCGGGCATAGGGCAGGATACCGAACCGGAATGGCTGCGCTTTACCATCAGCGATGGCTGATAATTTGGCTGCCAGCGCATCCAGTACAGGTTGGTGGTGTTGATGGGGGATTGTCCCCAGTTGCAACCTGACCAATCCCTTGTCGTTGCTGGTCAGGTTGGTAGGCCATGCCAGTACAGTTGCTGTACTGCCCCCTGCCTCCGTAGTTACTACAGGGTCAGTAGTAGTATTCTCTTCTTTCTTTAAATACTTACTACTACTACGCGGTACAGTTACTGTACTTAGTGTTTCCGGGGCGTTTTTCGCTGGGTACACTAACTGTACTTGGTCGATTTTGTTATTGGACAACAATGTTTTGGCTTTCAGGTAACACCCATCGGCGATTTCTATGATGCTCTCGGCGCTCAAGGCAAAGAATGGGCTGGATGGCTTTTCACCAATGACTGTCAGGGCTGCACTTTCCATCGCTTGGATGCGGCGGGGGATTGGCATCTCCAGTTGGGTGATGTCCTCACCCGCCCGCAATTGCGCCCGCATGTCTGCCAACACCCTGCCTGCAATGGCAATGGCGCGGCGGTGGCGGGTGTGCTTGCCATCAGCACTCCCTTCCAACCAGTCGATATAGTAGTCATCCAATTCCAAGGTTTCCGCCAATTGCAGCGGTTCGTCATGTAAGGCGTAAATGTTGCCCCTGACCCGTCCATTGGCGTCACGTAGCCTTGCCTTGCAGACGGTCAGCCAACGGGTGGAACGCAAGATGGATATGCTGCGGGCAATGGTGGCTTTGGAGCCGACATTGCAACGTAACATCAATTCCCTGTAACTGGGGAAGGCGGTGACGGAATCCCCACTGGCTGCTGCCAGCTTGACCGCTGCCCATACGTTGCGGTCTACAGGTTCCAGTACGGGGTCTTCAAACAGCAGGCGCGGGAACACCAATTGCGGGTTCCCCAAGAATAGCAGCCCCTCAGCCGATGGCTTGCCGTCCCGGTCTAGCAGGGTGGAACTGCTGCGTTCCACCATCTGTTGCAGATAAGCCTGCATCCCTTGCATCGGCGGCTACCCCTTGGCCTTGCGCTTGGCAGTGCCACGCTGTTGGATGGCGTTCTGCCAATCCTGCACCAATCCCCACAGTACCCGGTAGGGTTGCCCGCTGGTTTGGTGCAAATGCAGGAAACCTTCAACAGTGACTGGCTTGCCGATCATTTCCCATTCCCGGTACAGGTTGGCAGCACCAAGCTCATCCATCGGTGGGCTGGTATTGGCAGTGCCGTCCATGCCCAATGCTTTGCGGATGTCGCTAAACGTCTGGCTGTTGATGCCCAACAGTGTCTTGAGCATGGATAATGATGCACCACCTTGGATAAGTTGCCGCACCAGCGCATCCTGCCCTGTTTCCGCCTCCCACGCGGCTTGTTCTGCCAACACCAGCCGCTCAAAAGCCATCGGGTCGATGTTTACTTGGGAACAGTAATCCAGTTGTTTTAGCGCTGAAACCCTCAGCAAGCCCTTGATTCTGCTTTGGATACGATCCTGCAAAAGTTTGGGCAAACCACCCAGCCGTTGCTGCTGTGCGGCATCCAGCCGTTTCTCGGTGACACGCGAGACAGCAGCCAGCACTTGGCGGATGTTGGGGGTATTCCTAGTATCCCTGCCAGTGCTCATGCCGCGATCTCCCATGCGCTGGCGTTACCTGTTTCTTTGCCATGATCCAATACGGCAGCAATGATGCTGTTGGTGTTACGGATCAGTTCAAAGGCCCATTCGAGTTGTTTGTCAGGTAATTTTTGCCACCAACCCCACCCGCGAAACTTGGGATGGAGAATAGGGTGGACTTTTTGTAGCACAGCAGGGTTGCGCATCACACTATCCGCTGGGACGTGTTGCTCCAGCAGTTCAGTCGGGCAACTGCTTCTCGGTGCATGGTCGTCAGCAAAGGTGGAGCTGACCTCAACCAAAAACCACCAGAGGTTGGCAGCGTGCATTAGCACCAAGTTGGCTTCATGCTTTTCTTCATGGTTATATTTTTCGTTGTCTGCACCATTCAGGCGTTCCCACAGTGGTGCTGTGTATTCTGGGCTGAACACGTCATGGAGAATGAAACCGTAGCCAATGTTCAGTTGGGTGATGGATTGGCTTCCTTGCGGCACATAGCCATCCGCCAAGTTGCAGGCGAGTTGGTAGTTGCGTTCCCGCAGCCTGCCAACCTTGTCCGTCCAACGTCCATTGCCTTCTATCACCACGTCTTTTCGCTGGGGTATCCAGTTGTCTAGACCATCATCATCGTCAAGGCTACTGCCCCACGGCATATTGCCCCCACCACCTTCGATGCGGATTCCAGCATCATCGGCAGGTTTGGGGGCTAGGGTGGCGGCTGGTTTGTCTGATGGCCCATTACCGCCCAACAAATCATACTGGTTTAACGGTGCATAGGCTGGGGCTGCTGTGGATTGGGGGATTGGTTCCGGTTCACGGGTTGGTTCTGTCGCTTTCAGTTCCTTGCCATCCAGCGCCATCTTGAAGCTGGCTTGCACTGCGTCACGGTCTGTACCTTGTGGCAGTGCCGCCAGTACCCGTAGCCGTACCGCCGCTTCGGCAATCTCGTATGTCCATGACTCACCGTCGCAGCCGGATAGTGCGGGGGCAAACACCGCATCGCGGAACTGTTGTTCTATGCCATACCTATCGCCGTGGAAACGCCAGACGGCTAGTGCCGCCTTCTCCAGCTTCGCCAGCTTTTCCAACTGGTCTTTCCCAACGCCAGATTTCAATGCAGTGGGGATAAACCCATTCAGCTTGGCGGCATAGTCCAATTTGGACATCATGCCAATGCTGATGGGGTAGCCCCGCTGCCTAAAAACGGCCTCCAGTTTACGTAGCGACAGCGTTTCCCCCAATTCAGCCTCAAATTTTGCCTTAGCATCCTGCACTGCCAATGCCCGGTCAATGAACGTCATCCCGCCCCGCAAGTCATTTTCCCGCAGGTGCGCAATCAAGGCGTCGGTATCGGAAACGAAGGGGTGGAACTCACAGCGGACTTTCAGGAACCGCTGGTCTTTAGTTTCCGCCCACAGCTCTTTCAATACCCGCAAGCGGGTATTGCCACCTTTATAGATAGTGTAGTGGCCTACCGGGTCATCCGGTCGGCGGCTGATCGGCAGAGGGTTGTCCAAGCCGGTGTCCCGGATGGATTCCTTGATTTCTTGGTACTTCTCATTTGGGGAACGCCGGGGGTTCCCGGCAAAAAATGAAATCCGGTCAACATCCACCACCATCGTCGTGACCTGTATCGGGTCGC
>NZ_JAQTLS010000035.1 GCF_028714775.1 Thiothrix sp. | reverse complement strand
CCATCCCACCGCACCGTAACGCTGGCAGGCATCATCGTACTGGCAACCGCTGCCAAGGGGGCCATAGCCGCATCTGCTGCACGAGTACCCGAATACAAACTGGCACTGGCAGCAGACGGCAAAACCTACCAACTGACGGTGATCTCTTCCGTAACACCAAAACCAGACATCAGCCTGACTGGACAAGTGCCCCTGATGGCAAACAGTGATCCGTTCAATACCGCCCCCAACTCCGCCAACACCAATCCCGGCAACCAGTTTACCAACTTGGGTTGGGGGGCTGTCAGTGAAAACAATTACAAAGGCAATTATGGCGTCCCGGTTGTTTGCCCGAAATAACACCCCTGTAACGTAGCCAACCACCTTTAAGGCATGGTTGGCTACCTTAGACCATTGCCAATAACCAAGGGAGTCCAACCATGCAATCCAAGAAACTTCGCAGATACCTCGGGCTGTGCGCATCAGCACTGTTGCTGGTAGGCAATACTGCTTGGGCGTCCCGGACGTTGGAATACACCATCCGTTGGGACATGGCCGATAACCGTTACCACGTATTTATGAAACCCAACGCAACACCAAGCCCCGACTTGAGCATGACCGGGCAAGTCACTATCCGTGTCCCCCATGCCACAGGTGCTGACAGGTTCGTGGTGGATGCACCACTCAACGCCATCAGCAATACCATTTGGTCAAATAACTCACGGACGGATGCACCGGCCGAGAACACCAGTACGGACTACTTATCCTTTACCCTCACCCCGGTCAAAGCGTCTGCCTTTGCATGGAAATTTGGGGTTGAGCAAGAGGTATTCAATTTTGCCAATAGTGGCAAGTGTATCGGCCCCATCGCACTGATGGATAGCGACACCGACCCTTTTAATAAACTGCCTAACTCCCTCAACACTAACCCCGGCAACCAATTCACCAACTTGGGCTGGGGTACGTCTTCCGACAACAACTACCTCGGCAACTACGGCGCGGCGGCTGATTGTAACGACAGCTTGGATAGCGATGGTGACGGACTGAAAGACGGCTATGAAAAACTCATTGGCACCGACCCACTCAAGGCAGACACGGATGGCGATGGCATCCCCGATGGCACGGAAGTGAACACCACCAAAACTGACCCACTCAAGGCGGATACCGACGGGGATGGCTTGCCCGACGGTTACGAAGCCAATACCAGCAAAAGCAACCCGTTAAGCAAAGACACAGATGGGGATGGCATCAGCGACAATA
This sequence comes from Thiothrix sp., assembly GCF_028714775.1. Taxonomy (GTDB): domain Bacteria; phylum Pseudomonadota; class Gammaproteobacteria; order Thiotrichales; family Thiotrichaceae; genus Thiothrix. The sequence continues at coordinate 19,532 of NZ_JAQTLS010000035.1, read as the reverse complement.
ACGAAATTGGCACAGACTCCGTACACCCGCTGGATACGGATGGGGACGAGGTTGCTGACGTGCTGGATACCGATGATGATGGTGATGGACTTCTGACCAAGAACGAGAACCCTGACCCAAACGGTGATGGCAACCCTGCGGATGCAAAGGACACCGATGGGGATAGCATCCCTGACTACCTTGACCCCAACAACACCGATGGCCCATTGGCTGACCCGGATGGGGATAGCCTGACCAACGCGAAAGAAAAGGTGCTTGGGACTGACCCACTCAAGGCAGATACTGATGGTGACGGCATCCCCGACGGTTACGAGGCCAATACCAGCAAGACCGACCCGCTCAAAGCCGATACTGATGGTGATGGCATCCCCGATGGCACAGAAGTGAACACCACCAAGACTGACCCACTCAAGGCGGACACTGACGGGGATGGCTTGCCCGACGGTTACGAAGCCAATACCAGCAAAAGCAACCCATTAAGCAAAGACACGGATGGCGACGGCATCAGTGACAATAACGAAATTGGCGCAGACCCCGCACACCCGTTGGATACAGACGGGGACGGGGTTGCTGACATGCTGGATACCGACGATGATGGCGATGGACTCCTGACCAAGAACGAGACCCCTGACCCGAATAAGGATAGTAACCCAGTGGATGCCCAAGACACCGATAAGGACGGTATCCCTGACTATCTCGATGCGGACGACAATAACGACGGTATCCCCACCAAAACCGAGAATGCAGACCCGAACGGTGATGGTAGCCCAGCGGATGCAAAGGACACTAATGGCAATGGTGTCCCCGATTACCTTGACCTCATCCCCCCCGGTATCCGGTTGCAAGTCAACGTGATGCTGCAAGGCGCTTACAATACGGCAAATAAACTGATGCAAGATGGCCTGCGCAGCAAAGACCTGCTGCCAACTAAGCAGCCTTACAATATCGGCAGCATCAAATACACCGGCACAGAAATGGCGAATGCCTCCTTGTTCAGCACCACCGGCAATAATGCGCCAGTTGACTGGGTATTGGTGGAAGTACGGGACGCTGCCACCCCAACCAGCATCAAGGCACGGACAGCAGGCTTGGTACAACGTGATGGTGATGTGATGGACGCCACCAGCGGCAGCACCTCATTGCTATTGGCGGGGCTGATGCCCGGTAACTACTATGTCTCAGTACGCCACCGCAACCACTTGGGTGTGCTGACCGCCACGCCGGTCAGCATTACTGCGACTTCACCGGGGATATTGGTTGATTTCACCAAGACCACCACGGCGGTTTACGGTAAAGATGCCCGTATTACTTACGACACATCCGCTTTGCTATGGGCAGGTAATGCCAACACAGACCCGCAGGCCATTGCAAACGGCCCATCAAACGACACAGGTGTGATCTTAGGGGATGTCTTGCTTGCAGCGGGGAATACATCGGTCAGCACTAACTACCGGCTCAATGGTTATCAAACCACGGACATAAACATGGATGGCACGACCATCTTTGCAGGCCCCTCAAACGAGGTAAACATACTGCTGGGCAATGTGCTGCTGCACCCAAGCAACAGCACATTCAGCGCAAACTACATCATTACCCAACAATTGCCCTGATACCCTGTGGCGTCGGCAACTGCCCAAAAACTCCACACAACGGGTGAAACTGTTGCCTGTGAACGCTTCTTTCGGCTGGTTTACACCCAGTACGGAACTGGGTGCAGGGTGAGGCCCAAGTGCTAAGGTTGCAAGCGGGAAGATGGCAACTTGGGTTGGTTTACTGGAATTCCCCAAAATTCACCTAAAAAAGGAATAAAGTGCAAGGGGGAATCTTACGCTTCCCTACCTTGCTCGGCGTATACCGTTTCTGGCGTGATTTTGGCTACGCGGTGGGTGCGCTGGGCATGGGCTTGCTGGCACAATGGGCGCAAGGCTTGGACGTAACCTTCTGGCTGGTGGGGATTGCCATGTTGGCATCGGGGCTGGTCGTGGTGATAGGGTTCAAGGAAGTGCCGTAGGCAACAACTAAGAGGGAGAAGCCGCACAAAAACAGTTCACCCCCAATACATCAGGGGTGAACCGACCTGTAGCAGGCAACTGTGGTGCTCGGGCCATTCGGAGGAGTCATTCTCACAAGACTCAAGCATGGCAAGTTTACTGCTAGCCCCGCATGACAACTATCCCCACGACGGGTGGTGTCCAACTTGATCAAACATTCGGATGTAGATGCCCCCTCACTGATTTCTACACAGCACACTTCCTAACCACCCAATATTTCTACTTCTGGTAACTATTCAATGATATAGCAAGGGTGTTGGGCATGATGGTGGGGGATGCCCGGACATAAGTTCCGGGCTTTAACCTCAACTTCATATGTATTGGTAAATGGGACAACATTCTGAGTGGGACATCCTTGTTGGTAAGCAACCAAACCACCAAGCATTTGACTCTCTACCGCCTAATCCCGTATCTTGCTGGGCTGTTCAGGTGCTGCGGTATTACAACCGCAGTTAAACGGGAAGTTGGTGTAATACCAACGCTGCCCCCGCAACGGTAAGCAAGCCAAACTGCTACACAAAGCCACTGTGCCTTATGCATGGGAAGGCGTAGCAGTGGAAAAGCCCCTTTTCCACTTGCAAGCCCGGAGACCGGCCTGACAAGGCGCAGTGATGGATTACCCCTCACTGTTTCAGTAAATGTGCGCGGTGGGCGCACAATACGGAACACTATTTTATGAAAAAACTCCCGCTTGCCGCACTGTTAGGCACTGCCTTTATTTGCCTGTCTGTTTCCCCGCTGGTGTTGGCAGAAGACGCCAATTCCCTTGATACCGTTGTTGTCACCGCTGACCGCAAAGCGCGGACGGTGGATGAAACGCTTGCACCCGTGAGCATAATTACCCGCAAGGATATTGAGAAGTACCAAGCCATCAGCCTGCCGGAAGTGCTGCGCCGTGTACCGGGGATTAACATCACCAGTAATGGCGGTGCTGGCAAACAGACTGGTGTATTCCTGCGCGGCACAGCCTCCAATCAGGTATTGGTGTTGGTCGATGGTGTCAAAATCGGTTCCGCAACCAGTGGCACAGCAGCGTTTCAGGATATTCCACTGGATCAAGTTGAACGCATTGAAGTTGTGCGTGGGCCACGCTCCAGCCTCTACGGTTCGGAAGCCATTGGCGGAGTTATCCAGATTTTTACCCGCAAAGGCAAGGAAGGATTTCACCCGGAACTGACCTTGCAGGCTGGTAGCCATAACACCCAAGCGGTGAATGCTGTATTGTCAGGCAGCGACAAAGCGACTTGGTACAGCATGAGTATCGGTTCGGAACGTACTTCCGGCATTAACGCACAGCCGCAAGACACAACCGGGGAACGCGATGGCTATGAACGCAAACAGCTTGCTTTCCGTGCCGGACATACGTTTGCAGGCGGTGTTCAAGCTGAAGCCAACCTGTTACAAGCAGAGGGTGACAACGCTTACGACCCGTTTTCCGGCACAAGCAACCTGACCAATACGTTTGAAACCACGGCCTTGTCCGGCAAACTGATAGCCCCTGTTGGGCAGCGCACTGTTTTGACCGCCCAAGTTGGACAAGCAAAAGATGCACAGGAACATTTCAGCAATGGTGCATTTACCAGCCGTTTCAACACAAACCGTGACACGGCAAGCTTGCAAGCCGATGTGCAGGTATTGGAATCGGGCAACCTGACCGTAGGGGCTGACCAGCAAAAGGACACCGTGGACAGCACCACCAACTACACCGTCAAATCCCGTAAGAATAACGGGTTGTTTGCCAGTTACCAGCATGATTTCGGTAAAACTGACGTGGAAGTGTCTGCTCGCCGTGACGATAATGAGCAATTCGGCAAACACAACACTGGTGCGGTGGCTATCGGGTATGATTTGACAGACAATCTGCGTCTGAAAGCCAGCCACGGTAAAGCGTTCCGTGCTCCCACGTTTAATGAACTTTATTACCCTGATACTGGATTTGGCGGTGGTGACCCTAACCTGAAACCTGAGCAATCCAAAAATACCGAAATCAGTTTAGATGGAAAATGGGCAAACGGAAGTTGGTCTGTCAATGCTTTTGAGAACAAGATCAACGACATGATTCCCTCTTGGCCGCCGAGTAATATCGACAAAGCAATTATTCGCGGTATCGAGTTGGGTTCATCCACGCAAGTGGCAGGTTGGGATGTCGCTGCTAACGTTACCTTGCAACAGCCGAAAAATGCCACTGGTGCGAATGCAGGCAAGTTATTGCAACGCCGCCCTAAGCAAATTGCCAATCTTGATGTTGACCGTAAGTTGGGTAATGTCCGTATAGGCGCGGGCATCCACGCAGAAAGTGAGCGTTACGACGATGTAGCCAATGCCCCAGCCAAAAAATTGCCGGGGTATGGTACGCTTGACTTGCGTGCCGATTACCAAATGGCAAAGGATTGGATGGTTGGTATAAAGATTGGGAATGCCCTCGACAAGAATTACCAAACAGCGCAAGGGTTCAATCAGGACGGCATTAACGGTTTGGTGACGTTGAAATACGCGCCGAAGTAATTACCCCTCATCCAACCCTCTTCCTCAAGGGAAGAGGGTTTTTAGGAGATTCGATATGTTCACACTTTCAACAAAAAACCAATGGCTGGTCGGCGGTATTCTGCTGCTGGCGATGCTGATTACCCGCGCTCATGTGGTTGACCACCTACTGGATGCATCGTGGGCGGTCTTTTTTCTCGCTGGGTTCTACCTGCGCAATGTACTGGCGTTCGGGGTGTTCATGGCGATAGCGATGGCAATTGATTACGTTGCCATCACGAAATTTGGTGTCAGTGATTTCTGTGTGTCACAGGCGTATGTGGCACTTGTTCCCGCTTACGGTGCGCTGTTCATCGCTGGACGCTGGTTTGCTGGTCAATATCAGGGCGAAACACTAGCGTCACTGGGCAAACTGATTTTCGCCGTGGTTGTGGGATTTGTTGCTTGCGAACTCATTTCCAGCGGCAGTTTTTACTTCCTCTCCGGCAAGTTCGCGGAATTGAACATGGCAGAGTTCGGTAGCCGTTTAGTGAAATACGCGCCGCACGGTTTGTACGTAACAGGTCTGTATGTCACGGTCGGCACCTTCGTACACGTTGCGGTGTCGATGGTGAATCGCCCATTGGCACACGCCAAGTAACATGAAACTGATCAGTTCATGGAGCGGGGGCAAGGATGCTTGCCTCGCTTTGTACCGTGCCATGCAAGCGGGGCATCAGCCGCAGGCGCTGTTGACCATGCTGGAAGCCGATGGTTTGCGTACCCGCGCCCATGCCCTGCCTGTGGCGGTGTTACAGCAACAGGCAGCGGCAATGGGTCTACCCTTGGTCACGCCGTCTGTGACGTGGGAAGGGTATCGTCCAGTGTACGTTCAAGCCTTAGCCGCCGCGAAAATGCAAAGGGCGGACGCACTGGTATCGGGTGATATTGACCTTCAAGCACACCGTGACTGGCTGGAACAGGTCGGCGAAGAGGCCGGTTTGGAAGTGCTATTTCCGCTGTGGGAAGACGCGCACTCGGCACTACTCGCGGAATTTCACGCGGTCGGTTTCACCACGCACATCATCGCCGTCAAGCAAGGTGTACTGGATAAAAGCTGGTTAGGGCGCAAGCTGGATGCTATCGCTATGCAGGAATTGGACGCTATCGGCGTGGATGTTTGCGGTGAAGGCGGCGAATTTCATACCTTTGTGACCGATGGGCCGTTGTTTTCACGCCCACTGAGAATACAGGCATTGGGCAGTTTCACAGGCGAATACAACTACACCTTCCTTGATTTCACGCTGGCAACATGAGCCTACTCCCTGCAACCAATGTGCCGCATTTCTCAACGGAAGAACGCGATACCCTTTACCGTATTATCGCAGCGCGGCGTGATATGCGGCATTTCATCCCCAACACCCGCATTGACGACGCGACCATCGAGCGATTACTGCAAGCAGCCCATCAAGCCCCCTCGGTGGGGTTGATGCAGCCGTGGCGTTTTATCCGTATCGCAAAAACGCAGCAACGTGAACACATAGCACAATTGGTAATGGCGGAACGTGAGGCTACTGCGCAAGCCTTGGGAAATAGGGGGGATGACTTTTTACGCCTCAAGGTGGAAGGCATTCGCGATTGTGCAGAAGTGTGGGTAGCGGTTGTTGCCCCAGATGATGGCACAATCTTTGGCAGGCGCACGATGCCCGCAGAAATGGCACTGTGTTCCGTTGCCTGCGCTATCCAAAACCTATGGTTGGCTACCCGTGCGGAAAATCTGGGGATGGGGTGGGTATCAATGTTTGGCCCCGCAGCGTTGGCAGCCCTTTTGGCGTTGCCTGCTGGCAGTAAACCCATTGCCATTTTATGTTTGGGACAAGTGGAAGCGTTTTACCCTGTTCCCATGCTGGAATTGGACGGCTGGCGGCAACGGGTATCTTTAGAAACCGCGTGGATAGATGATGGAGGCAAGTCAAATGGATAGTTTTTTTATTAAAGTAGGGTTCACCTGCTGGCTATTGTTGCCGTTGGTTTTACTAGTTTGGTGGGGTGATATTTTCGTCGTGCTGGGGTATCCCCACATCGGCTGGAAAGACATTCTGATTTACTTTGGTGGAGCTGGACTGGCGGCATTCACGCTGGGTATTATCATTGCCGTATGGATAGGCGAAGTGCCACAGGACAAATGATTTTACCCCTAACCCTTGTCCCCGCCCTGCTGTTGGATCGGCTCTTGGGCGAACCACCCCGTTTTCACCCCCTTATCGGCTTTGGCAAACTGGCAAATTGGCTGGAAACCCACCTCAATCGCCGCTCCATTACCTATGGCATTCTCGCGTGGGGCTTGGCTGTATTGCCGCTGACAGCAGCCGTTTGGTGGTTGGACACCCTGCTCGGCGGTTTCTGGATGAGTATTCTCTGCGGTTGGTTGGCGATTGGCTGGCAAAGCCTGCGCCAACACGCCCAATGGGTGGAACAAGCATTGCTGGCGGATGATCTTGCGCAAGCCCGCCAAAAAGTCGCTTGGCTGGTCAGCCGCGATACTTCCCAACTGGACGATACAGCGGTCAGCCGCGCCTGCATTGAATCGGTGCTGGAAAATGGCAGCGATGCGGTGTTTGCCCCCCTATTCTGGTTGTGTATCGGTGGTGCGCCTGCGGTGGTGCTGTACCGTTTGAGTAATACGCTGGATGCGATGTGGGGCTATCGCAGTGAACGTTTTGAACGGTTCGGCAAGTGGGCAGCGCGGGTGGATGATGTGTTGAACTGGATTCCGGCACGATTGACGGCGTTAACGTATGCGCTGTGCGGGAATTTTGCAGCAGCGATGCGGGCGTGGCGTACCCAAGGCAGTCGTTGGTATAGCCCCAATGCCGGAGTGGTGATGGCGGCGGGCGCGGGTGCGTTGCAAGTGCAACTCGGCGGCGATGCGGTATATGCGGGGCAAACCAAAGCTCGCCCGTCACTCGGTGCGGGGGCAATACCGGACGCAACCGCGATTACCCGCGCTATCCGCTTGCTGGATCGGGGCGTGTATCTGTGGGCGGGCATCACCTTGATCATGGGAGGTGGCAGTGTTTTCTTCGCATAATCACGGTGGGCAATTAAGGCGTTTCAGCCAGATATTTGGTATTCCCTTGGCGGATTGGCTGGATGTGTCCACTGGCATTAGCCCGTGGGCTTACCCCTTGCCGCCCGTTCCGCCCGTGTGCTGGCAACGCTTGCCGGAACGTGAGGATGGACTGGAAAGCGTTGCCGCCGATTATTACGGCAGCCCGTATCTGTTAGCCGTCAGCGGTTCACAGGAGGCAATTAAATTATTGCCGAACTGTTTTCCATGCCCGCAACGGGTCGGTATTGTCAGTCCCGCCTACCACAGCCATCAGCAGGCATGGCAGGCACAAGGTCACAACGTACAGGTGTTAAACCTGACACAAGTGGATGCGGTTTTGCCCACGCTGGATGTGCTGGTGGTGATCAACCCGACCAACCCGACCGCGCACGTTTATTCACTGGAAACCTTGCGGCAGTGGCATCAAATCTTAGCACAACGCGGTGGCTGTCTGGTGGTGGATGAGGCGTTTATGGATGTTACCCCCGCGCAAAGCCTGATTAACCACGACCCGCAAGCGGGGCTGGTGGTGTTACGTTCGGTAGGGAAATTTTTCGGCTTAGCGGGGATGCGTTTAGGCTTTGTCTGGGCAGAAATCCCTGTGTTGCAAGCCTTAGCGGTGTTGCAGGGGGATTGGTCGGTGAGCCATCCGGCACGTTGGGCAGGGCAACAGGCATTGGCGGATCAGGCGTGGCAGCAGCAACAACGTTGCCGTTTGGTGCTGGCGGGCGAGCATTTGCACACCTTATTGCAACGCTATTACGGTGAAGCGGTGCAAAGTACGCTGTTGTTTAGCTATCTGCCCTCACCCCATGCAGCAGAAATCCATCAAGCCTTGGCAGCGCAAGGGATTCTCACCCGTTTATTCACCGAACCGGCGGCGTTGCGCTTTGGTTTGCCTGCCTCTGAAACTGACTGGTTACGTCTGGAACAAGGAATTTACTCATGCCCACGTTAATGGTGCAAGGCTGTACATCGGATGCAGGTAAAAGCACGTTAGTTGCGGGGCTGTGCCGCGTCTTCAAACGGCGCGGCTTATCCGTCGTGCCGTTCAAGCCGCAAAACATGGCATTAAATAGCGCGGTTACGCCCGATGGCGGCGAAATCGGGCGGGCGCAAGCCTTGCAAGCGCAGGCTGCGGGCGTTGTTCCTAGCGTCCACATGAATCCCGTGCTGCTCAAGCCGAATACCGACACAGGGGCGCAAGTTATTCTGCAAGGGCATTCTATCGGCAATCTCGAAGCCCTCGATTACCACAGCTACAAACCCAAGGCAGCGGCGGCGGTATTCGATTCCTATGCGCGTTTGTGCGTCGAGTATGACTACGTGCTGGTGGAAGGTGCGGGCAGCCCGGCAGAAATCAATTTGCGCGAAGGCGATATTGCCAATATGGGCTTTGCGGAACGTGCCGATTGCCCGGTAATTCTGGTGGCGGACATCGACAAGGGCGGGGTGTTCGCCCATTTGGTGGGAACGCTGGCATTGTTGTCCGAATCGGAGCAAGCGCGGGTAAAAGGTTTCATCATCAACCGTTTTCGTGGCGACGTTGCGTTACTACAGGGCGGGTTGGATTGGTTGGAGCAGCACACGGGTAAGCCAATACTGGGGGTGTTGCCGTATTTGCATGGGCTGCATCTGGATGCGGAAGATGCCGTGCCGGAAAGTACAGCAGCTTCCGGGCAATTTCGCATCATTGCCCCGCGTCTCCCGCACATCAGTAACCATACGGATTTTGAACCATTGCGGTTGCATCCGCAGGTGGATTTTCGGTATGTGGGACACAGGAAAAGCATTCCAGCAGCGGATTTGATCGTTTTGCCGGGTAGTAAGAATGTTGGGTTTGATTTGGCGTGGTTACGTTCTCAAGGTTGGGAAGCAGCGATTCAGCGGCATTTGCGTTATGGCGGGAAAGTGATTGGGATTTGCGGCGGTTTGCAGATGTTGGGGCAAGCGATTCACGATCCGCATGGGATTGAAGGCATACCGACGAGCCATGTCGGATTAGGTTTGCTGGAACTGGAAACGACCCTACACCATGAAAAGCAGCTTACTAACCGTCTGGGTGTATTGGCAATGGGAGAGGGTATATGCCATACGCCCTTATACGGCTACGAAATCCACTGCGGTATCAGCACGGGCACCGCGCTAGAATTTCCCGCTGTGCATCTGGAAGGGCAACCCGATGGCGCACAATCATTTGACCGACAAATCTTTGCAACTTACCTGCATGGCTTGTTCGATTCGCCGGAAGCGTTGCAAGCCCTGTTGGAATGGGCAGGTTTGCAGGTAACACAAGCATTTGACATCAATGTGGTACGCGAGCAGCAATTGGAACGCCTAGCGGATATTTTAGAGTCACATTTGGCTATGGATGCGGTGCAACGCCTGCTGCGATAGGGCTATTATCTAATCCCGAGACTGTAAACCAATCTGTGTAACTGCTCCGACCGACTACCCTTGAAGGGTAAACGTAGCAAGTAAAGACACAATGGAACAGGAACAACTGCAAGCCCTAGCCAAAGAACTGGTGAAGAACCTGAAGACGGAAGCCGACCTGAAGCAACTGTCGCAGGCACTGCTCAAGATCACCGTTGAAGCGGCATTGAATGCCGAACTGGACGATCATCTGGGGTACGACAAACACGCCAAAACGCCGGAAGTTGGCAACAGCCGCAATGGGTGTATGGTCAAGACCCTCAAAAGCGACCAAGGTGAGATTGAGATACAGACCCCGCGTGACCGTGACGGCAGCTTCACCCCCCAACTGGTAAAAAAGAACCAGACGCGCTTCACCAAGATGGACGACCAAATCCTCTATCTGTACGCCAAAGGTATGAGTACCCGCGACATTGTGGACTGCTTCCAAGAGATGTACGGCGCGGACATCTCGCCCACCTTGGTGTCCAACGTCACCGCAGCGGTGCTGGAGCGGGTGACGGAATGGCAATCGCGCCCACTGGATCAGGTCTACCCAATTGTGTACCTTGACGCGATGGTGGTCAAAATCCGTAAGGGAAAAAATGTTACCAATCAGGCGGTTCACCTCGCGCTGGGTGTCAACCTCGAAGGCCACAAGGAGCTGCTGGGGATGTGGCTGTCCGAAATGAAGGCGCAAAATTCTGGCTGGGCGTACTCACCGAACTGCAAAACCGGGGGGTCAAGGACATCCTGATTGCCTGCGTGGACGGGCTAACGGGCTTCCCGGAGGCCATCAGCACCGTGTTCCCCAAGACCGACATCCAACTCTGTATCGTCCACATGGTGCGCAACTCCCTGAAATTTGTGCCTTACAAGGACTACAAAGCGGTCACCACCGACCTCAAAGAAATCTACCAAGCCAGCACCGAGGAACAAGGAAAACTTGCCCTACAGCAGTTCAGTGAACGCTGGGATGACAAATATCCGCAGATCAGCCGCTCATGGCTCAACCATTGGGAAAACCTAAACACCTTTTTTGACTACCCACCGGACATCCGCAAGGCCATTTATACCACCAATGCCATCGAATCGCTCAACAGCGTGGTGTGTGCGGCGGTCAAGAAGCGTAAAGTGTTCACCAACGAAGATTCCGCCAAAAAGATCATTTTCCTTGCCGTCGAACAGGCTTCACGAAAATGGACGATGCCGATTCAGAACTGGAAGTCCGCACTTAACCGCTTTGTGATACTGTTTGAAGACAGGCTCAAAGGCATTGTCTGAAATATAGGCAAAACGCAGTTACACAGAATTATTTACACTCTCCACCATTCCCTGTGGATTTTGGGACATTGTTTGAATTCGAGGACAGTAAAACGGGAACGGCATTTGGTGTACCGTTAGCGGTATTGCTGCAATGCTTGTGTATCGCCGAACAGCGCCATCTCGTCCCGCCTCTCGAACCAGAGTGGGAGGTGCTGACGATCCCGCCCGCCTTACGTGCGTATGCAGTGGTTAGGGAAGATACCTAAACCACCAATCCTTTTCATAATTTCAAACCACTAATCCCTACAATGGCGGGCTTTTTGCTCCCTCATTTGTTCCACGCTTGTGGCTTTAACGAGCGAAAGATGAGAATCTTGCTTGGAAAGTCACATCAAGCCTTTCCGTTTCTTTTACCAAATTAACCTGCAAGTTGGTTTCGGCAATTTCCTTGATGCTATCTGCAATACGTTTGTTTTGTTTGCTTTCAAACCATTGCAAAACATTCGACAAGTGCCAGATGGCGGATGCCCCAGTATGGACAGGATCAGGGAATGTCATGCTATGGGACAGCATGAGTTTGCGCATATTCTGGCGAGAAAAGCCCATCAGGTCGGCAATGTCAGACAGACCAACCAGATCCGGGATTGCCTCTATCAGCCTTGCGGTGGGAATGACGCTTTTCACATCCCGGATGGCGGACAAGACGGCGTTGTAGGCGTTGTCCGCTTCACGGTTGAATTGCAGGGCGATTTTCCCTTTTTGACCGATACCGATGATGGCATCATCACAACCCGCCCCCCCCAACTGGCTGACATAGGTTTCAGGGTCTACATCAGCATCAGGAAGGGAAAACTTCAGTGTGAACTCGTACTCTTTATTGCTCATTAGCTTCTTGCCCTGTTTCGTTGCTGGAGTGGGTTGTACAGTTGTCGACGACCCGTCTTATTTGTTTGGCGTGGTTGGTTGGGCTTTTGGGGGTACTCCAGATGCTGGCTTGGCAGAACTCCCCACAGCGGCATTCCTTGTCGTTGTATGGGCAGTACATCTTGCCCCATGCGTGGCTGCCGCCCGTTTCAACCCGCCAAGCGTTTTCTTCAGCGTATTTGATGGCACTTTCAATATCTTTGTGAGGGTGTTTCCTACGGCTCATGTTGTTCCTGCCTGCTTTTCGTGTAGGTTAGCTGCTGCTGCCAAGGTTGTCAAATGACAACTAAATTGGTATGCTACACAAACTCAGCCAAAGTTATCCTCATGCGCACCCAATGGGAAGTTAATCCTAGTTGAAGCAGTACAGTGGAACGAAAATGTACGATCCACCTGTCACGGCAAGTAACTGACTGCCAAGCCATTATTAACCATTTGTTCATTCACACTGACCCTTTGGCCTTCCGCCCATACATCCGCCAACCACCTGCCGTACTTTTCGGTTTGGTCTTTGTAGGTTTTAATGGTAACGGTTTTGCCTAATATTTGGCTTCGTAACCAGTCGCGGGTTACAGTCCCTGCTGCCCGTTGCTCACCGCGCATTTCCGGGGCGTTGATGCCATACAGGCGCAATTTCTGTCCGTGCAACCATGTGCATAGTCCCAAATCGACATCCACTGTTACGGTATCACCGTCGTACACTTCGCGTACTATCGCAGTATATTCGTACATGTTGTTATCCTCGCTGTTGGAAAGAAGGCTCTGCCGTGGTGGCAGAACCAACATACGTTAACATTCATCAGGTGGCAATGTTCTGCACCGATTTGACGGTACGCAGTGTCGCAATTTCAGTACTCGGCAATCTCAGTTTGGTATTTGCCATTTTTCAATAACGCCATCACAGGCTTTGATGGCGTTATTGAAAGAGCCTTTCGTGAATCTTTTTTGCATAATTCAGTGCTGTTCGGATTTTCATGGTTCTGGCATCCCCTCCCAAACCTTCCCCAAGTATCCCCGTCCATTGGCATCCTTGTTACGGCGGACACCATCAACACCCCAAGCCCCCCAACTGCTTAAAGAAAAACGGCACTTTCTGGCTTTCGCATTGGCTATGGATATTCCCAACCCATTCGGGCTGCATAGACCGGGCTTTGCCCCCACTCTCACCGCCTACAATCACCCAATGGATACCATCAAGGTCAAGGTTTCCTAAGTCTTCCAGCAAAGGTTCAATCGACAGGAAACGTACTTGTGCTGGAACTTCTTTGAGCATTGCCATCCGGCGTAAGCCTTGCCGCTGGTTTTCCACTGTTACACCCAACCACACATTAGCGTAACCGTTCCCCCAATCATTGGGCAGGCATTTACAGATGTTGCTGGCACGTTTGGTGAGCAGTTGCCAGTCAAGCATGGGCGTTTCCCGGATCAGTTGCCAGAGGCGATCCCGTTGGTCTGCTGGTGCATCCTTGTCCGTCCAATCACACATGCTGCCGCAAAAGACTTTGCGGTGCTTGCCTGACTTTTTCGCTTGGCGCTGCCAACGCAACGGCTGTTGCCAATAGCTGTCTGACAGTGTTTTCGGTTGCTTGCCTTGCTGGAAGAAATTGCCACCCGTGCGGTTGTCCAGTGCTGCGGCATAGCAATTGTCGCAGCACTGCCCCACTTTTTGGCATCCCCACCACGGGTTGAATGTGCTGTCCGTCCATGCGATTTCGGTTTGTGCTGCCATTAGGGGGTGATCCGCAATTGCCCTGTGCCATCAACACCATGATGTAAGCGGACATCTTGTGCTGCCATGATCCCCGCGTAATAAGCCTTATCGACTATCGGAGTGCTGGTTTCTTTGACCTGCTCCAATTCCCCCAGATGCTTGTCGGTGTATGCCTTGATGGTGTTTTTCTTGTCGGTGGGCATCTGTGAGCGTAATGCACCTGCCTTAGCGCCAGCTTCCAAAATCCAACCTTTCGCAAAGGAATTCGCCATCTTTGTTTTATTGGTTTTTTTCATCCGGTGGTGGAGCTTTTCCAAATAACCAGCCCGTGCCGCTTTCAACTGGCGGGCCAAGACTTGCAGGGCATATTTTGCCAACACAGAATCAGTGCCGAACCCGTAGTAAGTCACGGATGTCCCTTTCCATCCGTGGACGCAAACTGCCCGGCACTCAAACACATTGGGAATGACTTCAATTAGGATGGTGATATATTCAGGAAGGCTTGAATTGTTCCTGCTCACCATTCCTGCATCCTCCCCCTTGACTTGGTTCAGTGCCACATCCTCAGCACCCAAGCCATGCTTTTGCATCAAGGCTTGGGCACGCTTTAAGGCAATGGCGGCTTCATTAGGGCTGGCATCCTGTTGTGCCGCCATTGCCATCAGTTTTTCGATACGCCCCAGTATTTTGCTGGTGTCCTCTGATTTATTCATCTGTATTGCCTCTTTAGTTGCAGGGATACTTGCCCCAGTTGCTCCAAAATGTTGGTTCATAATCAGAAGATCGGCTTCATTTCCCCCACCGCTGAACCTGCTGCGCCACCTGCGCCCCTATCTCATCCCCATCCACATACCCGCCGTGGATACGTTGCAACGCCTTATTGCCCGGCAAGATGCCGTAAGCGTCACCATTGCCCAGCAGCTTTTCACAACCTGTCACGTCCAACATATTCATTGAGTCTTTGGAGGTGCTGACGGTCATGCCGATCCGGGTGGGTACGTTGGTCTTGATCAGCCCGGTGATGACATCGGCTGTCGGGCGTTGGGTGGACAGCAGCAGGTGGATGCCGGATGCCCGCGCTTTTTGTGCCAGCCGGGCAATCAGTTCCTCCGCAGCCGTCACAACCACCGTATTCCCGTCTTCGTCCTTCACCTTCGCCATCCTTTGCAATTGTTTGTCCTGCATGATCAGGTCGGCAAATTCGTCGAACACCACCAACCCGTAGGGCATGGGGTTGAACTCCCCGGTTTCCGCCGCTTTGGCGTTATATTCCACAATGTTGCGCACCTTGTGGTGTGCCATCACTTTGTAGCGTGCCTCCATCTTCCCCACCAACTGTTCCAGCATGGGGCGTACCAGTTCCATGTCGGTGATGACTTCGCCTTCCACAAACGGTGAGCCTTCGTACAGGCTGAACTCCAGCATTTTCGGGTCGATCAGGTGGATGCGCAACGTGGCAGGTGTCATGCGCGACATCAGGCTCATCAGCAGCGCGTTCACGAACACCGACTTGCCGCTGCCTGTCGTACCCGCCACCAGCAAATGTACCGCTTTCGCCATGTCCAGCATCATCGGCTTGCCCAGTGCATCCACACCCAACAGCATGGGCAGTTCCGCCCCGAACGCCGCCCATTCGGGCGTTGCCATCAGCCCCGCCAGTGCCACGCTATCACGTTTGGCATTGGGGACTTCAATCGCGCTGAATGCCGTACCGGATACATGCTCAACGACCTTTACCTGCCCTTTGGCACGGAATGCCCGCCCAATATTGATGTCCTGCTTGGCAATTTCCTTGGTGTCCTTGCCCAGTGGGATTTCAACCATGAAGGTGGTCAGCACCGGCCCACGCAACACTTGTTGCACACTGGCATAGCCCAGCTTGTAGGCTTCCAGCGTTTCCTGCATCTTGGCCTTTAGTGCATCTTCAAACGTGGTGTTTGTTGCCACCACCGGGGCTGGCGGCACTTTTACCGCAGGTTCTACTTTGCCCTCCGGCAACAGGTTGGTAACTGCCCCACCCAACAGGTCAAACAGCATTGCCAATTTAACCAGTGGGTTGCCAATCCGCATGGAGGTAAACAAGGCCAGCAATGTGCCGCTGGCAGCAACCACCGCTGGGGCAACACCTTGGGCTTGCAATAGCCCGGCAACATACTGCCCCACCATCCCGCCATTGAACCCGCACACCGTCAGCACGGGTGCGCTTGCCACAGTGCCTAACAGCACATAAGCAATGCTGGTGGGCAGATGTTTAGCACCTGTCCTGACTGCCCATTGCAGGCTGTACAGGCCAGCCGCCACACCAAGGGTGCTGGCCTGCCCCAATGCTGACAGGGCAGGCTTGTACCAATCCGGCGCAACCAACTGGGCATCCACTGTCTCCATCGCGTGGGCAATGGCATCCCAACTTATGTACAGCCCTGCCCCAACCGCCACCCCAAGGCCAGCACCTGCCAGCATTTCCGGGCGGACACTGATGCGGGGCAAGCGGATATGCCCTACCCATGCCAGCTTGTGGGATAGCTGCACCAGCACCCCATCGGCTGGTGGTTTATTTGCTGTACCAGCAAAATCCCCAACCCCAACAGCAGGATTACTTCCTGTGACAGCCTTCAATTTACTGGCGCGTGCGCGGCGGCGTTTTGCGTCGGTAATAAATGTCAGTGCGGTAGTAGTCATGATGTTTTCCCCTTAATCCTTGCGTGTGTATGACGTGTAACCCGATCCTTGCCCCAGCATTAGGCTGGCTGCAAGTTCAGGCTCCAGTTCCGGTTTGGTGTGCTTGCCTGTGTGTTTGTTGGCTTGACGGCTTGGCTTGCCGGACGTAATGCCACCACTTTCTGCCCGTCAACGCCGCTACGTTTCTGGCGGATCACTGTGCGCAGGGTACGTTCATCCACCCATTCGTATTTCACCCCACGGCTACCATACGGCATGGCATTCATGTAACCGTTACGGTGCAGGATCAGTTTGGCATCGTCGATGTATGCTTTTTTCACGCCTTCGCCATACTGTTCCTTGACCAGCTTGTAGAAATGCCAAGTTGCTGCATTCTCTCCGTAACGTTGCATCAGCAACACCAGCACTTGTTTATGCCCATCTTTTAATTTCACACCATCCGCGTCGCCAACCAAATTAAAATCAACCAACTCACCAACTGTTGAAAGTGTGGCATTTTTGAAATCACCCATCTCGGTTGGCTTCGCAGGCTCCTCAAATAGGCCGTTTTCTTCGTTGGTCAAACCGTTTTCGGGTTTGACCAAGTTTGACCAAGATTTTGACCGGAACTGACCCGCATCTGACCCCTGTCTGACCCCCGATTTTCCGGCGATTTTGCCGAATTTGCGCAAGGTGCGGACAAGAAATTTCAGCTTCGCCATTTTTCCGGGGGGGCTTGGCGGGGTTGTTCCAGTGTCATCAATGTATGGGGTCAAGGTGATAATAATTATTATCTCAAAAGCAATGGCGATAAATCCTCCTAAGAACAATGAGATGAGTTTGTTATCATCTGTTATGACCGCACTAACCCCAAAGAAACGGAGTAGTCCGGCAATCATGTCATTGACTGGAAGGGTGGGCTTTACCTCCTTCAACGATATCTTTGCTTCATCATAGGCTTTCTTTTGACTGGTCAGGTTTTTTGCTTGGTCAGTCAGTCCAGAAGTGAGTCTGGTCAGATTTGACCGGGCTTGGTCAAGCTCCTCGCAGCCATTTTTAGGCACTTTTGTGTACCTGTTGGATGCTTTGCAATCTTGGGTAGCCGCCCAAACCGTGGATGGCGCGGTATTTTTTCCATTTAAATAGACATGGTTTCCCGATGCTGTGAGGGCAGGGCGGTTTTGGATGGCTGTGATCTTGGCACGCAACTGATCTTGTATGGCGAGGCTATCCGCATCCGGGGCGTTGCTTTGCAACCGTACATTGGCGGCTTGGATACTTACTTGAATAGCTTTTTGTTCAAGTTGTGCGACTTCGGAGTCAAGGGCGCTCTGCTGTGAAAATAGCGATCCAAGGCCAATGGTTGCTGCAATGCTCAAAACTCGTAGAAACCAGATACTCATTCGTTTGCCGATACTACTGCTGTAACCACATTGACGTGGCACAATCACCTTCACAACGTCAGCACAGAAAAACAAGGCGGGCAATACGGCAGCAGCGATATTATCCATCCCTGCGCCCAACAAAAACCAAAACAACATGTTCATGATGGTGGACATTTGCCATGATTGGATATGGGCAAAAAACATCCCGGCATAAACTAAGTCCTTATGCAACCTATAATTCATGATTGCTGCAACCGCACTAATAACCGACAATGCAGCAACAAATACGAACACATCCTGTTGCGCAATGCTCGACAGTGAAAAACCAATCTCTGACTCTGTGGTCATAATGAGACCCCTCCATATAGATGAAAAAGCAACCAGTTCCTGATATTAATCTTTTAGTGCTGAAAGGGTAGGGTGCTTAGCCACCCTACCCTTTTAAATGTCCGTTTTTTGTCCGTTGTCAGTGTCGGCATGGATGCCGATAGCTGCATCCTGTGCCGCATCGTGGGCATCAAGGTAAGCCTTGGGCAAGGTGATGGCTGTATCACTTTGCAAGCCCGCATACCCTTCTGCCAGCAACAGCAAAGCAACATCCCAACCCCCGGCAAAGACCATCAGGCGCTCATCACGGCTGATGCGCCCTGCCCGTTTATTGGCCTGATTGGCAGGCAGGAATGCCAGTTCTTGACCTTGCAGGTGCTGTTCCAGTGCTTGGCGGCTTGCCTCAAACATCGGGTGGGTACGTTCCGGCACTTGGATGCCATATAACTTTACCCGCACCTTGCGGCCTTTATGCAGGAGGGTCAGCGTATCCGCTGCCTCGACCGATGCAAGGCGGCAAGCAACCCTGCCCGCCTGCCCCAAGGTTGCCAGCAACACATAGGCCAGCACTGCCCCTGCTACCATCAGGCTGATGGCGTATTGCCCTTGTGGGCGTAACAGCACCACCAGCAACACCAGCAGGAATGCAGTCAGCAGGTAGGCTTGCAGTGATGGGTTAATGTGGGTGTGCATAAACCACCCCCGCCAGCCCTAGTTTGAAGCCAAGCCGTAGCGCCCAATTCTTAGCGTCCCCGCCTGCAAGGCTGAACGCTTGGATAAGTTGGCGGCGGATGCGTTGCTCACGCTTCTTCTGTCTTAGGCAGTGCATATCTTTGCCCGTGCTCATGGTGCAATCTCCAAGCTGTGCCAGTTGACCATCTGCAAACCATCCATCTCATTGATGGTCAGGGTGATTGCTGCCTGTTCGGTATCTGCCTCGTTACGGACAGTCCCCTCATGGGTGCTGCTGACCTCGCAGTAATAGGCCCCGCGTGATTTCCCGACCTTTAGCCGTTTGCTGGGAATGTGTTTTTTGGCAAGTGCTGCCCGGTAATAAGCGTTGTTGGTCATGGTTTCACCTCCTCAGTAAGCGCGGAACAAGCCGACCATCTTGCCCTGAACCTGCACACTTGCCGCTGGGTATACCATCGGCTGCATGGCGCTGTTCTCAGGGCGCAGTTCAACTTGCCCATCCGGCAAGTGGTAAATGCGCTTGAGGG
>NZ_JAQTLS010000034.1:22002-23697 GCF_028714775.1 Thiothrix sp. | reverse complement strand
TAGCACTGCGGGTGTCCTCAGTGGTACGCCGACGACTGCCAGTACATCCAATTTCAGTGCCAAGGTAACGGACAGCAAAGGTGTGTCCGATACCCAAGCCCTCAGCCTGACCATCAATGCAGCCCCGCCGACCACGGGCAACGCGGACATGGCACTGACAACCTTTAAAGCGACTGCCACCAGTGTTACCAAAGGGAGTGCCGCTGGGTTCAACTTTGTATTGAAGAACAATGGCAATGACGTGGCGAAAAATGCACGGTTTGTATTGCCCATGCCTGCCAACACCACTTGGGTATCCGGTGCTGCGGAATGTGTGCCTTCTACTGGGCAAGTAGTGTGCAGTTTTGGTAATTTGACAAAAGGGGTATCCCGTAACCGTTACATCTACCTGCGCCCTACTGTAGCTGGCAGCCTTGCCCTGAACGGCAAAGCAGTATCCGACACCGGGGACAGCAGCACAGCCAACAATAGCAAAGCCGTTACCCTGACAGTGAAATAATCAGTCTGGCTCTTTTACGAGAAGTTAGGGGGAACTTAATGCCCCCCCTTTCTACTAGAACTAAGAGGTTTGAAGCCTGATTATGATGGGTGAAAGTCCCACGGGATTTAGCCCCTTTCGGGTTTCTGCCGAATGCTCGTTCCTGAGTTCCTTGATCCGGTCTGTGGCTAGCTTTGTCCATTCCCCGAAATTGTAGAATCCATATTTTAGCACTTTCAAGACGGTTACGGCATGTGTCTGGTTGGCTACCAAAACCAGACAAGGGCTTACAGCCCCTGTCCCAATTGAACCCTACGTACAAAACACCCCGTTAACCCACATTCTGCCGTAACAGAATGGCGGTGCAAATAAAGTAAACTTCAAAGGGGACTCGGTTTCCCCACTAATTTGGCAGATTTTACAATTTCGGGGAATGGGTAAAGTTAGCCTGATTGCAAGCTCAGTTGCAGTTAATGTGAACCGAATCCCGTTTTCATTCGCAACTAATGTGAGCCGGAAAACGCGATGATTGCAAGCCATTACACTTATCCACCGACTGCCTGCGGTATACAGGGGGAAAGCCCCCCAGTGACCATTTATACGGGTATTTCCCCATGACGGGGTTTCCCAATGTTATACTTTTGCCCACACAACACCACAGAATATAACATTATGCCAACCGCCAACCGCCAACCGCCAACCGCCAACCGCCAACCGCCAACCGCCAACCGCCAACCGCCAACCGCCAACCGCCAACCGCCAACAAATGATGGGCTGTATTCTCACCTTGAACAAATCCTATTGGACTGTTTGCGCAAGGCACAAGCTGCCGCCCAAGTTGGCGACCTCGAAACCACTTTGAGGATGCAAGCCAGTTTCTATGCGGCATTGCCAGAAATTATCGGTAGGCAGACACAAAAAGTGTTACAGGTTGCCGAAAAAAGGAAGCAGGGGGTAGGACAATGAAATGGGGGGATTCCCCGCAAAAGGGACAACCGGAGTGTACACCGGGCATCATACCTGCTGCTTGAACAGATTCTTGCCGACCAAGTGAGGGAAGCCCAGATTGCGGCAGATACTGGGGATTTCACCCGGCTACGGCAACACCACCAACAGGCACAGGACCTGCTTGATGCCCTGCTTGCGGCACAGGTGGAAGCCTGCCAGTTAGCGTCCTGAAATGTGCCTATCTGTGACGGATTGATTTTTGCCCTGAA
>NZ_JAQTLS010000034.1:0-21902 GCF_028714775.1 Thiothrix sp. | reverse complement strand
CACCCTTTAACCTTGCCCAGCACAACAATTTATAGACTTGGACTGACACAACAACGATGAAAATAATCACTGTCCTTGCCGCCTGCCTCGCAGCGGCAACCCCTCCCTTGGCGGCGGCGGGTGGCCGAACACCCTTTAACCTTGCCCAGCACAACAATTTATAGACTTGGACTGACACAACAACGATGAAAATAATCACTGTCCTTGCCGCCTGCCTCGCAGCGGCAACCCCTCCCTTGGCGGCGGCGGGTGGCCGGGTACTTCCTTGGCCTGACCTGCTACCACCGCTCCCCAATGCCCAACCATTCCAGCCCCAAGAAGCCTGCTGGCAACCAGCAGAACCACAACAAGTGGAACCACAGCAGAGGGAACCCGCAAACACACGTAACCTCTACCAATGGCCACCATCTGCCCCAGAGGGTGGATGGTGGCCGCCAGTGGGCATGGGGATGCCTGCTATGGGCGGGGCAAAAACTTACCGGGTGACGGCGGGTGATACCTTGTACCGGGTCATGCGCCAGACGGGGATGCCGATCAAGAAACTCGCCAGCCTAAACAAGTTGGCAGGCCCACCCTACCAAATACGCAAGGGGCAGGTTTTGCGGCTGGAATAGGTATAACGGCTTGCTGTGGTTGCCATCCACCATCAGTTTGGCGATTTCCAACTTGGAGGCGGGGCTAAAGTATTTGCGTTCAGTCACGGTGATCCTATAGGTCTTTAGTCAGCAGTATAAAGGACTTGTCTGACTGTCCGAAATCATTAGACCATTACACGTTTGGCGGTCTATGATAATTGGGCACTGAACTAGGGATAATGTATTTCATGAATGGCTTGACACATTTTAATGCGGAAGGGCAGGCACACATGGTTGATGTGGGGGACAAACCGCCAACCCAGCGCATAGCTATTGCCGAAGGTCGTATTGACATGCTACCTGCCACTTTAGCGAAAATATGCCAAGGCGACCACAAAAAGGGGGATGTGCTAGGGATCGCCCGTATTGCTGGCATTATGGCGGCCAAAAAAACAGCAGACCTTATCCCGCTGTGCCACCCACTGGCATTGACCCATGTTGATGTGGCACTGACACCCCATACGGCATCCGCTTCCGTCCATTGTCAGGTAACGGTAGAAACCTACGGGCAAACCGGGGTGGAAATGGAAGCACTGACTGCCGTACAGGTTGCCCTACTAACCATCTATGACATGTGCAAGGCAGTGGATAGGGGGATGTCAATGCATTGTATCCGGCTGAACCGGAAGTCAGGAGGAAAATCAGGTGTATGGGAACGCACCTGACACCAATTATTGATCAGGTTTTGTGTCACTTGCGGCCTTAGCCGGGTGTATTGTTGCTAACCCAACGGGTGGAGCCGTCAGATAGGGTTTCCCGTTTCCAAAAGGGGGCTGAATGCTTGAGGGTTTCCATGATATGACGGCAGGCATCGAATGCCGCTACACGGTGGGCAGACCAAACAGCCACCAGCACAATGGGCTGGGCTGGCCGTATCTCCCCTACACGGTGCACCACCAGCACGGCATCAAGTGACCATTCCCTTATGGATTCTGCCACCATCGTTTCCAATTGGTATTCGGTCATGCCGGGGTAATGTTCCAAATACATTCCAGTAACATCATCACCTTCATTGAAATCCCGCATCGTGCCGACGAATACGGCAGTTGCACCGGAACGGGCATTCGCCAGATTCTGGCGGGCTTGCCAGTCGGCAAGATATTGCCATGGGTCAAATGGGGTGCCACGCACTTCGATCTGCTGCATCTTCAACCTCCTGTGACCGGCGGAAAAAAGGCCACCTCATCACCCGGTTGTACCAGCGTGTCAGTTGTGGCATAGACGTGGTTGATGGAAACCAATACGTTGTCAGGCAGTATCAAACCACCCCCACTGCGTTCCCAGACTTCCATGATGCTGATCGGGACATCACTATCTACGCTAGCCTGCTGCTTCCCCAAGCGTTCCCGTAGGCTGGCAAAAAACAATACATTGACCGCCATAATTCTCCTGCTCCCCGGCGTTGGTGTAAAGATAAAGGCACCGATGTGGCTTTTTCAACAATACCGCATCTTACCGGAGCTGGTATAGAGGATAAAAGGACAGCAGCAGGAGATACCCGTTTTTTATGCAGAAGGATTCCGTTCCCGCACAATTCCGCCACATACAGGGCAAGCGGGATCGCGTGGCAGCTTGAACCCCATCCATTCCATTGCTTGCCCATCAAACAGCATGACCCGACCCGTGAGGGTTTCGCCACTGCCCACAATCAGCTTGATAGTTTCCAGTGCCTGCATACTGCCCAGAATACCCAGTAGCGGGGCGACCACCCCATTCTCGCTACAGGTTTGGGCAATGCCTCCGGCCTTGCCATAAAAGCAGTGATAGCAGGGATTTTCTCCTAGCCACGGCTGGAACACGCTGATCTGCCCCTCCCAACGGATAGCAGCAGCGGATACCAGTGGTTTACGGGCAGCAACCGCAACGCGGTTGATGAGCAGGCGGGAATCAAGGTTGTCTGTGCAATCCACCACCACATTCACCTGTTGCATCTGTTCCAACAGGGTGGCTTCATCCAGTTTGGTTGGGATCATCGTCACAGTGATTTCTGGGTTGAGGCGGAGCAGGGTTTCTCCAGCCGATTCTACCTTGGGCATTCCAACCTTAGGGGTATCATGGACAATCTGGCGTTGCAGGTTAGTCAGGTCAACCATATCCGGGTCACTCAATACCAACTTGCCAATACCACTGGAAGCAAGGTACATCGACACAGGTGAACCCAAGCCCCCAACCCCAAGAATCAGTACAGAGGCACCATTCAGTTTTATCTGCCCATCCACATCAATTTGCGGCAGCAGAATCTGGCGGCTGTAGCGGAGAAGCTGTTCATCTTGCATGGTTAGATACCCTTGGTAGTTCTACTTTCAATGATATAGCGTGAAGATTGCTTTGCAAATTATATTGCACATTCCATCACTCCAACTCCACCACCAATATCCCACGATAGTGGTGCACCGCCACCGCCCGCTTGCAGGTTGCGCGGCATCAGCCATAACCACAGGCCCAAGTTCCGGCTGTTTCTCCAAGCCTTGCACCACTTGCCTGTCCAACACCTTCCAGACCTTCCGTGCATATTTCAGGCGTGCGGCGGCTTTGTCTTTTTTCGTACCCGCACCATACGCCCCAACCGCTTCCCAGCCATAGCCCATTTGGCGGATATTCTATGCCAGTATCCTGCCCCCACATGCAGACTGGTACAAGAGGTCATCAGTTCATTTTCGCTGATGCCGTAGTTACCGCACTATTAGAGGCAGGCTTGATGGCTGAAACCCACGGATGCGCAAGCCGGAAGCCTGAGCTGATGTCCCGAAAATCCGGCGGGAGGGTCAATCGGTAAGCGGAACGCAGGTACTGTGCATTGTATTGCCATGAGCCACCGCGTAACACACGGTAATTGCCACTTTCAGCACCATTCGGGTTGCGGGAAGGTGAAGGGGAATAATAGCCAAACCGATCCTGACACCATTCCCAAACGTTACCGTGCATATCGTACAAGCCATACCCATCCGCCATAAAACTACCAATGGGGGCAGTGCGCCCAAACGCATCGCTACACTGGTCCTGACGGCAATTGGCATTACCTTTCCCCACAACATACCCCCACGAATACGCAGTATCGTTGCTCCCAGCACGGGAGGCGTATTCCCATTCGGCTTCCCTCGGCAGACGGTATTGTGCACCCGGAATGCGCTTATTCAACCAGCCGATGTAAGTTTGGGCATCATCCCAACTGACGTTGGCCACAGGACGGTTGCCACGTCCCTGCCCCCCATCTTTTACTTGTGGGCAAACGCCATCTTTCGTGCACAAATCCCATTCGCCGAAGGTCACTTCGTATTTGCCCAGTTGGAAGGCATCTAAGGTGACTTCGTGGGCAGGCGTTTCCTCGGGTGCATTACCGCACCTATCCAAACCTTCCACATTGTCGCGCCCATCCTTGCAGCCCATCGTGAATGTCCCCGCCGGAACCAGCACCATCTTAGGCTTGACTGGCGCGTAAGGGTCAGCGGGTGACGGGGGTACATCTGCCCAAGCCGGGATATTCAAAAGCAGTGCTGTTACCGTTGCCATTACTGGGCGCATATCGCTGTTCCTTGTCTGGGCTGGGATTCGTAGGACGGAGGGATTGGCAGGAAAAAGCCCCACCTGCCAGCGTCCAGCTACCTGCCTACTAACATATTGGGGGGCTTTACCCGCTGATTCTTTGATACCCCTTGCGGGTACGTTCTTTACCGATCTTACTGAGGTGGCGTTGCGCATCCTGCCAGCTAGGCAGCACTTCTGTCTTGGAGTTGCCGCGTGCTGTATCCAGACTTCCCCAAGAACGTACCAAGCACAATTCCCCAAACAAGTCAGGTGCAATTTGCACGCGGTAATAACGCCGTTTTGCCGGATTTTTCCAGAGTTGGGTAAGGCTACTTTCCATACCCAACATGCTATGCACAAACCCACCAAAAGTTCAAGTTTTCACCGTTGGTAAAAAGTTTACCTCCGGGGTGAAAAAATGCCTTCCAGCCCACCATCCACTACCATTGCCCGGTTATTACTTTGAACTGGAAAGACTACCTCCACCGTGACCACCATCGAACAAATCAACGCCCACCTGCACCAACTGGGCTGGCAAGCCTACATCCCCGCCTTTGCGGAACTGCTCCAGCGTTTTGAGGGTACGGAAAATTACTTGGAAACCGCCGATGGGCAACCCGTCACCGATGAAGACACACTGCCTTGCCTGTTATCCCGTTGGTTGGAATCCATGACTTGCGACAACCCCAAACCAATCCGCTTGGCACTGTTCGCACTGCGCCATTGGTGCGTCTTGTATTTCCGTGCCAAAGCCAATGGGCAGCTATGGGATTACCGCAAAATCCCTTTCCACCCTTTTTGCCAAGCACAAGGTTTACCCATTACTACATGGACGGCTTCATGCCGGGTGGCAGACCCAACACTGGCGCAAGGTCTGGGCTTCCTGCGCCAGCACCGCCTTGCTGCCGGAAAGCAAGGGTAACATCATGCTTGCCCGCCTCACTGGCCTGTTCCGCCGCCCTGCCAAACCCGCCTGCCCCGCCATCCCGGTGCTGCCTGCTGGTGTGTGGCCTGTACTGCCTGCCCATGACCTGCTGCAACCGCACCACGAGTTGCTGGCACGCATCCGCGCCTTGTCGGGCACATCCCCCGACTATTGGGCGGCACTGTACCAGCCCCTGCTGGACAATTTTGCCGCCTTTGTGCAGCAAACCCCGGCATCTGAGGCACACCACCATTGCTGCCAAGGTGGGATGCTCACCCATAGCCTGCAAGTGATGGAACTGGCGATGAAAGCCCGCAAGGGTAAGATGCTGCCCCCCGGTGCTGCCGCCGAGGACGTTAACAAGGAAGGCCACGCATGGACGTATGCAGTCGCCAGTGCCGCACTGCTGCATGACGTGGGCAAGCCATGCAGTGACCAAAAGCTCAAGTTGTACAATGCCAGCGGGCAAGACTGCATGGCGGTTTGGCAACCCCTGCACGGCGCGTTGCAATCGGGTTATTACCAAGTGCAGTTCGTGCGTGACCGCCAATACCGCACCCATGAACTGCTGCCACCCCTGCTTGCCCGCCAGCTCACCCCTGCTAAGGCACTGTCATGGCTGCAACAGGATTTCCCCGAAGTTTTCAAAGTCTGGCTGGCATACCTCTCCGGGCAAGATGAGGTTGCCGGGGTGCTGGGGCAGATGGTGACGGCGGCCGACATGGAATCCGTTGCCCATGACCTGATGGGGGCCAAGGCCATCCATACCCAGCAAATCCCCACCGCCCGTGCCAAGCCACTGTCCCAGCGCCTGCTCACGGGCTTGCGCTTCTTGCTGGATGAAAAACGCCTGCCCTTAAACCATCCGGGATCAGCCGCCTTTTTCGACGGGCAAGATTTGTGGCTAATGTCCAAGCGCGTCATGGATGAGCTGCGCACCCATTTGGAAAGCGAAGGCCAGACAGGCATCCCCAGCGACAACATCCGCCTGATGACGGAGCTGCAACAGCACGGCATCCTCACTGCCACAGCAGCCGGGCAAGCGATCTGGAAGGTGGACATTAAGGTTGGTGATTTTGCCTCAACATTCACCCTACTGCGCCTGCCAGCCAACCAATTGTGGGTAGACCCAGCGCAATACCCACCGATAATGGATGGCACGATTACCCCCAATGCCAAAGACAACGCCAAAGGCACGGAAGCTGCCACAGAACCCAAACCAAAAGCTGGCAAGGCAGCAACGGCACAAACTGAAGCTGCTGAATCAGCCAAGCCGCCTGCTGCCACAGTT
Organism: Thiothrix sp.; assembly: GCF_028714775.1. Classification (GTDB taxonomy): domain Bacteria; phylum Pseudomonadota; class Gammaproteobacteria; order Thiotrichales; family Thiotrichaceae; genus Thiothrix. Next base: position 15,526 of record NZ_JAQTLS010000034.1, on the reverse strand, counting down.
ACCCAACCTCCAGCCCCGGCAAGCAGCAAGCCAATACCTGCCACAGCACATCCAGCCGCTGTTGCAGCGCTATCTGCTGCCACAGATGATGATCTGGATGAGTGGTTGCCGGATACCATCCCTGTACCCGCACAGGCAGTGGCTACCGTCGCTGATACAAATGTATCACCGTGGGCTGACGACGATGAGCCATCTCCGGCGGTGGTTACACCACCAGCCGCCATTGCCCTAGCAAAGCCCGCACCGATTACCCTCCCGCAAGCCACGGGCGACCCCGACAGTGACGACACTGGGCAACGTTTCCTGCACTGGTTGTCGGAGGGGCTGCGCTCCAACCGCCTGCCCATGAACACTGTCGCCAGCCTTGCCCACACCGTGAAGGAAGGGCTGTTGTTGGTCAGCCCACGGGTATTCAAGGAGTTCGGGGGGGATAACTGGGAATACGCGCAAAAACGTTTCGCCAAGTTGGGGCTGCACAAGAGGACGCCGGATAACAGCAATATCTGGCTGTACCATGTGCGTGGGGAAAAGAAATCCGGGGCGGTGCGCGGCTTCCTGCTGGAAAACCCATTGGAAAAGCTGGGGCTGGCTTACTTGCCAGTGCCGAACAAGTCAGTGTCCTTACCGGATGCTCCATCAGGCAAATGACAGGCCAAACACTAAAAAACGGGGGGGATATGAAGCCCATAACATCCATCAGGGCATTTTTCGGGGCGGCTGGCCAGCGGGTTAGCCAGTGGGCTGGGAGGCGGGGCGTGCAGCAGGATAACGTATTGCTTGCCCTGCAACAGACGGGTGCGGCACTGGTGCGGATTGCTGACAGGCTGGATAACGCGGCAGTAATGGCAGGTACAGGCACTGTGGCGGAAAAATCCGCCCGTCTGGCGGTGCTGGAATGCCAGTCCCGGTTATTGGTGCTCATCACATCACTCTTGGACAAGCCTGAAACGTGCAACCGGAAAGGTTCCAGCTATTTTGTCACACCAAAAGGCTTATGGTTAAGGCAGTGGTGGCAGTTTTTCGACAGCACACAAACGGGGGTGCTGCGCATGTTTGAAACAGGGAAGTGCGGGCTGGAAACGGATGTCCCCTTCATCTGCCAACAGTCAGGTGTGGCCTTCACTGAAACGGCATGGTTGGTCAGCAATGCCCAACTCCAACTGTTCGGCTTCCCGTCCGGCCTGCTGTCACCGTTGCTGCCCAAACAGGCCAGTGCGGATAAAAATGACGCCCTAAGAGCAAAAATCGACAAACTGATAACACCACCAACACCGCCCACCCTCACAAAGCTACGGGTAATACTGGCCAGCGCGAAGGATAAGGATGCGGCACATGCCGCCTTTGACCCGATCTGGCAGTCTGGGCGCAAGGGCCGGACGGCCGCTTACCTTTGGCTAGCCGAACAATTAGGCGTACCCCGCACGGATTGCCACATAAGCCTGTTTGACAAAGCCACCTGCACCCGTGTTATCGCCATCTGCAAGCACTACATCGCCACAACCCCACCCCCCGCCATTGTGCCGCCCGTAGCACCAACACCAATACCTGCCCCAACGAGCCAAGCAGCAGTTGGGGGGGGTTGCCAACATCCCGCAAGCCACAGGCGACCCCGACAGTGACGACACCGGGCAACGTTTCCTGCACTGGCTGTCGGAGGGGCTGCGCTCCAACCGCCTGCCCATGAACACCCCTTCCAGCCTTGCCCGCACGGTAAAGGAAGGGCTGTTGTTGGTCAGCCCACAGGTGTTCAAGGAGTTCGGGGGGGATAACTGGGAATACGCGCAAAAATGTTTCGCCAAATTGGGGCTACACAAGAGGACGCCGGATAACAGCAACATCTGGCTGTACCACGTCAGGGGGAAGGAAACGTCCGGGGCGGTACGTGGCTTCCTGCTGGAAAACCCGCAGGAAACCTTGGGGCTGGCCTACCTGCCAGCACCCGACAAATCTGTATCCTCGCCGGATAACCCTAAACCATTAGGCCATTGCAGCCACCAACCACCACCAAAGCCAGCCGTTACAGAAATTGCAGCACCCACCATCATTCCAACCACATCAGTCCCCGTGGTTAGGGAGGCGTCCCCGTGGGGAGATGATGATTATGACGAGGGCCTAATGCCACCCGCCATCGTGCCAACAGCACCCGAACTGGGCAAAGACGGGGACACCAACAATACCCCCAGTGATGAGGGCATAACCACACCCACGGTAATCCCAACCAAACCTGATGTGCCCAGTGCCAACATGCCCCCCCTCCCGTCAATAACCACCAAAAAGGCCAAACAACCGTTGAAATCAGCGCAGGCGCTGGCACAGTTGAACGGTTTCGATGCGGGGGACAACCGTGGGTTGGCGGTCTTCGCCATGCGCGGGTGGCACATGGCGGCTTGGTTATCAGCCGGGTTTACACGCGGGTTTATCGGTGCCAACACCCCCGACAGTTGGGCATTCCTGTTACCGGATGGGCGGCTGATACTGGAGTTCCCTGCTGCATTCCAATGTTTCAATGGCATTAAACCACCCAAGAAGACCCGCGAACAATTCTTGGCGTGCAACCTGCATACCATTGACCCAACAAGCAAGACAAAACTCTGGCGCTTCGACATCATCCACAGTGCGGATGGGTGCGCATCCAAACGGGAGATACAAGCTGTTGTCGTTGGGGACGCCGCCAAACGTCTGTCACTCCCCACAGCAGCAGTCTCCCATGCGGCTGAAATGTGGGCATACCACCAATCCAACAGCGATTTGCAGGTACGACCGATAATACTGGATGCCCCCTATCCAAAACCTACGGATGCCGCACAAGCACTCATAAACTGGGTGCAGGCACGCCTGCTCCGCGCATTGGCCAGCAAGCAGGTGGCCATGAACTCAAGGAAGGCCAACATCCACATTATCGGCAGCAGCTTGCTGCTGGTGGCACCCAATACGTTTACGGACTTTTTGGCTACAGGCCACCCATTGGCAAAATGGTTGGGCGAGAAGGCATTGGCCGGGCAGTTCCTGCGGTTAGGGATACATACTAATATTGCGGTGTATACGCTGGACAGCGGTGCGGAAAAACCACCAGCCACCTTCAGGGCATTCCTGATTGATGGCGCTGCGGAAAAACTGAACCTTGGCAGGATGCCCGACACGGATGGGCGGCCAATACCCAAGCTGTTGGAACAACCTACCCCACCCCAAGCTATGCCTACGGCGGCTGGCAACCCGCCCAATATCCGCCCAGCACCTTTGCCAGTGGCCGAGGATGATTGCAGCCCAGTGCCGCCCGCAACCGCACAAACAGAACCAGAACTGGGCAAGGATGGGGACACCAACAACACCCCCAGTGGTGATGGCACAACCGCACCCACGGTGATCCCCGCCGAACCTGATGCACCCAACGCCAATAACACACCGCCCGCATCGCCGGATGATTGGATGGATGGCTTCGCCCCGTGGCTACGGCAACAAATGCTTGATGGGAAATACCCGCCCGATGTTGTTACTGTCAAGGATGGGCTATTGGTTGGCAACCGCGTGTTCTCCGCCTTTTGCCGGGCGCAGGGGCAACCGGCAGGCCGCTGGTGGGATAAGGCCAGAAACAAGGCACGGTCTTTACCCGGCGCATCGGCGGCATCATTCGTGCATAGAACCAAGTCCCTATTCATCCATGGTGTCCTGTTCCGTACACCGGGCAGGACATTTGACCTACCACAGGCGGCGCTCCCGCAAGATAGCGGCTATGTCACCACAAAGGCAAAGACGCTGCTGGTGGCAGAGGCAATACTGTCCCGCCGACCAGCCCCCAAACCAGCCAAGGCAACCCAAAAACAGAAACCATCCACCAAACCTAAACCCACACCCCAACAACCAAAGAAGGTAACAAAACATGGCAATTGAACAAGCAATCCAAGAATCAGCACTGTACCAGCAAGTAATGGCGCAACCGCCGCATTGGGCAAATGAAAAGATACTCAGTTGGAAGCATGAAGAATTTCTGGCAATGAGACCATTTCTGACACACCACTATTGGGCTGATAGTGGGACTTTAAACGTGTTTAACGTGGTTGGGACAAGACATCCGGCCTACCAAGGTTTGGACTGGATTGAATTCCTCCAGCAAGGTAAACGGATGCACCAAAACTTGCCACTGTATGACAGCAATCCCAGTTATTACACTGACTCCGGCAAGAAATCACCAGAGATGTCATTTTTGAGTGTTAATGGGATTGAGTGGTATGTGGATGATGATGGCAACCACCGAACCTGTATTGCGAAATTTGCCCGCTTTTACGATGAGCAAATGGAATTGCACGGACTGAAACTGCATGATTACCGCTTCGATGATGCCCTGTACAGTGATTACCTAAAATGCCTCGATATTATCAAGGAACGGCGGTTAGGTGCTGATGTCAGCATCCAAGCCAAAGAGAGTCCCAGTACCGAACGGCGGGATACGGCTGGGTGGTATGTGGAGTTGCACCAACCCACCATAGTTTTAGATAGACGCACCCAGAATCCCCGAACCCTCAAAATAGGGGAGCTTGGCAAAGTGATGGACGACCTGACAATGCCTGCCTACCGCCGTTGGTTTAAGGCATGGGGGTTCTAATAGTATGAGCCAACCCATCTTCGACAACCGCCTGCGCCCTGCCGTGGAGTTGTGGGTGTCCGCCATCCTGCTGGGCATCGCCGTGGTGCTGGTGCTGCGCCCCGCCCAGTTGTCGCCGCTGATGCCGGGCTTAGCCGTGTGGGTAGCATTAGGTGTCATCGTACTGGCGCTGCTGCGTTTCTGGCAGGGCTGGAACATCCTCCAGTACCGCCGCAACCTCAAGCGCCTGCCCACCTACGTACTGGATGCGGATACCATCCCCATGTCACGCCACAAGCTGTTTCTGGGCAAGGGTTTCCAATGGACACAGGTGCATAGCCAACGGCTGGTGGAGGCACGTTCCCCGGATGGGCGACGCTGGATACAGCCCGGTGCGTTATACCAATGGGCGCGGGCAATGGAGATACGCCACGAACACAACCCCCGGATGCAATGGCTGCTGTCCCGCACCCGTTCACAGGCGTGGTGGAACCCTGTAAAGGCACTGCCGCCAGTGGGTGGCGACCCTGCCCTGCACGGTGTTGGGGTGGAGGATGAGCGCGAGGCATGGATCGACCTTGGCGACCGCGTGGCACATACCTTGGTGCTGGGCACAACCCGTGTGGGCAAGACCCGCTTGGCAGAATTGCTGGTGACGCAGGACATCCGCCGGGGTGAGGTGGTGGTGGTGTTCGACCCCAAGGGCGACACCGAACTGTTGGCAAGGATGTGGGCGGAATGCAAACGCGCCGGACGCTTGGACAATTTCCATATCTTCCACCTTGGTTTTCCTGACATCTCGGAACGCTACAACCCGGTGGGCAGCTTTGGGCGCATCACCGAAGTGGCCTCGCGCATTGCCGGACAATTGCCGGGTTCTGGCAACAGCGCCACTTTTAAGGAGTTTGCATGGCGTTTCACCAACATCGTATCGAACGCCTTGGTGGCATTGGGCAGGCGACCGGATTACACCGCCATTGCGCGTTACGTCACCAACATTGAGCCATTGATGATGGAGTATTACGCCTTCTGGTTTGACCGCGAAGGCATTGAGAATTGGCGCGAACAGGTCAATACCATCGCCCAAAACATTGACCCCAAAGCCCTGACAATGGCACTCAAAAGCCGCGACTTTAAGGCCATCGCCTACACGCAGTTTGCCAAAAGCCGGGAAATGTACGATCCCGTGGCGGATGGGTTGCGGTCAGCCTTTGAGTACGACAAGACCTATTTCGATAAGCTCACCGCTTCGCTGTTGCCATTGCTGGAAAAGCTCACCTCCGGCAAATCGGGTGATTTGCTCGCACCAGATTACGGCGACCGCAACGACAAACGCCCGATACTGGACTGGATGGAAGTGATCCGCGCCAAAGGCGTGGTGTACGTGGGCTTGGACGCACTCTCGGATGCGGAGGTGGCAGGTGCGGTGGGCAACTCCATGTTCGCTGACCTGACCTCCATTGCCGGGCAACTGTACAAGCACGGCGACAACCTCGGCCTGCCGGAATTGCCCGGACACAAACGCGCCAAGATCGCCATCCATGCCGATGAGTTCAACGAGCTGGTGGGCAATGAGTTCATCCCGCTGCTCAACAAGGCGGGTGGTTCCGGGGTGCAGGTCACGGCCTACACCCAAACCGCTTCCGACATCGAGGCGGGGATCGGCGAAAAGCCCAAGGCGGGGCAAATCGTCGGCAACCTCAACACCCTGATCATGCTGCGGGTCAAGAACGAGGAAACCGCTGCCGTTTTGACCGACCAGTTGGCGAAGGTGCGCATTTACACCAAGACCGCACAATCCGCCGCCACCGACAATAACGACCCGGATTCATCGGTGGATTTCACTTCCAGCAACTCCGACCGCATCACCGAAGCGGAAAGTGACATCCTTGTGCCTGCGGATTTAGTGCAACTGCCCAAGGGGCAAGCCTTTGCGCTGCTGGATGGTGGCAAACTGTTCAAGTTACGCCTGCCCTTGGCGGGTGCTGACCCGCTGCTGCCCAAGGACATGGCTGCCATCATCCGTTGGGTCAACGAAACCCGTGGGGAGGAAGCCTGATGGACAAGGTAACGGGCACGCTCTGGTATGTGAAGTGGTTTACGTTAGTGTTCCTGTGCGCCCTGATGGTGGACATTGTGTACGTGTTCTGGCCTTGGCCTGCGGTACGCGGGGTGGCGGTGTTCCAACACAATTTACTGGCAGAAACCGCCTTGGTTGCCAGCCTTTCCACACCGCAAGGTGAATCCTTGATCCAGCAGGTACAGGCGTGGGTTTACCAGCCCACGTTTGTTTGGTCGGGTTTACACGACTTCCTGATGCTGGGCATCAATCCCGTCGCTAACAGCGGCACTGCCAGTGCCACAGATATTGGGCAGGGTTTGGCTACAGGGTTTCGGGATCAGATACAAACGGCCTACATCGGTGTGCTGTTGTTCGCCCAACGGCTGGCGGTGCTGGCAATCGCCGCACCCTTATTTGGGATCGTGGTGCTGGCAGCAGGGGCGGATGGCTTTGTCAGTTGGTACAAGCGCCGCACCAGTGTTGGGCGGGAATCCGGCTTGCTTTACCACCTTGGTAAGCACGGCTTCAATAACACGGGGCGCGGCATTTGGGTGCTGTACCTGCTACCGCCCATTGTCATTGACCCCCGTTGGGTGATCCCCCCTGCCCTGCTGCTGACGGCGTTGGCAGCACGCTTGGCAGTTGGCTACTTCAAGAAATACATCTAAGAACAGCAATACACATGAAACACTACCTTGGGCTTTCCGAATACCACCTGCGCCAAAAGCAGCAGGAGTACCCGGTGCATTACGAACCAGAGCGCCTGATCAATGCCCACCTGCTGGTGTGCGGGATGAGCGGCACGGGCAAGTCCTTCCAATCCAAACGCCTGCTGGGCAGTGCCGTACAGGCCGGATTGGAGGTGGATGTGTTCGATGTGCATGATGAACTGGATGGCATCCCCGGTGCTAACGCCTGCCGTTACTCACAAGCCACCGGCTACGGTTACAACCCTTTGGAGTTGGACACTGACCCGCACACGGGTGGGGTCAACCGCCAAACCGAATACCTGCTGGGACTGGTGCGTGAAGCCTCCCCGCAGTTGGGTATCAAACAGGAGATGGTCTTGCGCAACCTGCTGTTGGACACTTACGCAATGGCAGGCATTTACCCTGACAACCCACAGACATGGCAGCGGCATAGCATCACCGAAGCCCAACGCAGGCAATTCACCGATGCCCGCAATTACCAAGCCCTCAAACAGTATTACCCCACGCTGGATGACCTCAAAAGCTACGGGCGGCGCAAGCTCACTACCCTTACCATCGGTGGTGACAACAAGTGCATCAGCGCACTGGAACAGCTTTCCCGCCATTACAAACGCCTGAGTGCCCTGCAAGGCAAATACGCCAAAGCCAGCAGCGATGATGAACTGGAGAAACTGGGCAAGCAGCTCAACACCAGCAAGGACAACTGCACCAGCAGCTATGCCGCCTTCATCGAAGCCATGCAGACCGGGCGGGAACTGGAGGATATGCTCAAGTACGATTCAGCCGATACCTTGGCATCCGTGCTGCAACGGCTGGAACTGCTCAATTCTGCCGGGATATTCCGCGCCAACCCACCACCGTTTGGCGACACCCACGCACGGGTACACCAGCTCAGGTCACTCACCGATGAACAGCAAATCCTGTTTGTGAAGTTGCGCCTGCGTGCCATCTTTGAGCGCCACAAGCAGGCAGGGCCAACCCGTAGCGGTACGGAGGTGCGCCACATTATCTTTCTGGACGAGGCGCACAAGTTTTTTAGCAAGGATGGCAGCGACATCATCAACGTGATTGCGCGGGAAGCCCGCAAGTTCGGCATTGGCCTGTGGTGCGCCAGCCAAAGCCCGAATGACTTCCCGGAAAGTTTCCTCACCAATGTCGGTGCAACCCTGATCTTGGGGCTGCACCCCACCCATTGGCAGACGGCAACCACCAAACTGCGGCTGGGCAAGGACACCCTGAAATACATCCGGGCAAAGGAAGTGGTGGCAGTGCAGCTACGCATGGCGGGGCGGGCTGAACCGCCGTTTGGGAATGTGATTGTTGGGTAACAACGACGCTTAGGAGTTTGTTATGAAAAATATATCCAGCCTAACTAGGCTAATGCGACCTAACGAGTTGGAAATATGCGAGAAAATCGTATTGGCATTATGCAACGGCGTTAAGACTAAAGATGTGCCTGATTCGGTTGGGATAAGTACGGCAGATTTCAGGCGGAATCTACACGACATCGCACTAAGGGCAAGACTCCCATATCACAGCAAAAAATTTAAGATAGAAAAAGACCGCATCTTGCACAACTTCCATGCATATAAAAAATATGTAGAAGAATCAATCGCAGAACGGGAAAAACACGATGAAACAATACGGGCTTTGGGGAGGGAACATCAAACCCGTCTGCATGAAATAAATGACACATATCTGAACGACACTGTTGATATGTGGCACGGCTACAGTAACAACTAAAGGGGAAGCGTATGTTGGAAATTCCTAACCTTCCAATTGTCCGCCTGTCGGGTGTGATTGAGACGCTGGGTGAACGCTCCGCCTGCTCATTAGTTTTTCAGCTCGAAACAGAGGCAGGAAAAGTGTTCCATCTCCCTTATGGGTTACTGATGGAAACCCTGCGGTTCGCGGAAAAGGAGAGGGTCATCCCGCCGTTGTCCCCCCACTGGTGGGCGAGAATAGGAAGTACCGATGGTTGCACAATTGGAGAATCTAGCCAATGAATCCAGTAGAAACACAACCGGCAGCATCATTCCCTGTGGATTTTGGGGCACTATTTGAGTTCGGGGATGGCAGAACCGGGGAATCCTTTGGCGTGTCCTTGGCGACACTGCTGCAATGCCTGTGCATTGCAGAACAACGTTATCTTGTCCCACCATTTGAGCCTGATTGGGAAATCCAGACGATCCCGCCGGCATTGCGTGCGATGGCTGTGACCCATGAAAAATGCAGGTAGGCAGGTAATGGAACCAATGCCAGAAAAGCTCCTGCTTGCCCTTGGTCAAGCCGCCTCCAATATTGCACGGGAGTTCCGCCCGTACAATGCATACCCTGTCTTTGGTGCACAAGGACAGGAGTTTTTTGTTGAGATTGCCTCAGGCCCCATGAACGGGCGGACAATCCATTGGACAATCTATATCGCTTTCGGGGATAGCATAAGCCTTGATGATGACATTGAGGTGCTGACCGACCAAGGCGAAGACGGCAGCATCCTTTGCCGTGGATGTGTGTTAACCCACATCCAATACCCACCTTGTTTCGGGTCAGAAGCCATCGTCCGCCTGTCAGGTACGGAAGCCTTTGCCCGCTTGCCGGATGCGTCCGGCTTGGTGGCACTCCTTGGCCTGTTGGGATCGGCACTCGGAAAACGTGTGGAAGCCACACACCCTTTGGATAGCTATGGGGATGTGTTGCCGGGCTGGGACGATGCACTGGCGCTTGCTACAGGGGAGGTGGTGGCATGAGCATTTCACACCCATGTTGCGCGAGTGCACTGGTGGGTACTGAATGTACCAAGCCGGACAGCGGTTACAACAAATGCTTTGGCCCTGCACACCGGACTGGTGTACGGATAAATGGTTGTGAGGATGGGGACTTATACCTGAACAGGCAATATCAGGATTGGTTGGGGAGGATGCGCCAGCTTATTTCCTGCCAGCTTGGGCCAGCGCCCAGAAGCAACATATTCTGTTATACCTGCGGAGGGACATTGCTGGCATTTGATTTGGAAGCTGCTAACAGCACACCAACTGACAGGTTCATGGTCTCCATTACTGTCAAGCTGACAAAAAACAAGGCATACCTTGATTATCCACATGGAGGGGATGTGGCGCTGGCAATGCCCGGAATCGTTGATGCCCTTGAGTTTGTGGGGCTGGTGCTGGCCCCAGAACCTTTTGACATCTATCTGGCGCGTCACAAATCACTTTCTGTTTCTTGTGGGTGAGCCAAAGGTATGACAATTCTTACAGGAGAAAGGGAAATGCATAAAAAATACGTCCTAAAAGGCTATGGCGGTGTCCTTGTCCTTACCGGGATGGGAAACCACCACCTAGACTGGACAGGATTCCATTACTGGTTGCTTCCCATCCCATGGCATACCGATGCTTTCGGGAAATGTGTCCGTGAGCTAACCGCAGTTGAGAAAGAGGCATTTGGCTCGGATTATTCCATGGTACAGCACGAAACTGGGGGATTGGATTTGCCCAAATGGAGGTTTGGCATTCAGGCATGGTTGTGCCGTTCGCCGCTGGGGCAACTGCTGGGCAGTGAGCTATTGAAGAAGCAGGGCGACCCAACCCATTGTTTTTCATCATACTATTGCCCAGCAACCCAGCCACCCTATTATATCCAAGCACCACTCCCGTTGGGTTTGCCGTCCTTTGAATTCGAGTTCCATTGGATAGGTAAACAGGGGTATGACAATGGACAGGACGGAAAGGCCCTCAAGGCGGCATTGGCATTTGAGGATACTATTATTAGGGGGTACGCTGAGGAATTGGGGAATGATGGCTGGGTTGCTGCGGACTTTGCGGCGGCAAATGGTTTTGGCAATTTGGGGGCTGCTATCCGGTTTCTTTTTATTGCTTGAAATTTACACACAAAGAGGCGTAAGCTCCCCCCCCTTCCCCAACTGATAACAAAAATGCGGGGCTGTTTCATCTCGCACTGACACTCACATTTGGGAGGCACAGCATCCCCTGTCTGTGCCTCCCCTTTTCAGGTATCACCCCCCCAAGGGACACCGCCAAACAGGCCACCGTGCGGCAGTCCTCACGCTGAACAAACTTTACCCAGAAATAGAGTGTCAGGTGACAAACCCAATTACTCAGCCTACATTCAGTTAGGGGCCAAAGTGATGGATAAAGAAATGGGCAGGAAGCCATTCCCCCAAACCCTTCCATTTAGGCTTTGGGTTATGAAGGAAAGCAGGCAACAACCACTTTGGCCCCTTTTTCGCTTTGTTGTTGCCCAAACAGGTACACCGGGGATGGCCCGCCCGGTGTCTGTTTGTCCAGCCGTTCCCCAATGGCTGGCGCTACGTGTGGTGACAATACCCTAATTTTTCAATGCCCAAATAAATTCCATGGAGAGGATTATGCGGAAACTCATGCAGGTATTCTTTGCACTATTGGTTTTCTTCCTGTGCACCCCAATAGCCCACGCGGGGATAGATGCCAATGCCATCAAGTCGTCCATGATGGTTGCCCGTGAAAATCTGGTAGCCATGCTTGATGCCCCTGACGCCACCGCCCAAGACAAGCACCAAGAAGAAATTACCAAGGCTAGCCAGCTTGTGGATGACGCCATTGCCGCCGCTTTGGCTGACACGGAGACCCCACCGGAACAAGCGGCCAAACTGGGGGAATTCCAGCAGGTTTGGGGGGCATTCAAGAAAACCCGTGATGAAGGGATCATTCCTGCCATCAAAGCAGGGAGGAAGGCTGATGCCAAACAGTTGGCCACCACGATCCAGTTGGAACGGGTAAAGAAAATGAAAGGGATACTGGTTGAATTGGGCGCAACCATTAACCCAGCATCGGAACCTGACCAAGATTGCGTTTAGGCGTGCTTGCTGCTGGCTTTGGCAGGGGCGGTGGCGCATGAACCGCCATTTTTTGGTAGTGACGGGGCTGTTAGATGTGCTTGCCCCCATTGTGGTATCCAATGCACTAAACCTGCTGTATGCAATGCGGCATTATGGTAGCTAACATTTCGCCCCACAAAGGGCTTCCATTAATCGCCGCATTCGGGATAGGCATCGGAATTGCTGTCTGGTGGGCAACATGGCACAACATCCCCGCGAAACCCGACTTTGAAACGTGGCTGAAAACCACCAATCGGCAAGCGGAAACCGCTGCCTACACCAGCTACTTGAACAAGCAAGGCGTTGGCGAAACATTGCCTCTCCCTGAGTTGCTTTCCGCTGCCCGCGATTGGCAAAAATGTGGTGCTGATCCCTTCGTCGTGCCACCTAAAGACAAATGGCAGAACATGGTCAATACATTGAAACTGTTACGGCAATTGCAGCTACAAAACATTTTGCCCGCTGTTGCCATAACTTCTAGCTATCGCTACCCAGAGCTAAATCGTTGCGCTGGAGGCAGTGCAGGCAGCAAGCATCTCAGCAACGGTGCACTCGATATGCGTTTCAAATCTCCGGCGGATGGGCAGCAAACCTTTCCCAAACTGTGTAAATACTGGCGGCAACACGGTGCAAAACAGGCAATGGGTTTAGGTTTTTATCCCGGCGGACAAATCCACATCGACACGCAAGGCTTCCGCACTTGGGGGCAGGATTACACCACGAAAAGTTCGCCATGCCAACGCTAATCCCTGCTACCGGATTCCCAACACCGCCGCACTGCGCGTAAATACCTCCGGCGGCAGACCCAACGCTTGTTTCAACGCCACATCCCGATCCCAATGGTTGGGGATGGCATTGATGCGGCGCATCTCATCCTTACCCAAATTGAGTGGAAAATACCACACCGAACTCAGGATCATATTAGAGAGTGGAAAATCACTGCCATACAGCAAGCGCCCTTGCAGGCGCGGTTCACGCAACGCCTTCGCCATATACCCCAGTTTGTTGATTTGTGTGAGGCTGGAAATGTCGGCGTATAAGTTGGGGTGCTGGGCAAACATCGGCAAAATGCGCTGGTAATTGTCTTCCCCGTGGTTGATGCCCGTGGTGGCAATATGCCCCGCAATCACCGTTACCCCCAATGATAGCGGCAGTGCCAAACGGCGCGGGTCGCCGAAAGCATCATTCGCCGCACTGAACGAACGTTCCTGTCCCGTATGGCTCAACAGCGGCAAGCCCAATTCATGCATTTTGCGGTAAAACGGTGCAAGTTGCGGGTCAGCCGGGTCAATGTGTTGGATATTGGGAATCCATTTCACCAACACCGCGCCTTGCTGCTTGGCTTGTTCCAGCCGTTCCAGCGCATCCTTGCGGAAAGGGTTGATGCTTGCACCGAAGTAAAACAGGTCGGGGTAACGCTGCACTTGCGCCGCCACCTAAGTGTTGGGGATGTACACCTCTGTGCGCGGCAAATCCAATTCGCCGCGCTCATCCACCGCACCATCCAGCGCCAATAACACCGCGCCTTGGACATGGGTGGAATTGCGCAAACGCTCAGCAATCTTGTCCACTGCGATGTCATCACCGTGCTGTTGCAGTTCGCTTCGGGTCACTCCAAACCCTGCCAAATATTGGGCAAAACGGAAATTTTCCTGCAACGCAGGCGACACGAAGCAGCCGCTACCACCCGCGCCGATGCCTGCGATGTGGACGTGCATATCGACGATTTTTCCGCTGGGAAGGGGGGACGGCGGCAAGATTGTACCCGTGAAAAACATTTCGCGTAACAGCAGCACGATCACCGACGTTGCGACGGTGACAAGGGCAAGCCCGATTAGTAGGCGTTTAAACCAGTGTGGTTTTTTCACGGGGGATTTTTCCATTATTGAGATGGCTGCAAGCGTAATGGAAATGTGGCAGAAGCAGCAACAGGATTGATAGGATGTGCAAATACCGCAGCTAACAGTTGTGCATATTGCTACCTTTGGTATGTGACTTGCCCATGCACCCGCAGATTCTTACACTGTATTCACCTGCCCAATAATCATCAATAGCGTAGTGATTATGAAAAGTACGTTTGCAAAAATTGCCGTTGCCTGCTTAATGTTAGCAGCCGTTTCACCTTTGCTCATGCCGATAGTTACAAGTTGCCGTAGTACCCAATGGTTCGGCTGCTTCTTTGCGGATGCTGTCAGTATTGTGGGTTTTAGCCTTGCCGCAGGGATTGCATCCACCATTAGCCGTGTGCGTCATGAAGAAATGCGGGTGTTTAACTGGTTGGCGGAAAGTGTTGTTAGTTTGCTCATCCTACTGCTATGTGTCTCTTTAATTGCTTAAACAGTGGCGGGTGAACTCTGAATATTTCGCAAGAATTAGCAAAACAACCGTATTTGACCCAAATGCAAAACCTAACACTTGGGTTTTAATGAGATGAACTTTTACCCCATTTTCAGCGTCTCACTTCACAGAAAAGACATTACGAAAATAGGAGTTAGTACTATGCAACCCACATTTCAAACCTTGTGAACCGCATCCGCTTTATCCTAACGGTCAGTTTTGCCGCGTGTTTGGCAATCGCTGCTGTAGCACTGGCAACCCCCTTTTTTGCTTCACTGGGAATCAGCGCAACAGCCATCGCAGATTTACCACGGGTTGCCATACCTGCATTGCAAGCGGGGGATGGCAAAAACCTCAGCGGTAAAGTGGAAGATATGGTGCGTGTGGCAGGCATGGAAGCGGCGGGGATTTTGTTTTATCCAACGGGAGATCACGATGATCACTCTCTGCCACCCCATCGACAATGTGGAGCATCTGCTTCTTTGTTCAGCCCTTGAGGCTGCCGATATTCCCTATTTTGTTATCGGGGACATTGCTTGCCCTCAATGAAATTCGGGGGCTGTTATTTCCCACCTTTGTCCCCGATATGGTGAATGTGGAACAGGGTCGCCATATCGAAGAAAAACTGAGTTACGGGCGCATGATTGACCCTCACAGTGGACTTGGCGACGGGCGCAATCCGCAACAGCCTCGACCTGCCAGCCGTACCTGCTGCGCCATGAAAAAACTGCTGCTAGCCACATAATCCCCAAAAACTGCATAACCCCTGCACATCAGTTACTTACAATCGTGGCAAAAAAGGAGTTCACCTACCATGAATACCATTCCCCGTGCCATGACTGTTCCCCACCTGCTGTTTAGCACGCTGCTGGCGGTAGCAATGGCTGCATTCTTCCTGCCTGAAACGCCACGCATCCCGGTCAGTGGTGCAAGCCGTGCGGACTGGAATCTGCAATCGTTCTGGTATT
>NZ_JAQTLS010000033.1 GCF_028714775.1 Thiothrix sp. | reverse complement strand
CATTTGGTGGAAATTGATGCCAAAATTCGTGACTTGCAAGCCATACGTGCCGTACTGGAACAGATTGCCCAATGCCCAAGCCAGACAGCAGAGCATTGCTACTTGCTGGAGACGCTGGATCAGCGGGTGTGTTGCCTGCCAGAACATTGAAACTGCTTGCAGTTGGCGTTTGTCCATGAAATCATTCAAGCAATTCATTGAATGAGAGGTGCCCAATGCAAACGCCCGGTTTCAAACAGCAGGTCAACGCCCAATTTGCCCTGATCGCGCAGGCACTCGCTTCCCCACAGCGGCTGGAAATCCTCGATTACCTCGCCCAAACCGAGCGCAGCGTGGAAGAACTCAGCCAGCTTGCCAGCCTCACTGTTGCCAACACCTCACGCCATCTGCAAACCCTCAAGCAATCTGCCTTGGTGCAAGTCCGTACCGATGGCAAACGCCGCATCTACCGCCTTGCCGGGGATGACGTGGTGCAACTGATCGCCAGTTTGCGCCGCACTGCCGAGTTGCATCTGGCAGAAGTGGAACGCCTTGCCCACACCTACCTGACCCACAAGGAAGAGATGGAGGCCATCAGTGCCGAAGAACTCCTTGCACGCATCGGACGCGACGAAGTGACCGTGCTGGACGTGCGTCCCACCGCCGAATACGCCGCCGGACACATCCCCGGTGCAATCCACCTGCTGCCGGAAGAAGTTGCGGAACGCTTGCACGAGCTTGATGACAGCAAAACCATCGTTGCCTACTGCCGGGGGCCTTACTGCGTGTACTCCTTCCAGATGGTGCAAACCCTGCGTGGGCATGGCATTACCGCGCTGCGCCTGCAAGATGGCCTGCCGGAATGGAAAGCTGCCGGGTTGCCAACCCAAACCACACATTGACCATAAAACTGCTACGGAGGATTCCCCATGTTTTTCTTGCAACGCGCCGCGCCGTCTGACGCATCCTCACTGGCCTACATGTTCGGTTGTGGCGGCAAAGGCCACGCCATTGCCGTTGATGTCCATGCCGAGGACGTGGACTGGTTTTTGCAGCAAGCCGCGCAACAAGCGGTGAAAATTGATTACGTGATCGACACCCACATCCATGCCGACCACGTATCCGGCGGGCGCGAACTGGCACAACGCTGTGGCGGGCAATACTGTTTGCACGAAAGTTCCACCCCGCAGTTTGCCTTCACCGCGCTCAAAGATGGGCAGGTGCTGACCGTTGGCAATGTTACCGTCACCGTATTGCACACACCGGGGCATACGGCAGACAGCATTTGCCTGTTGGTGTCCGATGTGCGCCGCAGTGCCGGGCCGTGGTTTGTGCTGACCGGGCATACCCTGTTTGTGGGAAGTGCAGGGCGTCCCGACTTGCGCGGTGATGAGGAACGCATGGGGGGCCTGCTGCACGGTTCGATTTTCAACAAGCTGCTGACTTTGCCGGAATACGTGGAAATCTTCCCCGGTGCGCAAGCAGGCAGCGTGTGCGGGGCAGGTATTTCTGGCAAACCATCGTCCACCATCGCCTTTGAAAAGCGCTTTAATACCGCGCTGGTAGCGGATAAGGGGGAATTCGTGGCGGCAATCCTCAGCAACTTGCCGCCACAACCTGTGGGTATGGCGGAGATTATCCGGCGTAATGTGATGGGCAATCAGATATTGGATGCCTGATAGCCCAACACCCCCACCACGGCTAACGCCACTAAGGCGATGAGGGTTTGCAGCAAGCTGATGCGCTGAATATCTTCCTTGCCGCGCACTTCGCAGACCCCGCCGGGACATAGTGTCGGCGGGGTTTTGCGGATCAGGTTGTGTAGCACGCAGCCAATGCAGATGCCAAAAGCGGTTTCACTGAACAGCAAGATCAGGCAAGTGATACAAATGTAGATTTTGATCGGCGTCATCATTTCCAACACCACCACCAGCCAGAACATGATGACCGACAAGGCTAAACCAATGCTCCACGCAAATCGCTTTTGGGCCGCACCCACGTATTCGGGTTTTTGCCGTGACACAAAAAAACGCCCGACGATCAAGCTGGGTGCGTATTTGGGGTTCACCACTACGCGGATAAAAAAGTCCACCATGAAAAATGTGATGAAAATGCTGGTGTAGCGGAAATCCATCGTGCGGTACGCATACAGGAATGACAGGATAGCAAAGACAAATAACAACCCCGCCCCAGCACGGGCTTCGCGTTCGTTCAACACACGGACAGCATAGCCATCCACCACTTCGCCAAAATAGAAATGCTTGCTCATGGAAAAATCTTCCGTTAATACAGAGGTTAATGTTCAGGTGATATAAGTGAGATAATGGGGCAAACTCAGGCGATGGGAGGGCGGTAGGGTACGTCAGCACGTTTGGGCAAGGGTTGGAACGGCAACGCAGGTGGGATGAAACAGTGGGTTGGTGCCGCTGCCACCATTTCCGGTAGGCTCAGGATAAATTGCGCGTGTTGGAGTTGGTCACAATGGCAGGTATCGGCAGACGTTGGGTTTGCGGATGTCTTTTGCTTATCAAGGCAGCAGTGATGGTCAGCCATCTGTATGGTTAGGGGTTGCGTTTTCACATGATGGCACACGCTCGCCGCTGACCAGATTGGCAAGGCAACCATCAATAAGACAAGCAAGAGGACGATGTGTTTACGCATACCGTAGGACTCTAGCAGAAGCGTTTCCTCCGCGCAAAAGCTACCGTCCTGCTTCCCTATTGGATTTTGGGTACGTTTGTTGGGACGAACCCCAAGTAAGGCGTAGCCCCCCATTACCCACTTCCCATTTTAGATGTTTTTGCCCAAAGGCACGAACGGGACTATTCCAGTCCCCCACCAATCTTTTCCAGCCGCCGCTGGGGTTGTGTGGGCTAAAGGGTGAGCTGTTGCTATTATCGCCTTTCCATCATTCACAGGAAAGGAAACCCCGTATGAAATGCCCCGTATGTAAAACCGTCGATTTGGTAATGTCTGACCGCAACGGTATCGAAATTGACTATTGCCCCCAGTGCCGGGGTGTATGGCTTGACCGTGGCGAACTGGACAAGATCATTGAGCGTTCCGCCCCGGTAACAGCATCCCATGCCGCCTACGCGCCACCAGTGCAGCAACCCGTGTATGGCAATCATCATCAGCAGCAACAACAACGGCATCATGACCCGCATTATGGACACCACAAAAAACGGGAAGGGTTTTGGGGTGAGCTGTTCGATTTTGATTGATGCCGTTCAGGTTGCAGCCATTACATTCACCGAAACCATTTGCGCACGGCATAGGCAACCAAGAGTATTGCGACAACTAAGATCGCCAGCCCATCTATGTTTAAAGTGATGTTCATGCCTGATTCGCTCCTGAAGCATATAGGAGGTTTATGCATGATACACCCTATTGTTTGATAAATCAGGGCGGCATTATCCGCCCTGAGCAGCCTGTTGGTGGATGGGCATCTGAGCTTGGATGTGGTGGGGGAGGGGATATTTGGCTTGCTGTTCCAGAATATTATGCAGGGCTTGGCAGCTTATCCCCGGCTGTTGCCAGCACCCTTTGAAGCGATGCCCTATTATTTGGCAGCATCCACACAATCCATGCCCACACCGTAGCGGTTCTGCCGTGGCTTGAGCACTTGTTGGGTCTGGTTGCCGACGATCCCCGACAGTACGTCATAGGCATCGGCCTGCATCCTTAAAACGCCGTCAATATTGCCGACCGCAGCCGCTGCCTGTGCTTCACGGAGGCAGGCCAGCAATTTTTGTTCACGGCTGGAATAGGGTTCATCAATCATGGTTGGTTGCATCGTACTGGTGGTTGCCGTGTAGTTTCTATACGTTTTTGGTAAATTGACCGCCGGGGAGGGCTTGGTTCCGGCGTACCGACAGACAACATAGGGATAAAATGTGACTAAAACGTTGCCTGCACTTCCCCACAACACAAAGCCTATATGGAAGCCATTGGGGGTGCTTCCTTTCCTGTTTTTTATTCATCACTTCGGTTGAAGGCTGAATGTAGGCTGAATAATTAGGTTTGTCAGCTTTAATCCCCTGTTCGGCTAAAAGTTATTCAAATCCAACTGGATGGCAAACAATCGACCTTGGAATCGGGTGCTGGCGGGCACTTGCACAGACTGTGTGGCTTTTCAGTGTGACCAATTAGTTGCCACCATGTGGGATAGGGATGCCTGACAAAACCACTACATGGATTAGAAAGATACCCGGCCACATTCATTGCAAACCAAATTTAAGTCCTGTCAGGCCAAACCCCATCCATGCGCGTTTTACAACCCAATGTTCAAGCGGTTGCCTTGGTGCTGTGATAGCCAGCTATTGCCTAAAGCATTATGGTTAGCCTAAACTAACCAATAATACGGAGCAAATCCCATGCAACTCAGTGAGTGCTTGAAACAAATTGATTGGTATATGTGGCTGCAATGGCGGCGTTATGCTTGTGAAAGCGGCAATGTCAACCTGACGAACACGGAAATGGAATACTTGTACGCCCTGATCAGCAGTAGCCCGCAAGGTATACGCCTGACTGATTTGGCAAACTTGTTGGGCCTTACCAAAGCCTCTGCCAGCGCCATGGTCAGCAAACTCGAAAAGCAAGGGTATGTACAACGCCAAGCCAACCCCAGTGACGCCCGTACTAGCCATCTGTTGCCCACGGAAAAAGCCTTTGATGTGCAAAAAGAAGACCTCAATGCTTACCAGCAGACTGCCGATGCCGTGGGCAAGGTACTGACAGCAGAGGAATTACGCCAACTTCATGCCTTGCTGGGCAAGGTTTGCGATGCGTTATGGTCAGCAGAAACAGGTTCTGGCACATTGGCGGGGCTTTGTATTGACCCTGAAAAAATATGAGCACGCGGGTTTTTAGTGAACCAAGTAATCCGTGCCATCCACGGGGATGATTGCCCCTGAAATAAAACGTGCCATTTCGCTGACTGCGAACAAGGCGATGGTTGCCACTTCGTCGTCCTGCGCTGTCTTCCGCAGTAGTGTGGCAGCGATGTAGTCCTCAAATGCCTGCCGCATATACGGGTTTGTTGCCATCATTGCCGCGACATCCGGCGTGAGGGAAACGGCGGGTTTGAGGATACGGGCAGGGGCGAGTGCGAGGCAGCGGATGCCCAACGGCCCCAGTTCCACCGCCATATTCTTGGTGACGCTGGCAAGGATATGTTTAGTGGCAAGATAATCACCCGGATTCCCCGCCGATGTGACGCTGGCAATCGACAGGATATTCAGGATGACGCCCGGCTTTCCTTGGGCTTGAAGGTATTTGGCAAGCTCGCGGGAAGCTTCATAAGCGGTGTGCAAGTTAATGTTCACGGCCCGATCCCACGCGGTATCAAGACGCCCTCGTGTCGGGTTGGCAGGGAAAATACCCGCATTGTTTACCAGAATGTCGGTGTGTGAAAAGTGTTTGGTGGCACTGCGGATCAGCCCATAAGCAGCATCAGGATCAGACAAATCCAAGGCTAACGGTTGGGCATCAATACCAAAACAGTGCTGTAAGTCCTCACAGTTTTTTTCCAAGGTACACAGGTTCAGGCCGCATAGCAGCATGTCTGCCCCTGCTTCTGCCAGCCGTTGGGCAATAGCTGTGCCCATGCCGCCGTCTGCTTCGGTGACAATGGCTGCCCGACCACGCAGGCTTAACAACTTTCCTAGTGGCAAGGGGGGGGGCACTGGAAGCAAGTGATGTCAGCATGGATTACCCCGGTGTGGCTACTGCTTAAAAAGTGATAGTTAGCCTAAGCTAACTAATTATGCGGAGTCAAGCCCCTGCGGCTGGTTTTCTAAACAGCCTATCCATGCGCCTGCCCGCTTTCCCTTGCGCAGTGGTTGGCTACTATGCGTTGGCAACAGGTAGCGCCATGCTGAATACTGCACCCGGCAAAGTCCGTCGTAATATGCCAGACCCTTTATCTTAGGCTGGTTGGTGGCTGACATACGCTATCAGGGGCAGGGCTTGGGACGGGGATTGCCTAAAGATGCCCTGTTACGTTCCTTGCAAGTCGCGCAACAGGTCGGGGTGCGTGCCTTGCTGGTACATGCGATGTCTGACCAAACCAAGCAATTCTACCTCCGCCACGGCTTTGTGGAATCACCGTTGGATGGCATGAAGCTGTTTGGGTTAGCCGTTTAGGACAATAACCCATCTTCACCATTGCCCCACAAACTCCCCAAACCCATTCGCCTTGGTAAATTGCACGTCGTTTTCCATCGCGGCAAAGTGCGCCCGCCCGCATTTGATTTTACCGTCTTCTACCGGGCGCAGCGCGTCGGATAGCAACGTGCCTTTGGTTTCCACCACGAAATACAGCCGTTCTTTGCCGTCTTGTTCCACCAGCACGGCCCAGTCGGGGTTGTAGGTGCCAAGCGGGGTATCAATCTTGAACCAGCCGGGGAGTTTGGCGTAAAGCTTCACGTCCTCACTCTGCTCCATACCCAAAGCAAAGCTGGCTTCCACATCGGAGTCATACACCACATGCTCATACACGCACTTGGCGGCGGCCTGCATATTGTCGTTGAGGTAGCCGCGCAATTCCGCCGATTCAAACAATTCTTGGGCGTAGAAATGCCCATCGCCGATTTTGTGGTATTTGATGCCATCCACCAGTGCCAAGCGCATGGCTTGCTGGATGATGGCGGTGGCTTGTTCGATAAACTTTTGCGGGTTGCTTTTGAAGTCTTTCAGGCGGCCTGAGCGTTGCAGGATGTCAATCACGCTGCGGCGCGTCAGGTTAGTGGCATCCTGTAAGTAGGTCACGATGTCCGGCAAGGTGTAATCACGCAGGTCGTAGACGTAAGTTTGGGTCTTTACGTCTGTGCCTGCGATTTCGCTACGGTCAATGTGGAGCTTGGCTTCAATGGATTCAAAGCGGGTTTTACCCACGATCATCTCACCCAGTTTGTTGGCGCAAGTGTCAATCAGGTTTTCAGGGGTGAAATTTACCCGGTAGGTGGTCTGGTGCTTGATGCGATCCCACAGCGCGGTGAATTCGGGGCTGAGGTAAACCTGTTTGTTGAGTGCTACGGTTTGTCCTGTGTCGGCATTTTTGATGTTCAGGTTGTTGCCTGCGACTTTGCGCAAAGTGGCGGTAATTGCGTCAGCGTGGGTGGCGAAAGTATCGGGCAGGTTGATACTGCCTGCTTTCAGGGCAGTTTTCAGGCTGTCTTGCACTTTGCCTTTGTCATTGATGTAGCCGCTTGCCAGTAAGTTTTCCCACAGGGTTTCGGACTTGTCTGCACCCATATAGGTGGGTTCTTTGCCTTCTTCCGCTATCACGATATTGGCGAACAGGTGTTTTTCGACAAAGCCGAAGCGGATGCCTTCATCATCCTCAATTTCTTGCTGGAGTTTGGCGGCGAATGCTTCGTAGGACTCGTTTGCCATGACGGTCAGGGTGTTGACGGTGAAACCTTGGATGCGTTCGCCCTGCTGGTTGACCGCCAACCGCAAGCCGCGCCCGATTTCCTGACGCTTTTTTAGGGTGGATGCGGTTTCATTCAGGGTGCAAATCTGGAACACATTGGGGTTGTCCCAGCCTTCACGCAAGGCAGAATGCGAGAAGATGAAGCGCAGGTTGGAATCGAAACTGAGCAGCTTTTCCTTGTCTTTCATGATCAGGTTATAGGTGTTTTCGTCTTCAGCCGTTGTGCCGCTGCTATCCTTGAAACGTATCAAGCTATCCGGGTCGCCTTTTTTGCGCTTGTCGGCGGAGAAATAGCCGTCATGCACTTTGCTGACTTCCGCTGTGGGGTCGATTTCGCCGAACAGGGATCGGTACTTGGGTTTGGCAACCATTGCGCGGTATTCGGCTTCAAACCATTGCGCGTATTTGCCGGGAACAACATGACCCGCTGCGTTGTAGCTGCGGTAATTGGCTACGCGGTCGATGAAAAACAGGCTCAGGACTTTGATACCCATCGGGTTCAGGAGCAGTTCGCGTTCCAGATGTTTTTCGATGGTCTGGCGGATTTGCAGGCGTTTACGCGCATCTTCGTCCACATCGCCAATGGCTTGTCCCAAGCTAAGGATGTCGGGCTTGCTGGTGAAGTCGATGTATTCGCTGCCCGGTGTGCAAACGATGTCGTTGATGATGTAACCATCGTACAGGTCACGCCCGCCGGAAACTTCCAGCAGGTCAGCCCCGGCTTTGAGCTTTTTGCTAATACGTTTTACCCCGCCGCCTTTTTGCAGTGCGTCCAGTTCGATGGTGGCGGTAATGGGTGACTTGCGGTTATCGACGCTGAGCAGTTTGAGGTAGGCTTTGTTATGCCCGTCCTGCACATTGAGGGATTTGACTTCAATCTGTTTGACCAGCTTTTGCTCGAAGGCATCAATCGCGTCCAGTTTGTAGAGCATCTGGTGTTTGTCTGCATGGGTGGCGGAATAGCGCAAGGTACACAGCGGGTTGAGGCTGGCAATCGCTTCCTTAGCTTTGTCGGTTCTGTCTACGCTTTGCGGTTCGTCGATAATCACAATCGGGCAGGTGTCGCGGATGAATTCAATTGGGCGTTGCCCGTTCAATCGGTCGTCAGCACGGTGGATCAGGTTGGCTTTGGTTTCTTTTTCTGGGTCGCTGAAGCTTTTGCGGAAAGCATCAATGTTGATCACCATGATCTGCACGTAGTCGCTGGTGGCGAAGCTGCGCACCTGTTCGCGCTTTTGCGAGTCGTAGATGAAGTAGTCGTAGCGGATGTTCTGGTACAGGTCTTTGAAATGCGTGTTGGTGATTTGCAGCGATTTGTACACGCCTTCCTTGATGGCAATGGACGGCACGACGATGATGAATTTGGT
The DNA here is from genome assembly GCF_028714775.1 of Thiothrix sp. Taxonomy (GTDB): domain Bacteria; phylum Pseudomonadota; class Gammaproteobacteria; order Thiotrichales; family Thiotrichaceae; genus Thiothrix. The sequence continues at coordinate 15,176 of NZ_JAQTLS010000033.1, read as the reverse complement.
GAAGCCGTAACGTAGGTGCAGCTCGAAAATGGAACGCAGGTAGACGTAGGTTTTGCCCGTGCCGGTTTCCATTTCAACGGTGAAGTTCAGGGCTTTTTTGTCCAGCTTGCTGGTTTGCTTGAGGCCGTTTTGGAGTTGGACGCGGCGCACGTTGTCCAGCAATTCGTCCTCCAGCAACATCAGGCGGTTGCCGATGCCGTATTCGCTGGCGGCGGCAGTTTGCAGCAAATCGCCTTGCCCACGCCCGTTGAATACGGGTTTTGACGTGACGGTGAAGGCAGTTTGGGTGGTTTCCTGCCCTTCAAACACGCCCAAAATGGCTTCCACGGCTTGGGCTTGGTAGGCAAGGCCACTGTCGAACTGGATTTTCATGCGGTGAGTGCGTCCATCTCGGTTTTAAAGGCGTTGAAACTGGGGGATGCGTTGTTTTCAACATCCATGTGCGGGGTAATTTTTTCCGCCCATACGGATTTTTCTGCACCTGCGGCTTTCCAGCCTTTGGCGGATAAGGCACGTGACCCACCGGGGTAGACTGCATCCGCGAGCTTTTCCCATGTGCCACAGATGGAGTCGTTTACGTAGCCGTTTAGAACCGCATTCTGTGCGTTTGGATAGGCAGTTTTGACGGCGGGAATATCCCCCAGAAACCACGCTTCGCCTTCTTCAATGGCAATACAAAAACGGGTTTCAGGTTGGGGATGGCAAGCATCCAGAATCGCCTGCAATTGCCCGGTAAATGTTGTCAGGCATTTATCATCCAAATCACAGACAAGGATAACCGCACACGGAAAATCCGCCCCATACCCAGCAAAGGTTTTGCCGTAACCTTTCAGCAGTTTTGGCAGATTTTCCAATAGGATGCGGTTGCTGGCTGTTTTAGTGTCACGCATATTCGTGGGGATATGACCAACACCTTTGTAGGAGGTAATCTTGTAGCTGTGTCCCTCACCAATCATTGTAGGCACAAGGATTTCCAGCATTTTCTTCCCGGACTGGTCTTCAACGAGTATCTCGAAGTGCATCTACTTACCTCGCATCCAGATAATCACTGTACCATAGGCTTCCCAACGGCAAGCCTTCCGCTACCATGTTTTCAACTAGTTGATCATCACTGGCACGACGGATCGTAGAAAAGCCGTCCTCACCTTTTTCCAATATCCAAACTTCATCTGGATTTAGTGCATCTACAAAATATGGTTGGTGAGTTGTAATAAATACTTGGGAGCCACCCTTTCTCCCCGTAGCATGTTTGCGAAATTCTTGAGCCAAGGTTTCCAGTAATTTGTGGTACAACCCATTTTCTGGCTCTTCGATACACAGAAATGGTGGTGGAGAAGGGTCTTCCAGTAATAATAAGTAGGCAAATACCTTCAATGTGCCATCCGACATTTGCATCTGAGAAAATGGCTTGGAAAACCCTTGGTTCTCAAATAATAGGTAGAGATTCTTTGAAATTTCGTCTCGGTAGGTGCTAATTTTACCGATGCCAGGAATCTTGCTGGCAATTTGGTTTAACACTGCTTGAAAACGTTTGGGGTGATCACGCTCCATAAACTGAACAACATTACTTAAATTGTCTCCATGAATATTCAGGTGGCGTTGAGGCCCACTCCTTGCAATAGAACGAGCAGCATCTGGAGTAAAATAGCTCAAATACCAACTTTCCACGAAGTCACGAAAAGCAGAAATACGCGGATGTTGTTTTAATGATGCTAGTGTCGCAATTCCCAAACGCCGCTTATCTGTCAGTTCAACAACTTCTGTTTCTGTACTTTCTTCTCGTTCGGAATTTGTACTATTCTTATCCAGACCAAGAAGTTCTAATAGGTCACGTAGTTTAGCATCTTCGGTAGCTTCATCAACTTGACGACCTTCTGCATCTCCTTTCCATACGATTCCTTTACCTTCATTCAGGATTAGGAAAGAGAAAGGTCGCCCATAATCTTGTCCTCGCCGCCGCTGACGTAGACGCTCCCGTTTTACGTAAGGTCTATTATCACTATCTAGGTCAATCTCTAGTTCAAACGTAATGGGGCGTGCATTACCATCCTGTTTGTAGTAAATCTCAAATTCAATACCACCTTCTTGCCCCTGTGAATGAATTTTTTCATATCCTCCTCTTCCTCTCGCATCGCAAGCCTCTTCAACACCCATTCTCAGGCAGTCTGCCAGAAAACCAAAAGCATCAAACAATGAACTTTTACCAACGCCATTTTTACCAATTACAACAGTCATTGGCGTGAGTGAATCAGTATTCTGTGCGCTCCATAATTTGCCAAGAGTGATCTGCTTTAATCCTTTAAAGTTTTTAATGCGGATGCCTTGTATCATTGCCATAGGGTTTGCTCCTTACACTCGTCACTAGTCAATACTTGCCTGTTTGATGATTTTAATCTTATTGACGGAAGACTCATGCGTTATTTCCTTGTTCATCCAACAATTGCTGCAATTGCGCTTGTAATACATCGGTATCTGGTAAAGATGGCTGGTAGACAGTTAGGCACTGTTGCTGGGAAATTGCACCAGCCACGTACTCCACCATCATTTCATTGCCATCAATGGCAAGGATGATACCGATGGGGTCGTTGTCATTCGTGGCACTTTCTTTTGCCTTGTAGTGGTTGAGGCACAGTGTCATTTTCTCAATGTCTTGATGTTTGGCTTTGTGCGTTTTCAGGTCAATCAATACAAAACATTTGAGGATACGATGGTAAAACACCAGATCAACGTGGGTGTATGTGCCGTCTACTGGCACTCGTTGTTTTGTGCCGAGAAAAGCCAAACCACAATCCAAGGCTAACAACCGTTGCCATAGGCTGGTCAACGTAGCGGGCGTTTTCTGAAGTTTGCCCATGTCATACACTCCGCACGTCTTCAATCCCCGCCTGTTTGAGGATTTGCACGGCGTTGACCTTCACCACGTCGTCGGCAAAGCCGGAATCGCGGAATACCACGCGCATCAGGCTGTCTTCGGGCTGGAGTTCGTCTTTGAGTTTGGCGATGCCTTCCACGGTGTCGAGCGTGATGGCTTTGTCGAGGCAGACGATCAGTGCGCCCATGCCGATACTGTAGACTGTTTTGCCTGCGAGGGTGTGGGTGGTGATGGGCAGGCTCAAGTCCAGCCCGTATTTGAGCAGGATTTCATACAGCACGTCGTCGTTGCTGCGGTCGTCCTTGAGGCTGTCGGCGAACAGCGGCAGGCTGGTTTCGAGGTCGTCGAACCCCACGTCCCACGGCTTGATATTGGTCGAATCCAGCTTGAAGACCTTGAAACCTACGTCCAGATTGATGATACCGCCTTTATCGGTGCGAATTTTTTCTCCGGCACGGCGAATCCGCTCTTTGCCGATGTCCGCAATCGTGGGGTAATCGGGCTTATCGGTCGGTTCTGGCAACTGCACCATGATGAACTTGCGGTTGCCGCCATCCTCCGCATTCAACGCCATCACCGCGTGCGCCGTCGTCCCACTCCCCGAAAAAAAATCCAACACAATGTCTTGGTTAGCAGCAGCTTGCTCTACGAGTTTATGGATTAGTTCTGGTGGTTTAGGGAAATCAAACAGTTGATTTTCAAATAGGCTTCTAATTGAAGTAGTACCATGCGATGTGAAAACATCATCTATCAGCGTTGGAAACGAAGTAAATTCGCTTTCCAAATCAGCCCGAAACTTTTTTTCTCGCGGTCGCCCATCAGATTTCTTTGGAAATAATATACATCCTGTTCCAATTAACTCTTGCATACGTTCTTTTGCATAACGCCATCCCGTATTTGTTGGTGGGGCGTAGTTTATACCTGAGTCAGGGTCTGTAATTGAGTAATGGAGATTTGGGCGTTGCTCAGGTGATGCTAATCCTAGAATACTTCTACTCATCCAAACACCACGAGGATCGTTATCGGGATTGGAATACTTCGATTCATCCCTAGACCTGCCACGTAAAACTGTCTCACTTGTTTTTGAATATGCGAGTAAATATTCATGGTCTGTTGATACATTTCTAACAGAACGGGCATCAGTGAACTGACGGCATTTCCAAATAAATTGGGCGATGAAGTTTTCTTCGCCGAAGATTTCGTCGCAGAGTTTGCGCAGGTTGGCAACTTCGGTGTCGTCGATGGAGATGAAGATTACGCCGTCGTCCCGCAGCAGGTTGCGAGCCAGTTTGAGGCGAGGATACATCATGTTCAGCCAGTGGGTGTGGTAACGCCCGGACGTTTCGGGGTTGGCGGCGAGCTTGCGCCCGTCTTCCCCGGTCTGCCCGGTCAGTTCCAGATAGTTGGCGATATTGTCGCGGTAGTTGTCGGGGTAGATGAAGTCCTTGCCCGTGTTGTACGGCGGGTCGATGTAGATCATCTTCACCCGCTGGTGATAGCTCTTTTGCAGCAGCTTCAGCACTTCAAGGTTATCGCCTTCGATGAACAGATTCTGGGTGCTGTCCCAATGCTTGGATTCCGCCGGACACGGACGCAATGTCCCCGTGGACGGGGTTTGCGCCAGCCGCCGCGCTTGCGCCTTGCCATGCCAAGTGAAGTTATAACGCTCTTCCTTGTCTTCCACCGCCGTACCCAACAACTCGCGCAAGGCTTCAAAATCCACCCGTTTGCCGCCATCCGCCCCTTCGGTGAGGATTTCCGGGAACAGCGCGGTCAGTTTGGCGATATTGTCGGCGACCAGATCAAGGCTTTGGGTTTCAGCGTCATGGGCGGTCAGCTTGTGCATGGTATTCCTTTAGTCGAGTTGGGCAGTCAATGCCTGTAGCTGTAGCTGGCACTGCTTGGCCTGCATATTCAATTCCAGCTTACGGTTGAACTGGGTTTCACGCTTGAGCGTAGCGCGGATAGTCGTCAATTGCTGTTCCAGCGCATGGAGTTGCTGCAACACGGCGCGGCGTTGTTCCCGGTCAAGCGTGGGTGTTGCCACATAATGCCCGGTATAACGTGCGGTTTCCAGCCCCGCGAGTTTGTCCGTCAGGCATTGCCAGAAGGCGTACAGGTGTTGCTGGTCACAAACCTCAAAGCGGAAGGCTTGCAGGAAACCAAGGGTAGCGGCATCCGGCTCCATGACATTCAGCCAACCGCTATCATGGAGGGTTTCCACCGTCAGGCGGGTATTGTCAGCGCGGTTGATGCGCTTGTCCGCCATCTGGATGCAAACCTGCCCCGCGTGTTCAAACACCAATATCAGCGGGTACTGGATCGCACGTTGCAAAACTTCCCCCAGCCGTTTGACGTGGGCGGGGAACTTGAGCGTGACGTGAATCAGGTGCAGTTCGCTGTAATCGCGTTCCTCATCCTTAAACGGCAGAATGTCGCACGTACCCGCTTTCAACACATGCCGCCACTCCAACGTGTCGATGTCCTGCTGGATGTGCTTGCGGTCGGTCGCGGACAGGTCAGCGTTTTCCAGCAACTGCTTTTTGTAGATGCGGACGGATTGCCGGGTGGAGGCGGGGAGGTTGAGGGTTTTGTAAGGCGGCAGGCTATCCATCAATAGCAATACTCAGTTTCTCATGCATGATGCAATGTTCTAAAGGGAGATTGTACAATATGCTTACGAGATCACATATAAAAACTATAACTGACTTGGGGTTTTTCAGATAAATTGACATATTTCATGATTTCTCCAACTTTTCTTGAACACTCAATAGTTATTGGATAACGCCCATCAAATTGGGTATTGTTCCAATTCATCTTTGTCAAACCTAAAACCTCTTTGCATAAATCCTCAAGAGACGAATCGTGTTCAAAAGCTCTAATCTCCAAGGGTGAAGGCACATACATTCCTGGATAAGTCTTATAAAAATTAACAGCACCTCTTGTATAGAGTATAGCCTTGCTCTCAGAAAGTAATAAAAAAGTTCCTCGCACAGGTGGATATTGATCATAGCTGAACAATCTTATCTGTGAATTCAGTATTGTTACAAAGTCTTTTAAGTGAATTCCTTTTCTTTCAATCGCACGACTAAAACCTGAAATTTCCTCTTCTCTAAAAATACTGGATTTATGAATAACAACCCTAGCGGGCATTTGCATTAACGCATGATCATACTCATTAAGCGCATTCATGAGCAGATCATATGCTTGTTCTTCATTCATATAGGGACGCTTATCCTGTTTGTCAATTTGAACAGGAGTACCTCTTAAAATAACACCATGACCAAACTCATCGAACACTTGGGCAAGACTAGTGGAAACGGTTTCTTTATCACGGCTCTTATAAAAACTAACCCCTACATAACAAGTCTTTGGTTTGTAAGATTCTTCAACCAACCTCCAGGGAATTGTTTTATTCCCTTTATAATAAATTGCTGTGCAAAAATTCCATGCTCGCGTAGCATTATCTTGTTGCCCCTTATTGTTTTTATCAAAGGCTAATGATTTTTCAAGAACCAATTGCAATGGTTTCCCAAGATGCATAGCCCGAGCCTTTAACAACCTTCTAAAGTTATGCTCCATTTCATTAACGGGATTCTTATCTTCTTCCTGATCAGTGACGCCATCTTCTTCTGCATGTTTGGTCTCTTTTGTTACAGCATCAAATATATCATTTGGTATAACGCAAATGATAACATCGACAGGTCTATGCTCAGCCAGAAATCTGATTTGATCAAAATACAATTCGACACAGATTCTAATGCGCTCTTCCCGTGAGTCAATTTTTAATGTTTTTATTAACTTTGATTTCTGAATGGTGCGTATTAATGTGGAACCATATCTAAATTTTGCAAAAAAACCATAATGTTGCGAGAATCCACCAAAACCTCGAAACAAGTTTGGATGTTTGGATTCTTTTGCTTCAATACCTTCCTGACATTTTACGAGCCAGAGATCCAAAAGATCAACCCCTTCACCTCTGCCAACAATTCCAAGGCGTATTTCACTTTGACGAAACTCGTCATTTTTATCGTATACACCAAGAGCTTCTATACCAGCTTTTGGGCATATATGCCTACCATTAGCAAATTCCAATTCTGGTTCATCAAATATTTTCATTTGCATCTTCATAATCCTCGTCGGCGTCGTGGGCTAATTGTTCATCTTCTTCAAGTGAAATTTGTGAGAAAAACTGAAACTCTTCTAAAACACCGAATTTAATCTTATCTTTATGATTAGCTGAATCGGCAAGAAAATATGCAATAAACCTAACAAGATTTCTGACCGAATGATTATGTTCCAATCTTTTTTGTCTAGACAAAAGTTCATCATGATACCTACTTTTTCTGTATAGATTCCAAGTGAAAAACCAGTTAGGACTTACGATGGCAAACCACTCTGAATCAATTTCAACGAAGGAAAGGCCGAATGATAAGTGACGGTGATATGCTGTTTTTGATGGATCTTTGCTCTGATATTTTTTCTCATAAACTGTGCGAGTTGCTGTTCTTTTTCCTATCCAGCTAACCTTTCTGAAATCTCCCCCATATTCAATTGGTAAGAAATAAAATTGTAATTGCTGTTTGCTCCAGCCAATATTGTGCTTTTCAAACTGATCTTTCAGCGTATCCTTCAAAAGAAATTTAAATAGATTTTGATATTCAGCAAGTGAGTGACAAGCTAAGTCATTGACACCTAGTTCTTCAACTGTGCTAGCATCTATCACAGAGTGAAACTTGGTTTCATCTTCTAAATTATAAAAGCTAAATATTTGATTTTCATGAACAACCCAGCCATCAATATCCAAACCTGCAATTCTTAGTGCAAGTTTTGTTAATAATGCCTTTTCAATACTCTTCTTTTTTAATCCATAATCTCTTTGTGCTAATGCAATAGTTGCATCCTTGTTTATGTTAAGTTCTGCGACATATATAGTATCTGGCACATGAATTTTCAGAATATTTGATGTAAGAAGGTAAGGCACATTCTCTGAAGACTTTAGTAGGTCAATTTTTGACTTAACATCACCTAATATGATTCTGAATTCATGAAGCATTCTTTCTTGGGCAGGCAATCGGAGTCGAGTAATAGCAGACAAAATATCTCCAGGATCAATAATATGTTTTGAAACATTGAATGTAATATTTCCATCAATTATTTTATTAACCACATCTTGCGAGTAACTTTTTTGCTTCTTTCTAATGGTAAACACATAAAGCTCATCAAAAGAATTTTTATAACTTCTCTTCTTGAACTGCTCAAGAGTTCCCTTTATTTTTTCAATATCTGTTGATGCAGTCACCTGAAATGCAACACGATCTTGCTCATCACCGAGGTCTATGCCTGGAAAGTTTTTATATTTGCGATTTAAATTTATTAAATTTGGACACTGATATACTTCTTTTAGAATCGGAATCCAAGCATCCTCTGAAATCAAATTAACATCAAGCCTCCCTTGATCAGTAGCAAGATCAACTTCCGTTATTAAACGCCCAACCACTTCTCTTAATTGATTTTCAACTTCAACTTGCCGCACTACAGTTACTCCAAATATTCCGTTGAGTCATGGATTATCCTTTAGAATAAATCATTCTCAGATAAATACTGAGTAAGTTTTTTAAAGGAATTCATCTAAGCTACCAATCACATTCAATTGTTTCATTATAGAATTCATGATTGTCAATAAAATTAGTATAATAGGGAAGGTTATCAAAATTATCACTAAAAGCGACCGAAAAATAGGTACAATTTACGCCAAACCTTTCAGTTAAGCTTAGTGCAATTTTTTTGCATATTTCTTCTTGCATTTTTAATGGGTAGGACTCAAGAGGATATTCGGAATTGAGCAAAGGATCAATATCTAACAAGTATCTTCCCTCACGATTAACTCTTATTAATTTCATTTTTATCAATGAGCGTACAAGATTAGTTTGATTACTGATGAACCACACCCAACTTTTCCCTACTTCATTAGCATAGTTTGGAATATTCCAATCTTCATTTGAGAATTCTGAATTTACTATCTTAGTTATTAAATCCCTATTGATTATTGCTGTTTTTCTAGAAATTTTGAAGAAGTCATCAATATTTATGGCATTCTTATTTATGAGTTCCGACATAGCACTAGGGCTTATGAAGTTTGCACTACAACCAAGCTGATCCAGAGATATAATGAAAGAAAAGAATTTTTTACTTATTACTCCTCTATCTATTATTGTTAATATATCGAATAGAACCTTATTCTTGTCTGACTCGGTTTTTACGATTACACCACAATCTTCTATATCTGAATTTATAAAATAAAACGCAGGATGACTTGAGAAGTCTTCTATTACCCCTTCCTCATATAAATTGTGGCGGAATTCATCAATAGATTCCGTATACGGCCATCGCCATTCTCGCTCATGTGTCCAATCTATCGGTCTTGAAGAGACAGGGTTATATGTTACATATCTATATTGCTCATGCACCGGCAACAATGCTGAATCAAGAGTTCTCTCACCTTCTATATTCGGCGAAATATAAGGAAGATTAAGTCCAGCCAGTCCATATATTACAGGTCTTGCCCCTAGTTTAAACATATCCTTCTTTGGAAAAAGAAAAGCATAATTACTAATCTTCTCTCCGCGACTAAGCCTTTCTTCACTGGTTTGAATAAATGCTGCAAGTGGCATGTCAGTAAAACAGACCGTTGGGCAATTTCCATATATTGTTCTTAATCCATTTCGATAAGACCAAGATGCAAATAATTTTCCATGCCGTAATGCAATGCGCATTAGAAAAAGCGCATCCAGCCTGGAGCTATGATGTAAATTATTAAATCCACAGAACTCAGGGAAGTCGATATGGCTGTCACTTTCTAAGTCAACATCTCTAAAGAAATGAATTAGATAATCTGATAAATCAAATCTAATATTGTTTCTCATGAAAGATTATCCGACAAGTAATAAATAGTTGCTTACTTCAAAGTCTTCGATGCCTTGCGATTCACCCGGAGCAAGTACCGTCCCACCCCGACTAAACAGGCTCAACACCCCGGTTTCCTGACTCTTGCCCGCAATGCTGTCGATAGCCTTTGCCAGCAACTGCTGATAGAGCTGCATATCTGCCCCTTTGCGGGTGCTGCGGTTGAAAGCGTTGACGGCGGTTTCATCCGGTACAGTATGCCGTACTGCCAATTTTTTCAGGCTATCCAGCACTTGTCGGGTAGCGGTGAATGGGTGCTTCACCTCACCCTCTGCGGTGACATACACCAGAAAATGCGGGGCAAGCGCGTAGTTGCTGTCGGTCTGCACCGGGTTACGGATGTTCTTGAGGCAGAAAATCACCCCCGGTTCTAGGCCGTCATTCCGCAACGCATCGTCAAGGCTGGCAACCGCAAACAAGCCCATTGGCGATTGCTCCAGCACACCTTGATAGGCTTTCATGTAAGCCGACAAATCCATGCGGAAGTCGTTGAGTGTCAGGTCGGTGATAGAAACCCCGCCTGCCAAGTCTTCCAAATCAAGCACGCTTTCCTGTAGCTGTTCCAGTTGCTTGCGGCGGTATTCGAGGTCATTCATCTGGCTGGCTTCATCCTGCACAATGATGTTTTCCTCACCCGTCGCGGAAATGTCGAGCAGCACCATGCGCCCGCTGACCCGTGCTTCGAGGTTGATGTATTCATCCAGTGCCATGTTAGGCCAGAAATTCACAAGCTGGATGCGGGTATTCTTTGAGCCTAAACGGTCAATCCGTCCGAACCGCTGGATAATGCGTACCGGATTCCAGTGGATGTCGTAGTTGATCAACGTGTCGCAGTCTTGCAGGTTTTGCCCTTCGGAAATGCAATCGGTAGCAATCAGCAGGTCGATTTGCGGTGCATCCCCAGTAATAATCTTTTCACGTTCTTTGGAGATGGGCGAGAAGTGCATCAGCAAACTGCCCAAATCGGTATTGACCCCTTTCAGCGTGGTCTTGTTGCTGCCCGAACCTGTCACCAATGCGCCATGCACACCCAGTTCCTGCAATGCCCACGGTGCAAGCTGTTGGTACAAGTAGATGGCGGTGTCAGCAAAGGCGGTGAAAATGATCACCTTGCGGTTGCCGGGATTGATGGGTTGGTTGATCTTGGAGCGGATCAATGCCTGCAATTCGTGCAGCTTGGCATCCCGTGCCGGACTAATCGCTTGTGACTCTTCCAGCAGGTGTTGCAGTTGGTAGCGGTCTTCTTGTAAGTCCTGCCTCCACCTGACCAAATCCATGTCCTGAATCAGTACCTTGATCTTGTTGCCAATCAGTAAGGCATCCCATTCTGGGCTATCGAGGTCAAGGTTTTCGATACTGAGTTCTTCAATCTCGGCGGTTTGGTGCTGTTCCACTTTCTCCAGCAGGGTATCGACCTGTTCCAGCAAGCTATTGACCGTCAAATGAAAGGAGTGGATCGAGCTTTCCATGCGTTTGAGCAGGTTGACGCGCATCAGGTGGATGAGGCTTTCTTCCCGGTCAGCTTGCCGGAACACGCCGCCTTGCCCACCTTTTACCGCTTGGTCGTACTGGCGGCTGTATTCATCACGCTTGTCTGCCCGCACATACTTCAGCGGGGAATACGCGCCCAAATGCAAACGGCGGATGGTGCGGTTAATGGCATGAAGCGGCGGGAATTGGCTGTTGCTGTCAATGTCCGCCTTGATGTTGTGTGGCTTGAGGCGTTGCGGGAATTTGCCGATGTCTGCCGTGCCGTAATACTTCTCGATGTGCTTGCGTGAACGGGCAATGGTCAGCAAGTCCAGCAGCTTGAAATAGTCGAAATTCAGACTGTCCAACAGTGATTTTGCAGTACGTTGTTCAGGGCTTTGCTTGACCCATGCGTTGAAGCGGCTTTGAGCCTTGCGTAAGGTCTGTTCAATGCTGGTTAGTCCATGATCCGCCAACGCATCATCCCGCCCTTCGGTAATGAAGGCGACCTGATTCTTGAGGTCGTTCATACGATTGTTGACGGGTGTGGCGGACAGCATTAGCACCTTGGTTTTTACCCCAGCACGGATAATGGCCTGCATCATCTGTGAATAGCGGGTTTTGCCATCCTTGCGCGGATTGTTGTTGCGGAAGTTGTGCGACTCGTCGATTACCACTAGATCGTAATTGCCCCAGTTGAGGGTTTCCAGATTGATTTCCCCGGAAAAGCCGCCTTCACGGGTAAGATCGGTGTGGTTCAATACATCGTAGTTGAAACGGTCAGCCACCAGCAGGTTGCGCTTGTCGTTGACTGTGTAGAGCGTCCAGTTTTCACGCAGCTTTTTCGGACAAAGCACCAACACCCGGTCATTGCGCAGCTCGTAGTATTTGATGATTGCCAGTGCTTCAAAGGTTTTCCCCAAGCCCACACTGTCGGCAATGATGCAGCCGTTATAACGCTCCAGTTTGTCGATTGCCCCGATTACCCCGTCACGCTGGAAACGGTAGAGCTTGTTCCACACGGCGGTATCTTTCACCCCCGTTTTGCTGCGGATGATCTTCTCTTCGTCGATGTCTTCAATGTAATCCTTGAAGATATTGTAGAGCGTCAGGAAGTAGATGAACTGCGGGGAATAGTCGCGATACAAGGCTTGAAGCTGGTGCAGCAGGGTTTGTTTGGCATCGTCAACCGCGTTGCTGTTCCACAAGCTGTCAAACCAGCCCAACATGGCGCGGGTATTTTCGTTATCAGCAAAGCCCATGTTCATGTGGAAACCGGGGGATTCGCTGTAACCCAAACCGGATGTGGTGAACTGTGAACTCCCGTTAACCGCAAACCCGGTTTGGTCGGAGTGCTGGATATGAAACAGGTTGCTGCCCACCATCCCCGCCTGCTTAACCTGCCGCACGGTGACTTTCTGTTCTAACCATTTGGCGCATTCACGGGCAATGTGGTGTTGGGTTAAGCGGTTACGCAAGCGGGTTTCAAACGCATCGCCAGTAAGCTGAATCGGTAATACGTTGGCGACATCGTTGGTGATTCCCGCAGGGGCAAGCAATAAGCGCAAACTTTCACTTTTGGTCAATTCCTGTTTGAGGGCATCAAAAGCGTGCAGGGAAAACAAGGCGCATACAAACGATAGCCTGTCACCTGAAATCAGGTTTGCTTTGAGTTTTTCGCCGACTTTGCCGGAGGATTTGTTGTCGATGAGCATGAGGTGTTGCCGAACATCTGAATGAATTACATTGGCTGGATATTAACCGATTATTGCATGGTAGTATTCGGCTTAAATGATTTTATCAGTAATAGGGATTATGCAACTCGACTTCACCCCCATCATCGCCCAAGTCTTCACAGGCTTCCTCTGGCTTTTGCCATTATTTTTGTTGGTCGCTTTCTTCAAATCCGCCCGCTTCAAAGGTGCAATGGGTGAATGGGCGGTCAACGTAGCCTCCAGTCTTGCCCTCAATAAGGACGACTACCACCTGATCAAGGATGTGACCCTGCCCACCGAAGATGGCGGCACAACCCAGATTGACCACATCATTGTGTCCCGCTACGGCATATTCGTGGTGGAAACCAAAAATATGCAGGGCTGGATTTTCGGTGGCGAACAGCAGCCGATGTGGACACAGAAGATTTACAAACAGTCGTTTAAGTTCCAGAACCCGCTACGCCAGAACTATAAGCACCTGAAAACACTGCAAGCCTGTCTGGCGGTTGAGCTGAAATACCTGCACTCAGTGATCGTGTTTACAGGGGATTGCACCTTCAAAACGGAGATGCCAGCCAATGTGCTGCGTTCAGGGGGATACATCCGTTACATCAAGTCGATGACTGACGTGGTGTTGTCGGAAACACAAGTCCGGGAATACATTGCCGCCATTGAAGCAGGCCGTTTAGCACCCTCCCTTGCTACCCATCAGGCACATATCCAGCACCTCAAAAGTGCCGCATCCAAAAATCCCACGGCACAACCTACGTGCCCTCAATGCGGTAGCCCGATGGTGATGCGCGAAACACGCAATGGTCAGAATGTGGGCAAGATGTTCTGGGGATGCCCGCGTTTTCCGGCTTGCCGGGGGATGCGTAAGATTGGTGGTTGATGGTAACTCCCCCAGAACCCTTACCCCACAATCACATTCCCAAACGGCGGTTCCGCCATCCCTTCGCGCCGCAACTGCACTGCCACCACTTGTTTGGCCCGGATGTATTTCAGGGTGTCCTTGCCCAGCCGCAGTTTGGTGGTTGCCGTCTGCCAATGGGTGGGGTGCAGCCCCAAGATCAGGGTTGCACCGACATTGGTGAGGAAACTTTCCGGGAAATCATTCGGGCTTTGGCTGGCGCACCACAGGCCAATGCCGAACTTGCGGGCTTCCCGCGCTATCACGTTGATAATGTCGCTGCCATCCTTGCTGAAAAACTTGTGCGCCTCGTCCAGAAAAAGGATGTGGCGCACTTCCGTGCCGCTGAGGGTTGGCCCCGCCTGTTTGTGGCGCTCAAAGATGGCACGCAGGCGGAGTTTTACAAACAGGATTTGCTGTTCATCGGTGAGTGACCTGAGCTGGTGTACCCGTGCATGGGTGTCACCAAACGGTGGTGGGTTGGCGCGGAATATCCCGGCAGAATTGAGCAGTTCCAGCCGTTGCAGCACGGATGCCAAGGTATCCGCCGAATCATACTTGAGCATGTCTTCCAGTTCCCGCCCGGTCTGCATGGCTTCGATGAAGGCGGCATAGCTGCTGGTGCAGTTGTCCTTGCTGGTGTTGAGCTGCTTGCCCAACTTATCGAGTTCATCATCACTGCTGGCCTTGGCGTACTTGCCTTGCAGGGCATTCAGGCGTTTGTAATGGCGGGCAAGCTGTTCCAGTGCACTGATGCACTTGTTGTCACCGCCGAGGGTAAGGGCGGTGAGCTTGCGCCGCCCGTAGCTTTTGAGGTCATCCAGCGTCGGGTAATGCTGCTTGAGAGCTTGCCAGTTACGCGCATCGGTCAGTTGCTTGCGTTGGGCTTCGGTGATGCTATGCCGCTGCCATGTCTGCGGGTTGTCAGGGTAAATGCCTGCCATCGCGTAAGTGTCCAACAGCAGGTTGCGCAAGACCATCTCCTGTTTGATACCCAATTGCGGGGAGGCTTCACGCACCAATCCCAGCAGGTATTCGGTTTGGCGGTTGACCCCACCCGTGTGCGGGTCAGTGTCCAGCTCCAAGGGGTTGTAACCGTAGCCAGTGGCCTGTGAATAACGGCAGGCGTTAGCGCCGGGGATGCCGTCCAGTTCGTCATGCACATCGAACACATCCACCCCAATGCCTGCCTGTACCGCGCTGCCCAACAGGCGTTTGGACTGGAACGATTTGCCCGTGCCGC
>NZ_JAQTLS010000032.1:25192-26845 GCF_028714775.1 Thiothrix sp. | reverse complement strand
CCTAGTTGTACCTGGGTGGCCGTAACGGGTCCCGTGATGTTCGGGAAGGTGTTCTTGATGACCGCCTTAATGAGACGGAGGTGGTCGGCACCTTGGCCTGCGTTATCACCGGATGGCGGATTGGCGGCATTAAGGTCCGAGATATACGTTCCGGTTTCGAGAGCCAAAAATACGGTGTCCTAAAGTTATCAATTGTGGCGAAAGGAAGACAGGGAAGGAACAAATCGTTAAAAAAAGCAGCATCTAGGCCGCGTATTCCTTCATATGGGAATGATAGGTGCTTGGTATCTCATAAGGTATTGATACTAAAGGACCTTCGACCACCAAGGTACCATCGTCGGTATGGGACCCTTAGGAGTCCCTAGGTTCACACACGCCTCGGAAGTTTAACAACAACGCCGAGGCTTTAACGAAACTTTTGAAGCCTAGGGGGTACCCCTCGATGCCCAGGGTCCCCCTACGACCTTATGGGACCCTATTAATCGCCTCGTTAGTATGTGTTTGGTAAGCGCATCACTCGCAACCTGTTGTTATCATTAGATAACGTGAGGATGATGTATCCTCAGTGCTTGTTATCGCTATGAAATCATAGGGAAATCATGGGGCATGACTATAAGCGTACGCTCTAGTACATATTCATATATCTGTATGTGTACTGTGTCGTACAGTCAGACTGTCTCGATCACATTTTCGTGATGTGTGAAAGAAACATCGAGTTGCAGACAAATAACACTTGACACTGGTCTGCACCGAGCGTAATCTCAAGATACCAAATGAAACGAAAGCCGCCGCAATGACCACGATCTATTACCAAAGACAACCAAACGGACATTACGCTTACTGGACGGTCATTGATGGCGTTCGCTTTCCAGTGACTAAGCAATGGGTCATGAATGAAATCCACAGCATCATGCTTATAAAGGTCTAAGGACATGGAAAGAGAACCAAAGTTCACCGTAGGAACACAATACAAAACACGCGGTAAGCACCCGCATATTTGCACTATCATCGACATTCACAAGACTTACAATATCGCAGGAGAACTTGTGAAACTTAGGTATGTTTCGACACATGAACTATTAAGACAAACGATAGTCGATAGTGACGTTTGCGAAACCACGGTAGCTATGGGAGTGATGCTGCTATGATACGCAAGACAACTTTAGTCCTAACTCTCATGGCGTCAACTAGTGTTCATTCGTTTGCCGCATCGATCACCCTAGATCATTATGGCACATTCGACAACATCACCATCGCGGGACGCATCGAGCCGGGCGACTATCAAAAGTTCACCCAAATAGCCCAAAGTCTCAAAGGTCCAGTAAGGGTATCGTTGGCCTCCCTCGGTGGCTCTTTCGATGACGGTATCAACATCGGCGAAGTTATCCATGCGTCACGTTGGGACACCGAAGTTATCGACGGTTGGGATTGTGTTAGCTCATGCGCAAACATATGGCTCGCGGGGAGACATAGGACAATCACTGGTCAATCGCAAGTTGCCTTTCATGCACCTTATGCCTTGGAAGACCCGCAACATGCCGATGGTGCCGCAAGTGCGATGTTTGGTGTGTATCTTGCGCATCTTGGTTACTCGTATGGTGACGTAACGAAACTTATGGGTCATAGCCCTAAGGAATATCGCTCTTTTTTTGC
>NZ_JAQTLS010000032.1:0-25092 GCF_028714775.1 Thiothrix sp. | reverse complement strand
CATGACTAAATCGGACATGGTCCTAGCGTACCTCGATCTAGGCTCATGGGCATACCTATTCGGCCCTAGCTTCGCGGTGGCTGGCGTAGCCCTTGTGGCTCTCGTTTACCTAAGCAAGAGGAGACATAGCGATGTCTAAAGATAGCGGAGCTATCGCTCCTAAAGAAACCATAGTCATAGCGGAGACCGTACTGTCTCAACGTACTGTCCGCATATTCGCTAAGGTGCTTGAGCATCTTTACGATGAACTTGACGCCTCGGAACGTCTCGTAAGGGAACTACAGGCCAAAATTGCGTCTCTAACCATAACGGACACAGATAATGTGCAAAACACGTGAGGTCATTAAGACCAAAGACGGTAGAACACTCATAGTCTCCATACCTAACGCGCGCCACATAGTTGATGTGTGTAACCGTGCGGAACCTTTGTTCCCTGTTGTGTCCTATCAGATTGAACCGACACAAGGGTTAGCTTTTGGTAACGCGCGTATCGTGCGGGTGACGCTTTAGTTTGGTCTAAACACATAACACTAGCAGACTAATCACACTTAGGAGTGAATACAATGGCGGACGAAACCTATACTAACGTTTGGCTCGAACGGCTAAACAAAGAAACCGGAGCATGGGAGTACATGGAGGCGGATAGTTACCGTGTAAACCGGCTTATCTCTAGTAAGATTTACGCCCCTCTTGAGTTCTATGCGTTCAAAGACGCAACGGACGGGAAAAAGGAAGACTATCTTAACTATCACAAACTTGACCCTTTGAAGTTTCGACTAGTCCGCTGGCGCAACAAAGACTGGCGTAACCGTGAGTTAGGCCGGCTACGCTATAACAATTATGTGAAGCTACCGGACTCATGGGAAACCCTTGACACTATCAAGGACCACTACGCTCACGTCTCAATGGATGGCTTTAAAATCGCCTATACACCGGACGAGGCCAAGGGACTTGTGGACATTCAAGTTTCGATCAAACCCGGACGTTACCTCGCCAAGTTTTACCCCCAACTTGACCAAGACACGGTAAGACGCCTTGCGATTGATGTTGAAGGCATGGGAGACTTTAAGGTAGCCACAAGCATGGAGGACATCGTTAAGGTTTACCAAGGTGGACCTAGGTCATGTATGCGCTACCCTAGTTCATGTTGCGATAGGTACGCTGGCGAAGTGCACCCCGTCTCAATTTATGGCGATAGTGACTTGCAACTTGCGTACCTTGGAGACATCGACAACGCCACGGCACGGGCATTGATCCGCCCCAGTAATAAGACGTATGTCCGTATATATGGCGATGACCAGCGGCTCCGTGCGGCTCTAAAGGGCAAAGGATACACTCCTGACGGCGATGGTTTCCTAGGTGCAAAGGTTCGCAAGATTGAGTCCGGTGGAACCTATATTGCCCCGTATATCGACGGTCATGACGGTCTTGATCATGCGGGCGAAGGATGGTTCGAGATTGTTCGCTCTGGTGATTATGAAGCTTGCCGCACCGATGGATTGCTTGAAGAAAACGAGGACGAGGACGAAGACCGCTTCACTTGCGAACATTGTGATGAACGGGCGGACATAGACGAAGCCTCAACCGTGAACGTCGAAAGCCGCTATAGGCAAGGGCGGTTTCGCGAGGAAACATGGTGCAACCATTGCGTCGAAAATCACGCGTTCTATTGTCACGGAACGGACGAGAGTTATTCAGACAACGTTGCGCACTCTGAAGCATCTAACGGCCAAACCTATACCGACACTTGGCTTAGGGACTACGCCTATTACTGCGAAACAACAGATACATGGTTTATCAACATTGAAGACATTATAATCATGGAGGACAGCGGCGAAACCGTGTCGCGCGAATACGCGGAACGTAACTACTATTGTGATCCAAAGACCGGCGAATGGTACGAGGAGAAACCGGAAGAGGACGAAGACGAAATAAGTGAAGACCAGCTTGAACTAACACTTGAAACCGCAACAACGGAAAGCGCCTAAGCCATGACATTCCTTCAATCGCTCGAAACTAAAGAAACCCCTATGGAAAACGAAAGTACCGGCTTAGGCTCACTCCTCGAAATGCTCACATACGCGCGCCCAGCCGGTAGCGCATCGGAACAAGAGTTTATCAACAGGTACATTAGGCCGCTAGGTGTCATTGAGGACGCCTTTGGAAACCTAATGAAAGAGGTATCGCACCCGGACGTTACTAATCCGGTTCGCGTACTCTGGTCATGCCATACCGACACAGTGCACAACACGGAAGGACGCCAAAGCGTTTATGCCGATAGGCAGGGCTACGCTGGCCTGTCTAAAAAGTCTAAGTCCTCATGCTTAGGGGCAGACGATACGGCCGGTGTTTGGCTCATGATCCAAATGATCAAGCGCGAAGTCCCTGGTCTATATATCTTCCATCGTAGTGAAGAAATAGGCGGGCTAGGGTCTTCCTATATCGCGGAAAAGACGCCAGAGCTATTGCAAGGCATCCTAGCGGCCATCGCGCTTGACCGTAAGGGAACCACAAGCGTCATCACTCACCAAGGCGCTAGGTGTTGCTCGGATGCCTTTGCGGATAGCCTCTGCGACGAATTGAACCTAACGAAGTCATTAGGTGACGATTGGGTTAAGGATGCCGGCGGATTGTTCACAGATACCGCGAATTATACCGGACTTATCGGAGAGTGTACTAACCTAAGTGTTGGCTACTATCAGGCCCACACAAAGGACGAATACCTTGACTTTAGGCATCTGCAAGACATGCTCGAAAGCCTTTGCGAGCTAGACCAGACTGCGCTTGTGTTCCAAAGGGAAGCTGGCGCTACAGACCCCGATGACTTCGATTATAGGACGTATGACCGGAAATGGACGGACTATTACGGCGCTTGGGATAATTTGGAGCCAAAGGGAGAAGGCCTAGTTGACCTCGTAATTGAGCACCCAGACGCGGTTGCGGACTTACTGGAGCAAACCGGGATAACGCGAGAGGACTTGCTTGCGTATGTTGGAAGGCGGTTTTGATCACATTTCGCCTGTAGAGGCTTAGGAGTGTCAAATCACACTTGACATATGTCAAAAGCAGACTCACTACAGATAACCCGCGTAAATGCGGCTTTTCAGCGGCGCAACTTTATTAACATTAACTGGAGTTAAACACATGCTTAAGGTTATCGTCTTAGGCGGGCTTTTGCTCGCGCCTAGTATAGGTAACGCTACCTGCTATTATGATAACTATAATTCACCCTACCATCACCAGTGCCTAGACGAGGACAGTGGTGCACCACCCATACCTCAATTCAACCTACCCCAATTCAATACCGTAACGACGCCTAACGGCACCACGAATTGCGTCACTACACAGTTAGGTAATCAAACGACAACCACGTGTAACTAACAGCGGAGGTCGAATGTCCATATTCCCGGAAAAGGATAAACACGGCCGTCTAACCGGCTATTTCATTGTCAAAGTTATGTCCCAAGGCACCTTACGAACCGCGCGAACCACGGACGGTAAAAGGGCCATACTAATCGAAAGGGAATTAAAGCAGGGAGGTATCATAATGGGGCCTCCCGATCCGCCCGTGGTGGAGGTACCACCAACATTAACTCTCGGTAAACTTATGCTAATGGCGAGGGTAGTGTATAAGGGAACAAAGGACGAACGACGGTCCCTAGCTCGTATGGAAGCCGCATGTACCCGCTTGGGCCTCGACAAGCCCATAGGCGAGATACGGACGAAGCAACTGGACCTATTGGCCCATGAGCTACGCCAGGAGGGCATGAACCCCAAGACAATCAACCGGTACCTAGCGCCTATCTCCAAGGTCCTTACGTGGGCAGTTTCCCAGGACCTCCTACCGTCTCGCCCGGTTATCCCACGCCAACGCGAAGGCGAAGGACGCCTTGTGTTCCTTACGGAGCAACAGTGTGTTGACCTGTTGGCGTGGTTGCGTGGGCATGACCTACCGGACGTAGCCTTGGTGACGGAAGTGTTAATGGTCTCAGGGTTCCGCATTACCGAATTGTTATCACGAAAGAGTGAACACTTGCGTTCGGGATGGCTTCACCTGGACGCTGGCGAGACTAAGAACGACAAGGCTAGAGCGGTGTACCTCCAGGAGCCATTAGGAAGCTCACTAGCGGACTTAATGGCCTCTGGGCTACCACCATACCAGAAGATACTCATAAGCCTGTCTGAGGCCTCCCTAGACCTTGGGTTGCCCCATGTAACTCCACATGTCCTAAGACACACAACCGCATCCAGACTAGACGCCTTAGGGTTCTCCACGGCACAGATACAAGAGTACCTAGGACATAGGCACATAGGCACCACCCTGAAGTATGCGCACGTTACGCGGGAAACCGTGAGAAAAGCCAGTGAAGCTTTGGCTTTGTTACAGACCAATCTACCGACTAATCCACAGACCACTTGCATAACGGACGGGATACAACCGGAAAGAAAGTCTAATGAAAACAGCGGTTCTGGAGGCCTCGCCCGGACTCGAACCGGGATTGAAGGATTTGCAGTCCAAGAAAGCAAGAGGGAAAACGAGCCAAAGGATTGAAAGATAGACCAAAACACCTATGTATAACGTTTGCAGAATAACAACAGGGGCGATCCATAATGAAAACTTGCGGCAAATGTGGACAGTCGAAACCCGAGACGGACTTTTACAAGCGAAGGGATACGAAAGACGGATTACAGGTGTGTTGCAAGCAGTGCGCGCGGGATTACCGTGAGACACACACGGTTAAGGAGTCCAACCGCCTATCGGACCACAAGCGGCATAAAACCCCTAAAGGACTTGTAGAGAGGCGTGACCAGTATCTTTGGAGGCGTTACGCGCTAACCTACGAGAAAGAACAAGCGATGTTGGAGGAGCAGGGATACAAGTGTGCCATATGCGACACCGATGTTAGCGCCAAGCGACATAGGGTGGACCATTGTCATACTACAAAGCTGGTTCGTGGAATACTTTGCGATGGCTGTAATGTAGGCCTGGGACGCTTCAAGGATAACCCAGAGACATTGATGGCAGCGGCAGACTACATTTTACGCTTCAGGGCATACATACCGTTTGGCGAATGATTTCAACGTGTTAGGTACTCTTACGCACCTATCATTCCCATAGGCAAGATAATTCGGGATTTTTAAACATGGATACCACGGACCTTGTAAACGAATTAACACAATCTCGCTTCGAGAAAGTCACCGAAAGAACCGCACGAAACGCGGGATACGGTGCGACTGACGCAGGTATGGCGATAGCTAATAGGTATCTTAAGGAAACTTTAGATAACGTAAGTGAAGCTATGATTGCTATCAAAAGAACCCGAGTTAAACCCCTTAAGGAGGTCTTAAAGTTAGACCCTAGAGTTATAGCTTTGGGTGGAATTAGTTGTTGTGTGGGCGCAGGAGCTAATGCAGATAGTTTAACGAAAGTTATCTTTGGTCTCGGTATGCACCTGGAAAGTGAGGTGTGGGCTTATAACTTCAAGAATTGGGATAGCATTAAAGCCGAGAACATTCGTAAGGCGTGTATGCGCAGAGGAAACATTAAGAACCGTAAGCAAGCCGCAAGGTCAATGGCCCAGCGGGCGGGTTTCCTTTTGGAGCCTTGGAGTGGAAAGGACAGACTTAAGGTAGGTAAGTGGCTCCTAGAAATCCTACTCAAAGGGTCCGCTTTTGTCCTGGAAGAAATCGAGAACACAAAGGACGGTGTTCCTGGGCGTAGGCTTGCGATAACGGAAGAAGCCGTATCGGTGGCTGAACACATAATCACCCGACTGATCGACAGTCGCCCTGCGTTACTTCCGGTATTCGAGAAACCTAAGCCGTGGGTGTCTGGAGAAACCACAATATGTGGCTACCAAAGGCACCTCGTTAGATCGTACCAGAGACCCGTTCTAAAGGCCGTGGACGACAGGGCGCGGTCTGGAGATATGGATGGTGCTCTAAAGGCTCTCAACGCCATCCAGGAGGTTCCCTATCGCATTAACGAATATATCCTGGACGTGGCTCAATGGGCCTATGATAACGAGATACCTATAGACAACGTACCACCCCTACAGGACCTACCGTTCCCTGAGCGTAGTAAGGATTGGGAGGACATGGACGAGGACGAGCGTCGCCTATGGAAAACCAACGTCTCAGCCATACGCACTCGCAACCGCGGGTTCATAGGGGAACGCTGGGTATTCCAGAACGCCCTGGAGACCGCAAGGTATCTCAAAGGACGGCCGTTCTACGTTCCGTGCAACATGGATTACCGAGGGCGTGTCTACGGCATGTCAAGCTTTCAGTATCAGCGTCAGGATTATATCAGGGCGATGTTCCTGTTTGACGAGGGTAAACCTATTGGGTCTTTGGGTCGCTATTGGCTCATGGTTCACTTGGCTAATTGTGGCGATTTCGATAAGATATCCAAGAAACCGTTTAACGAAAGGTTCCAATGGGTATGGGATAACAAGGCCAAAATACTGTCATGCGCCACAAGCCCGACGCGTTGCCTTTGGTGGACCAAGGCTGATAAGCCTTTCATGTTTCTCGCGGCTTGTAAGGAGTTTATAAATTGTCTGGACAACCCTGGTTACGTCTGTCACCTCCCGGTATCTTTCGACGGGTCGTGCAGCGGTCTGCAGCACCTCGCGGCGATGACGCGGGACGAGGTGACTGCGAAAGAAGTGAACCTAGTGCCAACGGAGACACCGGGGGATATCTACTCAACCGTATCGACGCTTGTGAACCGCAGGATCGAAGCAGATTTGACAAGCGATACAACTTCAAGCCTCGCCTCACTGTGCCTTTCTCATGGGGTGAATAGGTCCCTAGTCAAACGTAACGTCATGACCTACAGCTATTCCAGTAACCGCTTCGGGATGGCTAACCAACACGTAGAAGACACAATGAACCCCTTGGCGCATAAGGTCCTGGCGAAAGAACTCTCAAAGCACCCTTTCGAGACCCTACGAGACGACGGAACCGGAGACAACGGTTGGAAAGCTGCCCGCTACCTCGCGGGTCATGTGTTCTCTGCTATCGAAAGTGTCGTAACGAGACCGGCAGCGGCCATGAGGTTCCTTCAGGACCTCGCCCGTACCTTGGCCCACGAGAATAAACCCGTGGTTTGGCATACGCCTGACGGGTTTCCTGTGGTCATGAGATACATGGAGGATACTTCGGAAAAGGTTTTTCTTTGGCTCCAGGACAAGGGGGTGAAGGTAGCACACCAGACTAGAACAAACGAGGAAACAAAGGTAATCGACAAAACACGGGCCGCTAACGCGATAGCTCCGGGGTTCGTTCATTCACTAGACGCATACCATTTGCGGTCTACTGTCAATCGGGCTGTATCTGAAGGGGTAACAAGCGTGGCTCTCGTTCACGATAGCTTCGGGTGTTTACCCGCTGACGCGGAACGGTTCCGGCCGCTGATCAACGAGCAATTCTATATGCTCTACCGTAACCATGATGTACTTTTGGACATACGAGAGGAGGTGCTGGCGCAAGTGGATAATAAGGCCAGAGTGCCGCAAGTGCCCGAGTATGGGTCTTTGGATATCGCTCAGGTTCTGAAGGCGGACTATAGCTTTGCCTAAATACATAACATATGGCGATTGTCGCCTAAACAGAGGAACACATAGACTTGGCTAAGAAAACTATTATGACCCCGTGGGGAACCGCAAGTTACCCACACCTTTTGAAGGCCGACACTTTCAAGAACCAAACGAAGTTCAAGACTGGCGTTGTCGTCACGAACCAAGCGGACATCGGAATGTTCAAGGACCGCTTTAAGGAACTCATTGCGGACGAACGCTTCAAGTTCGCCAAGAACTCGGATCGGAAGGGTATCCCTGGGATGCCGTTCGAGGACACGGACGCTGGCTTCCTGATTAAGTCCTCGTCCAAGTTCAAGCCCGCTGGTTTCGACAGTCGCAATAACCCGTTGCCGGATGGTGTCAATGTTGGCGGGGGTTCAACCATTCGCTTCCTGGCGCAACTCTTCAACTATGACGAGGGCATCAGTCTTCAAATCCTATCGTATCAGGTGAGAGACCTTAAGGAATGGGGTGGTGCAAGCCAGTTCGAGCCGGTCGATGACGGATATACCGTCGATGACATGCAGGACACCTCGGGTCCTTACGCTTCGTCTGGGGCGGACCTGGATATTTGATAGGTGCCTAAGAAACGTAATTTTCCCCAGCTTGAACCGGCCAAGCGCCGGTCTCGCCTGGAGGATAAAATCGAAGACCAGCTTAAGGCCTACGGTGTTCCTTACGAGTACGAACGCCATAAGCTCAAATATACGGTACCGGAACGTGTCGCCACGTACCTACCGGACTTCAAGGTAGGGCCTATATACATCGAGGTAAAGGGTACCTTCCAACGCCACGGTGCTTCGGGTTCCGCAGAGGAACGAAAGAAACTCATACTTGTGAAGGAGGCCCATCCGCACCTTGATATTCGCTTGGTGTTCGCTAACGCAAGTCAACCAATTTATAAAGGAAGCCCTACGACGCTCGCTAAGTGGGCGGTGGATCATGGGTTCCTTTACGCCGACAAAGGTACAATCCCGTCGTCTTGGATAAAGGAGATACAATGACAACTGCCGTCAAACAGAAACCTACAATCTTCGGTTCACTCAAGCTACAACCACAAACCCGTAAAATCCTCGCGCACCTTAACAAGCGCGGAAGCATCAGCCCGATGGAAGCCCTAGTTACCTACGGGTGCTTTAGGCTTGCGGCCCAAATCTTCAAGCTTCGCCAAGTTGGGTACAACATCGTCACGGACGTTCGCAAGGATAACGTGGCGCACCAATATGCGCGCTACGTCTTGCGGAAGAACTAAGATGCGCAAAAGACCCGACTGGTATCGAAAACCAACCCCAGACGACAGAGAAATCTGGCTCTTAGTGACATTCCTAGGATGCGCAGAGATTATCTTTTGGTGGCTCCCATTTTAGCATGGCAACACCTAAGTTACCGATGGGCTTCTACCGGCAACGCGCAAACTACAAAGGACGCCTGTGGGGCTTAGGCCCCCAGGTCCTTCGGTTGTTCGACTGCGAAGTTAACGCAGGCGTTGAGCCGTACATAGCCTACCAATTCGCAATCGACGCTTGGGATGTGCGTAAGCCACCCCCGAGCCCTAGGACACTCGTTCAGTTACTGAAGAAACGGAAGTAGCATGAGAATTGAGATTAACGTTTACCTACCGAACCCTATCGAGTCACAGGACACCTACGACGATGTGCTCTTTGCCGAGAGGGATGACAACGCAGCGCGGTTACCGGACGCCCAACCCTACGATACCAAAGACTTCCGAATTGGCGATATCGTTACGGTGGATAACGAGGATACTCCGATTTTCAATGGTCTCACTGGAGTTGTTAGTGGAGTTAGGCAGGCCTCCGAACTTCTGTTCGGTGTAGACTTTCCGAAACGTCCCGGATGGACTGTTGATGGAACTTATTACTTTTGGGGTAAAGAGCTGTTCCTACGCCACCGACCGAACCCCCATGATAACGTAATCACAGGATCAACGTTCGGGTAACAGAAGCGGAGCTACGCCCCTATGGGAACCTTCGTTCGCCACATACCGTGTGAAGCCTGCGGTTCCTCGGACGCTAACGCCCTTTACGCGGATAACACGACATATTGTTACGCCTGTACTAAGTACGGGAGCCAAGGAGTTGAGGATGATACTAAAATGGAGGTGACCGAAGAGAGACATACGTTTATCGTTGGTTCCTACCAAGACATTCCGAACCGAGGGTTAACAGCCGCTACCTGCGAAAAGTATGGTTATGAGGTGGCGGACGATCTAGGTGGTACGAAGTGTCACGTAGCGAACTACAGGGACCCTAAGACCGGACAAAAGGTTGCCCAGAAGATACGCCACGCAGGCAAACGGTTCGCCGTGCAAGGCCGTGGTAAAGACATGCCGCTCTTTGGTTCCCATTTATGGAGGGAAGGGGGGAAGTCTGTAGTTATTACCGAGGGGGAAATAGATACTCTTAGCATGGCACAGGCGTTCAATTGTAAATGGCCGGTAGTTTCACTCCCGAACGGTGCTCAATCGGCCATTACTGCTATTAAGAACGCCTGGGAATGGGTGACTAGTTTCGACAAAGTGGTTCTATGTTTTGACATGGATGAACCCGGCCGATTGGCAAGCGAACAAGTTGCTCAAATTCTACCTCCTGGTAAAGCGTTCGTGATGCGCCTTCCAGAAGGGTATAAGGACGCTAACGAAGTTCTTGTGAAACTAGGGACAGCGCCATTAACGCAGGCGTACTGGAACGCGGCCCCATATCGACCGGATGGTATCATATCCTTCGGAGACCTGCGGGAAGAGGTGCTAAACCCCGTAATATCTCCATCCATACCGTATCCTTGGGCGCAACTGAACACCCGAACGCTAGGGATACGCCAAGGAGAGTTGGTTACGGTAACGGCTGGTACCGGCCTAGGAAAGAGTACCTTTGTCAAGGAAATACTATTCGACCTAGCGGTGAACCACAACCAAGCCGTTGGTCTTATCTTCCTTGAGGAACAAGGAGTCCGAACCGCCGAGGCCTTAGTCGGAATGAGGATAAATAAAAACCTTGTGTCGAGTAGGGACCTCGCGTCACCAACCGAGATAGCGGAGGCTTACGACTTCTTAGCGACTAAGCGCATAAGCCTGTACTCTCACTTCGGATCAAATGACGTGGACACGATCTGCAACAAGATTAGGTTCATGGTTCAATGCGAGGGGTGTCGATACGTGTTCTTAGATCACTTGAGTATCCTTGTGAGTGACAGCGAAGGAGACGAGCGTAAGCTTATCGACTCCACTATGACGAAGCTAAGGACACTGGTTAGCGAACTTAACTTTTCACTATTCGTTATCTCCCACCTAAAGCGGCCACAAGGAGATAGGGGACACGAAGACGGCGTAGCTATTACGCTAGGACAGCTTAGGGGGTCGCATAGTATTGGACATCTGAGTGACTTCGTTATCGGTATCCAGAAGGACCCCAGCGATCCAACGGCCGATACCGCACAGGTGGTGGTTCTAAAAAACCGCCTAACTGGTAGTAGGGGGGACTGTGGAACATTGAACTATAACAGAGTTACAGGGAGACTAACAGAGTCATGCTTTTGATCAGACGAATGGACGCCGAGTCATGGCGCGATGCTACCGCCCGTGTCGCAGGATACCTTGGCGTTTCCCACAAGGCCCTTGAGTTGTTCGATAAGTTCGTTGCCTCAGGGGATACCCCAGAGACTGCGGCCAAGAGAACCGCAAGGGCTTTTGACGTGACCTCATACATACCGGAAGGCATCTAAATGAAAACGCGATGTACAATGATACTTCTGGTTCTCGGAGTAATCGGCTGGTGGCTTAATATCTGGTGGCTTTACGTGGACTTCGCTCACGCACCTTCAGACGTATGGATGGATATCCTGCGTATCGTAGGCATCTGGGTGCCTCCGTTGGGTGCTGTGTTGGGGTTCTTTCCATGATGCGCCGCGTCGTTTTCGATACAGAAACGGACGGACTTCTTAAGGAAACGACAAAGGTTCACTGCATCGGAATTATGGATGCAGACACGGGCGAGTCCCGTCTGTTTACTCCTGATAACATCCAGGAGGCCCTACCGATACTCTATGAAGCCGATGAACTCATAGGACACAACATCATTGGCTTCGATCTTCCGGTTCTCAAGAAGGTCTTTGGATGGAACTTCCGGCCTGGGTGTAAGCGGACCGATACTCTGGTTACCGCGCGGTTACTCCATAGTGATATTACGAAGGATGACGCTGCGAGACCGGGCTTCCCAGGGAAACTTGTTGGCTCACATTCACTTAGAGCCTGGGGCGTCCGCCTTGGTGAACTCAAAGGTGATTACGGGTACGACGATAAAGGTAAGGCTATCCCCGGAGCCTGGGATAAGTACACTCCCGAAATGGGGGAATATATGATGGGCGACGTTAGGGTGACCTTGCGTCTCCTGAATTACCTACGTCCTTGGGAGCAACCACAGGTCCCTTTTGAGTTAGAGCACAGGTACGCAGAAATCTGTTTCCAAATGGAGCAGGATGGTTGGCCTTTCGATGTTGCCGGTGCTCAGGCGCTGTATGTTCGATTGGCCCAACGAAGAGACGAGCTAGAAACCCAGCTTAAAGAAGCGTTCCCGCCGTGGCAGGAAGTTGAGAGGATACTTGTACCCAAACGCGATAATTCTAAACGCGGTTATGTTAAGGGCGTTCCTGTTACTATTTACCGAACCGTGGTTTACAATCCCGGCTCTCGCGTTCACACAGAGAAAAAGCTTAGAGAACTCGGATGGGAACCCGAGGACTTCACCGAAGGAGGACGGGCAAAGCTTGACGAACCCATACTCCTAAAGATCGACATTCCTGAAGCCAAACTTATCATTGAGTACCTTATCATCCAGAAGCGCCTCGGGCAGTTAGCCGATGGCGACAACGGGTGGCTACGGGTCGTAGGAGAAGATGGAAACATTCATGGATCATATATCTCGATTGGAACTGTCCACCATCGCGCAGCACATAGCAAACCTAATCTCGGACAGGTGCCCAACGCATACAGTCCTTATGGTTCAGAGTGCCGAGCATTGTTTGGTGTCCCGCCTGGATGGAAGCTCGTTGGTGCCGATATGTCTGGGGCGCAACTCAGGTGCCTCGCCCATTGGATGTACCATTTCGATAACGGTAAGTACGCCGATATCGTAGTCAACGGCGATATCCATACGTACCACATGGAGTCCGCCGCACCCTACATTCCCTCACGAGACCAATCGAAGACCACCATTTACGCCAAACTCTTCGGCGCTGCGGCTCCTAAGATTGGTAGCATTAACGGTGGTAACCGTGCGGTTGGTCAGAAGATACTCGACCTCCTAAGTACCAAAATTCCGGGCCTAGGTGCCTTGGAGAAAGCCGTGAAGGCTGGGTGCGCTAAGGGGTGGTTGAAGTCTTTGGATGGTCGCAGGATACCTGTGTCTAGCGACAGGTTGGGTCTCAATTATCTGGTAACTAGCACCGAAGCAATCCTATGTAAAACTTGGTTGGTGGATTTCTATGACACAGCCTGTCTTAGGTTTAAACCTGGGTGGGATGGGGACTTTGTTATCGTTGGACATATACATGATGAAGTTGACGTAGCAGTACGCGAGGGTTTGGAGGACGTTATCGGAGGTATGTTAACTAAAACCGCAATGAACGCGGGGTTATCTTATAAGTTTAAGGTACCCTTGAAAAGTGATTATAAGGTAGGCAACAGTTGGAAGGACGTGCACTAACAGCGGTCTGCACTAGATGTAAAGAAACAAAGGAGATATCTCTTTTTAATAAATCTAGTAAGACAAAAACAGGACATCACGCGTGGTGTAAGGCGTGTATCCAAAGCACACGGAAACCGTGGAACCCAACGAACAGAACTAAAGAGCAAAGTAGGTACGCCTCGATAAGGCGTTTATACGGATTATCTGCCGAGGAATGGCATAAGATGTACGACGCACAGAAGGGTCTTTGCGCAATTTGCGACCAACCGGCTCCGGGTAAAACACGGCTGCATGTAGACCACAACCATAAAACAGGAGCTATACGCGGACTGCTTTGTGTTCTGTGTAATTCAATGCTCTCTAAGGTCGAGAACCGCCCAGACCTTATTTTACGGGCTAATAGATACCTGGAGGAGTATAGTGGCAATTGATATGTTGTTGAAAGTCCTACAAGAGATATACATACATGGTGCCACCACTAAAAGTAACCTAGCGAGAGATAACGCATCTATCATAGCGATGTGTGCTTGCGAAGGCCTCATAACCACAAGAGTAACGGCCGGTGTCTACTCGTCCGAATGGCGAGTGACAGCCAAAGGATTACACCTGTTAGCAGAGAGTGAACTTAACGATGGATGATTTCGAAGTTTCTTACGACTACATCGCAGCCCGTGGCGACAGTATCGCGGGTATCATTCGAGCCATGACAGCAACCCCGGACGTTGACGAGGACCTTTGGCTCGTAGGTCTACAGGCAATCCAAGCGATTATTGCAACCATGGTGACCAATGGAGTCGCCACTAATCTGAAAGTTATCAAATGACAGCACCAGTACAACCAATTGAGGAAATCGTAGCCTTTATCTTAGGTCACGGTTTTTCTAATACCTCCTTCGACTACCTTCGTTCTCTTATCTCACCCGTGCTCATTAAGGTGGACGCGGTGGAGACCGCAGTGGAAGCGGACGTTAAGGCCGTGGAAGCCGCTGTTGAACCCGTGGTTGCCAAGGTTGAAGCGGTCGCTACACCCGTGGTCAAGGAAGCCGTGGTTCTCGCCAAACCCGTGGTCACCGCTGCAAGTGGCGTAGCTACGGCTACTGACGCCCGTATCACTGCGGCAATGCAAGGACTCGCAGCGGACCTTAAGAAGGCTGTGGAGAAGGATAAGGTGGTCAAGTGAACCTTAAAGAAACAGCAGTAGACATTTGTCACTTCGTGGCAACCAACGGGTTCTCTGGGTTGTCTCTAAACTATGTGGAGAAAGCCCTAGCGGCCGCCCAGATGGCCGTTACGTTCTCTGAGGTTGTCCCTGAGACTGGAGGGGACATTGAACCGGACGTTTTAAAGGCTCCCCAAGAGCCGGAAGTACCGGACATTGAAGCGGACATTGACAGCGGGTTAGCGAAGACCCAAGGGGCCTTTAAACCTCTGCGGGGTCGTAAGAGTGTTAAATAACCCAACGCTCCTAATCGACGGCGACATGCTCCTTTATAAAGCCTGTGCTGCCGTTGAACGTGAGGTACGGTGGGACGATAGCAACCACGTACTCTTTAGCAACGCTGAGGAGGCCTACGAGGCCTTCCAGCACTCCCTGTCTAAGGTATGCCTGGATATCACACCGTTGACCACAGGTGTCCTGGGGTATCGTATTGCCTTCAGTGGTAGTGGCGAGAGTAACTTTAGACGCAAGTTGTACCCAGAGTACAAGGCCGGTCGTAGTCGTAAACCTTTATGCTACTCGCACCTCCTAGGACTCATTCTCGACAGTGAACCTGCGTCACGCGTGGACACCCTAGAAGGCGATGACCTCCTAGGTATCTGGGCGACTAACGGTAAGTGTCACAACCCGATTATCGTGTCGGATGACAAGGACATGCGTACGGTACCTGGGTGGCTCTATCGTCAAGGTGAGTTGACCCAGGTCTCCAAGGAACAAGCAGACTACAACTGGCTACTCCAGACACTCACAGGTGACGCTACGGACGGCTATCCTGGGTTACCTGGGTGTGGTCCTGTGACTGCGGAGAAACTACTGAACAGGATGCCAGATGGTCCCGTTGATCCAGAGATTAGTCATACGGAATGGCGGTGGGACCTTATTGTACAGGCCTACGAAGCCAAAGGACTAACTGAAGACGACGCCCTGCTCCAAGCGCGACTGGCGCGGATACTAAGGGCAAGTGATTGGGATAGTGAACGGAAGGAGGTTATCTTATGGAACCCATGAAAGTTAAGTGCATCAGGGGTAATGATATTGGTAACGTGGTAACTGGTGAAATCTACACAGTCAAGGAGTCGGCCTTCGACCGCCCAGATTTCTATTGTGTTCTGGATGAAACCGTAAAGACGGGTAGCAGGGAATGGTACAAGGACAGGTTCGTTCCCTTGGAAGTGTCCAAAGACCTCTTCGCACAACAGGTCGGTGGTTTCCGTAACGATGACGGAAAGACGCGCTGGGACCTCCTACCACCAGACGCAATGGAATACGTGGCTCGCGCACTAACCCACGGCCTCACCGAATACCCTGAGCGTAATTGGGAGCGGGGTATGTCTTGGACCCGCGTCTTTGGGTCCCTTATGCGCCATTCGTGGGCGTGGTTTCGCGGGGAGGATATCGACGCAAAGTCCGGTCTTCCACATATGGCCTTAGCCGCTACCAATTGCCTATTCCTATTGACCTATCACCTTCGTAACGTTGGTGACGATAACCGAGTGAAAGCGAATGTCTGAACAGGAACAAATGGAACTACCTTTGGAGCAAGACAACACACCGCAGCGTCTCGACATTAACGGCTGTTACCGTGAGTTCGCCGCAGTCTTCGGCGTTAACCTCACGAAAGAGGCTGCTATCACAGGTGTCGAAGAAGAACTCTACGAAATGCGGGAAGCCATCGCCCACCTACTCAAAGAAATGGCGGACGTTATCTATGTCCTTACGCAAGCCGAACACTTTGGTGTCCAGGCGTCGGACTTCACTCCCGAGACCGGTAATAACATCATGAAGATGGTGGCGTACATCAACGCTATCCGTGGGGACGTTATGGACGAGTGTGTTCGTAGGGTCCACGTGAGTAACATGTCGAAGCTTTATTCGGATGGTTCAGTGTTTAGACGTGAGGACGGTAAGGTTCTTAAGGGACCCAACTACATCGAACCGAACCTTATGGACCTCGTGTGATGAGGTATGAATATATAGTTCTATCATGTGCGGGAGCCCACAAGGAACGGAAGGACGCAGAACACGTAGCCGTTAAGTCTAGTGCCGCAACTGGCGAAACTCGCTACGTTTACAAGCTTATAACGGTCACTAAACCTCCACCTCTGGAAGCGTGTTCGGTGGAACGTATTGACTCTTTCGCAACCATAAAGGTGGTGTAATCATTGACGCAGTACCACCAGAATAAACTTAAGCCCTCCACACGAGCGGAGGTTATCACAAGGAGAACGTATTGCAGACCAACGGAGGACGGAACCTTTGAGACCTGGGACGATGTTATCGACCGTGTTATCCGCCATCAAGAGTGGCTTTGGGCTAGGGCTCAGGGTCATGGCCTTCGGGCCAAGCAACGGGAAGAGTTGGGCAGCCTACGGACCCTCCTTCTCCAACGAAAAGCGCTCGTATCTGGAAGGACACTTTGGCTTGGAGGCACTAGTATTGCTAGAGAGCGAGAAGCCTCCATGTTCAACTGTTCCTTTGGTCGGATCGCTACAGTGTATGACCTTGTTGACGCCTATTGGCTCTTGCTCCAAGGATGTGGAGTCGGCTTCGAGCCTACGACTGGAACCCTAAGCGGCTTCAGTAAACCCGTAGAACTCAAGATTATCCGCAGCACCAAGACGGACCCCACGGACAAAGGGAACCCGTTGACTGTGGAGACGTTCGAGGAACTACCGCCCCAGGCTGGGAACGGTAAACGCTATTACGACTGGACCATTAGGGTCGGAGATAGCGCGGAGGCCTGGGCGAAACTCCCCGGTAAAATCCTAGCTAACAAGCGTTTCGTGAAGACCCTTACTCTCGACTACGGGGAGATACGGCCCGCCGGAACGCGTTTAAGCTCGTACGGATGGATATCAAGTGGCGATAGTCTCCTAAGTGAGGCTATGCGAGCTATCGTAACCATCATGAACCTTCGGGCTGGGCAGTTGCTCACCCGTATCAACATTATGGATATCTTGAACCACCTAGGGGCCACGTTGTCGTCAAGACGTAGTGCCGAGATAACACTGGTTCCCTATGGTGACCCTGAATGGATCGAATTTGCGAGGGCAAAGCATGAATACTGGAACGGAAACTCTCAGCGCGGCCAATCTAACAATTCAGTTGTCTTCTACCACAAACCCTCAGAAGCCGAACTCAGTGATATTTTCGGGCTCATGGTTGCCTCTGGGGGCTCCGAACCGGGGTTTATTAATGGCGCTAGTGCTCTTAAGCGGGCACCTTGGTTCCGTGGGGTTAACCCCTGTGCAGAAATTCTGCTGGGGGATAAAAGCTTCTGCAATCTTGTGGAAGTCGATTTGGGAAAGTTTAATGGCGACTTCGACGGTCTTAAGGAAGCCTACCGACTAATCGCCAGGGCGAACTACCGTCAAACCTGCGTATACCTCGTGGACGGTATGCTCCAACGAACATGGCACGAGCTTAACGACTTCCTAAGGCTCTGCGGAGTCGGGCCGACCGGCATTAGACGCTGGGAGCACCACAGAGACGGAGCGAAATGGAAGGAGCTTAAGGGAGTAGCGATAATGTCGGCTATCGGCATGGCGGACGAACTTACGCTGCCGAGACCGCGTGCGGTGACTACCGTGAAGCCTTCAGGTACCTTGGGTAAAATCATGGACACGACAGAAGGAGCCCACCTTCCTCTTGGCCGTTATCTGTGGAACAACGTGAAGTTCTCAAAACATGATCCACTTGTCGATGTTTGTCGCAAGGCTAACTACCGTGTCTTTGATGCACCTGGAGATACGGACGGCGTTATTGTCACCTTTCCCGTCGAATATCCAGATGTTAAGTTCGATGTTGTTGAGCGGGATGGTGAAGAACTTCACGTCAATCTTGAGTCGGCTGTCGAACAGTTAGAGTTCTATAAGCTGTTAATGACCTGCTACGTGGAGCACAACTGCTCGATTACTATATCTTACGATCCAAGCGAGGTTCCGGCCATCGTGGCTTGGCTTCACGAGAATTGGGAGCATTATGTGGGCGTGTCGTTCCTATTACGGAATGACCCAACCAAGACCGCTAAAGACCTAGGCTTTGAGTATCTTCCACAAGAGGTCGTGACAAAGCGGCAGTTTGACGAGTATTCGTCAAAACTTAAGCCGATCCGAGTTATGGGCTCCCTATCAGAAATAGAAGAAGACCGCTGCGCTACCGGGGCGTGTCCTATCAAATGAAGACATGCTCCAAATGTAAGGCAACCAAGCCAAAGACCGACTTTAGCCCTCTTAAGGAAGGAAGGTTTGGACTTCACTCTTGGTGTAAGGAGTGCGTAAAGGAGGCCAATAGGGATAGGAATAAAACCGCTGCTGGTAAGGCGGCGCGGAGAAACCAAAAACTCAAGGCCAACTTTAAAATAACTCTAGATGACTACAATAGAATGTTAGAAGAACAACAGTTTTCTTGTGCTCTATGTGGTGCAAATGAGCCTAGAGGGAAAGGTACGTTTCACGTGGACCATAGCCATGAGACTCTAAAGGTCCGTGGTTTACTTTGCCATAAGTGTAATGTTGGTCTTGGTTGTTTCAATGACGACCCGCAGGAGCTTTTAAAGGGAGTAGCTTATCTAGTGAGAACACAGCCGTGTCCGACGATAGACCAATAAGACCCCCTAAGATCGGCACGACAACCTACGAACGTCCGTTCCGTGAGGGCTACCTTAACCCCCGTCTCAACAGGTTTCTTGACTATAAGTGGCGGGAACCTCTTGACACTGATACCTACGAAACGCATATAGGCTTCCTTGATACCACAGACCACTGGTCGGCCGTGGATGACGAAATCGAGGAACTTAACGATGACTCAAGAACGAAGGCAATACGACAGCGACTTCAAAGAAAAGGCAGTGGCCCGCGTTAGCGCTGGGGAGTCTTTTGCCAAGGTAGGGGAGTCCTTAGGGGTCCACAAGAACCTCATAAGACGCTGGTATGACCTGGAGCATCCGAAGGTACCGGGAGCACCTACATGGGATAGCCCTCAGGTGCCACAGAAACCCACCGTACAGAGGCGTAAGGTATCCTCCGGTACCCATACACCGGGAGGTAACGAGTTGGCCGTTCTCAGGCTCCGTAATGAGTATCTGGAGAAGGTCTTGAGCCTTCACGGTATCAAACACTAATAGCGTAAAAACCGATCCACCTAAGTTCCCATAAGGGTTCCTAAGTGGATCGGTAATTTGCGTTACGCAGCCGGGGGAGCAACAGGCGCAGGAGCCGGTTCGACGGCAGGAGGGGGAACCAACGCTTCGTTAATGGTCGCGGCGAGGGTCTTCAGGCGCGCAATGTTCTCCGTGAGATCGATCGGATTGGCTCTCTCAGCAATGAGGGAACCAACGGCCGTCACGACTTCAAGGATAGCAGCGTCGAGGTCGGAAATGGTGGGGAGAGTAGACATACTTTAGGGTTTCTTTCTAATGCGCATTGGGAAAGTCTTTGATCCACTGAGCTACTATGTGCCCATTAGTTGAACCAAAGAGCGTGGCGATACCGGCTACGAACCACACAAGGTATTTAACAGCCGAGGATATCAGGGTCTTAGCGGCTTTCTGAGCCACCATGTCTGAATGAAGTTCCGTTAGGATAGCGGTGCCCTTGGCTACATCAGCCTTAAGTTGGGCAAGGTCTGTTTCCATGTGGGCGATACGCCCCTCATGATCAATAGCGGTCTCCATTTCCACAATTACTTCTTCTTCGACCACGGGAGAGTAATCTTGGGAAGAACCTCACGAGCAACCCCAAGCCACTTCTCAGTGCTTCGCAAGCCCAGAAGGCCTCCAAAGGCTAACCAAAGTGGATTGAAGGTGGTATCCGGTATCGGATGGAACGGAATGGTCTGTGCGACCAACTGGTACGTAACGGTGACGATACACAGCCAAGCGAACGTAGGACGCCAGCCCGAGATAAAGAAGTGGTCAGACTCGGCCTCCTTCGTATCTAGGCCTACCTGAAGGTTCGCAAAGTCCAACTCGGACTTGTATTTGTCCTCAAGTTCCTGAAGCTTCTCAGAGAAGGCTTGCGGATTGGCGTTGATAGCGTCCGCAATGGCCCCAGGGTCACTCCCGGTTCCAAGGACACTCCCTAACTCGGACACGATAGCGTTGGCTGCGAGGTTGAACGGAAAGGGAAGTACAGAGCTAAGGATTTTCCCCAGGTAAGGGGCTCCTGCGGCTGCTAAGGTTTTCGCTAGGGGCGCGAGGGTACTAATGTCCAAGGTGC
Source organism: Thiothrix sp. (assembly GCF_028714775.1). GTDB lineage: Bacteria > Pseudomonadota > Gammaproteobacteria > Thiotrichales > Thiotrichaceae > Thiothrix. The sequence continues at coordinate 4,371 of NZ_JAQTLS010000032.1, read as the reverse complement.
GAAGCTCCGCTTGTATGCTTGAAGGTAGCCTTTAGAGCGTTGATTTGGTCTACAGGCGTAAGGTGGCCAGTAGCGGCGGGAGGGGTAATAACTGGTACTTTGGGCACAACAGGGGCAACCACCGGCTGCGCTAGGACCTCTGAGCGAACCTTGTGCTGGTTTGCTTTCCATATGAAATACGCAGCCACACTTAGTGTAACAGCGACAAGTGAAACCACCAGTACCCAATGGTGGCCTGTGGAAGCGGCCGTAGCAACAGTTCCACCGCCGACACTGTGTCCCGCCGCTGCCTTACCGGCTTTGGTGGCTTTGGCCCTGGCGTCATCTGAGGCCTTCTTGAGGACCTGAGGCGCAGCCGAACCCGAAGCCCACGAAAGGGCCGTAGCTTCAACGTCCGAGACCCTACGAGCCCAGCCGGTGCCGAAGTGGCTCCAGGTCTTTAGCGAATGGAGGAAGGATAGCCTTTTGGAACACAGGTACTTAATGGCTCCCACACTGTCCTTAGGGGCTCCCTTAAGCCAGCGTACGGCTGTTCCGGGGCCACTGTTGACGCTTGCATCGAAAGCTGCGAGGTCGAGACCGGAGGGTAGCATGTCGGCCGCGATGGAGTTCCAATACCCCGTCCGATAGATCGCGTCTCGTTCGGCAGTCTCCATTGCATGTACTGTACGTGCGCCGAGACTATGAGCCCGTCTGTAAGTATCATATACACGTTGGGTAACTCCTTGGTACGTTGCGCCTCCAGGGTCGCGGGGGTCGTTGGACCACCCGCCCTCGTACTTGAGGACTTTAGCGAGACTTCGTTGAAAGTTTGTGTTCATAGCGAATTGTTATCTTATCCTCCGTGCGTAAAGACCACCATAGGCCGTAACGGTACCTGAGCCCACAGTGGCTCCAGCGACTAGGTGGAGGGTTGTGGGTGCAGCAACACTAATACGCATAGTGACCGAAGCGGTGTTAGGTATACCTGTTCCACCACCAACCGACATCACAGCGTATCCACCTCCGTTGGGGGGCGTTGGATATGTGTTAGCTACGGTGTTAATACTGGTAACCTGGGCGGTCAGACCGGCTGAGGGAACACAGATACCCACACCGTATACGTTCCAATCACCGGCCGTAAGGGCTAATGTAGTTATGTCTTTAGGGTTGGCAGCGTATCCCGATGTAAGGGACACAGCGGAACCAACGAGCACTTCAGAACTTAAATACTCACCAACGATACCTGAGGCAGCATTGGAACCATCCGAGAACCCTGTCCGCACCCACTGTGTAGTAGCGATAGACGTAGATACGTCACTAAGGGCTACTGAAGGGGCTGTGGGAGTACCAGTGAACGCGGGGGACGCTAAGTTGGCCTTAAGGTTACCTAAAGCCGCCACGAAGGCTGTAGTAGCCAACTGTGTCGAACTGGTACCTGGAGCAGCCGTTGGAGCCGCAGGAATACCAGTAAACGTTGGTCCCGCAAGGGGAGCGAACGATGCCGCCACGAAGGCTGTAGTAGCCAACTGTGTCGTGTTGGTCCCTGGGGCCGCTGTGGGAGCCGCTGGGGTTCCTGTGAACGTTGGAGACGCTAAGTTAGCCTTGAGAGCCGCTATGGCATCTGCGTAGGCCGTGGTGGCTAGCTGGGTGCTGTTGGTTCCTGGCGAGGCCGTAGGAGCCGTTGGGGTACCTGAGAACGCAGGGGACGCAAGGGAGGCCTTGAGAGCCCCCAGAGCCGCAACGAAGGCTGTAGTGGCAAGTTGGGTACTATTGGTTCCTGGGGCCGCTGTGGGGGCTGCGGGAACTCCCGTGAACGTAGGGGACGCAAGGAGAGCCACGGTAGCGGGGAGGGCCGCTGCTACGTCCGTGGAGTTAAGGACAATAGCGCCGGTACGGGTGTTAAAGGAGGTAACGGAGACCCCAGAGATAAGGGGAGTAACGTCGCCCGCCAGGAGCACCACGTTACCGCTGCGACCATTAAAGGTGCCAACGATGGACGGTAGAACAGCGTCAACAAGGTCCGTTCCCTTTAACACCACGTCACCGTTACGTCCGTTGAATGTGGTGACCGTGGAGAACGGACTGTATTCGGTAGGTGTAAAGGTCATTCGCTCTTAATTGGTCGTTGGGTTATCTGGGAAATTCGAGAAGCCGTCTGTTTGGTACGCACCGGCAATTGATGCGTTCACTAGGTCGTCCTGTTGGGCTTGGTTCGTCAACGCTTCGATAATTTGGCTATATCGAGCCTCGAAGGTTGACGTGCGTTCATCCAGGAAGAAGTCGGCAGCGTAACAGAGCGCGGCGTATCTTAGGAGGTCTGGGGCTACCTCAGTGAGCCAATTGGTGTCACTATCTTGAATAAGGGTAGCTGCGGACTGGTAGTAGGACACCCAGAACACAGTACCTACGGGAGGTGCAGGACCAATTAGGTAATCGTTCTTTTGACGGTAGAACTTCCGAGGGATGCCTGAGGTCTGGGAGAGAACGATAATGTCCCCAAGTGTCGTGCGCGTTAGCTTGTTCTGGTTCACCGCGTCATTCGTGTAGATCGCAATGAGTTCCAATAGGTCCGTAGGGACCGGCACGATACTTGGGGTGTCTGAAGTGAATTGGACCAAGGCCTCCATACTTGGGATACGGAGGTCTCGGTTGATACGTAGGGCCGCGTCACCGAAGAATGTGTTGATTTGACTTGCAGTAACGTCGCGGCGGTTGAGGATCGAAAGGAAGTCGGATTTAACGGTACCGTAAGTGGAAATGAGAGTTGGTCCTAATATTTAAACTGCTGCCACAACGATTGTAGCTGCGGTGTCGTTACCTGTGAAGCCAGAGGGATGCGTACCGTCTGCCGAGAACGGCGAGACAACCGCGTTACCGGAGTTCTGCGCGACCGCAATGGTTACGAACATTGTAGCCGTGTAGGGGCCTGTTCCGGTGTACTGATATGGAACGATACCTTCCAGGGTGCTCCCCGTGACAGGGGCCATCTGTGCGCCACCTGGGTTTAGAATGAGACCCATGTTGGTCGCGGGGGGAAGCGCGGCGAGTGAGATTGTGGTTGCAGTCGATAGAGCGGAGGCCGCGAGCGTCGTCTGGAAGAACGAGTACGCTGAGTCCCCAGGAGAACCCCAGAAGTGGTTGTCCGTGGTGGACGCAAAGAACGACCGAACCTGCCACACAGCGTCGATATTATTTGTGCCTGCCGCCGTGGCTATGAAGGTGTTCCACTGGTCCGCAACGCCGGCCGCTGCGTAGCCTGTGAGGTCGTTGGTTTGACCAGCAAAGCTCGTACAGTGGTCTGTGGTGTCCACACGCGGGAACAGGTCCCCTTGGATAATACGGGTGATGGTGGATCCAGCGAGGGTCTTAGCGCCCCAGAAGTAGCCCATAGTTGTCTTAACGACGGTCAAGGCTGATCCAGCGAACACATCGTTCGTAGGACCCCCAAGGAGAAGGTCGCTATGATACTTACACAAGGCGACGAAAGCTGGCTTGGTGGTAGCGCCAATCTGGGAATATGCCATACCAGTGAGTGCGAAGGAAGCGTAAGGAACGACCTTCTTGAAGGCAGCGCGCCTTAGATAACCACCGCCGTTGGCACCGTCTGAAGAACCTTGGTCAATCTTACCGTCTTCGATAGACGTACAACCACCTAGCCACGCGCGTTTATCGGACGTAATGTTACCAATGATTATAGTCGCGGTTAGCATTTGGGTAGCTGTGCCACCCGTAGGAACCGTTAGGGAACCTGTGTTGTCAATCTGGTCAATAAAGTTGATAGGGTCGAAGATAATCGACTGATCAATAGTTCCGCCAGTTTCAAGTTGCGTGGTGTTGTAGAGCTTACTAGTGGCGAAGCCAGACACGGTAACTGTGGCATCTACGCGGACCCAAGCTACCCCAGGAACCAAAGTTCCGGTAATCGTGTCACTCTCGAATACCTCGCCACTGGCGACTGATCGGGTGCGAAGGCCGCCAAAGGTTACCGGAGTTGACACACCGGCTTGTTCCACAGACACCTTGTTGATGGTGTACGCTGGTCCTGCGCTATTCGGCAGGTAGACGTTCGAGAATAGAAGGCGGAAGGTTCCCGAGCCGTAAATAACCGGAAACTTAGCGCGTGACTGTAGTTGCAACTTCGGACTGGAAGCGGCCGTCAACGCAAGGTTCATCTGCCCACGTTGGGCTATGTTCCTGTCAATAGGAGGACCGCTTGCAGGATTGAAGGCTGTTTGGGCTCCTACGGTACTGAGGAAATATTGGGTGAGACTTCCGGGACTACCGGAAGCTCTTGTTTTACTACCGGGACCGGGGGTTCCTATCTCGAACGTTTGGGAACCTACGCCACCTCCCGAGCCTTTGGCGGTCTGTGAGGGCATTAGTGTTCCT
>NZ_JAQTLS010000031.1 GCF_028714775.1 Thiothrix sp. | reverse complement strand
CCGTCGTTTAAATCCATGACACTCTCCTGCTTGGTCGCTGAGAGTGGAGCAGATCCTCGGCGGGCTTTCAACCTTTCAAGGTCAGGCTTATAAAATCAATTGGTTATGGTTTTTGTCGTGTACAGAGGTGTAGGGCTTGTTATTAATCCATCTACTTATGTTGCAGATGAAGGAGAGCATTTCTTATTTGGAGGGGATATTGTTGAATTTGGGTTCAAGCTGGAAAATACAAGAAAACTTTCTAGGTCAGATAGTGAAAAGCTTCGTCAGTCAATGCTATTTGAAAATGACTTAGTTTGTGTGCGTGTTGGCTATCCTGGAGTTACTGCTGTAGTTCCAAAAGAATTGGAAGGCTCAAATTGTGCCTCTGTGATGATAATAAGGTGTGGTGATTTTAATTCAAGATGGCTATGCTATATTTTAAATAGCTGGGTTGGTAGGCAGCAGATTAATAAAGTGCAGTATGGGGCGGCTCAAAAACAGTTTAACATATCTGATGCTGTTAATTTTATGTTCCCTCTGCCATCAGATTATGATCAAGAGAAAATCACATTTTTCCTCGACCACGAAACTGCCAAAATCGACACCCTGATCGACAAACAGCAACAACTCATCAAGCTGCTGAAAGAAAAGCGTCAGGCGGTGATCAGCCATGCCGTGACCAAAGGGCTGAACCCTAATGTGCCGATGAAGGATTCCGGGGTTGAGTGGCTGGGGGAAGTGCCGGAGTATTGGGTAGTTACGCGGGCGAAATTTCTCTTTGATTTAATCACCAGTGGTTCTCGTGGATGGGCTGAGTTTTATGCTGATGAAGGTGCATTATTTTTTAGAATAGCCAACCTGACAAGAGACACTATTGAACCGAAACTTGAGTCTATTCAATACGTAAATCCACCTACAGGAGCTGAAGGTGGTAGGGCTGAAATTAGAAACGATGATTTGTTAATCTCCATAACTGCCGATCTTGGTTCTGTTTGTGTGACAAATAATGAGATCGAAGGTGGGTTTGTCAGTCAGCATGTTTCACTATGTAGACCAAATAATAAAGTTGCTGCTTCAAGGTGGCTTGGTTATTTTGTCCTATCAGATTGTGCAAAAGAACAATTACTTGGTTCAGGTTATGGTGGAACTAAGATTCAATTGAGTCTGGAGGATATTCGGGAATTGTGCATAGCTTTGCCTAGTGGTGATGAGCAGGCTCAAATTGCAAATTTCATTGACGTTGAACTAAGTAAATTCACAAAAATTATGGAAAAGGCGAATGCCCAAATTGGGTTGCTGCAAGAACGGCGGGCGGCACTGATTTCGGCGGCGGTGACAGGCAAGATTGATGTGCGGGGTTGGCAGGTTGAACAAAGACCCTCACCCCAACCCCTCTCCCAAAGGTAGAGGGGCTAAGAAAAACAACCTCTTACTCCCCCTCTACCTCTGGGAGAGGGAGCTGGGGGGTGAGGGTCTTCAGCGCAGTCCTAATAGCCTCTAATGTCTTGGACAGCGACTGTTCTATATCAGCATTCCAAAAGCGCAGAACCCGATAGCCCTGTGCGACCAAAAATTGGGTGCGGATGTGATCATATTCCACCTGATCAGCTTCAGCATGATGCGCACCATCCAATTCCACGATGAGTTTTTCAGCTCGGCAGACAAAATCCACGATGTAATAACCGATAGCATACTGGCGATGAAACTTATAACCATCCAGTTGACGATTACGCAATTGCTGCCACAAACACTGCTCTGCCAGCGTTTGCTGTTGGCGAAGCAGGCGGGATTTCTCACGGTTCGTTATCATCATGCCCTAACTCCTCTTACTCCCCTCTACCTCTGGGAGAGGGGGCGGGGGTGAGGGTCTTCAACTCCCCCTCCGTCACCAGCCGATAACTGGTGCTGCGCCCCTTCGCTGGATTCTGCACCAACACGCCCCACGCCACCAACGCGCCAATATCCCGCAATGCCGTATCCGTCGAGCATTTCGCCATCGTGGCGTATTTCGAGGTATTCATGTACCCCTCAAAATCACCCATCATCCGGTTCATAATCAGGCGTTGCCGCTCATTTACCGTGTGAAGGTGCAGGTGTTCCCACACCTTGGCCTTGTGCAATACCGCGCCCAACGCCGCTTCCGCATTAGCAATTGCCCGCCCCAAACACGCCAAAAACCAACTCAGCCAAGGGGTAATATCCAGCGAACCGCGTTGCTGGCATTCGAGTTGCTCATAATAATGTTTGCGCTCCGCCTCAATTTGCGCCGACATACTGTAAAAGCGTTGCGGGGTAGCATCCGCCCGCGCCAATGCCATATCAGCAATTGCCCGCGCAATCCGCCCATTGCCATCTTCAAACGGGTGCAGAGTGATAAACCAGAAATGCGCCACACCCGCTTTCAACACCGGGTCAAGACCGCCGTCATGCTCAAACCAGTCGAGAAACGCCGCCATTTCATCAGGTAGCCGGTTGGCATCCGGTGCTTCAAAATGCACCCGCCTGCGCCCAAATGACCCGGAGATAACCTGCATCGCTCCAGCAGAAGGCGGTCGCCACATCCCGACCATAATCGGTGTCATGCCACTAAAGCCACTCGGAAACAGCGCGGAATGCCAAGCGCACAAGCGTTCTTCGGTCAGCGGTTGCTGGTAAGCCTGCGTCGCATCCAGCAACACCTCGACAATGCCATTGATATGGCGGCTGGAGGGCAAATGACCGCCCTTATCCATCCCCAACTGGAGCGCAATCGAAGAGCGCACTTCCTCACGATCCAGTTGTTCACCTTCAATCGCGGAGGATTTCACCGCATCGCTGGTCAAGGTATTCAGGCTGGTTTCCATCTGGAGTGAAAACCCAAGGTGCGACATCCGCCCCAGCAAATGACCTTGTTGGTGGCGCAGTTGTGCCAGTGGCGCACTCAAGGCTTTGTCATCCCAGTGAAATTGAGGCCATTCAGGCTGTTCGTGTATCCATTTCATCGTAATCACCGCATCTTTTACGGTGTTTATAGCCGCTAATCACCGCAAGCGCAAGCCCAATCGCCGTATAATGTGCGGTGATTAACGCTGCTATTCACCGCAAGTTGTCGCTTGGCAGGGGAAGCTCCTAATCAGTTGTCCCCTTCCGGTATCAGGCCAGCGGGGGGCGATAGGTACTCAATGTGTTCCGGCTGAATAATGATCTGGATACTGCTTTGCCCAAGTGCCTTGCCGCTGCCATCCAGTAAACGTACAACTGGTTGGAATGCGCCCGTTTTGGAATATTTTTGCATGATGGATGAGCGCCATTCGCCAGAGGGTTGTTTGCTGCCATGATTGGCGGGGTGGCGGTATAGTTTACTGCCATCGCCAAAATCCCATTCAATGACGGAATCATCTTCCACGCCCCGGTAGAGGTACACAAACGTGTGCTCGACCTCGGCGTAGTCCATATCCAGCAGTTTGAGACTCACCGTTGAAGCACCTTCCAGTTGGATGACTTCAGTGCTTGTTGTCTCTGTCGGGTTTGTTTCAGGAGCGTCACCAATGACGGTGATTTGTTTTTCCACGCTGGCTGTTTGCCCGATATTGTCCTTGATCTTGAAGGTAACGGTAGTTTTGCCGGGTTCGTCGGGAGCCTGCCAATAGGCGAGCGCACCAGTGGGCAGAGCCAGCCCTTCGATATTGGTTGTGATGTAGTCGGGAATCCCGCCGCTGACACTGATTTCATAGGTTTCGTGTGCGCCAGTCTTGACGGTATCCGGGCCATCGACAGCCAGTTTGCCAAGCGGGCTGGCGTTGTTGATCAGCTTGTTGATGAACGCTTGTAAGGCTGCGACTTTTTCCAGCGTGGTTTTGAGTTCGGGATAATCGCGCAGGGATTTTTTTAGGATTTGCTGGGCATCTTCCACATAGGTCAGTGCCTGCGTCAGGTTGCGCTCCTGACGAACCCTCTGGAAGCCTTCCATGTAAGGAATACGTGCTTCAGCAATGATCGCGTTGGCTTGTTGCAGGTGTCCGGCATTGTTGATGTTTTGTTCCAGCTCCTGCATTTTTTCGTACAGGCCATCGCTAGGCATCTGGTGTTTGAAGTAAAACTTTTGCACCTTGGCGAGGTAGTTGCTGGCTTTTTGCAGTTCACCTGCCTTGATCAGTTCGTCGACCCTTATCATGCCACGGATGACATCCATGCGCAGTTCGATGTTAGCCCAGCGTTCTTTTTCAGCCGCATTGGCGCGATCCTGTTGCAGCAGGATGATTTCGGCAACCAGCTCGTTCACTTTGCCTGCCGACCAACTGAGTACCAGCCCGTGCAGGAAACCGCCGCCCAGTGCCTGAATAGCAAGACCGCCGCTGGTCTCCATCCCGTAACCAACCGCCGTGCCGGTCGCTTTCGCGGCTTTTTCTTCGGCACTGGCATCACCGAAAGCGATGTCATAGGCATCACTCAGCACGAATGCACCGTCGACAACGGTTCCCAGTGTCGTGTTCAGGCCATCGCCAGCAGCCTGTTTCCAGTCACTGGAAAACTTTTCAGCCAGCAGTTTGCGTGCAGCTTGCGCCCGGTTGGGGGGAAGGTTCTTGATGGCAGCGGAAAGCTTGTCAGCCAACTGACCGGAGAGTTTGCCTGTCTGGGTGATTTCCTGTTCTACCTGATTGAGGATAGTCAGGGTGCTACGTCCGGCAGCATCAGCACCATCCTGAGCCAGCCCGATAATTTTACGCAGGCTATCTTCACCTAGCCCCTTCAGGCTTGAGCTGCTGTTGTCCATGACAGTCTGGGCAAAGGCTTTGACACGTTTCTGGCTGACGAGTTGTTTCAGCTCACCGCTTTCAGCCATGCGTTTGATGCTGGCAGAGAAACGTTGCATGGCATCCAGATTGTGCTCCATCGCCATGAGGGAATTGCTGATTTCCTCAGCGGCCTTTTTTTCCAGTTCAGGGTCATTCAGGCGATGAATATAGGCCAGTAATCCGGTGATGGTTTTGGTAGCGGCCTTTTTGGTATCGCGGTCGAGAACTGCTGCGGCGTATTCCGCTTCGCTTTGGCTTTCCACCGCTAATACAGGCGTAATCAGGGTTGGCGCAATGCATAGCAGGGGAATGATCCAGTGGCGTTTATTCATGGCTTTCCAGCTCCCATTCGGCAAGGCGGGAGCCTTGGCTGGCGGCCTGTTTGCGCAAGGTATCGGCCTTGTTTTTATCCGGTTTGATCCAGAGTCCTGACTCGTATTCATTAGCCAGTTGCAGCATGGCGTTGGCATCGCCTGTTTTGGCTGCTTGCTGTAGTAATTCAATGGACTGGAGGGGATCGACTTGCCCGTTATAGCCCGTCTGGTAAGCGAGAGCCAGCACCGTCATGGCTTGTGGATTGCCTGCTTGCGCCTGCCCTTTCAGGGAACTGATCTTGGGGGATACTGGTTGCTCAGGTGCGGGTACGGGGGCATCTTCATCCTCAATGCCGACGATGCCATCAATCCCGGTAGTGTCGAGTTTAGCGGGTTTGCTGTCAGCTTCGGCCTGATTTGTCGGTGAGCCGGATGCGTTACGCAACTGCATGTAGCGGATGTGCGCCTGCTGGTACTCCTCCAGTGCCTGCAAAACATTCCCGGTTCCGGCATCCGTAGTCACCAGTTTGGTATAACGCTCGAAAGCTTCGTTGTAAGCGGCCTTGGCTTCCGTCAGTTCTGATGCTCCTGCCGGGAAGGTGGTCATGGCTCCCACAAACAGGGTGGCAAGCAGACGTTTGGTGTGAAACATGGCTTATGTTCTCGCTTGTTTTTTGTTGGTTTTGTCGCGTTCGGTTGTCCCGGTCAGCAGGCATTCCCTGACCGCGCTTGCAACCTCCGGGTATTGTTCGGGTGTGCAATGCAGACGTGCGACAGAACGCCAGCCGTTGAACAGGGTGATGGTGTGTGCATCGGGGTAGTAGGCCGCTTTATGCAGGTCTCGCCAGTGGTAGAAAGTCGTTTCCCTCGATTTTGCCAGCAGGCTGGCTCCTGCAACCGTGGGGTTGGCACTGAGTAGGCCGAACACGATGCCTGTCCGGTTAGCCCAGCGGGAGCGTTTGCCGAGGATTTCTGAAGTAACGCCCTTGCTGTTGAGGGTGTAACGTATTGGCATACGGTTGACGTAAAACACCAGCATAATGAACATCAGGCTAAGTGCGATGAGCGGTACAACGACGGCGAATACTTGTGCCATTTGCCAGCCGAGTCCCATTTCCCCGGTTAACAGGCCGAGCAATGAAAACAGCACAACAATGAGCGCGTAGGTGATGCTCATGATCTTGAGAAGATCAAACAGGACAAAACGATTGGTCAGAAGGGTAACATCGTGTTCCCAACGGAGTTCTGGGGTCGGCTGATTGTTCATGTTATTAAACCTCTAACAGACCAGCCTAACACCGTGACAGTGGTCTGATGATGATGAATATCAAAGTCCGTTATGAATGCGGATTGAGGAAGGGAGTTAACGGCGCAGCCGCAAAAGCATTTGGAATGAAAAATACCCCTGACATGCTAATATCCAGATAAATCGTCCTGCTTACAACCCCCGCAGGCTGCAACGAGGTATCGGGCTTGAACAAAACCAACGAACTCCCTTTCCAAAACGACGTGATCCAGCAGATGCTCGCCAATGGCTGGTTGCTGGGCAAACCCGAAGGCTACAACCGCCAACTGGCCTTGTACGGACGCGATTTGCTGGATTTCGTGCAAGCCACCCAAGATGCCCAATGGCAGAAATTCTGCACCATTTACCCGCACAACCCCGAACAGCATTTCCTCGAACGGGTCGCCGCGCAACTCGACAAGGTTGACCCCAACGCCGCCGCCAAAGAGATGCGCACCTTCGGCACACTCGGCGCATTGCGCCACGAATTACGCCATCGGGGAACCCGTTTCAGCCTGTGCCAGTTCAAACCCGAACATGACCTTAACCCCGACACCCTCGCCCGTTACCAGCAAAACCGCCTGCGCATTGTGCCGGAACTAATCTATTCCCCGTGGGCAACAAGCCGTTCCCTGAGCGGAGTCGAAGGGAATGAAGCCGAAGGGAAATCCAAACGCTGGCGCATTGATCTGGTGCTGTTCGTCAACGGTTTGCCCGTTGCCACGCTGGAGCTGAAATCCGAATTCAAGCAATCGGTCGAAAACGCCATCCGCCAATACCAAACCACCCGTTTTGCCATCGACCCCGAAACCCGCAAGCCCGAACCCTTGCTGACCTTCAAACGCGGCGCACTGGTGCATTTCGCCGTCAGCCAGTACGAGGTCTACATGAGCACCCGGCTGGAAGGCAAAGACACCTTTTTCCTGCCGTTCAACAAAGGCACGCACGATGGCGGCGCGGGCAACGACGTGCCGCAAGATGTCGACCGTTACGCTACCGATTACCTGTGGAACGAAGTGCTGCTGCCCGACAACCTGCTCAATATCCTTGGGCGTTTCGTGCATTTGCAGATTGAAGAGCGCGAAGATTGGGAAGGCCGCAAGTACAAAAAGGAAACCCTGATTTTCCCGCGTTACCACCAGTGGGATGTGGTCACGCGCCTGATTAGCACCGCCCGTGCCGAAGGGGCAGGGCATAAATACCTGATCCAGCACAGCGCGGGTTCGGGCAAGTCGAATTCGATTGCGTGGTGTGCGCACCAGCTTTCCGCACTCTACGACGCGGTGGGCAACAAGTGCTTCCATTCGGTGATTGTGATTACTGACCGCACGGTGCTGGATGCGCAGTTGCAGGACACCATCTACCAGTTTGAACATCAGGACGGCGTGGTCGGGCGCATCAATAACAAGGAAGGCGACGGTTCCAAATCCGAAAAACTGGCGCAGGCACTGGAACACGCGCAACCGATCATTATCGTCACCATCCAGACTTTCCCGTTTGTGCTCAAAGCCATCGAAAACAGCGTGAGCCTGAAACAGCGCAACTACGCCATCATTGCCGACGAAGCCCACAGTTCCCAAACTGGCGCGACTGCCCGCCAGCTCAAGGAAGTGCTGATGCTCGACAGCAAGGACGACGGCGAGGAAGAACTCAGCCCCGATGATATGCTGGATGCGATTGTGGCTTCGCGGCGCGGCTCGAATAACCTCAGCTATCTGGCCTTCACCGCCACCCCCAAGGATAAAACCCTGCAACTGTTCGGGCGTTGCCCCAACCCGGACTTGCCGCCCTCGCGCACCAACAAGCCGGAGGCGTGGCACGTCTACAGTATGCGTCAGGCGATTGAGGAAGGTTTCATCCTCGATGTGCTGAAGAACTACACCAATTACAAGGTTGCCTACCAGCTTGCCCTGAAAATCCAGACGCAGGATCAGGAAGTCGAAAGCAAACGCGCCAAGGTCAAACTCAACCAGTGGGTACGCCTGCACGATTACAATATCAGCCAGAAAGTGCGGGTGATCATTGAGCATTTCAAACAGCACGTCATGGGCTTGCTGGGCGGGCAAGCCAAGGCAATGGTCGTGACCAGTTCGCGCAAGGAAGCGGTGCGCTACAAGCTGGCGTTTGATGAATACGTCAAGAAGCAAGGTTACGCCGACATTCACGCGCTGGTGGCGTTTTCTGGTGAGGTCAATTTCAGTGCCAATGACCCCGACAGCAGCCCGTTGCTGGGCGAGAAATACACCGAGACCAATATGAACCCCGGCCTGAAAGGGCGTGACTTGCGATTGGCATTCGATACCAGCGACTATCAGGTGATGCTGGTTGCCAACAAGTTCCAGACCGGATTTGACCAGCCGAAACTGTGCGCGATGTACGTGGACAAGAAACTCGGCGGGGTGGAATGCGTGCAAACCCTGTCGCGCCTCAACCGCACCTTCCCCGTCAAGGCGCAAAGCGGCACGTTTGTGCTGGATTTTTTCAACGACCCGCAAGACATCCTCACCGCTTTCCAGCCCTATTACCAAACGGCGGAACTGGAAGATGTGTCTGACCCTGACCGGGTGTTTGACCTGTCGGACAAGCTACGCGCTGCGGGGATTTTCCACTGGCACGAAGTCGAGCAGTTTTTTAGCGCTTACTTCATCAAGAACAAGAGCAACGCGGCGATTGCCAATATCTGCAAACCGGCGGTGGAACGCTGGCAAAAGCGTTACCGTTCCGCTGTGGACGCTTACAAACTGGCATTGGACATTGCTGAACGCACCAAAAAGAGCGGTGATCCGGTACTGATTGCCAATGCCGACAATAGCCTGAAAGCCTGCAAAGCCGAGAAGGACGCGTTGGAAATCTTCAAAAAGGATTTGGGTACGTTCGTGCGTTTCTACGAATTCATGTCGCAAATTGTCGATTACGACGACCGCGATCTGGAAAAACTCAGCCTGTATGCCCGTAACCTGCGTCCCTTGCTACGCGACATCCTGCTGGAAGAAGACGAGATCGACCTGAACAATGTGGAACTCAGCCATTACCGCCTGACCCGCCTGAAACAGCAGGACTTGCAGCTCAAGGAAGACGCGGCGGAATACAAAATACGCCCCGGCACGGATGCAGGCAGTGCCAAAGCCAAAAGCCGCGAAGAAGCCTTCCTTTCCGCCATCATCGCCCGCCTCAATGAAGTGTTCGTCACCGACAAGCTGAGCGAGACGGACATGGTGAATTACGCCTACACCGTGCGCGACAAGGTGCGTGAAAACGGTCTGGTGATGCGCCAGCTTGCCAACAACAGTGCCGAACAAGCCATGCTCGGCGATTTCAGCCAAGCGGTGGATGACGCGATTATCGGCAGCAGCGAAGCGCACCAGAACCAGATGCTGCAATTGCTGGAAAACCCGGCAAAGACGCGGCAGTTTGCGCGGCTGATCTTTGAATTGTTGCAGGCAGGCGTAGGATCGGCTGCCTGATTGAATCTGTTAGATTTCTTATTATCAAACAAAAAGCCCTTGCAGATTGCTGCCTGCAAGGGCTTTTGCTATTTCATGACAGGTCACGAAACGATATATGGTGGTAAGGTGACACCATTATAGGATGCCCATTGTATTGTATTACAAAGACTTTTTAAGCTCATTTTTGCGCAGATACAGTGTTAAATACAGTCTTTGGAAAATCCACCCCCTTCTCTCCGCCCTAATTGCCCCATTTTTCACTCTATCCGTGTTTGCGACTGCGACAGTTGCGACAGTTGCGACAGTTGCGACAGTAATCGGTGCATAATTCGTAACCTTTTGTTTTTGAATGTATTCGTTTGTTCTTCCCCGTCGCTACACCTGTCGCGTATGCGGCTGCGACAGTTGCGACAGTTGCGACAGTAGAAGGACAGGTAGCCGAACTTAGTCGTGTGTGGCGGCTGGGGCTTGCGCATCTTGTACCCAACCACTATAAAGAAAGCTCATTAGTTACAGACTGGGGAAACACTATGGGGCAGAAACTCGAACTGGCGGAAGTAATGAAAGCGCTGCGCGAAGAAATCAAGCAAGCCGAATGGGCGGCGCAAGGACATGGCCTGAAGTTTAACCTCAACAACATCGAGGTGGAATTTCAGACGGTGGTGGAAAAGGAAGGCGGTCTTGAGGGTGGCATCAAGTTTTGGGTGCTGGAAGCTAAAGCCAGTGGAAAGTACAAAAAGTCAGCTACACAGAAGATCAAATTGAGTTTGACACCAAACCGGAATGATCCTGAAACTGGTGAGTCGACCAATGTTTTGTTATCCGATGATGAGTGATGGATACCACGCTCATTGCTAAAATCTTGCCGACTAAACAGGCTAAATACGGTGGTAAGCGGACTGTTGGTACGGGCTACCCGATTGGCAAGAACTTAGTACTAACCGCACGGCATGTGGTGGTGTTTCCTGAGCGCGATGAAACCAAACCGATTACGGTGGAATGGCCTGATCTTGGTCACAAGGATGAGAATGCAAAGATTGTGTTTGATGGTGGAGTTGATTGTGATGTCGCCATCCTAGAATGCCAGATTCCACCGCAAGCTCAAGTATCCCCATTACTGTTAGCGCGACAACCTCCCGTAGCACACGTTACGTGGGAAAGTTTTGGCTATCCTGCTATTGGCAAAGATGAGGATGGTGGGGATGTTAGGAAAAAAATTTCTGCGTTGGGGAAATTCCACGCACCTGATTCTGCCAGTCATGAAATCAGCCTGACTTCGGAGAGTGATGCACTGGAAAAGGCAGGTTGGCGCGGAATTTCTGGCGCACCCGTGTTTCATGGGAGAGTGTTGTATGCTGTGATCACGTCTACGCCAACAAATCGGGCAGCGTGTTTTAATGCTGTTTCCATTCCGTGGTTGTTGGCGGATAAATCCAGACCCAATTTCCGCGAGAGAGTTGGCATTGATGGAGTAGAACAGCACTTCGATTCCTCAATAAAGCACTTGCAGGATCACAGAGATGTCAAGGCATCCCTATATTTTCAAATTCGCCTGATTGATAATCATGTGATTGATTCACCTGAAAACATCATCCGTTATTTGGTACGTTTGACCATTCCGCAATTGCTTGGTGTTGTACGTGATGCGCAAAAAGCAAGTGCATCTTTATCTGTACGGCAGGAATTGGGAAATCTGGTGCGTTTGTTGTTGCCTTCGTTGTACGGTTTTGACTGTATTACTACCATTCGGGTAGCTAAGGGTAATGCCTCTGTTGGTATACTTGAAATTCCTTATGCAACTGAAATTTCCGCTGATATTTTGATGGCAGGTGTTGACCAACGGCCTGCGAATTTTTCAGTGAATAACCGCAAACAGTCAATGCCAGGGGCTTATCGTTTGTCATTGCCGCCGGAAACAGGGGCTGAAACGACAGACCAACAACAGCATGATATAGACGATGATTTATACCGCCGAATTTACGGTGGTGTTGATTTGGATGCGATACAAATCGCACTGGATGAACATTTGTACAAAAATATTTATCCTCGCCTTCGTCCTCCTCGTACACCTGTACCCGAAGTAAAAAAGAAGTTGGTGAGAGCATGGTTTGAGGATGATGCCACTGAAAAACGCCCCAGCTATTATTGGCTATTAAATTTGTCAGGTAACGAAGAAGATGATGTACGTCTTCAGCAATTGGCACAGGGATTAAAAGCTAGTTACCCGCATATTACGCTGCTTAGTTTGGATATGGATGAGAGCGGTGATCGTCAAATAATGGAAAACCGTACTTTTAATCTGCTGGCAGACACTTCTGTTGGCGAATAACCCGGAGATACCATGCAATTGCTTGATCCTAACCTGAAAACCATCGAAGTCACCAATGATGTTGGTGATACCGTGTGCCATGTGCTGGATAGCGATATGGTCAATGCGGTGAATGCCGCGCTTGCGATTAACCGCCCGTTACTGATCTGGGGTGAGCCGGGTATTGGAAAAAGCCAGTTAGTGAAAGCAGTGGCAAAAGAACTGTCGCGTCCGTTCCTGCATTTTGTGGCGGATGCCCGGACTGAAGCCCGTGACCTGTTATGGCATTTCGACGCAGTAGCACGTTTGGCAGAAGCCCAATTAAACCGAAATCCTGCTCCCCAAGGTGAAGCTGACCCGTTGGCGATTGAAAATTTCATTGTGCCGGGGGTGATGTGGTGGGCATTGAATTGGGAGTCTGCCCAAAAAATGGCAAAACAGTGCAAGCGAAAAGAACCTGATATTGCTGGGCGCAAGGTCGAAAATGGTGTGGTAGTACTGATTGATGAAATCGACAAGGCGGATACTGATGTGCCCAATGGTTTGTTGGAAGCCTTGGGTTCAAGCCGTTTCCACCCCCAAGGTCTGGATGAGCCAGTGACTTGTTGCGGACAAAAGCCATTGGTGATGATTACCACCAATGAGGAGCGTTCATTACCGGATGCTTTCCTACGCCGTTGCCTGTCGTTGCACCTGTCTTTTCCTGCTGAATCAGGCGAACAACAAGCGTTTTTGGTGAAACGTGCGGAACAAAATGCGGCTTATTTCCCCGAGTTGAACACGGCAGTATTTACGGAAGCGGCGGCGATGTTGGTGGAAGACAGGCAATACGCCAAAGGCAGGGGATTTTACCCATTGCCGGGGCAAGCCGAATATTTCGATATGCTGCGTGGCATCCAGCGTTTAAGCCAGCAAACCAGCAAACCAGCAACGGATTACATCAAGGAATTGCGGACGTTTACGTATCAGAAACATCCGGGATTTCACGCTGAACGCACATGAGTAAGCCACGCCACCGCAGAAGTCAGTTAAACCGCGCCGACTTGTTGGGCTTGTCGGTGCTTGGGGAACAATCCGCTTTACAGTACCTTGCGGGGCAGTTGGGGCTGGAGCAGCAGCCACTTGTTGATAGTTACTTAGGGATAACGGGTGTAACGTGTGCTGAGAGTGAATCCGTTGCCCCGTTATTCACGCCCGCTGCTGTTATTTGTGAAGGGCTGAAACCAGAAGTGGGTTTTTGGTTGTTGGAACGGCGTGAGGCTACGGTGTTAGAGGCTGCGGATAGCGATAATACCGATTTCTCAGCCCCTGTTGGTTGGACAAGCCGCCCGCAAACTAAACCCGCCTATTACCCGTTGGTATCCCCACGTTCCTTGTTGCCGCGCTTATTTCATCATTTAAAACATCAGCGTGTGGGGCGTGAGTTGGATGTGGACGCTGTGATGAAAAAGCTGGGGCGTGGTGAATACCTGTATCACATCCCCCGTGCCAGCCGTCGCAGCTTGGGGCGGCATTTGCATATCATTGACGACCACCATTTGCACTTGACACCCTACTGGTTGGATCAAGGGTTATTTGCCAATTTGCTGGAATCCTATTTGCCTGACTATGCCAATAGCCGGGATTTATTGGTCGATGGGCAAATGAGTGATTGGGTATTACCGCCGGAAGGCAGTGTCGTGCTGGTGTTCAGTGATTTGGGGGCATTGTCAGAGAATCCGGCGGAACAGGTGGCTATGTGGTTGCGGATAGGGGCAATGTTGCAACGCATGGACTGCAAATTGATTGCGGTTGTGCCATGTCACCCGGAAGCCTGTGATTCGCGTTTACGTGCGTTGTTTAATTTGGAGCCGTGGGAACCCTTGCGGCAACTGGATAAGCGGGATAAGGGCACGCGCCGCGAACAAGCGGGTGAATTGCTGCATTTGTTAGCACCTGCTATCCGCTTAGAACCGGGTTTGTTGCGTAGTGTCAGGCTGGCAGTAGCCCAACATGGTTATAACTTCGACGCTAGTGTGGAAGCGGCGGTTTGGCAACACCCTGATATGCTGGAGCTTTCCAGCGTGGCGGCAACCCCCAACCCTGCGGCAAGAAGCCAATGGCTGGAACGGTTTGGTGCGTTACCTGACCCCCTCAAGCAAACGGTGTTGGACATCATCCGCCAATGGCGGTCGCCCCTGCGGGAACAGGTCTGGTTTGAAGAGATAAGTAGTTTGGATGCAAGCTCGCGTCAGGTTGTCCCTCAAGCTGACCTTGTTGACGCTAACCAGTATTTTAGGCAACTGAGCCAGCGTTATGACGGTGATAATGCGGAAGTGCTGGCGGATGTGGCTACACGTTCATGGTTTCGGCGTATGGAAAAGCGTCTGCCTTTGGCTGCGTGGGACTTACCCGAAGTGGGGACAACACTGCAACAGATTGCGGTGCAAGTGCATAAACATGAGCAGGTATATCATGCTGATTACCCCATAGACCCTGCAAAATTACCAAGCAGCCATTCAAAAGAGCAAACGTTGGCATTAGTCCAACAAGGCGAAGTCCTATTTGTTGTTGCAACTTCCGCTATTAATCAGTTGTTGGGAAAAGTTAAGGGCAATGGCTTGGTTGGCGAGGGAATAATAGGGGGAAGGGCTGTCGTAGGTGGTGTTGCGCTAGGAGGGGCAATAGGAGGGGCAATAGGAGGGGTGCTAGGAGGAATGTTGGGAGGAGTGCTAGGAAGCGCTGCATCGAAAACCATCTCATCTACGCTAGGTGATAATGTACTGGGAGATGTGTTAGGGAACGCCGCATCGAAGACGGTTTCATCCGTTGTAGGCGGGGTTGGTGGTGCTGTACTGGGAGAAGTTCTAGGAAACGTCGCATCAAAGATTATCTCATCGGATGCTCTTATTTCAGGCAGTTATTTGGGGTCAATAAAGTTACGTCGAGGTTTGTTATATGTAGAAGCTGTTGATGCTACGAGTGGAACGGTGATTCGACATTCACTGCAATTTCAAGCAGGGCAGATGACCGAACCGCTTTGTGTGTTGACAAAGGCTGCGGCTCGGGTAGTTCGCGGCGATATGGAGACCTTATATTTCAGGCAGGTGCAACGACCAACTTGGGCAGACAGCATCGGGCGCGATGCCGAAGGCTTATTCATCGAGCACCACTGTCTAGGCAACCACTACCGTTCCTATTGGCAACCCCCAACAATCGACGGGGCAGGGCATTGGCAAGGCTTCCCACCCGGCGACATCGGCACAGATAACTACGGCCTCTACGCCGACCTCGACATAAAAGGTATCACCCAACGCTTCCGCTGGATCGAACCCGGCACATTCCTCATGGGTTCTCCCGAATCCGAAGCCGAACGCTACGGCGATGAAGTTCAACACCAAGTTACCCTAACCCAAGGTTTCTGGCTGGCAGATACCACCGTTACCCAAGCCCAATGGCAAGCGGTCATGGGTAACAACCCCAGCCGTTTCAGCGATAACCCTAACAACCCCGTTGAGCAAGTAAGCTGGAACGACATTCAAGATTTCCTCCAAAAGCTCAATGCGCTTATTCCCAGTCTACAAGCTAAACTCCCCACCGAAGCCCAATGGGAATATGCCTGTCGTGCTGGTACGACTACGCCGTTTTCGTTCGGCGATAACATCACCCCGGAACAGGTGAACTACGAGGGTAATTATCCCTACGCAGGTGGCAAAAAAGGTCTATATAGAGAAAAAACTGTCCCGGTCAAATCCCTTCCAGCCAACCCGTGGGGTTTGTTTGAGATGCACGGCAACGTGTGGGAATGGTGTCAGGATGTGTGGCAAGAAAAATTACCGGCTTCGCCGGTTACAGACCCGGAGGGTGTCGCCGGAGGCGACAAAGCAGGCGTTGAGCGCGTCGTTCGCGGCGGCTCGTGGGGCGACTTCGGCGGGAGCTGCCGTTCTGCCTACCGTTTCAGGTACGAGCCTGATGGCCGTAGCGACAGCGGCGGGGGCTTTCGCTTGATTTTAGGTCATTTTGAGCTAAGGCCGGGCAGGGCGGCGGAGCCGCAAAACAGGCAAGAGCGGACGGCGCAGACACGGACAGACGTGGCGCGGGCGACACGGCAGGCCGTGGCAGCACCGGGAGCGGGCAAATCAAGGAAAAAACCTAAGAAACGCAAATGAAGCAGAAATTTTTCAAAATCCCGGTAGCAACCCCGGAAGACATCGAAGCCGACCTCAACGCCTTCTGTGACCAGCACCGCATCAGCAACGTCGACAAGCATTTTGTCGCCGATGGCGCAAACAGCTTTTGGGCAGTTTGTGTCACGTGGTCAGACAATGAAGGCTCGTTGGCAGGCAGCAACCTCAAGCGCAATACCAAAACCAGCGGCAAGATCGACTACAAAGAAGTGCTGAGCGACGACGATTTCACCCTCTATTCCCGCCTGCGCGAATTGCGCAAAACGACCGCCGAGCGTGATGGTATCCCCCCTTATAACGTTTTCACCAATGAACAGCTTGCCGCCATCGTGCAACGCCGCATCAGTAGCAAGTCAGCCTTGATGGATGTAGAGGGTATTGGGCAAACCCGCGCCGACAAATACGGCGATGCTTTCATCGAATGCCTGCAAACGCACCTGCCGCCTGCCGATGAAACGCACCCTCATCACGCTTGAAGCCATTGCTGAGCGCAAAAATCTCATTGAGGCTTTCCGTAAAGCCGCCAAAGGCAAACGCCATCGCGGTGACGTGCAAGCCTTCATGCAGGATTTTGACAACAACCTCAACCATCTTGGTATCGACATCCGCGCAGCCCGCCTGCCTTACGGAAAATTCCGCGCCTTCCAGATTCATGACCCGAAAAAACGCCTGATCCACGCAGCCTGCTTTGAAGACCGCATTTTCCACCACGCCTTGATGAACCTCGCCGGGGAAGTTCTGGAACGTGCCATGATGCCCACCAGTTACGCCTGCCGCGTCAATAAAGGTGTCCACAAAGCCGCACAACAAGTTCAGCAACACCTGTGCCAATATGCGTATTACGCCAAGATCGACATCAGCGGCTATTTTGCCTCCATTGACCACGAACGCCTGTTGCCAGTCCTGATGTGCCGTTTCAAAGGGGCGGAATGTGAAGCACAACTACAGCGGATACTTATCCTGCAAGGCGCTATCCGCCTCAGCCGTCGGCGCAAACGTCGCTACCAGCAACGGCGGCAATACTGGGAACAGCTTTACCTGAACGGCATGATTGACACCAACCAGCTACAGCTTGCCCATGCGGCTGTCCATGCCATTGTGGCTGGCACGGATAGCCTCGCATGGCGACAGGAAAACTTGCGCCGCCACCCACCCTTAGCGGTATGATAACGCTGGGTGACAGATCGAAAGCAGGCGTTAAGCGCGTCATTCGCGGCGGCTCGTGGAACAACAACGGCAGGAACTGCCGTTCTGCCTACCGTAACAGGAACGAGCCTGATGACCGTAACAACAACCTTGGCTTCCGTTTGCTTTTAGCTCAACACGCCGTTGGAATGGGTGTGAATGACCAGATCGTCATCCAGTCTTGTGGGCAACCGTAAGCAAAAAGCAAGGTCGCCGGTATGCTAGTAATGGGAGCGGATGCCCGGTGAACGCTTGCCGGATGACCGCCTTTAAATTTCTTGTGGGCAGGCTGAATGACCTACCGTAACTACCTCTCCCCCCCTGTTTTTCCTTACGCTTGGGCTTCCGACTGGGGCGAAGACCAATACGGTTTATGGATGGCGTTCACCTACTACGATGTACGCCACGCCTTCCGTTGGATCGAACCCGGCACGTTCATGATGGGTTCGCCGGAAACTGAAAAAGGTCGTCTTGATTGGGAAATTCAGCACCAAGTTACTCTCAGCAAGGGTTTCTGGATGGCAGAAACTCCCGTTACCCAAGCCCTGTGGCAAGTTGTCATGGGTGAAAACCCCAGCAACTTCAAAGGCGAAAAACGCCCTGTCGAACAGGTAAGCTGGAATGATGCCCAAGCCTTTATCACCAAACTCAACCAAGTCCACCCCGACCTGAATGTATGCCTGCCCACCGAAGCCCAATGGGAATATGCCTGCCGCGCCGGAACGCAAACCCCGTTTAATTTCGGTGATGAGTTGACGCTCGACAAAGTGAATTACCGAGGTACTTGGGAATGGGAAGGTTTAGATAAATGGGGCGATGGCGCAAAGCAACAAACCACCGATGTCACCAGTTATCCCAGTAATGCTTGGGGCTTGTATGACATGCACGGCAACGTGTGGGAATGGTGTCAGGATGTGTGGCAAGAAAAATTACCGGCTTCGCCGGTTACAGACCCGGAGGGTATCGCCGGAGGCGACCAAGAAGCAGGCGTTGAGCGCGTCGTTCGCGGCGGCTCGTGGGCCTACGACGGCGGGGGCTGCCGTTCTGCCTACCGTGACAGGGACGGGCCTGATGGCCGTAACGACGGCAGTGGCTTCCGTTTGATTTTAGGTCATTGAGCACAGGTCAGGGCAGGGCGGCGGAGCCGCAAAACAGGTAAAAGCGGACGGCGCAGACGCGGACAGACGTGGAGCGGGCGACACGGCAGGCCGTGGCAGCGTCGGGAGCGACAGGTTTCACCACTGATAGGGGTTTCCCAACAGCCAGAGAAACCTAAACGGTTTGCCACACCAGCCGCTCAAACCCCAGTGCCACCACCGCGATGCAATACAGCCGTTGCGGTTCTTGGTATTTGGCATCCAGCACTTGCCGATAAGCACGTAGCTGGGCTTGCGCGGCTTGGAGTGCCACTTGCACCACGGGCAGTTGTGCCAACGCTTCCCGCGATTGCTGGCGTACTTGCCCGCCGCTCATGCCGACATCGCCCAGTGACAGGTATTTGAATTCCAGCACGAAGTCCTTCAAGGTTTGGTGCTGGCGCATCCCGGAGCGGACAATCATCAGCAAATCGGTATAGCGCCGCTGTACCGCAGCTTCCGAATCCATCAGGTAGTAAATGTCATTGAACAGCAAAGTCATGAACGCGGTTTTGATGGTCAGCTCATTGCTCCACGCATAATCCCGGTTGCTGAAGGCGGCAAAGCAGGTAGTTTCAAGGTAGTCCGCCAACGGCTGTAACTCAGCGGTTTGGTAGAAACGCTTTGCTAAGGCTGCCACCGCTTGCTGGTCTTGCGGGTTGGGCAACATTTCGCGGCGCAATTCCTCCAGATAGAGGCTGTGGATGACGCGATTGGGTACGCCCAATTCTAACTCCCCCAATTCGCCGATGGCGGTAATGGTTAGCACCCCAAAGAAATACAGCAACGACACCATATAACGCGGGTCGGTCTGCAAGTCGTGGAGCTTTTCCACCCCGAAGCGGTCTTCCAGATAATCCAGCGACACCGGGTTTTGCTCATCCAGAATCTGTTCAATCACCGCTGCCCCAGCGGGTAGTGTGGCAATGTAGCGGATACGTCCCGCATCCATCGCCAAGTTGGCATCCAGCATCTGGCGTGGGGTTGTGCATTCGCGCTGGTAGTGGCGCAGGAAATAAAAGCACAGCGTCGGGTTATACAGTAACGCTTTATCGGCCTTCCCACAAAAGCGGTAGCCATTGTAAAACTGCTTGATGGTATCCAACAGGATTGGCAGTTGTGCCGCATCCTGTCCGCAGCCGCACAGGACTTGTGTCATCAAATCCGTCACCTCCGCTTGGGTAACGCCGCACAACTGGTTAAAACGCGGATCAAAGTAAACATTGGTGGCGACGTTGTAGCCGCTGGTTACATCGCTCAATACCAACGGCGATACGCCAGTAATGAACACCCGTGCAATTTTCCCCTCCGACGCGCTGCCCTTAATCACTTTGAACAAGGTTTTAAGGATGCCTTCGCCTTCCAGCAGGTCGTGGTAACGGTTAGTGTCGCGTACATCGTGTACCAGCACTTCGTTGGCGAAATTGTCGTATTCGTCAATAAGCAGGTACACCTGATGCCCACTGCCTGTTACCGCGTTCAGCAATGCCTCGAAAGTGGCAAGCGCATCGTTTTCAAACACCGTGCCGGGAGCAACAACAGCGGCGTAACGCGAGTAAAACCCTTCCGCCACCCGGTTGATATGGTGGAACAGGCTCTGTTTGATCTGTCCAATATTGCCTTGCGACGACACTTTGGAAAAATCCCAACGCAAGATCAAGTAACGGTTACGCTCCGGCGTGGGCTGTCGCCCGACGGCCAAATCCCCAAACAACACCTCAAATTCAGGCGCGGTATTCACGTCGTAATAATTGGCTAAGGTGGACAGCAGCAAGGATTTGCCAAAGCGGCGAGGGCGCAAGAAGATCAACTGTTGCCCCGCCTCTTCCAACTCGGCAATGTGGGCAGTACGGTCGAGGTACAAGTGGTTTTCGGTGCGGATGCGGTGAAAATCACTGATGCCATAGGGGAAGCGGATCATGATGGGTGTTCCTTGCACTGGGCTGATGGGGAGATTATACCAGCCTTGCAGGTCAGCGTGATGCCGGATTACTGATGCCCCTATTCGCCAGCTTCGCTGGCCTCCCCCCACGTTGTTTGCTGGCATGTGGGTTCCAGTTACCCCGTACATGAGTTTCCCATGCAGGCCATTTCCCCAGAGCCGAAGCGAGTGCCCGGCAAGTGCGCCAGTAATCATAGCGGCTGGCAGTGGGCATCCCCGCCGTTTGTACTTCCAAAAACCAACGCAAATGTTTGGCCTGCCATTGGTGGGGATTGCTGATTTGGTAACGCTGTTGGATTGCCGCTGCGATCCGTCCACCGCGTTTGATGTGGTCACTGATGGTGCGTTTCGAGCCGGGGATTGCCGCCGACAACAGTAAGGGAATGCTCATTTGCGCCCTCCCACATAGGAAGCCACCACATCCACCCGCCCATGCCCCAGTTCTTCGGTGAGGGTTTCACGGGCTTGCAGGTCAGCGTCCCGGTCTGCCAATAACCCGCCAGCTACGCACGGCGCTTCCTGCCCGGTGAGTTGCTGGTAACGTTCGCAGGCATAAGCGGCGCGTAGGTCGTGGTAGGTCACTATCCCAGCTTCTTTGAGGTGTTCCCGCCCGGCGTTCAGCTCACCACGCACAAAACTGATGTAGCTTTCGCCCGCTTCCAACAGGTTTTTGGAACCGTCCGGGCTGGCCTCCAAAGCACGCTTGAGTGCATCCATCCCCGCCGGGGTGACAGCAACCCAACGGTCAATTTCATTACCCCTGCCGCCTTTTGTGCCTTCGGTGATATTGATTGCGCCTTGCTGTTTGGCTTCTTTACTCCAGCGTCCCAAATTGCCCAAGGTGGCCTCACGTTCCCGCAAGCCGAATTCCCGTGCCAATTCGGTGACGGCGGCGGCACGGCCTAAGCCTGCCTCCCTCATGCTGGTACTGGCAGTTTGTACCTCTGTGCGGTCAAGCCCGCCCGGTGCTTCGGTGCGCACATGGGAACGTTCCCCCACAAAACTGGCAGGGCTGACTTTGATGGTTTCATCGCCGCGTAAAGCTGACAGCGTAACATTGACGCTGGAAAGGAGGTTTTGTGCATAGGCAACGCTCATTTCCCCCGCCTCCACCTTATCCGCCAATTGCTGCCCGTATGCCGCGACGGTGCTTTGCCCAACGTCTTTGGCATCACGGATACCCGCGCTTTTCAGGTAATCCGCAAACTGCCCAAAGCGCGAAGAATGCGCCGCAACGCTATTGAAATGCCCGCCACCAAAACGGTCAGCCAAGGCTTGGCTACCTGCATAAGACATGGATTTCCCGTACCCAAAATTACGGGCTGATGCGTATTTCCCCATTTGTTTTTCCTGATGGTTAGATGACCCTACAGACAAACCACAACGGCTACCTTTTGTTACTTGCTGAGTGAAAAAGCGGATGAAGCGCCGCCCGCGCTTTGTGGTTTGCCCATCCGGGCCGGTTACATGCTTGCTGGTCTGGCGGCATGTTGCCAGTACGTTACTGATGCTCTGGTTTCCCCCCACCGCGTTTCCGGTTGCCCGGCGGTAGTGGATGGTTTGCCGTTTTGCCTACGGCAGGGAAGCCCAGCTAAAACCCGTGTCAGGTGGCGAGTGCATGGCAGGTTGGGGCTGCTACAGGTCAAAGACCTGTTGCCCTACCGCCTTCCAGTGGGTTTTAGTGCAGGTTTATGCGCTGCGCCATAAACCTTATTGCTGTTACAAAACAAACGGTTGCGGCAGGAATCCCGCGCCTGTCTCTTTTGGGCAAAGAGACAGGCGCAAAGATGTTGCCGCAGTTCCCGGTACGCTTTCGTGCCGTGCTAAGGTTCCGTTTGTGTGCCGCGCTCCCGTTGGTCGCGTGTACCTGTGGGGTGCAACTTGGCGGCGGTAGTGGTGGAATAGTGGATACGGTTATATCCGGTACTTGGTGTGCAGCTTCCGGGCTGCGGGCTGTACCACTTTGGTGGGTGGCTTCTCGTTGGTCAGACGGGCTGTGCCAGAATGGGTTCTGGCTTCTCGTTGGTCAGGCGGGCTGTGCCAGTGAATGGCGTCTCGATTTTAGGGGTTCGGAACCACAAATGAGCCGTTATTGTAGCAAGTGCTCAGGGAGCTTAAAACTGGGGTTTGCTTTCAAAATTTCACCGTGTAGGTAATTGACCCTTGTACCCACAGCAGTTAGTGAGGCGCTCAGCTCTGCGCACTCCTGCTTAAGTCGGTCAACTTGTACCTTGCGCCGTTCTGCCACTTTGGTGGCATTGACCCGCCAGTGCTTTTCTTGTTTCAGGCGGGCTTGCAGTGTATCCACCTCCTGTCGCAATTCCTGTTCTTTGCTGTGTTCTCCAGACAATGCATTACCCTCGCGATTATTTTTGCTTGTGACGAATTTTGGCAGCAGATCGCGTGATAATCCAGTTTTTGACGGTCAGAAACGGCGGGTATTTAACTCCTGTACTTCTTGAAATTTTCCGCCTGCGAAAAGATTTCCTTGTAAACCTCATCGCGGTCAACCGGCGGGTAGCCGTATTCTGCCAACAGCATAATCAGGTCGACTTTCAGTTCGGCTTTGATGTCGTCACGCTGGTTCCAGTCGGTGTAGCGGGCTTTGTCATCGACCACCGCTTTCACGGCTTGGGAGAGGGCTAGCAGCTTGTCTTCGGGGTAGGTGAAATCGTATTTGACCGCCAGCCCTTTGAGTATGTCGTAGAACGCTTTTTCCTCAAAGTCGATACCGAGGTCGGCAAACGATGCCTTTTCGCGTTGCAGGGCGTGGAACAGGTCGATAATTTCATTGGCGAAGTCGTCCAGTACGTTGCTGACCAGCACATTCTGTTCGTCGCGCTCGTTGTAGCGGTCGACCAGTGCCTTGAACTGTTTGGAAAAGTCCACGCCCTTGGCGCGGTTGGTCTTCTTGAATTCGGCAATGGCGCGTTCGAGTAGCTGTTGCAGCAGCTTGATTTTGGTGTTGGGCAGTTTGATCTTGTCGATCTTGGCGAGGTAATCGTCAGAGAACAAATCCACCTCAGAGGCGTCGTCTTCGCCCAGCTTGAAGATTTCCTCCACGCCATCGCTTTGCAGCGCGTCTTTGATCATCTCGCGCACTTTGGCGTTCATTTGCGCGGTATCCGGGGCGTTGCCACGGGTGAGCTTGAAGACGATGGAGCGTACCGCCAAGTAGAAGTGGATGCGGTCGCGCTCGTCTTGGGTGAAAGCGTCACTGCCGGAACAGATGTCGTAAGCGGCTTTGAGGCGTTTCACCAGCCCCATGAATCGCTGTTCGAGCTTTTGGGTGAGCTGCACGAATTCGGCGGCAAGGTTCAAACATTGCAATTGCGCCATCGGTTCATGGCTAAAGTATCCGCTGCTGTCGAAGGGGTGGAACAGCTTACCCAACAGGTCGAGCTGGTCTTTGACGGCGATGATGGATTGCTGGATTTCCTCAAAGTTGTCTTCGTCGCCCTTGGAATACTGCTTGAGGGCTTCATTCATTTGGCGCTTGATGCCGATGTAATCGACCACTAGCCCTTTGTTTTTGCCTGCAATGGTGCGGTTGACGCGGGAAATGGTCTGGATCAGGCTGTGGCGTTGGATCGGTTTGTCGATGTAAATCGTGTCCAGTTCCGGCACGTCAAAGCCAGTCAGCCACATATCCACCACGATGGCGATTTTGAAATTGGACTTGGCTTCTTTGAACTGGCGGTCGAGTTCCTTGCGGTATTCCTTGGTTCCCAGCAGGTCGTAAAGGGTCTTCGGGTCATCCTGCCCTCGTGTCATCACCAGTTTCAGGTGTTCGATGGGCTTGAGTTTCTTGCGGTCTTCGTCGCTCAGTTCCGCGCCTTCCTCACAATCACGCACTTCTGCCCATTCTGGGCGCAGGGCGATGATTTGCTGGTAGAAGTCCCACGCAATTTCGCGCTTGCTGCACACGAACATGGCTTTGCCCTTGAGGGTTGCGCCTTCTGCTACGCGGTTTTCGTAATGCTCGACGAAATCAGCCGCGAGTGCCTTGAGGCGGTCGGGGTCGCCGAGGATGGCGCTCATGTTGGCAGAGGCTTTCTTGCTTTCCTCAATCTGGTAGTCGCTTGCACCTTCTTCGGCGCATTGCTGGTAGTAGGTTTCGATTTCTGCCAGCTTGCGGTTGTCGAGGAAGACTTTGGCGGCGCGGCCTTCGTAGACGATGCGCACGGTGATGTCGTCCTTGACCGATTCGGTCATGGTGTAGCTGTCGACGATACGCCCGAAAACTTCCAGCGTGGCATCCACGGGTGTGCCGGTGAAGCCGACGTAGGTGGCGTTGGGCAGCGAGTCGTGCAGGTATTTGGCGAAACCGAAAGTGCGTTTCACACCCTGCTCGGTGACACGGACTTTCTGGTCGAGGTTGATCTGGCTGCGGTGCGCCTCATCCGAAATGCAGATGATGTTGTTGCGCTCGGACAGCAGCTCGATGTCTTCGGTGAATTTGTGAATGGTGGTGAGGAACACGCCGCCGCTGGTGCGGCCTTTGAGCAATTCACGCAATTGGGCGCGGCTTTCCACGCTGATGATGCTGTCGTCGCCGATGTAGCTTTTGGCTTTGACGAACTGCCCGGAAAGCTGGTCGTCGAGGTCGGTGCGGTCGGTAATCAGCACAATGGTGGGGCTGGCGAGTTCTACGCTGCGCATCAGCAGACGGGCAAGGAATAGCATGGTGTAACTCTTGCCGCAGCCGGTTGCGCCGAAATACGTGCCGCCTTTGCCGTCGCCGTGTGGTTTACGGTGTGTGAGGATGTGGGCGTACAGCTTGGTGGCGGCGTAATACTGCGGGTAACGGCACACCACTTTTTCTTCTTTGCTGGCTGCGTTCACCCCGTCCGGCAAGTAGATGAAGTTGCGAATCACGTCGCGCAGGCGGCGTTTGTCGAACAGCCCTTGTATCAGGGTGTGCAACGAGCTGATGCCATCCACCGCCAGACTTTCATCACCCGTGACCTTGCGCCATGCGTAGAAAAATTCGTAGCGGGCGAATAGCGAGCCGACCTTGCTGTTTACTCCGTCGGAAATCACGCACAGGGCGTTGTATTTGAGCAGTTCGGGAATGTCGCGGCGGTAGCGGGTGGTGAGTTGCACGTAGGCATCGTGAATGGTGGCTTCCTCACGTACCGCGCTTTTGAACTCGAACACCACCAGCGGCAGGCCGTTGATGTAAAGGATCGCGTCGGGGATGCGCTTTTCGTAGCCTTCGATTTCGAGCTGGTTGACCAGTTTGTAGCGGTTTTTGCTGTGGTAAGCGGATTGCGCCTCGCCAATGGTTTCGATCTTGTTGGTGTCGGGAATGCGTTGTGCGCTCAGGTCGCTGTAGTCGATGAGCTGGATGTAGAGGTCTTTCTGGCGGTGGTCTTCGCGTTTGAGCAGGAAACCGTCGGTGACCAGTTTTATCACGGTTTTGTTGCTGTCGTACAGGTCGGAGGCGGGCAGGGTTTCCAAGCAGCGGATGATTTGCCCGATTTCGCTGTCTGTAATACCGTCGGCTGCGTAACGGTTGGTGAGGTAAGCGCGGAGGTCGTCTTGCAGCAGAGCATCTTGCGGGTTGCGGGCAATGGATTCACCGGGAACGTGCGGGTAGCCCTGTTCGCCGAGCAGGGTGATGATGGCTTGCTCCAGTTTGGCTTCGGTGAATCTTGCCATTACCTTTTGCGCCGTCGTGGTGTTTCTGCCGGAGCAATAGGTTGATAAGCCTTTAAACCTTGGTCGCCTGTCAGAATTTCAACCTCAAAGCGTAACTGGGCGTAATATTCTGCGACATCCTTAATGGTTGCATCACCGATAGAAATTTTTCTGGCTGCCAGGTTTGGCCAGTTTGCCGCCAAAGCTTTCAAGCCTTCTGGCGACCATAATTCAGACTGGTGAGCAAATGCCGCCCAAGGCTCCTGATCCTCTGCGCTCTTGTACATGATCTCTGCCAGTGCATCAGCCCGTTCTTTACGGCTATGGGGGGCTTGAGCAATATGGTTTCCGGTTTCGATAATGGTTGCCAAGGGCAGGACAAACGTTGTGTTGGCAGCTTTTTCCTGTTCAATCTTTGTATTGACCCGCTGCTTGTCCCAACGGTCATGATCCGGCCCGCAGGAGTCCATCCCCGGAACATTTAGCCATACGCACAGGATGCTGGTGTCAATGATCAACACTTTGCTCACTGCTGATCCTCCAGCTTTAATGCCGACTCGATCCGCCCTTCGCTGCTGAGCCTGCCCAAACTGCCAGATGCCAGTAGTTTGGGTAGTTGTTGCAGGTCTTCCAATTGCTTGAGTTCACTGGCACCGGAGCTTTCATCTCGATGCGCAACTGTTATGAAGGGCAACATACGGACTCCGGCGGCATCCAGCAAAGCCGGGTTATGCGTGGTGACGATGACATCAATATTACGTTCTTTGCCCAACGTTTTGAGCATCTCCAACAGTACATTGGCACGGGACGGATGCAGGCCGTTATCGACCTCTTCAATCACCAACAGGCTACCCGGTTCACGGGTTAAAAGGGCTGCTACTATACCCAGATAACGCAAAGTGCCATCTGACATGCCACGGGCATCAATTTCGTGAGTAGCTTGGTTAGACCAGCCTTCTTGGCAATACAACATGGCATCTGTGTTGAACTTCCCTACAGTTTCAGTCCAGACCCGTTGAATGTCACGCTCAGGTAATGCCCGCAAGTAATGGGTCAGTGTTTGTTCTACCCCCTGCTTGCGTGATGCTTCCAGACCTGCCAGCACGCCTGCAATATTGGAGCCATCCGCCAGAAGTTTATCGGACAGGGGCGTGTAATCACGCATATGGCTGGGAATAGGATCAAACACAAAGATGCGCTGGAGCTGGCTCAATACGTGACGGGCGGCTTCCTGTATGTCTTTGCGCAGACTCAGGGTGTCTGTCTGGCTCAGGATCACATGTGTACGGCTCAGGTCAACCCGTTTACCTCGGCCTTGCGTTCCTGTGGAAAAGTAGGCGGGAATACCCGGAGTATTGGATTCCTCGTGTTTGGCGCTAAACAGGATTTTCTCGATGGGGTCACTGCGTGTCCGGTAGGTAATCATGACCAATTCTTCGCGCAGTACTTCTGCTTTTGTGCCATTGACCTCTACGGTCAGGTGATAGCGGTAATCCTGTTTGCTGTTCAAGCCATCGGCAATGATTTCCAGCGAAAACTGGCGATAGGGTTTTAGGCAAATCCATTCCATACCGCCACGTAGGGCAGGCAGACTGACATCGCCGTTAATGGCCTGAAAGATACTGACACCTACACTGACTCGATGCAGGAAAAGCAATGCATCCAACGTGTTGGATTTGCCACTGGCATTGGTTCCGATAATGATGGTCAGCGGGTCAATGTAAAGCGTTGCTTCATCAAAACTTTTCCAGTGTTTTAGTTTCAGCTCTTTTATCACAACAGGCTCCTTAAAATTTCAGCCAGTCCTTAGTTTATATACTTTATCGACATTATATCTCGACCACAATCGGCGGATTGCGCACCTGATAGCGGTCATCCAGCAGGCTGGCATTGATGAACAGGGTCTTGCCGACTTTCTTTTTGCCGTAGCCTTCGTGGATGTGACCACTGGCGTGGATGCGCGGCTTGATGCGTTTGATCGCGTGCAGCAAATCCTCGCAGCCAACCCGTTTGCCATGTGTGCATAAGTCCAGTATGCCGGACGCGGGGCCGTGGGTAATCAGCACGTCGGTATCGACGGGGATTTTGTCCCAGTGCTGGCGGATGGCTTCACCCCGTTCGCGGTTAAATGCCCAGTTCATGAATTCGGGCTGGATGGGCGACCCCCAGAATTTCACCCCGTCAATTTCGATGCCAGAGTCGTTGAGGTAGATGAGGCCGTATTCTTTGAGGATGTGTTCGGCGATTTTGCGGCGTTTGTCTTCAAAGCACCAGTCGTGGTTTCCGGCAATCACGATCTTGTGGGTGAAAGGCTGCGCTGCCATGAATTCGGCGAAATTCAGCGTGTCGTCCAGCGTACCGCGCCCGGTGAAATCGCCGCAATGTATCAACACGTCGCCCGCGTCGATGGTTGGCAAGCGGGCTTGCAGGGAATGGGTGTCGGAGATGAATGTTAGTTTCACGCGAGTGCTTCCTCCACGACCGACTCCGCCTCTGGAATCCGTAATTCGCCGGATAGCAGCTTCGGCAGCAGCGTATCCCGAAGATTAGTCAGTGCTTTTGCTTGAATGCCATTTGCTAAAATCTTATCGAAATAAGGCTTAACAATTTGATCAAATGCCAAAGTTAGCGGTACATTCTCTGTACACGACAAAAACCATAACCAATTGATTTTATAAGCCTGACCTTGAAAGGTTGAAAGCCCGCCGAGGATCTGCTCCACTCTCAGCGACCAAGCAGGAGAGTGTCATGGATTTGAACGA
>NZ_JAQTLS010000030.1 GCF_028714775.1 Thiothrix sp. | reverse complement strand
CAGGGCGTTACGGGGAAGCCGGAGTCCGGCAATGGTGAGAGTGCCTCCCAGCCGTGTGGGGCGTTCAAAAAAATGACTGCCCGGTCTGGATGGGATGATCAGATTCGGGTTTTTCTACACCCTCGTTATATTCCTGCCCGGCCCGAGTAGTGACCGGAAGGAATATTACGTTGAAAAGTCGAAAAATGCACGTTGCCTGCTCAGCAGTGAATCCTTCACACTGTGAGAAAATGACAGGGATTGTACTGATGTACTAACCGCTTGACGGAACTGCATGACAATGTTGGGGTCAGAGCATATAATCGCGCATCCAGCGGATTTTTGGACACACTTTCGGGGGCGACTTGGCTTCGACGTGGATCACAAAGTTTGGGGAGCATGTAGTGGATGTGGTGACCACTTAAACACTAGTCACAAACAATAGTCGCAAACGACGACTCTTACGCTCTCGCCGCTTAATAACCGGTAGATAGCTGTCTGATCGCTACTGTGCTTATGCAGTACGAATATTCAGGCATCATCCAATCATAAGATCGTGCGGGAGGCTCGCCCAAGGCCAAACCACTAAACAGTATTGGGACAGCCCGTGAGCAGCCTGTCAGTTGGCGGCAATCGGGTTAAACAAACGACTGACTAAACATGTAGTAGCCTTCAAATGGAGGATTTGCGGACGCGGGTTCAATCCCCGCCGCCTCCACCAGATAAAGCCCGATAAATTAATAACTTATCGGGCTTTTTTATGACAAGAATCGTCTGAAACCGTCTATGATCGTCTTCATTATGGCAAGTTTATGGCAATTAAATTTCACGAAGTATCAGCGTTGACGTGTTGTAAGCGCCATGCCCTGACCTTCCGTACCCGTTTGTCTCCGGCAACCCAAGAAACGTGTATTCAAGCTTCTGCCAGTTTTCACCTGACGGGTATCCACACATAAACCATGCATTGCTTCTGTAGTTGCGTTCAGCATCAGACAGCTTGCCCCTGTCATCACCAGATAGCAGTTCAAGCGGCATTGTCATGACTCTGGTGATAGCCCCGTACTTCTTCACCACGGTTCCGCCTGACACTGTGCGTGCGAACTCAGTCCCGTCAACCTGCCTGAACGTGGCGTTGAACCCAAACCCTGCGGTTAGGCCAATATCAAGCCCCATGAATAGCGAGAAAAGATTTGCCCGCCCAGACGCCGGAAGGCTTGAAACAGTGAGCGCGAATGACTTGAATGTTACTGGTGTTACTGACTTAACAAACCAGTCTGCCGTTCCGCTGGAATAAAGCCCCGATGTTGATGCAGGAAGCGTTCCGCTATCATAAGCAGGCGTCCCGCTTGGAACCGTTCCTTGGGCAAATACAGCAGCGTACAGCCGCAATCTTACCGTTGCACCATCTGGTAGGCCGTGACGTGTAAGCGCGAACGTATCAGCGATCAAATCAGCGTCGGCGTCAGCAAGAGAGCCATAAATGGTGAAGTAACCAGCGCTCCACGCCTGAACATGCCAAGCACCACGGTAGTCGCGCTTAAGCTTTTCGATTGTTGATAGGTATGATTCAGATGCCTTTAGAGGAATTCCGGTTATAACATTTTTAGGAGATAGTATTAGACACCTTGCCATGAAAAAAGAACCTCTATTGTTGAAACATAACTTCCAGAATCTTTTATTATGCGAACAACGTCGGCATATATATCAGCGTTTTTGAACTCAGATAGATTAAGCTTCACACGCTTTCCTACATATAAATAATGACCAAGCAAATAAACATCCATGGAGTAAACAAACTTTGTTTTGCTCATTCTATCTAGCCAGTAGTTTAGCTCAGTTGTTGCGTCTGCTGCATTAATCAGTAGAGTATCAATTGATATTTCATTGTCTTCCGATGAATTATTCAGGAATTCGGCTGTCCCAGTATCAAGAAGCGTATTTACTCCGCCAACATAAAGCCATTCCTTTGAATACTTTGAAATATCTGCCCCCGTCGATAGTTTATCTGAGCCTTGAACAGACCAGTTCTTCCCGTATCTAACGCGAACTTCTTTTTTTGGAGGAACTGTTGAAACGTGTTTAATGGTTCCATCAATAACGTCGTGATCTGTTATTTCAATATCGCTGGTGTTGTCGTTTGATAGCGATACAACGTTAACTGCCCCGGTCTCTGTTGCTGATAGGTGGCAGTGGCATGATGCTGCTAGAGCCTCAAGAACTTGGGCATGGGTAAGCGTATCTGCTGACGGGCTGTAGAACCCTATTTCATAGCCCAATTGGGTTGGAGTTAGTCCTGTGAATTTTATTAGTGGTATGTTTGCCTGAAGCGCAAAATGTTCAAATGCCGTCTTCACAGTTCCGATGCTTGAAACGTTAGCGTCGGCAGTTACAAGGCCAGAGGGCATTGTATTAAACCCTACCCATGAGCTTGCTAGGTTTGAGTTTGTAGCGGCCTTTGCTATCCCGTTGATGCGCAGTGCTGGTGCAGCCACCGCCGCCGGTGTGTGGCTATAGCAGTAGTAGTAATATCCGCTAGATGTCATTACAAACTCAGGTGTTGTATTAAGCGGCTTTCCTGCGCACACAGGAACCCTTGCCTTTATCGAGTTGAATAACGTCCTATCCCTATTAAACTCTTTTTGCGTTGAACCCTGAAGAGACGAGTTTGACCTGAACTCAAAAACTCCACCACCAGAATCTATTATTTCTGAAAGTGAGCCTTGGTATATAAACCATACATTATCAACATTAGCCGGGTCGTTTTCAGTTTCGTCAAATGTTGATACTGTTAATATCCCGTATTCATTCTGAAGAAGAAACATATTTTCTTTATTGTTGTTTTTAGCCTTAAAAGATGTTGAAATACTTGTTTCTCCTAGCTTGCTATCAACAATTGGATACTCAGTAAGCCAGTCATCTGAATAGCTTCCATATCTATTTGTAAATGGCATGTTTGAATAGCGTAGAATTTTACCAATATATGGGAACTCGACAGAAGCAAGAATAACCCTGTGTGAATCCCTGCTTCTGTCCTTCATCCAAGATACAAATGAATCGTATATCATGCGAAACCACTAGCTATTTTAGACTTAAATGCGCCTGCTGCTTTTGCTACAGAAAGGATATTGTTTGTTTCTGTTCTCTGGTTGTGGGCATCAACAGCGTTAAGGTTCATGTCCCCGAGAATTGCAGATAGAATTCCTCTTATTGCCTGATTCTCTGAAATAAGTGATTGAATTTTATCATCAAGCGTACTTGATTGCCTGCCTGTTGCAGCCTGATTTCCGGTAGCGCTTGCCGATCTTGCAAGGGCTGACATTACCTTTACAATATTTTCCCTCATGCTTGAAGACTGGCTTGCCGTGAAGATCATTTCCCCCTGATGGATTAGCGCCGTCTGGTCGGTCTTGATGTAGTCTGAACCAACGTCATACTTAGGGATGCTGCTTACAATGTCCTTGGCAACCAAGCATGAAACTGTTGGGTTCAGTAGCGAGTTTGCCGCAGCCAGCCCGCCTGTTACCGTAACAATTGAGCCAGCGTACTTCATCGCCTCTGTGTATGCCTTCTGCCCGGTCTCCTTCGTCAGATCAAGGCTTTCGATGTACTTTCGGAATTCGTCCTTGGTGTCTATGGCCTTTTCGCCAGAAAGCCCTAGCGTTTTGTTCCATGCCGAAAGGCTCTTATTGGCGGCATCTGTTTCCTTCTGGTTTCTTTCCTGATCTGTGAAGAAGTTCTGGTAGTAGTAATCCGCTGATGCTGCAAATTTATCAAGGCCGCCAGCCATTTCAACCAAGTTATCGGCGGCTCTTACTGAGCTTCCTACCAGCTTTCCAAGTGACAAATCCAGCTTGCCAAATGCCCCGGATACGGTCGTGTATTCAGCCATTACACGGGAAAATGCGGTTGAAAAGTTTTCCCCAGTCTTCTTCTCTGCAACTATCGACCTGACGCCCATCATCGCGCCGTAGCCGTCGCTTCTGGTATCTGTAACGCCGTTTTTCTCGTTAGCCAGTACCGCGTAATACATCTTGTCTGTTATGCCGCTGAACCACTTGTCAATAAGCGCCTGCTGCTGTTCCTGCGTCTTTCCGGTAAGGTCAAGGTGAGACATTCCGATGGTAAGACCATCAAGCACAGATTGCGCCGCATCACCACCGACATTTAGGCCAAGCTCTTTCAGGGCGTTCATCTTCGCTACGATGTCTTTTTCCATCGCGTCGAATGCCGTGTTCATTTTGCTGGTGAAGTCACCGGAAAGCCCGCTGTATTCTGTCCATGTGCTATCACCGAACAACCAGCCGCCATCTTCTTTCTTGGTCGTTGACTGTCGCCCGGTTACGCCGCTCTTTCCGTTGTAACCCAAGTCGATAGCATTTCCCGTGGTGGTAACTTCCCCGCCGAACAGCCCGCCAACCAGAGACCCAAGCAAGCCACCAACAACGGAACCAATACCGGGAAGTATTGCCGTTCCAATGGTTGCCCCAAGACCGCCGCCGATACCAGCATTTTTCCCGCCAATCAGGTTCCCGAACAGGCTCCCGGCAATCCCGGCAAGGCCATAGGACATATTCGACGCTGAACCGGCATTGCTGAACAGTCCGCCGAGACCTCCAAGCGCGTTTGCACCTGTCGATATGGCGCTTCCGAAGCTGTTCCCTGTGAACATTTGCAGTATCCCACCAAGACCACCACCAGCGCCGCCAGCAGTGCCATTGAACAGCCCATTGGCGCTTGCCATGCTGGGGAACAGCGAGCCAACAATGCCGCCTGAAATCGCCTGAATGACAGGGCGCAACACCATGTTGTTGAAGGTGTCCTTGAGCCAGTCAGAAAGCGATTTGAAAGACTTGAACCCGCTTTCGGCGGCATCCATCAGGGCATTCGTTAGCCCTTCCTTGATGTCATTGGCAAGCTCCTTTTGCTTCTCAAGCGCGTCGATCTGCTTTTCTTGGCTTAGCGCCTGCCCAGCGAATTCAGCAGATACACCTTCCTGCGCCAATTCCCACTTGCGGTATTCATCGGCGGTAAGTTTTGCCTTCTGCTGCTGCTTTTCAAGCTCCTTGGTGATCTTGTCTTGGATGTTCGCCTGTTTCAGTGCGGCAAGTTCCCCGGCGTCTCCCGGATTAACACCGTCCTGCTTTAGCTTCTCCTTGTACTGTTCAACGGGGTTCAGCTTTACGCTGTTTGCCTCTTCCATCAGCTTCTTGCGCTCTTCAAGGATGGTGTTTCCATAGTGCAGCGCACCGGCTTCGTTCTGCATAGCGCTGGTGAAATCCTTGGAGGCCAGCGTTGACAGGTAATACTGTTCCCCGGTCTGGGTCAGTTCGCTGTTCTTGAGCTTGAGCGCCTTTAGTTCGTCTTCGTATGCCTTGGCTACCTTTTCCGTTTGCTTTTCAAGCTCGCTCTTCGCTTCTTTGGCCTTGCCTGCACTGCCTGCGCCGCCAGCTAAAGCCTTGTTCACCGCGTCCTGATTGACATGGAACTTCTTTGCAGCACCGCCAGCCTTGTCCATGCCAGCGGCAAGACCTCCTAACTCTTGGTTCTCTTCCCTGATCTGGGCATTGATGGCGCGTTGGCTTTCCTTGGTCTGGATAAAATCAGAAGCGGCTTTTACCGACTCTTTGCCAGCGTTACGCGCCTCATCTGCCAGCCTGCGGTGATTATCAGCGCTTGCCTTTGCCTCTGCGCCAGACGCCCGTAGGCTTGC
The DNA here is from genome assembly GCF_028714775.1 of Thiothrix sp. Classification (GTDB taxonomy): domain Bacteria; phylum Pseudomonadota; class Gammaproteobacteria; order Thiotrichales; family Thiotrichaceae; genus Thiothrix. The sequence goes on along the minus strand of NZ_JAQTLS010000030.1, from coordinate 26,535 downwards.
AATGGCGCTATCAAACGAGCCAGCAACAGAAGAACCAGCACTACGCGCTGAATCAGCCATGCCTGATAGCTTGCCAGCGACAGAAGCAGCCCCGCTTGCCATCGCCTCAAATCCGGGAACATCGGACATTGCAGAGAATGTTGCTGCTGCCGACTGCGCAAACGTCGCCAGCTTGTCTATCAGCCAAGCAATTGCAACCCCGCCAGCATTCGCCATACCGACAAAACCACTTTTCGCGTATTCAAGCAAGGATGCAAAGGCCAAGTTTGACGAACCCTTGAAGTCGTCCCATACAGCCATAGCCTCATTTAACCAAGCGTCACCGTATGATATTGCAAGGTCAAAAGCGGTTCTTGCAATTACCGGGAAATATGTAAATGCCATCCTTGCGCCATCAGCAACATAGGAAAAAGAATCAACTGCAAAAGATGCAAATTCGCTGGCATAGTCGCCAAGTGCCGAGAACGCATCTTCACCGCCAGATGTTGCGTACTCCCACGAAGCCGCCATATCCCCGACTGTCTGCTCAACGATTCCCGGCAAGTCCTGCACCATCAGCGCCATGCTGTCTATGGCGCTTGCTGCATCATCCCCAAACGCATTAACCAGCGCTGCCCCGGCAATCCCGGCCTGAGTTGACAGCCCGTCAAGGCTGCTGCCGATCTCTGTCATTTTTACATTGGCGCTATCCAGCAATGCCTGTTGTTCTGGAGTAATGATGACAAGGTTTGTGCTGGCGCGTTCGCGGATTGCGTCAAGCTTTGCTGCGTTGTTTTCGAGTAGTGGTAGCAGGCGTGATGCGTCATCAGCAAGGGATTCAAGGAGGAACGTCTTTTCCCCTTGTGACATATCCGTGGCCTTGCCCATTGCATCCATTATTTTAAGCAAGGCTTGGTCTGGCGACATTGCAATCAGGTCGTTTATGTCGAGCTTTAGGCGCTTGATGAGGTCTAGTGCTTCACCGCCTCCATTGGATGCAAACTCACCAAGCCTTTCATTTACGCCCTTGAAAACCTCTGAAATCTGGTCGCCCGACATGCCGACAGACTGCGCCGCGATCTGCCATACTTGGAGGTTTTCACGCGAGACATTAAGGGTTGCAGATAGGGTGCTTAGTTCAGCATTCAGTTTTAGCAAGTCGTTTGTTGCCGCAACAGTTCCAGCCAAAAACGCCACGCCAATTGCAAGCCCAGCAGATGCGGCAGCGCTTCCGATTTTTGCAAAGCTAGCAGACACGGAATCACCAGCTTTTTCAGCTCCAGCTTTGAACTTATTCAGGCCGTCGCGTGCATCGTCAAGCCCCGCCCTTAGCTCTTTGCTTTCGGCGATCAATCGCAGTTTTACGATAAGGTTGCTTGCGCCCATTACTGGTTATCCTTCGATTTTTCGCGCCACGCTGATAACGCGCCAGATGCAATATGACGGATGTCTTGGTAAATGGCCTGCGCCTTTTTTCCTTTCATTCCGCCGAGTTTAACGTAGTCGAGAACCACTGAACCGTTCAGGCCAATTGCACCGCCCATTGGAGCAAAAAGCCATTGGTCTGACAGTTCGTTGAAAAACTCCCATGCCGACCAATTTTCAGGCCAGATGTAGTATTCGGACTTCCCTATTTCACCTGATAGGGCGTCTGCTTCTTCATTAAGGCCAAGGCTACGCAATTCTGCAATTGCCTCGCTATCAACTATATCTGGATCACCACCGCCAGCCCAAAGATACCCGGCATGGGTTAGTTTCCCAAGCGTTGCTGCTCTTGTAGCTTGTGGTTCCCGATTGCATCCCAGCACGCGGACATTGTGGCCTGCGAGTAGGTAACGTCTGAAATAATGACGGGAAGTATTTCAGCCTTGTCCATTGTCACAGGATTATCATTTTCGTCGGTCAAGTCTTCGACACGAATAAGCCACTCTTCAAGTGCATCGGAAATTGTCCATTCATTGCGTTTTTCCATGCACTCCCTGAATGCTTCTTTATTGCCGCGCTTGAAAACAGCCGTGAATTTGTCAACGCAGTCTGGGAACTCTGCAACCACTGGCAATTTTATTTCTGCTTTTTTGCCACGAAGGATTGGTGCTGTCATGGTAAATACCTCTTTTGTGTTTAAAATCTAGCTGCAAATTATTCCGGGTTTCGGGGTGAATTGGTCACATGAAGTAATCCTCCGCCCGCTTGCACGCTCTTGGAAAAACCCGCGTGCCTGCGCTTGGTTCTGCGCGAAGATGACCATAGAACCGCTACCGCCGCCGTTAATCCATTCACCGGCATGGGTGTACTGACCAGCTTGCCAGTACACCCGGAACCATTGAAGGTCGTCATTAGCTGAATGTGATTTGAACATCAGAAAGCAACCGCAAGCCCATTTCAAAGCCAAGTACACCGCCAGTAAGTGACGATTCTTTGGGGTTTACTGGTTGGCACTCTGCCACTTCAAGCCTTACCTTTTTGCCCGCAACAGTGCCCAAGTCGATAACCAGTGCATACCGCTTTACAGCGCCGTCAGTGCGCCCGTACTGGAATGGGTTGAAGTCTGCTGACCAGTCAGGCATTACCGCCGTCATGGTTGCTTCTGGCGTTGCTGGATTAGCCACGGTAAACCCAGTACACATGGACGTGAAGCGCTGCAAGTCAAGGCCACTAAGGTTCTGGCAAGAGAAAGAATCCAAGCAAAGAGCCTTGCCGTTCAGGGTTGCAGTTACAACGGAATCAGGGCTTGCCGTGTCGCAAACAAGCGTCTTCTGTGTACCGTAGTTGGTCGGACTGATTGTGCCGTTTGCAGAGCGCAACGGCTCAATATAGTCGCCAACAAGGTTGGAAACTTTGAACTTAGGGCGCTGGCCTGCCTTGATTTCAATGCCAAGGATACCCTTCGCCGCCTTTGTCTTGTACCAGAGGTCAAATCCTGTGCCGAGGTCACGGCGCATTGTTACTGACCCTGACTTGATTGCGCCAAGAGCCTCTGGCGTGTACTTCACACTTGTTGCGGCGGTGATGGTTTCCTTGAACCCGCACGCTTGCAGGACAGCTCCGAGTGCCGGGGCAGTGCCAGCCGTACCGGAAAGCGTAACTGGCATATCAAAGGCAAACGAGTTGCGCATATTGCCCGTTGATACTGGGTTATCCCGGCCTGCCGTGCCGTCGTATTCGTCGGTCTGCGTGTCGCCCTCGCCAATGGTAGCTTGCAGGTTTTGCGTAAGGATTACGCTGGTCGCTGTTTGGGCTACTTCAGTCCCTTCCGTAACCTCTCTCTGGAAATGGAGAACCTTGTTTTTTTCCGATAGCTTGACAATTGCCATGATGGTTTACCCTATCTTGTTTACGCGGTAGAGCTGGGCATACTCCCAGACCCCGTTATTAAAATCTGTGAACTTTTCAGAATGTAGCTTTGCAAATCCCTTTAGCGATGCCTGAGCAATCTCAAGAGCGCCATATACGCCCTGATGCGCATCACGCTTGCGAAGGTTGCGGAACAGGAACGAAACAACAAATTCAAGCTCATTCGATTCAAGCCCGCAATCTGTAACCTCTTCAACTACCCTACCCTTATATGCCACAAGAACCGCACCATTATTGTGCATCAGGTTGTAATCTTTTGGGCTATCTGGAAAAGCCTCAACATGGACAGCGCCCATTTTAGCCTTTAGTTTTTCTACTATTTCAAGCTCAATTTCTGCTATCACGTCAACCCCTTTGCGCCGCGCCGCCGAATGCAGACATTAACCGCCTAACGCTTATTTCTTGAAGTTCCTCAGTCAGATCATTCGGCAAATTATCAGGGTCTGGCATATACCGACGTTGCGGAATTTTCACCTTCCTTCCTCTTCCAGCCATTCCGCCGTAGTTGTGGATATTGCTGTAAATCAAGTGGCTACCGATGTGCGCAGTGTTTCCCTGCACAAAAGATTGCAGGCTATTCATTAACACCCCGGTATCACGCAATGGCTTATCACTGCCATTCCTGCGCCGCTTTATCGTAACCTCTGAAAGTGCAGGCCACTTTTCTCCAGTTGGCGTTGAGGCATCAACGAAAGATAGTCGTGCAACATTTATTATTGCGTCTCCACCTTCTTCCAAAATCCCCTGTATATCGCGTTCGGATATTCCGGGAATGTTGGGAATTGTTACGCGGATTTCAGCCACGCAAACCCTTGTTATAAATAGCCGTGGGCGCGATGACAGCGTAACCACGGAAGGCGGAATTACCCGCTGAGGTATTGTTCAATCCATTAACCGCCGCTTTTCCAGTTGACACATCGCGCAAATATGCAATATCAAGCCTATAGTCACGGTACACGCGGCTTTCATCTTCCTTGCCAGTCTCATAACGGGCAAGCCTGTAGCGTGCTATGCGGCAGCAAATATCACGTATTTCCATTGGAACAGTTACCAGCGGCACGGTTGCCACCGAGCAAAGGTAACGGTCAATTTCCCGCGTTGATTCTCCTAATGCTTGGGCAATGCTCCAATAAGAGAGGATGGCATTTTCAACGTCCTGTGCACCATCGCCTGACATATCAGCGCCAGTAATGTACCTGCGCAACAGATCAGGGCTAACCATCGTTTCGTCAGCGTTTACGCTTCGTTGGGCAAGTTCAGCAGCACCGTAGCGCAACATCCCAACCGGGGTGCAATAACTGATACCGCTGGCCTGATCGTCACGCAGACCTAGCGCCGTTTCAATTTCGCGGATTACCCCGGCAATCCCATCAGCGCCGGGGACAAGTGTTTGCAGTGTTTGAAGCTGGTCAGCAAGCGCGTCATGACTGCCCTGCATTGCCTGAGCAAGCGTAAGTATTGCCTCGCGTAATGCAATGGCATCCGCATTGTCATCAAGCGCCGCTGCAACAGCAGACGTATCAATGAAGTTAGGCATTTTTCACCACCTTGGTGAAGTTAAGCCCCTCTTTTGCAACCGTTCCGGCCTTTGTATTTGCCGAGTATCTTGGGACAAGGCCACCTACGGGTATTTCGGAAAATTCCGGTGAATAACCCATGTAGTCCACGGTTCCGTTCTGGATAATCGGTTCAACGGCATAAGGCAAAAACCTGATTGCGGCAAAGAATCCCGCTATTTCTTCCGGTTCTTGGCTTATAACGTCTGCATCAAATGCAATCCGGCCTAAATGTTGAGTTCGTATTTTCATGCTTCCCTTTGGTCTCCCCAGCATTTAGCCGGGGAAACATAGCCATCAAGATGGGTTACGGATTGCCGATAACGCCGTCTGCGTTTGCGTCTGGTACAACAACAGTTGCAGCAGCGCCAGCAGCAGTACCGTTGATTGCAAACACCAAGTTGCCCTGTTTTTTGATGTCAACGCCAAAGCCGATGGAACCCAAGCCAAACACACCGCCAAAGTCGATGTCCTTAGCGATCAGCTCAACGTCGAATTGACCTGCAAAACCTTTGCCAGCCCAATCAGCTTGGGAGAAGGTATAGCGGTCGAATTCGGTAGGAAGGCCAGCATCGACAGTTGTTTTTGCAACGGTCATGTTGGCAACCGAACTGTCCGTCAGGTTAGCCATTACACCAGTGATCATACCTGCGGTGTCGCGGGTGAAGTCCCAAGAGGCAACCTTAGGCGCATTGATAACGCTGTTCAGAACGCTTTCAAGCGTCATTGCAGAGCCATTAACCATGACGGTTGCGGATTGCAGCAAAGACTGGAAGCCGTCGCTTGATACCAGTTGTTGCAGGATTGCTTCGACTTGACCAAGTTCATAGTTTTCCAGACGTTCAGCCGCCAATTGAACGGCGTCCATTTCTGTTTGCAGGGTTGTGATCTGGTTTTGCAGTTCAGCCTTATTTGCAACGTCAGCGTTGTTTGCAGCCGTCGCCAGTGCAGTTACAACGCTTGCCATGCTGTCCAAGGTAAGATCGTTAACGAGTGCGTTGGACACCGCAGCGGTGTCAATTACGGTAGATTCAGCCATTTCAGTAGGCTCCTTTGTGTTAGTTACGGTTACAATGATTTGCTGGCTTGTCTCTGCCCCGGACGAATCCGAGGCGGTTACAATTAGTTCATATGCGTTATCGCCTGCCATGGCTTATGCATCAGTTGGGTTTTCAAAGTCAGGTGCAACTTTGAACGAGATAGCCCCGGTAGTTGGGTTGATGTCGAACTTAGCCGCGTCAGCGCCGCCAGAGATGGTAAAGGTGATTGCATCACCCTCAGGGTCTACTGCGGTAACAGTGCCAACGGCAGTGCCACCTTCTGACATACTGAACTCGCCGCCACTGGTAATATCTGGGGCTTCGTTGGTATTGGTGACAGTAATAGCCATCGCCTTGACGCTGGTGTTAGTGCCATCAGATGCCGAAACCGTGACTTGGTACACGTTGTTTCCGTCAGAATCAGACGGCGATTCGTAGTTAGGAGACACGAGGAACGATAGGTTGCCGCCTGCATCAATGGCGAACTTGGCAGCATCAGCCCCGCCAGTAATCGCGTATGTCATTCCAGCGCCTTCTGGGTCTGCCGCCGCAATGTTGGCTACAGCCGTGCCGCCTTCCGCTATGCTTTGTGATGCGCCAGCGCCAATAACAGGCGATTCGTTGACGTTTGTCAGCGTTACTGAGATAGCCTGATCGGTGGTGTTAGCGCCATCCGATGCCCGCACCGTTACTGCATAGATGCCGTTTGCATCTGCGTCGCCCGGCGCTTCGTAGTTTTGGGCGGAAACAAACGTAAGCACACCACCAGCGGCGCTAATTGCAAACTTAGCCGCGTCAGTGCCGCCGACAATGCTATAGCTGATAGCGCCGCCATCCGGGTCAGTAGCAACAACAGTGCCTACACTTGTGCCATTTTCAGCCGCCGAAAAAGAAGCAGAACTAGTGAATAACGGGCTTTCGTTCACGCTCGTTACCGCTACCGTTACCGCCTGTTGCGTGGCATTACCAGCGCTGTCTGTTGCCGTTACCGTTACGGCGTATGAGTTGTCTAAAGCTGCCATTGTTTAACCTTGGTCTGTTGGTGATTCGTAGTCTGGCGCGGCCTTGAACGTCAAAGCCCCGTTAGTTGAAATATTGAATTTATCTGCGTCAGCGCCAGACAGTGCGTATGTCATTGCGTCTCCCTCAGGGTCGCTGAATACCGCCGTACCGGCTGATGTTTGATTTTCTGGTGCTGATAGCGTGATCTGCCCGGCATAGACTGGCTCGTAGTTCAGAAGGAACTCTTCAATAATCCCGGTTGCTGATGGCTTCGGTGATGCAATTGCTAGCGTTTTAACGCCAGAAAGCGCCAATGAGTATCCAAACCACCCATTTGAAGATGGTGATGGAGAAATTATGCGGCTTCCTCGCTGCACCCATGATGCCCCTGACTTACCAAATATGTATGCGCACCCTTGTGCGCTTGCCGTGCCTGTGTATCCCCTTGAAGATGCCGCCAGCGTAAGACCATCCGGGCTGATTGAAACGCCAAGACCAAAAATCATACTAGCCGCCAAGTCTGGCGGCAAAAGCACAGAACCGCGCTGAACCCATGCGCTACCTGAGCGATCAAACGTGTAAACGCTTCCTTGATTTGAATAAGTGCCATCTCTGTAAGCAGCGCCAACAACAAGTACATTTCCGTCAGAGCTAATGCCAAGTCCAGCACCAAACTGGTCATTTGTGCCTGTTGCTGCATTTGGGCTTACTAGCACGGAACCGCGCTGAACCCATGTGCTACCTGAGCGGTCAAATGTATAAACGCCGCCCTGGTCAGTTACCGTTCCTTCCCAGAACGAAGCACCAACCGCAAGCACCGCTCCGTCATAACTGAGTGCAATGGCAGCGCCAAAAGTATCACCAGATGCCGCATCAGATGCCGTAAGGATAGCCCCGCGCTGAACCCATGATGTCCCTGACTTGTCAAAAATGTACACGCCGCCTTTCGCCGATGATGTATCAGTGGCCCAATACTTCGCGCCAACAGCAAGAACAAGCCCGTTTCCACTGATGGAAACGTTAATGCCAAATCCTGCATTTGTAGACGGGTCTGCTGCCGTCAAAACAGAACCGCGCTGAACCCATGATCCGCTAACCTTATCAAGCGTGTAAACGCCACCTTGGTTTGATGTTGCCCCCTCCCAGAACTGAGCGCCAACCACAAGCACAGTTCCATCATTACTGATTGACGTGCCAGTTCCTAAGTAGTCGCCTATACCCTGATCTGTCGCAACAACTTGGTTTTTAAGTACTGGAATCATTGCACGCTCAACTCAAACAGGGATTTAGGACGCAAGCAGATTGGAAGCGGGTTAAACTGGCTATGCAGGTCGTAGCCGCGATTGAACTTTGCTGGCTCGACCTTGCCGTAATACAGTTGCCCCAGTGTGCCAATGGTTTCGTTGAAGTCTGCCGGTGCAGCGTACAGGTTGAACGTATCCATTGTGCCAAGCGGGTAAGCGCGGGCTTTTCCTGCTTCGATGAATTTAGTTTGAGCGCCAGCCGCGTTCGGTGCTGATGCCCGGTACTCTTTGAACGTCACGCCGCCGAACTTGAATCCTACATTGCGCAAGTCTTCTGCGATCATTCCGGGAGCGCTTGCGGTTGCTGTGTATGCCGCGTGCACAGACCCGTGTTCAATCAGTGCATCAAAGAATTCTGGCGAACATAGAACCTCGATACCGCTTTTAGTGTCACCCATCAGGGCGTCCTCAATTTTTCGGGAAAGCTCAACGGCCTTTGTACGCACCTTGGTAGCCGAGTTGTTAAGCACGAAGTTCATTGTTTGTGCTGCTACGCCGTACTCTGCCCAGAGATCAGCAACAACTCTTCCTCCGCCATCCATTACTTGCCCCTTAAGTGCCCCTATCATGAGGTATTCAAGGGTAATTTCGTGCTTAGTTCGGTGTTGCTGCAAACGCTCGTTCAGGTATTCTGTAACTGATTCTTGGGTGTTGCCACCGAAGCGGCGCAAGCCTTCAACGTCAGCCGGGGCAATGTGATCATCATGCGGGAAGTGAGGAACCGCAAACGTGCGAATACGGCGATTTGAGCCTTCAACAGCCTGACCCTGAGAACCTACTGGCTTTGCCTCTGAAATGCGGAACGTCCCTTCATTTTCTTCAACAATTGCAACGCGCCCCGTCAGTCCTTTATTGCGGAACAGGCCGGATTTGGTGAGATAACCGTAACGCACTGGCATGATGTTAATCGCCGTGCTGATTTCATGCGCCGAATACGGGCTAAATGGATTTGTTTCAAACATATAATTGCCTTCCCAAATGTCCGTAACTGTTACGGTAATTTCCTGTGTTGTTGAATTTCCGGCATTGTCAGTTGCAGTTACTTCGATGTCGTATTTGTTGTCTTGCATCAGTCACGAACAAGGATGCCAGCCGCCTTAAGCCCTGCAATCATTGCCTTTTTCTGGTCAGCCGTTGAACCATCCGGGTAGTTAATGCCAGCCGAATTCACGATTGCATGACGCGCAATGTAGGTTACTGCGTTGTCGCTTTCAGCTTGGTAGATTGCCACGGCGCTAGGGGTGTCTGCTGCCGCGATAACTGATACATCACCGTTTGCAGCGATCTTTAGCAGGTCGCCAACTTTTATTTCAGTAGCGGCCTTCCCATAATCACGCGAATAAAGGGAAACTGGCTCTTCATAGCGGACGACTTCACTAAGCCGTTTATCTGTCATTTCGATGGTAGCCATTATTTAGCCCCTTTTGCTTTTTCGATAAGTGACTGCCCGGCGCTTAACTGTGATTTACCAGATGCGCCGCCATCAAGTTTAAAATCTTTGCTTAGCCCATCTGTGTTTGGCTTGGCTGCTGCCTTGCTCATGAGTTGCACGGATGTTGCAAACTGTTCGGCATTCAGCGGCAGTAGGAACGCTTTTTCTGTTTCTGAAAGCTGGATGCCAGCCGTTTGCTCAAGCTGTTTGATTTCTTGCTTGCGGGCGTTTTCTTGTGCTGATTGCAGTTGTGCCTTTAGCGCGGTAATTTCAGCATCTTTTGCAGAAGTCTGCGCCGCGTAATCTGGTGCTTGTTCGCTCATGTTTGACTTGTCCGCCGTTTTGTTAATTTCTTGGATGCCAGATAGGGCAAATGCAGTTGTATTTGTGTCAGCGCCAACCGGGACAAAGCTGATTTCTGTGATTGTGTTGTTCCGGTAGATGTATGCCGGGGCACTTACCGCCTGACCATTAACGATGGTGGAGCCTTCGCGCAAAATCTCATAGCTACGCGGCTGCACGCCGATTGACATTTGCCAAGGAAACCCTTCCTTGCTTTCTGCCTGAACAGTTGAGCCGTGCGAAGTGGTGAGGAATTTCCCGCTGATTGCGATCTGATTGCTAACCGCGATTTGGTCAATAACGCCTGCCCGCTGGTTTGGGTCGTGATTAACCAGCGCCGCTAATTTGTCGTTATACTCAATTCCAGACAGATCAAAAACACTGCTATCACCCCAGAGGTTAACAACCCCGCCAGTATAGGCCACCCCATTAAAAGCATTGGCAGGCTCGTTAGAACCTGCCGCTGCCGTACCAGAGGAGTCAGCGAGGGAGAAACTTGAGGAAAGGAAAATTGTGCCTGACATTTAGCTGTTGCCGTTCTGACATTCGATGCAGTAAATCATAACCCCGATTTTTGGTGAAGTAAAGCATACGTGGAATGCAGCAGAGCGCCCTAGAATAGCTCCGCGCTGGTAGCCGCTACGTTGGCTTATCAACGATCCAGAAAACGCCGCCTTGGTCATCGTGGTTCGTTTACGCTGCACCGCTATCAATCCTTCGTAGTGCTTCCTGCAATGCACCAAGGTTCCCGGCGCTACGGTCGGTCTGCCGCGCTGATGTTGCGGTGATTGTCCGCCCGGTTTCCATTTCCATGTACAATTTCTCAACGTCCGCCAGCATCACCGCGATGTCATGACCGCGCTTTAGGTAGTACTCGCCGTTGTGCGTTGGGTAAAATCCAGCGATGTCAGCCGCCAACTGTTCATCACCATTCACCAATCCAACCAGTCTGCCGACTGCCGATACCGCCCGCTTTGTTGCCAGCGGCTCTTTCCCGTAGCGTGCGGCGTAGGCTTGGGCGTAGGCTTTCCAGACAGGATTGCTTGCGTGCTTTCCGCCTTCCGTTCCGCGATGTTTTGCAAAACTGATAACCTCACCATCCAAAACCGGGGCAGTCTGCGTAGCAGGCTGTTTTTCTGGTTGCGCCTGCGCCTGCTGTTGTGGCTCTTGTTGCTGGTTTTCGGCGGGCGCTCCCCAAATCTCTGCCGTAGTCTCTGTGTAATCTCTGGAAGAAGTCTCTGTATATACATGAGGACAATTTGGCCTTATGGTGAGGCCATTTTGTCCTGTTGGTGAGGCCATTTTGTCCTCATGGTCTGGACAACTTGACCGAATGTTATTAATCAATGACTTAGCATCTTGATTGTTAAGTTTTTCATAATTTATGCTGTAGTAATTTGTGCGGTCTGCTTTGTTTTTTGAATAGTGACCAATCAGCAGGAACCCCTGATCTGTCGCTGACTTGATAGCTCTTCTGATTGTCCTTTCACCCCAGAACGGGAATTGCTCACTCCATTCGGCTATCGTATTCCACACCCACTTCCTCCCATCCATTACAATCCCTGCCTTTGGGTTCCCAATCCAGTAGTGAACCTGTTGCAATATCAGTGCCTCGTTTAGCCCAACGCGGACAGCAAGCGAAGGCAGTACAATAAGTGGGTTTTCGTTTATCAAAAGGTTTGAAGAATTTCTGTTCATCATGGTAATATTATCTCCTATACGTTATTCAAATTAGCCCGAACGGTTCCAGCCGTATCGGGCGTTTTTTTTGCCTGAAACCCTACACCGCTTCAGTCGCAAGCCTCTCTATGCTGATCTTCTTCCCGGTTGCAATCCAAACATCAACAACGCATTCACGCGGGAGGCCGTAGCAAGTCCACCGCTTGGTTGTTGCCCCGGACACATTTAGCCGCTTCGATGCCTCAACGATGGAGCCGCGACCGTTTATGCCGGAAATTATTTCAAGTGCTTTTCTTACTTCTGGAAATTTCATGTGATAGTACCTCTTGTGTTGTCTTGTGCTGGTAGTGTATGACAATACTCTATTCTATGTAAAACCTATTTATCCATTAAGGCCAGTGCAGCGCCTTTTGCCTCTTGCTGGCTTGATGAAAACCACGCCTGATCTATCCAGCCACCATCCTTAGAGAACGGCGGATTGATGGTGTAGCCATACGGAGACTGACCGCAATAATCTGGAAGGTGATAATGGTTTGTACGCCTATGGCTTGCCGCCACAGTGGTAATTCTGTGCTTTGTCACAACCATCTTGCGCTTGCTGGTGGAGTACCAAGTAAAAACGACATCACCCGGCTTGAACATCTGTTTTTCTGTCTCGCACATTTCGATAACCTATTGATTAAAATGCAATTATAGCATTGTGCGCATTTCTTGATAATACCTTTTGTCTGGTTGTGTAAAACAAAGATTTACACGTTATCGGCTTTCGTGAATAATACACCACATCAGGACGACAAACACGGCACGAAGCCAAAACAACTAACGTTCACAAAGAGGTATCAAGCCATGAAATTTACAGCAACTTTCTTATTCGCTCTTTTCGGCCTTGCAGTATTGGCAAGCACTGGTTCAGCACATGCCGGAGAATGCAAGGCAGACGGTAACAGCATTAAAACAGCGCTTGCGGCAAAGCACCGTGTTCCTACTTCAAAAATCGTAATAGTTGAAATTAGTAATACAACTCCATCAAAACCCGGTTATGTTGAAACTGATGTTTCATATGAAGCTCCTAATAGCATGGCTACTTACAAAAGCCGTGTTACCGTAAAAGGCCAGTGCAACCAATAACCAACAACAAAACAGCCACGGTTTAAAACACCGTGGTTACAAAGAGGTATCAAGCCATGAATAAACTAGCTCATTACGCACTTGCCATTGCTGCTGCAATCGCAATCTTCGCCGTAGCTTTTGGCTCTTCGACAGCACATGCAGAAAGCAGCGCCGAAAAGATCAAAGAACGCGCTCTTGCAATTGCAGCAGAATTCTACGGCGGCAAGAACATCAAGGAAGTTTCATGCAGCGCATCACGCCTTGAGGGTAGCGAAGATAAAACAACTTGCAAGGTAACAATGAATGACGGAGATAAGGCTTTCATTACCTGTGAATTCGTTGTTGGTCGTCCTGTCTGCTACCCGATCTGAGGCAACAATGAACGCAATAGCTCTTGCATACGCGCTTACGCTGTACCCTGCTGCAAATTACAAGCATGAGGTGCACTGCGAACCTGATAATACTTGTCAGGATTTTGTTACAGACAAGAAAACAGATATTTTTGAAATGCTTTTGAAATTGAAAGTAGAAAACGGAAAAGCAACAAAGATTTGAGTTAATCCTAACCGCACATTTTAGGAAGTGTGCGGAACGGGAATAACCCACTAACTAAATCACTAATCAAAGAGGTATCTAAAATGGAAAATCAAGCAAATAAAATTGAAAAATCAGCAAATCGCAAGGCTGGTTACACTATTATTATCGTCGCTCTGCTGGTTGCTTACTTTGCCGTAGCATCAAAGGCACATGCAGAAGATATTACCGGGAAATGTGGCGTTTATGAACTCGACCTTCGTCAAGAGCTTGTAAAGCGCGGTTACGATAAAAACGCCGATTTTACCTGTGCCGTCGATTCGCGCCGCCAAGGTGAGTACGTGTTTACCTTGGGCGTGAATGGCATTAAAGAGGTTGTTCACTGCAACCCTACGGAGTGCAAATAATGCATGGGGTAATCCTTTATGCGCTGGTTATTGGTTCAAGCCCTGCGCTCAAGCCAGTCGAAGTGTGCCTGTATAGTGAATCCGGCAATGTCCAGTGCAAAACCGAACATAGTGGGGCATTCAGTGCCGAACCGGGCAACTACAGGATTGTTATTAACGGAGTGACAAGGAACGTTACCGTTTATTCGGGAAAGAAAACAAGCGTCATTGTTGGAGGGTGACGAAAGAAAGCCGGGGAAATCCCGGCTTTTTTGTTACTGTCCGAACATAGCACGAACAGCAGCAAGCCCGGCAAGCAGTCCATCGAAAAATTTGAGCAACTTCTGGTGATAGGTTTCGGCCTTGCGCTGGATTGCTTGCTCTTCGCCCTTGGTTCTGTCCGCACATGGCGAATAAGTCCACCCTGCATCAGCCCCGTTTTCAGGGTTTTCTGTCACTCCTCCACGCGCTTTTGCCTGCTTTTCTGTAAGGCTAATTACACTACACCTGCAATTATGTGTTATAATTCCGTTTACGCACAGAATGCCGTTTTTACTTTGGAAATCATAAACATGCCCACTATAAGAGAAGTCAATAACTCCGATAGCATAATCAATAAATACGTTTCCGGCTACCCCGTCGGAAAACTGCTTAGCGAGAATGGAATCAGTGATTGTTTGTTCAGGCGACTCCTTAGGGATGCTGGCGTTTCCACTAGAAACAGAATCCTCCCTAAAAAAGCAGCAAACTCTAGCGATGATATTTCCATAGCTGATGCCTATATTTCTGGCGAAAGCGAGAACTCTATAGCCAAAAGAACAGGAAAGAGCAGAAGTACCATAGCCAGAATAATAAGAGCGAATGGAGTTAAAAGAAGGACTCAAAGCGAGTCTGAAACCATTAAGTGGTATGAAATTAAGAAGAGAGAAGGCGGCGTTGAACGGCAGTGTTCGGCTGCATGGAAGGCGGCAGATGCGCGGGACTCTGAAAGGGAGTCTGTTATTATCGGCATGTACGCAAATCCATCCAACGGAGGAAGCACAAGCATTGCCAACAAATGTGGATGTAGCACTGGCGAGGTTAAGCGGATACTTTCCAAAAACGGATTGCAACTTCCGATAAATAGCGCGGACGTTAAGAAAAGAAAGGCTAATACTGTTATGAATTATTCTGGAACGAATAATGCTCATAGTATTAGTAAGCACGAATACCAGTTGCTTAATGCCATGACTATTGCAGGGCTTAAACCCATCCATCAGTACGCTATTGAATCCAGCAACGTAGATTTCGCCTTTCCTGAGATTCGCGTCGCCGTGGAACTCGAAAGAAGACCTATCGCAAGTTCCAAAAGCATAACGACTGAGAGACTTGAAAACATCCTCAACAAAGGATGGAGGGTTATCATTATTTACGACGGGGAGCGTGCAGGAATCAACTATCCCGCTGTAACTGAGAAGCTTGTCGCCTGCCTTGACCTCCTTCGCCGCAATCCATCCGCGCCCGGTCAATACGGGGTGATTCGCCGTGACGGTAAGCGTTCTTCCGCTAGAAGCAAAAATCTTTACGGCTTTTCCAGAATAGAAGGATTTTAGACCTATCTCAAATTCTCCCTGTATTTTATTTCCGGGGAGAATGCAATTGTGCCCGTTAGGTGGCATATTCTCGCGCCAGAACGCATCACCAACCGGACGAATAACCCCGTCAAGACGCTGGTGTGCTGGTCGTGTCCTGCTGTCTCCAACAGCCGAATACATCAGGTAAGGCCGGGTATCCTTGCGGTCTTCAAAGTTTTTGCACTTTCCGTGGGCGTATGCCGTTTGCGCGTGGTTCCTGAATACCAGTTCTTTGCGGTGTTCAGGGAAAGTTGCCATTTCGCCAGTTTCGGAAATCTGCTTTTTCCAGTCCTTGAACGAGCCACCGGCCTTGATATTGGCATCAAGACTATCAAGCACGGCCTGTACAGCATCAAGCTGGTGCACGCCAGACACCGTAAAGGCCAAGTCACGCGCCGCCGTTGCTCGCGTGTCATAGTAGTCTTCCGGCAGCTTTACTTTGCGCCGTGGAAGGCTATCCAGCAAATCAGCAACGCTCATTGGAATAACCCCGGAAGTAACCCTGATACCTTAATTGCAGAGATAGCACCGAACACCGTACCAAACCACCACGAAAAGCGATTCATGAACAGGAACAGGAACCCGAAGGCAACCGCCGTTTTGTTTGTTACTGGCACTACCTGCGTCTCCTGTTGCTGGTTATTCATCGCTTGCGCCCTCTTCTGCAACTTCGTACCCGTGAATATCAGCCGCAAACATCAGCGCCCCGAGTGCATCAACATAGCGCGTTTCAGGGTGTGTTGTTTCGTACCAACCAGCTAGTTTTTCCGCTAGATCGTCAGGGTTCTTTGCCGACAGAACAACGGCTTTCAGTGCTTCGTAATCAACTGGTGATCCAGCAGCCTTTATTGCTTCGTCCGCTAGTCGGTCAAGCTCTTGCTGTCCTTGGACAATTTTTTCTTGTTGTCCGGCTGACAGCTTAAAGCCTTGAGTTGCTGCCAGCGTCCGGCCTTTATCAGCCTGTAGCATTGCCGACGCCGCGCCGCTGGTGTTTTCTGTGACTTGCTCAATGTCTTCTGCCTCAAGGTCGTAAGCCCGTATGTAGTAATCCTTGGTGAACCTAACCCCGGTGTCGTATAGCAACTTATCGCGGTCTGCCCTGTCTTTGCTGAGTGATGCGCCAGTTTCAATACTAATCGTTGGCGGCTCTTTGCCGGGGTAGTTGATCTCCACCAGTGCATTGACAAGTGATTGCAGCGCTGGAAGGATAAGCGACACGTCAGATGCAACGATTTCGTTTCTCACATCGTTGTGCACGGTTCCAAGCGCCTGACTTCCTACGCCTTGGGTTCCGCTGGTGAGCGTCTGCCCAAGGATTCGCCGCTGTATGCGCTCGTTTATTTTGTCCTGTGCTGAGTTGAAAGCCTCACCATTTCCAGTGCTGCCTATAGCGGTAACGTCCTCGTCATTTCCAATAACAGCAACGCCTGAATTAACAGCTCCGGCAAGCATGTCCGCCATTGCATCAATAGAACTTCTCCCGTCGCTGGTTGTTCCAAGTGCGGCCTTCCCGAGCAATAGCGGGGAGCCAAAGCGCTCAAGGAACCGCGCCCAAAACTCCCATGTGTTTGTCCGCAGCAGGGCAACCCAGTAAAGACTGGAAAGCAGCGCAGTGCCAGCGGGTTTTTTTGCCGTGCGCCGGTGGAGTACAGGGAAAAATTTTAGGCGTAGTGTGTCGTTTTGGTTGATACCGACTTCCTGCCCGTTGATGTACACGTAAACAGCACCTGAGCTATCAACCGAAAAAGAGCGGGTAACGTTCGGTGTGTAGTGGCTGATGTGCCATTGCTTTCCGACTTGCTTGTATGTGATCTGAGGGCATGACAGGCCATACAAAACCGATCGAAGGAACTCACCTGCAAGCGCCGCATAATGTGGCTTTAGTTGGCTCCATACGAATATTGAAATTTCCGATTCTGGGTCTGAAATGCTCCATGGTCGCTGCTCAACTGCCAGCGTGCGCTTTTCCCATGCGCTAGCTATTTCATCATCGTCAAGCAACTTTTCAAGGTCATCAACGGATAACCCGGCCTTTGCAAGAACCTCGTCAACATACTTGAAACGCTCAAACCACCTGATAATTCCGTCAACGCTGTAATCTTCCGCAAGGTTTCCACCTGCCGGACTTGCCCGATCTGGCTTCTGTTCAGACTTCCCGCCCAAGTTGAAAATTCTCCACTTATCAGGTAGCAGCTTGAATGGTCTTGGTATCAATTTCATGGGTGATTTTCTTTTATGTGGAGAATATGCTTTAGTTTACAGATTAATACCGACGATGCCCAGATGATGCATACGCCCGCCCAGAGTTGTCACGCATCCAGTTAAGCGCTTGGCTGGTGCTGTCAACTTGGTCATCATGTACAGCCATCGGGAAGGTTGTTAATTCGCTGGTGTAGTCTGAAATCCATTGTGCCGATTCTGGAAGCCGCACGCGCCCAGATTCCATAAGCCCGGTGCATCGCTCAAGGCGGTCTATCTTGTCGCCTTTTGGCTCAATTCCGATTACCGGGATATTTCCAAGGCTTCCTGCCCGCGCTTGCTGGATTATGCTTTGCCCTGTGCTCTTATCTTCGACAAGTACCGCGTTAGGCTTGTGCTTTGCAGCCTGATCTTTCACCGCCCGCTCTAATGCCGGGTACTCAAGCCAATCACGGTACACGTCAAGCAGGTAGTACCCGTCTGCGCACTCTGCCCACGTTGTGCATACTGACGGGTCGTTGCGCTCCTTTTTATCCTTCTGGGCAGAGTCCCACGACTGTACAACACGGATGACGCGCGGCGGAATCATCTTGTAACGGTCAGAAAACCACGCATCCTTGACCATGCCGCCGCCAATCGGAACCGGGCGCTGCATGTACTGTCCTGCAAAATCATAGGGTTTGCTGGCCTGCATCCTATGCAATTCTGAAATGCCAAGCTTTGCAGGCCATAGCGCGGAACCGTCAGGCTTTATCGCTGGCAAGCTCACATGCTCCCAGCGCTCGCCATTTCCTCCACCAAGTAGCCACCCGCTCAAATCCTCTTCATGCAGCCGTTGCATAATCAGGATTATCGGCGTCTCTTGGGAGTTAAGCCGCGTTTCTACTGTTCCTTGGAACCAATCTATTACCGCCTTCCTGCTAGCCTCGCTACGCTTTGCTTCAAGCGCCTTGTGCGGGTCATCAATCAGTAGCGCACCGCCAAAGCCGTCAGCGTTTACCTTCCCAGCACCAAACCCGGTAATAGTACCCTCCGCCCCGGTAGCGTAAAAAACACCTCCATTTGCTGTTTTCCACCAGTGCCTAGCCTTGCTGTCGTCCTGTAACTGCGAATCTGGGAAAACCTCCCTGTATGCTTCGTGCTGCATCACTGAGCGGATGTTGTACGAGTTGTTTGCCGCAAGCACAGAACTGTATGAGGCATGGATAAATTCAGCATCCGGGCTTATCCCAAGCGCCCAAGAAGCAAAGCTTACAACGGCGAGTTCGGTCTTTGAAAAGCGCGGTGGCAAGTTCAGTATCAGGCGTGGCGATATTCCAGCAAATGCCCGCATTAGCGCGTTACAAATTACCGTGTGATGTTCGTTCCAGCGGAATTCACGCCCCTTTGTCGCGTGAAAAATGTACTTTACATAGGCTTGGAAGTCGCCCTGCAAGTGTTCCATATCTTCATAATTCATCTGTTCCGCTTTTAGGCAATAACTCCAATTGCTCTAACCTGATTTTACGCGCTATTTCACCGTATTTGCTTTGGCGCTCGTCCTTTACTGTTGCCTCAACGGTTTGCCTTGGCCTTCCCTCTGCCCTGTCAAGGATTTCCCTCCCGGCAGATACACGGGCGCTTGCAGGGGCATTGTCATCAAGCACAATCCGATAAAACACATCAAGCACACCGTCAATCATGGCGCTTGTCTTATCCCTCGCCGTCGCCATCATTATTCCCTCTTTCCACGTACTGCCCAAGCTCAAGCAATTTTATGCGATGTCGGTGTTCTGCTCGCTCCATCTCATGCCGCTCATGGTCTCGCCTGTCCTTGCGCCGCTGGAAATACACCCCGGACACCCAAGACAGGACGCCAACAATCGCCAGAATAAACCCGGTGTTTTGCTCAAAATAGACAACGATAGACCCGAAACCAGAAAGGAACGCGCCCACGATGCTAAAACCGTTATTGTGCTGCATAAGCGCAAATCCCCTGTTTTTTATGTAGTTGTTGGGCATTGCCGTTTTATCGCGGATGGTTACGCTTGCGTGCAATGTAGTCACGGTGCGACACATGGCGCATGAAGACGATAGCTGCAATTGATGCAGAAACAACCAGCACAGAAGCGCAAACAGCAACAAGAACAAGCCAAGCAACA
Organism: Thiothrix sp.; assembly: GCF_028714775.1. Classification (GTDB taxonomy): domain Bacteria; phylum Pseudomonadota; class Gammaproteobacteria; order Thiotrichales; family Thiotrichaceae; genus Thiothrix. The sequence goes on along the minus strand of NZ_JAQTLS010000030.1, from coordinate 6,863 downwards.
TCATGACCACCGCTACATTCTTGTTGCTGGTTCCATGCGGCCTTTGACTGCAAAGATATTCCGAATAGGAACAGGGCAAGCCCAAGCGCTTTTAGTGTTTTACTTAGCATTACCCGCCCCCGTCTTTATCTGCCAGTGCAGGCCGTCGCGCTGCTTCCAGTCTCCGCCCCACTCAATTCCACCAACTCCTAGCTTGAATGCTATTTGCTGGATATGGGCGTTTATTGCTTCGTACCGTGATAAATCATCAACAACCTTTCCGTTTTCGATGATTGCCAAGTCTACGGCGTGCCCAAAACCATCAGGCTGTTCGAGATGCAAGCTGTTCAGCGTCCATGTTCGCCGTGGAACTGCGTTGTAAAGCTCAAGCTGGCGTTCTCTTGTGCGCTTCCCTTCGATCACCGTGAAGTCTTCCGGTGATGCGACAATTGCAGCGGTGATTACCCTCACAAGCGATGGATGAACGTCATCAAGGTTTGCCTTGCTTCGTTCTGACAAGAAGAATCCCTTGCTGAACTCAGCCGCTGGTTCTGCCTCTGGTGTATCAAACGGCGTTTCTGGCTCTGCCGGAACATCAACCTTCTTCACCGCGTCAGCCTTAACGATCTTGTCACGCGCTGACCAAACCAAAGATGCGCCCATCATGATAGCGCCAGCGATCTGGTCGACCATTGCAGGGTCAACGCCTCCAATGTAGCCACGGGCAACCAGCGCCGCGCCAATCCACCCAACGGCATGGCGAACAGCGCCGGATAGGATTTGTGTTTTCAGGCTGTCGATAGGGTTCATGGTCTTATCCTGTCCAAAAAGATTAAAGCAAGTATAGCAAAGGTTTACGCACAACAAAAAGCCGGGGAGTTCCCGGCCTGCTGTTTCACGGTATGCGTGCTTAATAGTTGTGCGCAATACTTTCTATAGGATTAACGAGACAGCCTGTATTCAGGGCGTGGCACAAAATCACCAAACCCGTGCATGTCAGGCTCTTCAATATCCATTGCGTAATCCTCTGCAAGCTCAAGTAGCCTTGCGTCGTAAGCGCCTGCCTGAACCCCGTGCGCGTTTCCGTAAACACGTTTACGCATCCAGCGATCAAACGATATGATTATCTGCTTTACATTATGCCGCATGTTTCACCTCTTCTTTTTTTGCAATCCCCTGAATATCCGAACGCCTCCAGACCTTCACAAGCCCGCCGTACATCCCTCTTCCTCCGGCACGCCGCGCCAGTGACGGGGCAGGAACAGCACCGCTTTTAATCATTCGGTACAGCTTTGGCATTGATGCGCCAAGTATTTTGCAGGCTTCAAGCGCCTGAACGTCACCCGCTGAAACCTTGGTGAACCAGTGCGGATTGCTGTCAGACCACGCCTTGAAAACATCAGCGCCCCACATGAAACCGCCGCTACAACTTTTCTCCGTGCTTTTCGGAAAATCACCGCGCAAAACCATCCTGAATACTGTTGCTGGCGTAACACCAATAAAACCAGCGATCTGAACTGCGTCAAAATTAACCTTGCTCATTTTTTATTTAACTCCTTGCATTGTTTCAATATCTCATTCCTTAGTTCGGCGGCTTTTATCTGTTTTAGCCGGGAACTTATCTTTTTTGAATCACGACAGCATAGCCCCAAGAAAAACCGCGCCGCGAATTGCAACCCATTCATGACTTTATGCCAACAGCAACAGCGTAGGCCGCTTGGTCATTAGCCCCGTCCTTTCGTTGTGCGATGTAAGTAAGCCGCGCCCGTTGCAGCGCCTCGACAACGCGAAGCGCCTTGATGTGCGCCTTGTTTGTGCCTTTTCCGTCGTACAGCCCCCGGCCTTTAAGCGGGCTTTGTATGCTTGCCCACTCTGCCGCCATCGCGTGACCAGCGCCGCGCAAGTTTTTGCCAGTGCGGATGTAGTGGGCAATCATCGGCTGCTTGCTTTGCGTCAGGTAATAAGCAAAGACGGCATCTTGCATTGCCTCGGTGTAGCGGTAGAACGGCTTGATATTCAGCGCACGCATAGCACGGGTAACGTCAATGTCCTGATACCTGCCAACGGCAAGAAACTTTTGCGGGTGACAGCGCGGAAGGCGTTGCTTTGCCGCGATCTGAGCAAATGTCATGTCGGTAAGCGCGATGTTTGCCGCGTTACTGCCACGACATTTATCACTGCCACGGTTATAGTCGTTGTACCCCCTACGCCGCGATTCTCCGATGTGCACCAACATAGCCAGCGTTTCACTTGATGCGCCATGCCGGACAGAATCAGGCACAGGGCTGTCATAGGCTGATGGAGGAATTAGGCTGTACTCAAGCTCACCAGCGCCGAACACCGTGCTAAGCAAGCGTTCAGCGCTTTGTATTCCGCGCTCAAAGTACTCAGCATCGTCTTTCTGAACAGCAACCGCAGAATTCTGAACAGCACGCGCAAAACCGTCAGCAATCGGCAATCCTTGGTACTGGGCAACTCCGACGCTGCCGAACGCTGCCATTGTCCATATACGCCACATGGTTAACGACCTGCCACGACTGTTGCTCTGTCGTACATATGAACTTCTGCGCTTTCTGCTCCAGAACAAAACCATGACGCTTCCTTTGCGTGATCTCTGCAAAACTTCGCCTCACCAAGACGCTTATATTCTGACTCTAGGCTGCGGCCTTCCGTGCTTGTTGGCTTGTACCCGTAGGTTCCCTTGTCGCTTTTGTTTTGCTTGATGCGCTCAGCAAGCGTTCCTGCTCCTTTGTCGATATACGCCGTTTCCCAAACTGGCTTTGCTGCCGTATCTGGCGCGATCTTTGCCCAGCCATCCCATGCTAGCGGTTCTTGCTTGTCGCTAGCCTTTGCTGCCTGCTGCTGGGCTTGCTTGCTGCCTGCATGGCTTCCTTTATTTGCGCCATGCGTGGAAACCTTCGCTTGTTCTGGCGCTGGCTTTTCTCCGCGCTTTAGAACTTGCGCTGGTGCTTCTTCTCGTACTTGTGCTGCTCGTGCTGATGCTGGCTTTGAATCACTACTTGAAGTCGCTGCAATTGTCGTCGAAACTACCGATGACATTGGCAAAACAGATGCAGACCGGCCTTGTGCAACATCACGCGCCGCATTGCGCTGTTCACTGGTAAGCAGTTCTTCTCGGTAGTCTGTCTTTGGCGAGTCAACTGTTCCGCCTTTTCCGATCTGCTTTGTGTCAGCAACAGCTTCAGCCTTTCCGCCAAAACCTAGCGGGTTCCAGCCTGATTCAACGGCATCCCAAGTGTGGAGTATGGCAACCGTTGTTACAGCCGTTGCAATGCCAATGGCAAAAACGGTTCCTGTTCTTTTCGCAAGGTTAGCAACCTTGCTTTTTGGAGGATTTTCAACTTCAATCATTGATTCATCAATCATAGCTTTGGCAACCTTTTCAACTCTTGCCCGTTCAGCAGCTACAGCCTTAATCACCTCACGTTCTACAATATCTGCAAATACTTTTGCACGTCCTTCTAGTTTTACATCTTGCATGGTTTGATACCTCTTTGGTTAATACGCACATTCCGCTAAGACTTCGTGCCGCGCTGCTTCTTGTTCCTATCAACATTCCCAGTCTTCCGTTGTCACGACTGGTCACAATCTTCCTGATTGCTGCGTGCGCGTGGCGTTGTGCATGTGGAGATATTACCGAAAAACATGAATGGTGTAAATCTTAGTTTTACATATAAGACGAACGGACATGAAAAAGCCCGGTGTAGTTCCGGGCTTGTTGTTGTTTCAAGCGCTTAAGTCGTCTAGCCAGAGGCGTACAACTCGTTTGCTTTTTCAAGTATTTCTGGAAATCGCAAGAAAAGCTGTTCTGGAGTATCAAACCAAACTAAAGGAAGCGCAGGGATTTTTATTTCCTGATCTTCATCCGTGAATTCGTCTGATTCTGAGATTTCCATTATGTAAAACTTTGAGCCGCTAGCGTCGCTCCAGCGATTAAGGCCAAGTTCGTCATTTCGATAAATGTAAGTGCTACCTCCATGACTTTTCGGCCTGCTCATGTGGCAGTACATATACATTGGAATTCTAGGGATTTTCATTTTTTGCACCTATTTTAATTTGTTGGTTTTCAACGAATTTAAAACACCATCCCGCATTTCAATAGCAAGCTGAACTTTCTTTTCAAGCCTTGCAATGTCATGTTCAACACGCGGAATTACTAAACGTTTCATTTTGTGCTCATCGTCCTTGAACGTTGGATTGTAAGAAATGAACTCCCACTCCTCGCGCCCTGTTACAAGCAAGCATCCTTGCACTTGCCAGTAGTAATCAGCGCACAACTCCTTAAAGTCATCAAGGACGCGCATCAGCAAGTACTTAATGTGCGTATTGTACTGCGGGCATTTAACCTCAAGGCCAGAGTGCATCCCTATTAGTCCATCAGGCGTTACACCGTAGTTACCGCACGCAGATAGGATTAACTCTTGGCTATCACCTGTCATGTACGGATTAATCCCGGTGCGATCAGCAAAGAACTGAATGGCTTCTGCTTCGTATTCCTTTCCCCACATCATTGCAGGCGAAACATAACCATCAAGGTCAATGCTAGCCAGCATTTCAGCAGCTTTTTCCAGTACGTAGGATTCAGCTCCAACAGAAAGCCTAGACTTTGCCTCTTCCGCCTTCCATGACTTAATCCAGTCGTTTGCCGCTGCCTTTGTTGCTGATAGACTTGCCTCTTGCTGCTTTCCGTCAATATCAACAACGTAAGAGCCGCGAGCGCCGGACACGGTAATTTTTTCCTTAAAATTAACACGACCATCTGACATCAGGCGGTGAAACTCCGACCCGGTGAACTTACCGAGCCGCTGCTTAAGCCATTCATGTTCCCTCGTTTGGATTTCCTCACTTTCCAGCGCCTCCCCCAGAAGAGGAAGGCTTGACAAGGATGTTAGAGGAACCATTATGCAGCGGCTTGGATAATCAGCGTGCGAACATCCCAAGCGTCAGATTTGAACGCATTGGTTTTGTTTTTCTTCTTACCTGCATACTTGATCTGTAGCGGGGTTTCGCCGTACTTGATGCGACCTGAAGTAACGCCGTCGCTAATCATAGCAACAAGGCGCTTGGAGCCGTTTGAATACTGCTTAAAACCTTCCTTGGTTTGTTCTGCAAAAACGACACACGGCAATTCGATCATATCAACTTCACCAGTTGATTTTGTGTCATCGCTCTGGCGTTCATGGCGTTGTACTTCGATTCCAAGCACGAAGCCGCGCTTAGATTCACCAACGTTTTCTGGTGTCCAGTATTCAGACCCGACTGAAACAACATCCTCTTTGGCCTCATCAAGATTCGGGATGCTTTTCAAATTTACTGTAGCAAGTGCTTGCATTTTATATACTCCGTCGTGGTTAAAAACTTTCTCACAGTGCAGCAGTTTATAACTGCACTGGAAGATGGTTTTTTACATTTTGCTTATGAATAACTTTCTATCGCAAGACGTGTAGTCATGGCGCTGCGCATTGAACTTTGCTAGTTCAATGGCCTTTTGCTCAGTCCGTGCAATTGCAGCCTTTCTTTCTGGCGACATGTGCAGCTTCATGCTTTCATTTTTTGCGTTGCGCTTTGCGTCTGATTCCTGCATTTCTTTCATCGCTGCTGCGATCTTCGCTTTAACTTCTGGTGACATGGTTGATACCTCTTTTGCCTTCGTTGTTGTTGTCCGATTTGTGTATTATTCCAGATTCACTAATATTTGTAAATCTTTGTTTTACATTTCTGACAAACGGGCAAGCGCATGACCAAGAAGCTCTACCATCTCTCCGGCGGATTGCTTCTTCTTTTCCTCAGTTCCATTGAGCCGCCACTTATTCCAAGGGCTATCTCTATCAGTCTGGCACATTGCATTATCTGTACCCCATAATCCATGTGCTGGACAAAAATCACATGTGCTATTACGGCTATTCACATACTCACACAACGGACAATCAGCATCGTCTCCATCAAGTCCCAGCGCTATATACGCATGAATCTTTTCAGAAATCCTGAATCTATCCTTGCCGATTTTTATTTTAGGATTTTCGTAAAGCCAACTCCAAATAAGAATTGACTTTTTAATTGATTCTTCTTTAGTCATGTATTCCGCTCCGGTGTTAATAATTCTCGCATAGCTGCTTCTACCTCAGCAGTGCGACCTGTTTCAATATTAACAATCTGCAAACTGTATCCTGTGGCCTCAAGTAACTGAACAAGCGTTGAGACGTTCGCGTTACCAATGTTCAAAAGCCTGTAAATAGTATTTTGGTGAACTCCCGCCTTGTTTCCGATCTCGGCTACTTGCTGGCACTTACCTTTTCCTTCGCTTTTTACTGCGTTGAACCAGTAGTTGATTAGAGTTGATGCTTTCACGGCTGATACCACCCGTTATCAGTAGCTACTTGCACAAGAATTCCTTTCCATTTTCTCCAGAATTTGAGAGCACGACTTGAATCCATTTCAAGTATTTTTTCATCATCGAATGAAAACCACTCTTTTATCTCGTGGAATTGGAATCCAATTTTTATATGCGTACTTGTCATGAAAATCATGTAATTACTTGTAGCAGTTGATGCTGAAACACTAAACACGTCTGCCCGGCTCAGGTCTGCCCCGCTCAGGTTTGCCCCGCTCAGGTCTGCCCAGCTCAGGTTTGCCCCGCTCAGGTCTGCCCCGCTCAGGTCTGCCCCGCTCAGGTCTGCCCCGCTCAGGTCTGCCCAGCTCAGGTTTGCCCCGCTCAGGTTTGCCCGGCTCAGGTCTGCCCCGCTCAGGTTTGCCCGGCTCAGGTTTGCCCCGCTCAGGTCTGCCCCGCTCAGGTCTGCCCCGCTCAGGTCTGCCCCGCTCAGGTCTGCCCCGCTCAGGTCTGCCCCGCTCAGGTCTGCCCCGCT
>NZ_JAQTLS010000029.1 GCF_028714775.1 Thiothrix sp. | reverse complement strand
ATCCTACGATATAGACAGGTGAACTGATGAACGCCTTTTATCCCCTTGACGCAACGCGCATGATTAAACCCTGGTGCTGGTTGGTCTATAATGCCCTGCTACCGGAGGGCTGGGATCGCAACGAATATGGGGCGCTGGTAGAGCCGGGGGGAACGGTCAAGGCATACTACTCCCGCAGCCGCAGCCGGGGCGTGGATTTTGACGAGCTTGCCGAGCGCCATATCATCCCGCCGCCAGGCAATAAGGGTGAGAATGGCTGCTGGCATGGCGCGCTGGATATTCGTTACAAGGATAATACCGAGCGCCACGAGGTTGTGAGCTGCCTTGACGGGGAGATAACCTATGTCGGCGAACCAGCGCCACCGGGGGGCTGCATGGTGATTCGCAGCATGATTGGCGAGCTGCCGGTGTGGATACTTTACCAGCATATTGACCCCGCCCAGCGCTTCGGTGAATCAGTAACAGCGGGGGAGCGCATAGGCTGGACTGATGGGGCGGCGATGCACCTACATTCAGAGGTCTATTCCACCGGCGTTCTGTGGTCGCGCAAGTGGTTTAAGCGACCGGACGCGCTGGCATATTACTTCAAGTATAGTCCCGCCAGCGAACCCCGCGCCCAGTGGCTAAATGGCACAGTGCTGATTAAGGCGGGGATAAAGCACCCCCGGGAGATGTATTGCTACAATCTGCTGGCATTGCTTGACGATCTGAATAAGAACTGTGATATAATCTGATTAGTGTGCTTGTGTTTCATGCTACTTTCCTTTTGGGCGCTCCCCCGTAATCCTGCGGGGGAGTTTTCTATCGTAGGATGCCCTGTGTCATTTCAGGCTATATCCCTACGGCTAACGGGACGGCGCTTGTCTGACGGGCTGTAGTAAAGCGTGGCGACCTGTGGCGGGGGTATCAGGGAAAAAATCAGAACATCGGTTCCTGGGTTGCCGCCACCCTGCGGCGTGCCATTTCGCAGTATTGCTCGGAAATCTCAATGCCGATGTAGTGCCGTTTCAGACGCTTTGCTGCTACGCAGGTTGTGCCACTGCCGCAGAAGGGGTCAAGGATTAGGTCGCCATCAGCAGAATAATGATTAATAATCCATTCCATAACTGCTATCGGCTTTTGTGTTGGGTGAACCCTATCAAGGCTTGAGGTTTCAGATGCCCGCAAAGCCCCCATCCATAAGTGATGATAGACTTTGGCGTGATTTCCTATGCTGGAATAAGCAACCTCACAATCCGAAAAGTTATCATCCCATCCATTCTTTACTTTTTTATCCCAAACGATTATGCCAGCACATTTTCCTAAAATATCGGCAAGGTGATTAAATCCAAAAACAATCTGATTTTTAGATATGCGCTGCATCTCATTCCATTGCTCTTGTGTTAATCCAACATCATCCCAATCAACAGGAATATATTGTTTTGGCGCGACAATTCCGCTACCCCCTATCCTTCCGCTGCCCCCTATTCCTATCCCATACGGCGGGTCGGTAACAATCAAATCCACGCTCTTATCGGGGAATGACTGCATGACCTCAAGGCAATCACCTAATATGATTTCGTCAAGGGGTAGCTTATCCACTACCCCGGCCTCCCAAGCAGCAGCACCACATCGCCTTCGGGGGTGATGCGGAGGTCAGATAAGTTTGGCACTGCGAATTTCTTGCCACCAATTTCCATGATAGCGGCAGGACTTTTCCAAAACCGCCACTTCTCCTCCTCCGTCAATTCCCGCAATTCACTTGCCATCTCTCTTACCTCCGTTAGTGTTTGCCCAAATGGTGCAGCAGGGCGGGGGGATAGGCGCGGTCAGATTCACCATAGCCAGCCTTGCCCCAAAAGGGAACTGCCGCCGCGTCTGCGTCCCATAACAAAGCCCTTAACACGGCTTCCTCTATGGTTCGCTTGCTTTTACCCGTTTCCTCTCCCGCCACTACCCAATGCAATTTCTCTATATTGCGGGGTCTCTTGATTTCCTCCAGCAATGGTTCGCACATAACCCACGGGTGCGCGGGGTTCGCTGCCAGCAGTTGCGGCACTCGCTCATCCCAGCGCGCCTGATTCTCGGCGGTTACGCCTAGCCATATGTTAGGTGAATCAAGCAATGCCGAATAGTCTTTTAGCCGCCAAGCTCTTTTCGTTAGAATGAGATAGATATTATCTCCCGCCAATGTCATGGCGATAAAAGCATCCATTATCTGTTCATCCGTAACGCATTCGTGAAACAGGTCATTCCAAATGCTGATGATGCGCGGCTTGCCCTTGCCAAAGCGTGCCAACTGCTTTTCATCAAAGCGGGGTTCAAAGCCCTTGCCGGTGCGCTTGCTCATAGATTCACTCCAACAATGGTCGCACCCTTCGCTAACCTTCGTGCATCCCGGCACTAGCATAATGCCTTCATCCCAATACTTTCCCTCGTTCATCGCTTCTCCTCTGCTATGCGGGCTGGGCAATTGGCGGGTGATATTGCTGTCAAATTACCATCAACCCAATCAAAATGATAGTGACATTCTGGATACCAAACATTGTCCTTATCTCTATTGGGATGTTTAGGATGATGGCATACCGAATCTTCTCCCTCACATCCCTCTCTTCCAAATGCGGGGCATTTATGGGCATTATCAAACTCCACCCGTTCCCCGTCAATCTCAATGTAGCGTTTCATATCTCCTCCTGTTATCCTGCGTTCCCTGCGGTCGCAGAGGCGGGGGTTAACGCCCCGCCCATACATTCAATTCACGAAACTTGGCGATTACATCATCGGCACCGCTTGCAATACAATTCCAATAGCCAGTGTTTTCAGGGATTAAGCGACAAGTTTCACTATATTCTGCTGGACATGGATAATAATCACTTGGTCTTTGCTCCCAATGATATAGCGATATATCTAATTCGCTATCATAAGTGATTTGATATTCACCTTTGGGTAAACTCCCAACTGAATCCATTATGTCGTTATAGCTAAATAGCTTGGGGGATGTCTTTTCCATCTCCAGTCGTTCTTCTTCCGATTTGAGGAAATGTAATTTTCTGCCACATTTCGGACAATACTTGAGTTCTAGCCACAATTCCTTTGTAAGTGGAATTTGGGCTATATAAATAGAACCACACATTTGTCTAATCATTTCCTCTATGATGGTTGAACCTTTGCAGATACACATATCGTTACTACATTCTACGATTTTAGCTCCCATTAAAATCTCACCTCCCCGCCAACCTTGCCCTCAACCTGATTGTTGCTGAACTCCACGCCGCCCTTGACCGCCAGCCAGCCGAATATATCCTTGCCCGCTATGATGGCATGTGTTCCATTCGTGCCATAGAGATACTCGGCACTCCATTTTAGTTGCGGCTTGGGCTTAACCGCCACCGCTTGCTTGACCGTAAAGCTGATCCCCGGTTCGTCAGTCAGCACCTTAACATCGCCATTTGCCATCTGTTGCCATATTACTGCGATGTCCCAGGGGTTGTGATAGATTTCCCCTGCGCTGGTGAACCAGCCACCGCCCCGTGAGGTGAAGTCAAAGGTTCTTACGGGATTTTCTTTATTGCCATGAAGAGTAGGATTATCCATATTGCTATCGTTACTCCCAAGTTGCAAGCCGTCATAACCATTGTTGTTTCTACCATTGCTTCCATGTGTCCTCTCCTTCGCCTGCTCATGCGTTGCGGGCATTGTTATGGTTAGGTCAATCTGCGCCACTACCCCGGCGGGCACTTTGGATGCTGCTACTATGGCGGGGATGACCGTTACCCCGTGCCACTCGCCATCGGTGATAGGCGTTACCTGCATGGGCGGGAATAGCACATCGTGGAACCAGAATGTGCCGATAGCACAACCGATAAGCAGGCACACCAGGATCGTGCCGATATACCATAGAATCGGCTTGATATTGTATTCAACTGCTTTTATGAGTTCCCTCATCTCTCCCTTTCTGCGCTGGGCGCGGGGGTGGTTAGTCTGGCAATACTCCCTTTAATCTTTTGGCAATTTCGGGAGTTAATACGATCTGGATTTCATTGCCATTAATAAATCCTCTGTCTCCCTCTCCCCTTTGCCAGAACACAATAACGCAGTCACCGCGTTGGATTTCTTTGGTATAAACATCTGCTATATCCCAAAATCGTGATACTGCCATACTATCACTCTCCTATTCGGCGGGCGGCACCGGCGTGGTTAATGCCTAGCAATTCTTCTATCCTGTTGCGTGCTTGGGGATGCAACTGCAACTTATCCTTGTTGGTTTTATACCATTTGACTGTATCTGGTGTCCCTTGTGCCTTGCCAGCACCACGCCAGTCGGCTACCATTTCTCTAATGACCATTTCTGGTATCTTAAGGGCATGGCAACCTTCACCATCAAGCGGGATAATCCAATATTGCCAGTGATGGTTATTGCGCTTTTGGTGATAAAACCATGCTCGGTCAAAGTTGCCATCCCCCGTTTCGTATGGTTTATAGTATCCTGTTGCATTTCTGCCCCGCTTGATAGTTCCCTTGAAATAGCGCGCGTAAGGGATAAACTCGCTGGGCAAGAATTTGGAAAAGTCATGCGTGACACCACGCCACCATATTCCCAATTTGCAACACTCAAGGAATACAAACCATTTGTGTTTCAATACATACCATAAATACTTTAAATATTTCATCCCCGCCCCTCCATCAGCATCGCTAGGATTAGTGGTCGCATGGGGTGTCCTCCGTATATTCGGTAGCGTTAGATGCCATATCATAGTAAGCACTGTATAAATCCATGCTTTCAATGATATTAATACATTCAGTTATATCTTCTATTATGATGTGCTTATCCTTGTGTTGTAAACGCATGTTTGATAATTTATCATAGAGATTATTAAGCCTTGTCGTATCAGGCATTGCCTTTATTGCCATCTCATTACTCCCCTTGTTCCTGTGTTAGTTCGGCTCGGCGGGATGCGCCATCACGATAACCTCGCTCGTATGCATTGACTAGCCTAATACCCAGCCCATCAGGATAGAACATCACTCGTTGCTCCCACGCATCTTCGTAACCACAACGCCACCAGAATTGGGATTGCACGGTGTATCCTTTTGCTCCCTCAACGGGATATAAATTACTTCCAGCGTGCTCACATCCGCACAACCCACACCCCACTATCAGCACCGCAGCCAGCAAGAGGCGGGTCATGGCGTGACCTCTGGTTTATTCATGCTTAACCCCTCCGTTCCTTCGCCAACCCAATCGCAATCTTCTTTTTGCTTGCAGTCGCAACAATCCTCTGGCTTGCATGATGTTTTGTAGGCAGGTTCGCAGTTACATTCGTTAATATCTTCTTCGCAACCCATAAGGTGATTCATCATGCACATACATTCGCCATCCATATCCACCAATCCACCATAACCATGATTGGTAAGATATTCGCTGATGGCTGTTTTCACAAGCTCCTTGTTCTTATCCACCTTAAACCTCCTCAAGTGTGAATTCGTTCAGTTTGCCCTTACCTTTGCAGCGCGGGCAGATTAATGGAATATCCTCTTGTTCAAAGTGGGCTGTCCGTAGAGTAGCCCCACCTTTGCCATGACAGTCCGGGCAATCCACCTTGCGAATAGCCGTCAGGGGGATGAATATGCCCTCGGTGGTTTTATATTGCTTGGGTGGTTCACGGTCATAGTAACCACCATGCCGTCCCTCTATTTTCCACAACTTAACTGTTGCCATCGGATTCCTCCTTTGGGGGCGGTGAGATGGTCAAGGTGGCGGTGCAGGGTTCGCTATTCCTGATGTCTGTTATTATCGTGCAACCCATTTGCAGGCTTAAACCAGGGCAAGCGGGAACGCCATGATTAATTTCGTCAGGTGTGCCCGGTGCATCAGTTGAGATTATATTATTTCCAAACCATGTCTTAACCTTTTCACACCACCACAACTTAACTGCCATCGGATTCTCCTTTGGGGGTGATGAGATGGTCAAGGTGGATAGCAAGGGCGATGGCACTTGATACATTTTCTTCCATTTCCCGCAACCCTTGAGCAAAGACTTCCCGCATAGCTATCTCCATGTGTTGTTTTTCAAGATAATCCCATACGCTCTGAATGTAACTGATAGCCTCATTGTAGCGTTTCTCCCACAAATCAACCTCACCCTGCTTGGCTTGGAGTTGTTTGTGCATACTCATTGGCGGGAGCTCCAACTCCTTGACCCTTTGCTCCAGCTTCTCCTTGTCCACCTGGGCGGCTTGGGCGGCGCGGAGGGTGCTGTCAACCCTATTTCTAACAACCATGATGGCGGCTATTGGAATCAATCCAGTTGTATGCTCTAGCCATTCATCAATCTTTGCCAATGACTGCTGCAAATAAGCCCGTTCCAACTCACTCTCTCCTTGTGCTACCCGTGATTCGTAGGTGTCAGGCATGGCTGAACCTCCTCTTATGCTAAAGTTGTGCTCTGGTGGATTAGGAACTACACAGTTAAGTTTTGCCCGGCTTATAAATTGCCAGCTCCTCTTTTATCTCTGCATAGGCATCCAGCCCCAAGTCTGGGCTAACCGCACAATCGCCGTAACTCTTGGCGTTCCCTTCGCAGTCCTCCCACTCCCCCTCACTCGGATAATGCCCGCGTAACCGCGTTGCCGCCGGGATCAACTCCCAATGATATTGCTGCATCTGATACCACCAGATCACATCAGCCCGCCAATTCTGCATAGCCAACCAACGGGGCGCGGACTCTATGGGCAGCAGAGGGGCGGTTGGCAACCATATCACTATCAACGCGCATATCAGGATAAAGCCGATAATGAGGGCGGGGCGCATGGCTAGTCGCTCCTCGTTTTAAGCCACTCTTTAGCGAATTCCGTAATGGCTTCTTCGGGGGTATCGCCAAATCCGCAAACGCCCTCTTGTATATTGCTACCCGCTAAAACGCTCCATTGGTTGCCGTCAAGTTCTAAAGACAATTCAAGGGGCTTTTGCTTCGGGATTACACTATCTCTCGTGAACTGGGCGGTTTCCTTGATTAACAATGCCGCTTCTTTTAGCGCAGTCATAGCATCGTGGAAATCACTCAACCCCCATGTTAAGGCATCCCGTTCAAACGGTGTTAGTTCTATCATATCTCCATCCTTGCGATAATGTTTATCGGGTCAAGCTCCCAATAGTAGTATCCTATCAAGAGCGCGGTTACACACAGGAATACGAATAACGCCACCACCAACAGGTCATGCCACATCTCATTGCCGCAGCGGGGGCATATCAGCAGTGCAAGCAGCTTGGCAATGGCTATCAGCATAAGCGCGGCGGTGATGGTTAGCAGGAGGGGCATGGTTTAACCCTCCATTCATAGATTTTAGTGGTGTAATTTTTGCAGTAAGTGCATCGTATTGTGGCATAACGCTCGTAGGTTTCGGGGCGGAATATAATTTCAGTGCTACCGCAAATTGGGCACATATACCCATCAACAGGCGTGCCGTTGCGGGTGTTACCCTGCCGGTAGCACTTGGTTGCCCACCGATATAGCCATTCGCCTAACTTGCGAAATATCATCTCTACTCCTCCCCTGCTTTGTTATAGGCGCGTTCTATTTCGTCAATTACTTCTATCACAGCGTCGACTTGTATTTTGCCAGCCATTCCCTGAACGCCTTATCTCTTTTCCGAGAGGCGAGGAGTTCGGTGTTTAAGCTATCAAACTTGACTTGGAGGTCGTTAAGCTCCCATCTCATATCAAGGTAAAGTTGATATTGCTCTGGTTTGGTCATCGCCGAAAATTCGTTTCCTGTTACCAATTTGCTCATTACTCCTCCTCTTTGTTTAGGTCAAACACGCTATCCCCTCGTGCATCGCCAGCGCAGGTGTGCCGGTCAACGCAGGTCTTACATTTCTCCAGCTTGCCGTAGTGCTTGGCGGGGATGCAGTCGGTTGGGTGGGTCATAGCTGCACCGGCGGATACTTGGGGTTGGGGTTGCTTGCAGCCCCGTTACTCTGGCTCTGCCCGGTGCCCAGCACCTTATCAAGCCATCCCTTCGGCAACTCGGTGAGGCGTTGGGTATCATCATCCCAATACATGATCCGCTTGCCCAGGGTTGCCGCTAATCCGAGTTCCGGCAGCATATTGCCCCCGGGTTCCGTTAGCCCCGGCAGCGCGACAGTGGTGCAGCTATACAGCCAATTCAGGCATAGCGCCAGGAAGGTGTTCTCCGGTAGCACGCCGTATGCGCCGCCCCACATTGTGTGCGGGCAAAAGACATTATATCCCTGCCGCAACAGCGCGCACATAAGCGCATGGGCGCGGCGGATATTCAGGGTGATATTCTCCACTGTGGGGTTGCCGCCCTTCAGCGGGGCGCAAACATAAATACGCTCCGAGCTATTCATTTTGCCTTCTTCTCCTTATCCCAATAGGGACTCTTGCATTTGGGGCACATTCTGATTTCTTCTTGTGTGGGAAACCACTTGTGCCCACAGTGTTTACACTCTAGTTTAATCAGTTTGATTTTCATACCTATTAGTTTACCTCAAGGTAAATGGTTTGTCAAGCAAAATCTTTGGGTCAAAAACCATAAGGTTTGAATCCCGCATTAAACCTCTTATCTGATTCAGCCTGGGCGTCTCTCGCCCACTTAATACCAGCGTCCCTTCCCCCGCCCCTATGATTCATCGGCGGGTTGGGGCAATCAAACCTATCCATCTCATACACCCAACCCATGCGGGTAAGGGTGCAGGTTACATTCACCTCACCCGCCGCATGATCCTGCCCGCAAAATTCGCAGCGGATTATGGGTTGCGGATTGACCGCGGTGTAGTGATCGCCGATTTTAGCCATTATCTGTCTTCGCAACCCTCTCTATAATCGTGTGCATACCGTCCTCGGTTAGCTTGATTGCCTCTATTAAGCTGGCAACCTTGTGTTTCAGTTCCCAGGGGTGCGTGAATTGCCCGTAGATAGACTTATCCGCTGGTGGGTTAAAGCAGGCATAGCCGCCGCGCCCGAATAATTCACAGCGCGTCTCGGCTGTATTGACCGCCATGATGCCCGTAACCCCGTGCTGCTTGGGGCGGCTGGCATCGGTGACCCCGAATAGCAGGCACACCGTCCAATCCTTTTCATCCAGCAGATAGGGGGCGTGGGCTATGCCACCGCGCCTGGCAGTGTCGGCATTGACCCCGTGCTTTGCCGCCCACTCGTCAATCTCCGGCGTGAACTGCCGCGCCATTGCCGCAAGCTCGTCAAGTCCGGCGGGGTGGTGGTTCACAGGGTTTCCTTTGGGTATGTGGTTAAGAACTCTGTTAGGGTCTTTTGTGAACATATCCACCTGGCATCTTTCCGCATCGCATTAACCTTGACTTTAAGCATGACATTATCCTCTGCCAGGTTATCGCGCTCACCCTTCATCTCATAATAGGCATCACTCATTTCGCCGTTAATGCACACAGCAATACCTCCTCTAGTGTTTTCCCTTCAGTGAATTCCTCTGCATACTCGGCGACCGGCGATCCCAGCCATATCCGTTCCACCGTGGCGCCGCAAGTCAGGCATACATAATACTTGGCAGTCCATTCATCCCCGGCGGTGCTAAAGTTGCCGCTTGATTCGCTGATGAATGTCCACTCGCCGCCACAAGTGGGGCAGTGGGGGGTTGCTAAAACATTGGTTCTTGACATTGCTCTACTCTCCTTCTCGCTATCTCTACATACTTGGGTTCTAACTCTATTCCTATCCAATGACGTTTCAACCTCTTGGCTGCTACACAGGTTGTGCCACTGCCACAGGCATTATCCAGCACCAAATCACCTTCATTGGAATAGGTGAGGATTAGGTATTCACACAAGGCAACGGGTTTTTGGGTGGGGTGATAACCTTTTTCACCATCAATACTAATGATGGTTTTAGGATATCTATAATTACTTCTATCACCCATCTTTTTTATTTTACTACCATATATCCCAGGTGGTATTATTCCATCTTTGTGTTTTTTACCATTTCTATATCCATTATAGTTCTTCATAACCATGATTGGATTATAGATAGGTTGTGATGTATAAAAAATACATATATTTTCATGCTGTTTTAGTGGTTGTCTTTTAGAGTTTAAAAATCCCGTAGGAGTGTATTTATCCCATATCCATTCATACTTAAACCACTTGCGGTTGCTATTGATTAAATCCGTAGTAAATGGTTGCGAACCCCATAACACAATCGCAGCATTATCTTTTATAATCCGTTTATACTGTTCCCATAATGGCTCAAAGGGAATCACGGTATCCCATGAACACGCCGTAGTGCCATAAGGCAAGTCGCACAGAATCAAATCCACGCTCTTATCGGGGAATGACTGCATTATTGATAGGCAATCGCCCTGCATTATCGTGTCTAGTTCCATTTGCCCCTTGCCATTGTGATGGTGAATCCAACTCCTCAAGGGGCATACTACATCCCAAACTCTCGGCACTATTGCCGTCGTGCACGGCGGAATTGCCGTAATTGTGGCATCATTGCCACAAAACTGTTAAGCAAAGCCTCCATCGTCAATCTCATCATCCGGTGGTTGCGGCACTACCGCCGGGGGCAGTTGATAAGGGCGGCGTTCCCCCGCCAACATGCTGACGCGTGGCGGTGTCCAGCGCCCCTTGTTTGCCATGATGTCATAAGCCGCCGCCGCTACCAGCGCATACTCCTCTTTGCTTAAGTTGCGGATAATCTCCGGGTTGATACCGGCAACCATCTGACTTACATTGGTGCCGAAATCCTCTATGCGGGCGGTGAACTTATACAGAAACATGGCAAAATTCACACCCTTTTTACGCATGGACTTCGTGAAATCCCACCAGATAGTGCTACTGAAGAAGCTGGCAACCAGTATAATCTGCTTCTTTTCATCCAGGTTGCCGTCATCGCCCACCCCTATCATCAAAAAGCGGGGCTTGGTTTTGCAGAACTTCTTCCCCTTTTCATCGCTGCGATTGGCGGCGCACTGTGAACACGCCTCGCACAGCGGGTTCCAGCCATCAAAGGGACCCGGCGGCACATCATAGCTTGCGGTGATTCCATCCTCACTCCAGCATGAGGGGCGGTCGGCGCCATCAAACCAGCAACTGCGCGCATTGGGTAAAGCGCAAGGCACGGCACCAATTAGGCAATCGGCGGACTCTATGATTTTGCCGACTGTGGTTACATCGCCGCCCTCACCGCGATAATACTCACCCGGCACATGCAGGTTCTGCTTGGGGTTGGCGGGATCGGGGATTGCTTTTTGCAATATCTTCCACCAATCGCTGCCCTCCACCCCACTGCCCATGCCGGTTAATCTGTCTATCACCTTCGTATGCTCGGAATCCAACCCTTCCCTTAATTCCACCGCACCACCCTGGGCGATGAATGAATCAAGGTCAAACTCCCCTACTGCCTCCACTGCTACCGGGGGCTTGCTTTCTGATGTGGGAAACATCGCTGTATCTTCGGTTCCCTCTGCATCCTTCGTTCCTCTTGCCATCTCTGTATCTCCTTGTTATGTCTAGCGCACCATTGCGCTGGTTATTGCTGTGCCTATCGTTATCGGCGTTTCAAGTAATCGCCGCAACATCTCGTTCAGCCTATCCATCTCCGCCAGGGCGGCGTCCACCTCTGCCATGTCGTAACGGGAGCCGGACTTATTGACGGTTGCCACGCGGTATAAGGCGCCGCGTGCATCAATAGCGCGCTGCTCCACCTTTTGACCGGCGCTCTGATAACCACGCCCCGTCTTAATCTCCAGCTCCAGCGTTACCGCTCCCTGCCCCCATACCGTAAAATCCGCCCGCCCCGCCACTACTGACAGGTTGCGGCGCTGGCGATAGCCTAACTTCTCAATGTGGTGCTTAACCGACTTGCAGGCATCAGCGTGCTGCTTGGCGTTTGATTTTTTATCATAATACCTGCCAAGCGCCTCTTCTAAATTATCGGTCATACCGGCTCCTTGAATAGTGGTTTTTGCTTATCGGCGGGGCAGGTCTCAAGTTCACCGATGCCCAGCTCCAGACTGCGAATCAGGGGGTGCTTACATATCACCTTGCTATGCTCCTTATTCGCCGCCCAATAGATGCAGGGCACGCCACGAAAGCCGCAGATGGGGGTGATTTCCCGCTGACGCTCCGCCGCTGCCCTGTTCTCGGCAATGCGGCGGTGGTGAGGGGAGTTGTGGTGGAACTTCACCCTCAATCATCTCCCCTCTGAAAATTATCAAGGTCGCCGCGGATCTGGTCGCTTGCCTTGCACGCGGCGAGGTATTGGTCGCGGTAGATACGCTTGCCCGTCTTGCCGTAGAAATACAGGGCGGTCGCTTTGGTGGACTCGGCATGGCGGAGGCTGGATTGCAGGTTGCGCAGTGCCCCCTGCGCCAGCCGGTCGGAAAATAAGTGGGTTTGGGATGCTGTGATCATTTTCATATCCTTTCAAAATGTGTTTATGATTAATCATATATCAGTTGTTTGGGGGATTTTGTGATGTAGGTCACAAAACCGCAAATTTATTTTTGCCCGCAGTATCCCCGGAGCTTTGCCGCCCAGTCGCCATAGCCTTCCCGCTCCCAGTAGTCCGCCAACGCCCCCCTATCCCAGCGATGCTCACGATGCACAAGGTCAGGGCTGGGCGGTGGCAGCCTGCCATCCTTCATCATCCGCCGCACGGTGCGACTATCGCAGCCCAGAAACACACAAAGCTCGGATATGGTTATCATGGTTTTCTCCACCACGCCAGCCGAGTATGCGGGATTTGCATGGCGCCAGCAAATAGCCCGTTGACCACGCGGCATACTGTGTCAAGGTAAGGTTCGCCATAATCATGCCACACTATTACACCACCACTGCGCACACATTCCACCGCCACCAGGCTATCATTTAGCACCTGCGCCAGCGAATGACCGCCGTCCACAAACACCAGGTCAAACTTACCAAGCCATCCGAATAACTCCAGCTTGGCTTGATTAAGCAATCCACTGTCATGATAGAATCGCTTGGCATTGGACGCCACTATCACATCTCTTTGCTTGCCTATATCGTAATAGGGGCGTTCACACGGTATATCCGGCAATTCGGGAAACAACCCTGGCGGCAAGTCCACTGTCGCTACCTGCACCGCCGGAAAGTTCTGCGCTATTGCCTGCGCGGTATGCCCCCGGAATGTCCCAATCTCCAGCACTTCGGTTGCCTTTAGGTTATCCACCAGATTTAAGAGCGCAACCTGCTCCTCCTCGGTAGTGCCGCCCACCTCATTGCAAAGGCATAGGTTATATTTCATACTGACCTCCAAATCAAGGCAGTCCCCCGCCAACTGGGTATCTCATACCACTCGGGTTTAACTGCATGGATGAACGATTCAACCGCCTTGCGCACACCTGGCACATCCTTATGGTTCATATCATCCACCACTATTACGCCGCCGGGCGCAGTATGAACCCATGCCCATGCTAAATCATCCAGCGTCCCCTCATAACTATGATCCCCATCCACGCTGCATATCCATGCCTCAAACTCCAGCTTGTGCGGACGCTTGTGCATGTGTGGGTATCCCGTACCGGGATAGTTTGCCCGCATCCATCGCTGCCAATGCCGCACGCTGCCCGTTATATACTGCTCATTGTCAATCGCCAATGCCGTGATAGGCACCGGCTTGCCCTGTGCCAGCCGCGCCTCTGATGCCGCCGCAACCATTGTGCCGATACTGTATCCGTAACGCACGCCAATCTCTATGATTGGACAGGTTGGATGCTCCTGCGCCATCAATGCCGCCAGCGCTGCATACCAGCGATAGGTGTTGCCATTGACGATAAAGTCCTTGCCTTCATCCCGGGGGTGAATAAGCTCCTTGATATACCCCAAATCATGCGGGTATGCCTGCGCCAAATCAATCACATCTTGTCTATTAATCACTGTATATCACCTTTTCCCAGCGCTCATACAACCGCGCAGTATCTATTCGTTCCCACACATACCTATCATTTCCATGTGCGGTTGCCACCGATTGACCGCCATAGTGCATGACCGCCATATTAGCAGCGCTCCAAACCTCATAACCAAGTTCCCGCATGGCATAGCTTATATCCCGGTCGCCACAATATATGCGGTATCCATCATCATAGTAAAATCCCCGCTGCGCCTTGACCGCCTTCAATGCCTTCACATTCAATAGAACCGCGCTATGTGTTACCCAGGGCTGCGGTTTGCTTTCAAGGCATTCATCATAACCAACCGCCCCACTTAATACCAAGCCATGCGTCTCTATGGTCTGACCATCGCGGCTACCACTCCATTGCACGCGCAGGATGCCATTTGAATCATAATTATACAGCGCGGCATGGATAGCGCCGACATGCGGCAAACTATTGGCAATCCCTTCCAGCACTTTATATTGGGTCAATTCGGTATCGCTGCCCAGCAAAAATATCCACCCCAAATCAGGATATTTACCCAACGCATATTCAACCGCACCATTCCATGCGCCGTGTATCCCGCGATGCTCGGCTGTAACAACCTCAAGTTGCGGCATCTTTTTAACCATGCCGGATAATGTGCGACCTACCATCGTTTCATCCGGGCTGCCATCATCCCAAACCAATACCGGCAAGTCCGGTTCATACTTGGCAATGCTTTTAAGGCACATCTGCGTTAATACCGGCTGCCCATAAACGGGCACTACACATAGGATTTTCACGCCAACCCCCTTGCTTTCTCTATAACCTTCGTTGCCATACCAGCGAACCCCTGCGCATATCCCAGCTTATCCGGGCATAGGCAAGGCATGGATAAATGCTCCATGTCGGGACCAAAGCAGGGATGGATTGAACACACGCCCTCAATATGACGGATACGCGCCGGGCGTCCGTGCCATTGCTTTCCGTCAGTGGGGCAAAATAAACCGATGGATTGAATGTCCAGCAACCTTGCTGCATGTAAAGCCGCGCTATCAGGAGCGATAATCAGATCAGCGCAAGCAAGCAAGCATAGCCAATCAGTAACGCCGCCCAATGACCTGCTGCTGGATACCTGCACCCCTGCCGCTTTCATGGCATCAACGGTATCTTTAGGCAGTCGTTGGTATCTCCCGACAAGCTCCTCACTTAAAGTCAGCATTACATGGTAATCTTTAGCCAGCCCTATGCACATGGCGGCTATCTCCGTTGGCGGGGGCGTTTTGCTTATGGTGCTGCCGCCCGCTTGAATTACGCATAGCGGTTTATAATCATCCCACAGCGTCTTTAGCTTGTCACGGTGTGTCTGGATTTTCTCGGCGGGCAATGTTAGCACCACATTATCCAGCAACGACAGGGGCAGGGGCAACCACGTTACACGCGCCCATATATCCACGCCAGCCAACCGCACATCACCCAACCAATGAATATCCCTCTCGCATTCATCCCATACCAGCACTGCATCATACCTCTCAAGCTCCTTCAGTAGCATGGGAACCGCGTGCCGCGCTACCAGGTGCGGCATATATTCCAGCACATCAGCATAACCAGCATCACAGGCAATCCCCACCTCATGCCCGGCATTGGTTAAGTGCGCCGCCAGTTCCGCCATCATCAACACATCGCCCAGCCCACCGTAGCGCAGGATAAGAACCCGCTTGTGCATTTGCCCCAGCCGCGTCACCACCCTGTCGCAGAGCTTGGGCAAAAGCCCCGCCGGGCGCAGGCAATGCCGATAAAGCAGCACACCCCGTTCATCAATCACCGCGTGCTTGGCTTGCAATGTGGCGGGCACAAGTCCGGCATCCATGATGAACTTGTCCCCTTTCTGCAGGTGAATCTGGCGCTTTCCTTCGCCGATAAAACACTCCGATTCAGCCTCCACCACCGCATATTTCTTTATTCCCTCAATCATGTGAAACCTCCTTGCCTTCATACTAATATATTGACACGGCTTGTCAAGTAAAAATTTAGCTTGACAAGTAAAATCGGCTATGGCTATAATAAGGGCAGGAGGTTGAACATGAGTAACTATGTTGATGTTGTAAAGTTGGCTGCTATGGTCAACATTGAACGTGACCATATGAGTAATGCCCTGCGCGGCAAGGCATTCCTACCCAAAACCTGCGCCACTACGGTTGACCATGAACTATTCGGTGATGATCCCAACTTCGCTGGCCGGTGGACAAAGCGGGTGCGGCTGACTTATGATCCGGTGCGCCAGCAGGAGTTCATTAAAGTCGGGTTAACGGCTGATGTGCTACAAAAGGAGTGGCATCTTACCACCCAGCTTTACGCGTGGCAAAAGATTGTTGGCAATAGCTGGATTGATGGGGTGCGCTGGAAGACCCTCACCGAATTGATTAGCGGCAATGACGCATGGAGCAAGCTATTCAAGCTGCTCAAAGTTGCTGATGAGCAATTCCAGTTGGTCAAGCCAGCGGTGGATATTAAGCCGCGCACCCCTGACCCACTACCCCCCAAAGAACATCAGGCGCCGGGCAGGAAGGTTAAGCGTAATGCCGCCGAGTAAACAGCAGGAGCCGATTCAGTGGACGGAGCGCGAGGCATTATTGGTTGCCACTGCCGCTGAACTGGCACGCCAGGCTATGCAGCCTCCCCTGGACGCATTGGGGGGGATAGTGGAGGGCATCGGCAGGAATGTCATATCTATTAGTAATGACATTAAGCTCGGCGATTTACGGATTGCCGCCGCTGCCTGCAATGAGAATGACCGGCGATGGCGCAAACGCACCATGCTATCCAATGGGCTGGGATTCGCCGCTGGACTGCTATTCGGAGCGCTGCTTGCATTGAAGTTACTCGGGATATTTTAGGGGCAACCCTAAAATTCCCCTTGACTTCTTTATATTATTGATTAATGATGATTGATATATCAATCATCATTAGAAAGGATGCACTATGGGCATGGCGGTTTATGCAGGAGACGTTATCAAACCCCCTGATTGCTGGGATATTTACGATATTGCAAAACACTTCAGCGTCAGCATCAGCACGGTGAGGCGCTGGATTAGTAATGGCAGGTTAAAGCCAATCAAGCGGCATGGCAGCAAGGATAGGCTATTATTCAAGATTGATTATGTGCGGGCATACACCCCGCCACCCGACAAGCGATTCAAAAAATAGGGGGGGCGGCATGACCACTCGTTACGAGGGTTATCGTGACGCCGATGGACGCACCCTATTTGTCAAGGTGCGCAAAGAGGCAAGCGAAACTGGCACCGGCAAAAAAGCGTTTTACCCGGTGGATGCCGAGACAGGTAAACCACTCAAGTCATTGCTGGCTGAATGGAAAACAACGCCATATAATCTGCCCGGCATCCTTGCCGCTATTGACGATGGCAAATGGATAATAGTGGTGGAGGGCGAGAATAAGGCAGAGGCGTTAATCAAGATTGGATTAACTGCAACCTGTTTATACCAGGGGGCGGCAAGCAAGCCCGGTCATTTTTTAGACTACGCCATACCTGGTTCCCACTGGCTTATTATCCCCGATTGCGATACACCCGGGCGCAAGTATGCTCGGCAAGTCGGCGATGCCATAGCGGGGGCGCTGGGTGATATTGGTGAGTGTATCTTGTGGGATATCAACCCCAAGCGATCCGACAAATACGACATATATGATTGGATACAGGATAAAGAAAAGGATGGTTACTACGGGGAAGAACTTGCCAATGAAGTATTACAGCAAGCGATAGATAATGGCAAGCAGTGGGCAGCGCCAAAACCCGAATCAACTATTAAGGTATCTGATTTTGCTCCCGCTACATCTGTTGCCGATCAAAACATCCCGGAACACATCAAACTCGTGATTGACCATGCCACCCACAACGGCATATTCCACAATGGATTTTTGGATGCTCTTATGCGTAAAGCCAATGGCAAGGTATCCCGCTTATCAGAGCGCGACCTTAATACCATCTGGCATACCCTGCCATTCACCGATGAATCATTAAAGCGCGCCAAAGCATCCAAAGACTATTTCATCAGCATACTTGAATCGGAATTCTGCCCATCCACCAACCCTGTGAATGACTGGCTATTAGGGTTAAGCTGGGATGGTGGTGACCATATAGCCGAACTCGCCACCAAATTACACACCAAACATTCACCGGCATTAGTGCCCAGTATCCTGCGCCACTGGCTTGCGGCATCCATCGCCTCCATTACATCAGAGTTCATTCCCCAGGGGATGCTCATATTGACCGGCGCCCAGGGCATCGGCAAATCAACATTCCTCCGCCATCTATGTCCGCCGCAACTCCACGACTATTACAGCGAAACATTGCCCGACTTACACAACAAAGATAGTTTTGAGGCGCTATCTGATAACTTTATCATCAACGTTTCCGAACTGGCATCATTCCAGCGCGCTGACTATAATACCCTCAAGGGTTATCTCACGCTATCCAAAGTCAAATACCGCAAGGCATACGGGCACTATCCTATTAGCCGCCCCCGCCGGGCATCATTCTGCGGTGACACCAATGATGATCGGTTTCTATCTGACCCTACCGGCAACCGCCGATTTTGGGTGATTAAGTTGGAACCCGACAATCCACTTGACGACCCTATAGATGAACTGCCCCCTTATTGCGGTGACCAGGTGTGGGCACAAGCGTT
Source organism: Thiothrix sp. (assembly GCF_028714775.1). GTDB lineage: Bacteria > Pseudomonadota > Gammaproteobacteria > Thiotrichales > Thiotrichaceae > Thiothrix. Next base: position 20,695 of record NZ_JAQTLS010000029.1, on the reverse strand, counting down.
AGCCCAAAAGGATGATATACTCGCTGATAATCGTGGGTTCATTTATGAAATGCTTGAACACAGCGAACAATTCTACCAGGAGCCGGACATACTATCGGCTTTTCTTGACCTCTTTGATAAACCAGAGGGGTTCGCCAGCGAGATTGGAATTGAATACCTGTCCGCTACCGAGATACTTGCCGAGTTGCACCAAGTTAATCCCAGCATCAAGGGGAGCGCCATTTCACTCGGCAAAGAACTGGCACGGCTCGGATATGATAAGGCTCCACCTACCCGCAAAAACGGGGAAATCAAGCGGGAATGGACGGTTAAGAGATTACCGAAGAAAGATGTAAATGCAAGGGGAGATGGGTAATTTGCGTAAGTCATTGATAAATAACAATGTAACAGATGAAGGGGTTGGAAAATTCATCTGTAACAATCTGTTACGCCGTAAGTCATTGATAAATAACAATCTTGTTACTGTTACAGGTGTTACAGATGGTTTTCACTTTTCTCCGTTATTTAGGGGTGTCCCTAGACCCCATTTTTATCATCACATAACTACTGATCTGTTACATCTGTTACTTGTAACAATAGGTAGGATTATCAATAACTTACGGTGTTACAGATTTGTTACACTTGATTTTGTCAAGCATCTATCTGTAACAAATGGGGTGGTGGAATCATGGCAAATGTAGAGCTGAAGCGCATCGCTGCTAAATTACACAGTGAACTTACCGCTGCCGGGATTAAGGTGATTGGGGTTTACCAGCTCCGTGATTTTGGGGAAATCCCGGAAACCGAGGCGGGCAAAATCATCCAGCTTTGGGTTAAGGCGGGGTGGAAGCGGTCGCCGGATGATCAGGCGAAGTTGGTTGTTCCGTCTATTACTACCAAGCGCCGCGCTACTACCGGCACACCGGAACGATGGGAGCGCCTGGTGCGCACCGCTGCTTGTATTGCGCTGGAGCATTACAATAGTGGGGATTGGGATAAGGATGAAACCAGTATTATCACCGCCGCCATTAAAGCCTGCCCGATGGTTCCTATGGAGGAGGCGCAGATTGCCGCCTTTGTGGATAGGGCGCGGGAGATGTGGCTGAAGAAAGCGCAGAGTATCCTGGAATCGCGTGGCTTGGCACCTGATATAATCAAACCAATAATGGAGGAGTTGCGCCGTGTTAGTGCGGACATCACGGAAATCAGTTAAGAGTATCGCTGGCGAGACATGGCGGGAGCGTAACCGCATGACATTATCCCGTCAAGCCTATGTGCTAAATGACTTTTGGCATCAGATATTGACCTGTGATAAGCCAGCTATTATTATCACCGCCCCCCGTGATGTGGGTAAAACGGCGGCGGCGGTGCAGTTGCTTAACCCGGAGAATCCATTCTCGTGGGCAAAGCCAGATGTAATCGGCGCCTGGTGTTCCATTGAATATAAGCACATCAAGGAATCATTTGTGCCAGAGGCAAAACGCCGCATCCCTGGTTTGCGCCATGTCAAGGATGATGCGGCTGTTTATATTCCCGGTGGTGGCACATTGTGGACATTCACTTGCCGGGACACGGAGGGCGTGGATCGTATCCGGGGTATTAAGGAACCGGAGTATTGGATATTTGAAGAGTGCTGCTTTTATCACCCCGACTTCTTCCCTATTTGCGAATACAACTTTCGCCCGGGTGTGCGGCGATTATACATTACGTCAAAGAAGGCAGGCACATTCATCCATGAACTTGTATTAAAGGGTGCCCCCGCCGATCCCGACTACTTTGCGGTGTTTGATTATCCAATGGACGAGCAGGGTTATCCCATCAAGCCCGCGCACCTTACGCAACAACAGTGGATGGAGAAGGTGCTGCGTGCCGAGCGCACTACTCCGCGACTGGTGTTTGAACGGGAATGCTTGAATCGTTGGGGCTTGCCGAGCGGCGGGGTATTCCTGGGCACAGAGATGGCGTTCAATCTTGGCGCCAAGTTGGGCGTGTTAAGCGAAGGCGTACCGGTAGCATTTGGGTTGGACTTGGGGCAAACGGTGGACTATACCGCGTTGGTTGCCTGCACCCGTGATGGCGCAATGTTTCCCATGCTACATACGCAGGGGATAAGCTGGGACATGGTTGCTGAAAAGGTCAAGCCAATATGGGAGAAATACGGCGGCGGGTTGCCGATATGGGTTGATGCAACGGGCTATGGTTCGCCGGTGATAGAGATACTTTGCAAGCATGGGATACGATGCTACGGCGTGACTATGGGGGCGCTGCCATATAAGGATGCGCCCCTAAATTGGAAGGAACAACTGGTGCTGGATTTCGGCGTGGCATTGGAGCGTAATGAGGTGGCGATAGCGCATAGCGAACTGGGCGAGAAATTGGTGCATGAAATGTATAACTTCCTTTATCACCCATTGCCGAGCGGGAGATATAGATATGAGGCTAATAACGAATGTCACGATGATATGGTAACGGCGGCGATGTTGGCGTGGTCAGCATCGCGGCGGCTTGGGTATGCCAAGCAAGGCAGCCCCCCCCCAACATCAACCCCCACTAAAAAGCGGGATAGCGGAGGACGCGGCAAACAACGATTAAGCAAGCAAATATCATAATCTATATATCCCCATCGCAGCAAATATAGCACTGTCAACCATTGACACCTATTGACAACAAATCTTATTGCTTGACTTTAACAAAAGTGGTAGTATAAGCTATTGTGGAGGTCATTTATGGGAACTCCACAAGGCATACCAATCAAGTGGGAAAAGTGGCGGCTTAACCTTGCCAATATAATGACCGGCGCAAGTGACCAGTGGTTTTCGCCGGTTGAGGGCATGGAGATACGCAACCCCCAGCGTCAGCACTCCGATCGTCCCTGGGGTGCTAATCAAATCAGTTTCACCACACCACTGCATCTTTACGAACATTTACGCCGCACCGAACCGATATTACGGGATACTAGCGACGCTGCATTGCGTTCACTACAAGGGCTGGAGGAGGAGATAATAGAGTCCTCTGGTGACCCCGAGCATAAGCAGCACTGCGAATGGTTGCGCAAGTATTTGGAGCGCTACATCCCAACGCAACTCGGCAACGGTAGTGGAGCGCTAAAGGCGCTATTGTGGGATGCAGTGGATTATGGGCGTTCTGATTTGACGCTATCATTCATCAATCAAGGCAGCATGACCTTACCGAGTGAGATTGAATCGGTGCAGTCCTTTGCTATCAAGTATGTCTATTTAAGCCAAAAGGCGCGACCGTATTTCAACGATTCCCGTTATGCGCCTTACGGTATTCCGTGGGAAGGTGAGGATGTTCTATCGTTGCGGCTTGGTGCCCGTGACCCCTGGCGTCCGTATGGTTGGGGTGTAATCTCAAGTTGCTATCGGCTGCTCTACATATACAACTATGTTTATGCGCTGGCACTTGAGGGCATGGAGCGCCACGACCTGCCCTGGATACTGGCAAAGGTGCCACTTGGGGCAAAGGACTGGGCGAATGACATAATTGATGCAGATACCCGCGTCGCCGGCATGATAGTTGGTGAAGTGCCGGTGCCGGAGCAATCCGATCCGATGATGCCCAGCCCCATGCCGGATAATCCACCGGATCAATATACGCTTGAGTTCCACGAGATGTCCCGCACTACCAGTGACATATTCCAACCCTGGCTCGCCAAGATGGAAGCGGGGATAAGTTACGCATATACCAGTCAAACCCTTGCCAACATGCAGACCCAAAGTGGTGCGGGTAGTCTTGCGCAATCAGAGGTTCATGCTGAATCACAGGGGCGCAGTGAGGCGGGCTGGGTGGCTTTGATGGAACCACTATTCCAGCAGATAGTTGACCGGATATGGCTGCATAATTATCCCGGCGAGACACCGCCACAGTATCACATTATCACGCAACCCGAGACCGAGCTTGACGCTCCCCGCCTAACTGCGGTATTGGGCGTCGCTGATCAGGTGGCGATAGAGGCAAAATGGCTGCGTAAAAAGATAGGAGCGCCGGAGCCGCAGCCGGGCGAGGAGCTTGTCAAGGCTGCCCCCAAACCAGCGCAACCCTTCGGTTTTACAGAGGGCAAGCGGGTGGTGGATGGCTGGGATAAGTTCTTAATAGAGCAAACCGATAAGCAGCGCCGCATAGCAGAGGGCATAATCGGCGCCGCCAAATTGTATGCGGTGCAGGTTGCAAAGCGAGTAATGCCTGCGCTGCGCTCTGGCTTGGATAAGCTGGCAGCGACCTATCGTGGACCAGCGACCACCAAAGAGCAGATAAATGATAAGTTTCAGCCTCTGCTTGACGCGATTGATAGTGCCAAAGAAAGCGGCGATTTGCGTGAGGTCAGGAAGAACGGGCTTGACCTGGTTGAACTGACCAACCGAATCTATGATGCCTCTATTACCGGCTGGCTGGCTGGCTATAAGGATAATGGCAATGAATTGTGGAAACGCCAATATGCAGACCAGCTCATTGCCAACTATGCCAAATTAGCCGAGCAGCCACAGGGCATTACAAAGATAGATGTTGCCGATGATTCCCTGCGTTCATTTTTGCAGGCATTGGCGGATGGCAGCGCCCGTTATGGCTTGGCGGACTGGGCTGCTGCATCGGCGGCAATACGCAGTCGCAGCCTTACATTTGCCAATCAGAGTGCGCGAAAGATAGTGGATGATTTGCGGCTGGCGCTATATCGTGCGGTGGATGAAGGGTTGACCAAAGAACAGTTTATGGCGCAACTTGAGACGGCGTGGTCAGCGGCAGGGATTGAGCCAAGCAGCCCAGCGTATCTTGAGATGGTGTTCCGCACGGTAACGGGGCAATCCTATGGGCAGGGGCAAAAGGCGCTTGCTGATAGCGAGTCGGTGCAGGATATTGTGTGGGGATACCAGATGGTTGCCAATCCCGGTCTATCGGTTCACCATCTCTATCACTACCCGGAGATGCACTTATTCGCAGCGCCAAAGGGGCATCAGGCATGGGTGGATGGTTGGAATACAACTTGTGACTTTAACTGCGCATGTGTGCGGATAACCGTGCTTAACCGGGAGGCAGAGCGTAATGGCTGGATGGGCGAACAGGAACCCGTCAAGCCGTATGTTGGCGTGCCACCCGGGTTGCCAAATTAAGGGGGTAATATGCTTCACTACATAGCAGAAGGGTTTAGGGTATGCAGCACCGACATACCTATTGATGGTCGCATGGGTGTAAATACAGCCGAGCGGTTGCGGGGCGGTGCCATTTATTACGATCCTGATTTTGAAATGTGCGTATTGATAACAGGACATGATGATAAGACAGAGCTTGATGCCCGGCAATTAGGCAAGCAGTATTTGGGGCGCGTGATGGCTTTTGTCTTTGACGAATCAACCCATGAATTAATAGCCGACATTGCATATACCCAGCACGCGAAGGAACTCATTGAAACTGGGGCGTTCCCTGGTGTGAGTGTGTTTTTAGGGGAGATGTGGCGGGATAAGGATAAAACCACCGCTACCAAAGAGGTTATTCCCTATGTGCATCACTTGGCGCTGGCGCCTCCGGGTTCATTGCCAGCAGTGCCGGGGCTTGACAAACCGGAGGACTTGATACGGAAAACAACTCGTCAGATGGAATTGACGGACATTGAAGAACCGCGCCTACGGGCGCTGTTAGAAAGGAAGGGTGAAACAATGCAACAGCCCAAAAAGACGCCCGAGGGTGCGCCCTCTGGGGCGGATGTGCAGGCAAAGAAACTGCAAGAGAAGGGCGGCGAAGGAGCATCGGAAAGCGCTCTGGTCAAGACAACCAAAGCGGCAATGCCGGAGATATTGAAAGCAGTCGGCGATGCAGTTGATGGTAGTGGCGATGTGGGTGCTGCGTTTGACGAACTCAAGCGCGCTCTGATTCTCATTGGTGCCATCAGCGAGGACGCTCCCGCCGAAACCGGCATGGAGGAAATACCACCCGAGCCGGAGGTTATTGACCCGTCGGCAATGTGCGACCCGAGCAAAACCAGAATGACCGCACAAATCGCTGAATTGGAGCGCAGAGTGGAGGCTGGCGATATTAGCCAAATGCTACTCGCCGAATCTAACGCCGGGTTTATCAGCGCAGGAGAGTTCAAGTATTTCCGCGATGGATACCAGGGCAAAAAGCTCACGGCTGAAGATGTGCGCAAGGGAGTCGCCGCGCTGCATGTGTCGCGTCCGACCCCGCCATTTGCGGGGGGCAAGCGGTTTGACATGGGGCAGGTGGAGGAAAGCAAGCTGGTCAAGCTCTGTGACCTCACTACATCAGCCGCATGGTCAAGTGCCAGCGATGATGTGGTTGTGGAGTATATGCGGATGCAAAAGTTGATTGCTGCTGACGTTACCCCGACTTCTGAATTTATCGCTGATACTCGCGCCTACAATGCCCGCAAGCTATTACAGAGCGAGCAGGCAAAGCTGTTAGAGGGGGTGAAGTAGCATGTATAGTTCTCCCAGCACAATGGGTCCACACGGGCACGTTCCTGTTGATGGATATACCTATTATCCCTGGCACCTTGTCTATATCCTGGTTGAATCAGGACCAGTGCCTTGCGATACAACGGGGATGGGCGTGCATGGCATAGTATTGCCGGAAAACAAAGACGTTAAAAAGGACGCTGACGCAACCGACACCGACAACTACTTTGCATACTCGCATGACAAGCATCTCACCATAGAGGATCGCGCTCATATTGAGGTCTATGCTTATACTGGTGGGGAGATTCCGATTTATACCCCCATTATGACTGACGGCTTGGGGCGCATCATTGAATGGGTTCTTGACGAGAACCTATATACGGGGTGCGGTTTTAGCTTGACGCTGGCAGCAACGGGACCAGACGAATGGATTCCCATACATTTCCATCCATCAGGTGATACACCGGGCTGTTCCGGTGAATGCACCGAAGCGCAACTTTAGGAGGTGAACGAAAATGGCACCAAGCAATGCGAAGAATCTTGATTACTTAATTCCTGCGGTTCAAAAGGAAACCATCATATCCGGGCTATTGTTCCCTCCTGGAGCAACCTACCCCGATGGTTCCCCCATTGGTGAGGTCTTTGGGCGTGTTCCGGTATCAAAGGGTGCGCGCATGGCAACCATGTGGAAATACCGCAGCGAGGGGCAGCAAAACCCCGACTACCGCCGGTTTAAGCATCCTTATGATAGCGGCAAGGAAATCACCCAGCACAAAATCAACTATGAGAAGATGCTGCTCCCATTGGAGCGTTGGAGCGCGCTGGATGGTCGCGATGTTGACCATCTGATGGGCACAAGTGCGCCAGACGATCTTGACACCGAAATGGGCGTTGGGTTGCGTGAAGTTCTCTACGCATCCCTGGAAGCCGAGATTGCCGCCAATGTATTGAATACGGGCAACTATACACTCAATGCAACTCCGGGACCAGGCTATTATGTAGTCTGCACAGGAGACGAGTGGAACGATGCTACGGTCAATCCATTTACCGATGAGACCAGCGGGCTTATCACGGCATTATCGGCGATGTATGCGGCGGGTAAGTTCCCCTCCGATATACTACTGGGTGCGGCAGAGTGGGCAGCGTTGGCAAGCAATGCCAACTCCCAAGACTATGTGCGCAACTTCCTGCTTTATAGCCCCGGCATGATGGGTGAAGGCGCAACGCTGCCTTTGGCTGGTGTGGAGCGCGCACTGGTCATTAATCCCTTCCCGCCGATTAAGCTGCATGTTGGGCTGGCTACATATCAGGCTGGGCACGCAGTGGATGGCAAGTTTGACATTGATGAGGTGGTTTCGCTGTGGAGTGGTTGCTTGCTTTATACAAAGGGCAACATGACCATATCCGGCAAGCCATCAGGTCAGCACTTCTGTCTGCTTGCGGATGGTGGCGATGAGTTTAGCAGCAATGAAAACACTGGATTCCGCTACAACACGATAGACTTTAAGTATAACCTCTATCAATGCCACAATGTGATTAGCTGGACAAACGCAACGCTTTTGACCGGGTTGATTGCATAACTTAATACCGGGGGCTTATGCCCCTGGTCAAGGTGATAGACATGAGTGTTTATTTGACAGTAGCGAATTTAGAGGCATATAAATCAACCGCATGGACGGCGTCAAGTTGGGCGAATGCCCAAAAGCAGGCGGCGCTTGACGAGGCGGAGGGATGGGCTTATTCGGAGATAACGCCGAAGGGTTATGGAACGATAAGCACCACCGGCGGCGACTGGTATAAAATACGCGATGCCATCCTTGACTATGCGCTGGCTCGGCTAACCGCTGGTGGAGAACAATCAAAGGCATTGCGGCGGATGGCAAACAAGGCGCTACTAGAGGTCAAGCGGGGGCGCAAGCAAACATTTAACCGAATCCGCGATAATGGTAGGAGCTTGTTTGGCAGGGGCAGCGCTGACGGCAAAACCGATGCGGGAACAGCGCGAGGGGCTATTCTGTAATGACTATTTCGCTGGCTATTGATGCAAGCGGCATCAATAAGATAGCGGAGAAGATGGCTATGATTAATGCCAATCCGGAGCCGTTACTGCTTATCGCTATTCAGGTGGGGCAAACCAGCGTGCATCGTAATTTTGTAGCGTTAGGGCGACCTACCCCCTGGGCGCCGCGCAAGCCATTAACCGAGAAGATATTGGAGAATCGTTACGGCTATGTGAAAGGCGTGCTATTGCGCGTCACTTCACATCTCATGGCGGCAACAGGGCTGGGCGGGCAAGTGGGCGCTGATGGCGTGCTGCGCGTAGAGGGCAACACAGCGTATTTGGTTAACAACACACCCTATGCCGCCAAGCTGCATTACGGCGACCCCGGGGGCGAACCTTATGTTGAAACGGTAAAACAGCATCAACGTATAAGTCCAAAGGGCAATGTATATACGGTTAAAGCGCATCAGCGCAATGCCATAACCCGCCCCATCCCCCCGCGTCCGTTTATGATGTGGCAGAAAGAGGACGGCGAAGATGTTGCTGCATATTGCCGCAGTTATCTGATAAAAACACTTTCTTTTGATACGCATTAAAGAAAGGCAATAGTAATGGATATTAAGTCATGCGCTGAATCTTTACGGGATTTCATTATAACCCGCCTGACCAGCGGCATATCCCCACAACCCGCGTATCCGAATACGATAAACAATGTGGTGTGCTTTACGCAGGATGCAGGGATTGGCACTTACACATTACGCATCACCACCGCTTTCACGCCTGGCGGCAAGTTCTGGTCAGATAATTGTGCATTGACGCTATATATTGATGGCATGGAGATTGGCGAGGCGAATAACCGTTTAATGGAAATATCCGGTTGGATTAAGGAAGTGGTTTGTGAATGGGGCAAATCACAGCAACAATGGACGATTAAGAACCAGCCCCAGGTTACGCTGATGCCCAGCGAAGAAGGCGCAAGATATGTAATGGCAGTAGTGGCTTGGCGGCATCAGATACCCGATGCCAGACCTTAAAACCTACGCAACTAGCGTAAATCATAGGAGGTGCAGCGATGGCTGCCGGAGAGCAAAGAGTATATAACGGTCGGTGTGTCCTGATGGTGGGCGACAATCAAGAGGATTGGTGGATTGGCGACGCCACAATGGAGATAAAGCCAACCGGATTTACCCGCCGGGGTGGTGGCATGAATTACGGTAACGCCTGGAATACGGGATATGAATATGCCCGTATTACATACAATGTTGCCACATTGACCCGCGTGGAATTGGTTGATTTGCTGGGCTTGCCATTGGCAGCAAACAGCAAGCAAATAACTTACCAGGATGATGTTGTGCCCGCGACTCCGTTTGTAATCACGCTTGATGAGGATTTGGCGGATGATGGCGAAATCACAGTGTTTGCGCATGTTGGGGATGGTCAGTTTAGTCTAATGACTCCCAGCACCGGCGCGCCTGCCGATGATACCGAATATCAGATTGCAGTTGGTCCGCCATCAACTATAACCTTCCACACTGACGCAGAGGGTGAGCAGGTTCGCATTCGCCACACGCTTGACAGCACCAATGGCGAAAGCGCGATACTGGCTGGCGACTATTTCCCCAGTGAAGTCCCGGGTGTGTTCTTTACATCGGAATGGATTGAGGGTGATCCCGCCGACACGATTCACGGTATTTTGTGGGATATTCCTAGCATGATTCTGCATCCTGATAGCATTTTGCGTTTTGGTGGCAATGCGCAGGGCGCGGAGGGTGAAGCAAGCACATTAATCTACCAGATTCAAGGCACAGCGCTCCCCACCGTCAATAGATGGTAGGCGCGTAATGGACGTAAGGCTTGGCGATTTTGGCGGCAAGGGTCGCCGCGTATCACCTGGTGAACTGGCGAAGATATTAACGCCGGTAGGTGCGCGGCGGGCTGCCGCTTTTGATTGGGATACCGTTACCGAGCTTTTAGACAAGCTCTGGTATATGAACCCTGTATTGCCAAGCCTTGAACGCACTGTATGGCTGCGGGCTTTCAAAATGCCGTTTTACAATCCCTTCGTGCTTTACATAGCAGCGCAGGCATTCCCGTGCCAATGGGAAAAAGCGCAGGCATGGCTGGGCGCGTATCAACTTGTGCAGGGGGTTGGCTATGATTATAAGATGGGGAAATTAACCACTACCGAAACGGAGTTGCCGATGTGGGATCATCACGAGGCGCGGTGGTGGCAGGAACGCATGGATAATGAGCTTGCCGGTAAAATCCTGTTGAATCAATTATGGTGTGACAAACAGATTGGCGAGTTGATGGATAGGCGGGAGCGTGCTACCGCCAAGGACGAACGGGATAATCATAATAAGTGGGCAAAGGAGCATCCCTGGCAGCGGCGCGGCACAACCCTATTGCTGGCAAAACTAAATATGCTGCTGGGCGATAAGGCGGCTGGGTTGCCGTATAATCAGGCGGTATGCTGGGCTTGGTGGAGTGGGGAGCTGGCGTAATGGCGCATGGCATAGACACTGACCTCAATATCAAGGCTATCTATGATGGCAAGGGAACCCGCGATGCCGAGAGGGATTTACGCGCGCTGGGTAAAACCAGTGGCACGGCTGGCGATGCGCTGGGCGGCGTTACTGATAAGGGCAAAAAGGCTGCTACCGCATTTGACCAGCTTGGCAAGAGCATAGATAAAACCTCATTAAATAAGCGTAAATTCATCGGATTGGCTAATACTTTGCAAGGCGGCATGGGCAGCTTGACGAGTTCGCTGGCTGGCGTGGCGGCGGGCTTTGGCGGGATTGGGCTGGGCGTAGGCGTGGCAATATCCGCCATCGGCGGCTATCTTGATAATATGGCAAAGATGCAGGAGCAGGCAAAGAAAACTGCAACTGAATTGATTGCCAATAGCGATGCCGCCAAACAAGCGGGCATGGGATACATGGTTGCTGCGCAGCAGCTTGACGAATTGATTAAGAAAACGCAAGAGGCTGGGCGCGGGGCGTTACTGCTGCAAAAGGGCGGGCAGGCTGGGCTGGCGCAAACAGCGCAACTAATCTCTAATGAAACAGCCGCCATGTTGGAAAATGCCATGCGTGCAGCGGGTATGTCGGCACAGGACATAGCAACCAAGATGCAGCTTTTACGCCCCGAGTTGGATTCGGTGGGCAAGGCATCACAGAACCTTGCCGTTGCAGAGGAAAAGGTGCTGCAAGCGCAAAATGCGGTTATCTTAACCCAGCAGGACGCGGTAAGGCAGCAGATTGATGTTGCCGCCGCTAAAGAGGCATTGAAACTTGCCGATATGCAATACACCGATGAGGTCAATAAATTAAGCAAATTAGTGGGCTTTGATGTATCTGGCGCTATGCAGATACTCACCAAAACCACATTGACCGAACTGGTGCCAGCGCTAAAGGGATATGCCAAATTCATCATAGAGCAGGGGCAAAAGAGCCAATCGGGATCGTGGATAAATCTGAATGGTGAGGAAGTTTGGGTGCCAAAAACCAAGCCTGGCGATATTGACCTTACAACCGGGGAATGGCAGCCCCCCGGCACGGCGGGGATTGGTGGCGAGGGAACTGCCGGTCAACCCAAGATGATCAATGATTATACGCAGGAAATACAGGAGCGTCAGATTGCCGAATATGAAGGAACTCGCTATGGCGCTGCTGAATATGGGTTATTAAGGCGGCAGGGTGTTCCCGTCCCTGCACCCAAAGAGTTGGAGCGCGGCGCCCAGCGTTATGGGAAGAAGAAGGAACAAAAAGAGTTGTGGGATTCTTATACCGAGGGATTACAGCAAAGCGTTGGTAATGCGGTTGGGGAAGGAATTGCCATCGGGTTTGATAAGGGAGCCACCCGCCAGGACAAGGCAAAGGCAATCGCCAATATGCTTATCAGCGTTATATTCACCACACTATCTGCCATTCCTGGCATTGGTCCTATTCTGTCGGGTTTGTTTGGTGGAATGAGTGGGATTAGCCTCGCGGGTGGCGGCTATCTATCTGGCGGCAAGTGGAGGTCCTTTGCTGGTGGCGGCGATTATGGCAAGTGGGTGGGGTCGCCAACCATGGTGCTCGGTGCAAAGAATAACGCCATCATCGGCGATTCTCCCTATGGCGATGAACTGGTGCTTAACCCCCCGCAATTAAGCAACCTGGTGCAGCGGGTGCAAGGCAAAGGGACAACCAATATAACCAATATAAAGGTGCAAGCTGACGCCGTGATAGGACAGGAAGGCGTGGAGCGCGGGATAAACAAGGCATACCGTAGCGGCGATGCACGGCGCAGCAGGGGAAGGGTTGGCGGCGGCAATGGCTAATCCCGCCCCTATCCGCGATATCTCCCGCGTGGTATTGCAGCGCATGGGCGGCGGCACAATGACGGCACCCCTGACGCTTTGGGCAGGAGAATATGCCCCGCCAGGTGATGAAGGTTCGCTAATTGAAGTAACCCCCAATTCATCGCTGGAGGACTTTGCGGGGGAGATAAACGGCGGCAACTTTACGGTGTCCGCTTTCACATCGCAGGTGCCAACCTTAACCACGCTGCCCGGTGGATTTTTAGAGGGATTGACGGATACCAGCTATTGCCTTGCCACCGCCTATGAATCAGTTGGCGGCGATGAAGTTCCCAAGTATGTAGGGCGGGTGGAAGAAGTATCCGCCAGCCACATGGACGGGCAAACCATCCTAACCTGCGATATGGGCTTGGTGATTTGGCGGCATATAACCGATGATAAATTTGGGGCTGCCAATCCCTGTTTGCAGGGGCGATGGTTTGGTTGGATGGCGAATCGGATTATCACCGCACTCGGCGCACAAGCAGGGGAGATTCAATCGCCGGCGATCCAATATGATAAACCCTACCTATCCTTTGCCGAGCACCCCGAATATGCGCTGATTACTAATGATATTGCCGATGTAACGCCGAACAGTTATACCCGCGCATTGGCTTACGGCGGGGGTAGGATTTGGGCTTGCGTAAAGCAAAAGATATTAAGCTACGATTTAACAATTCACGAATGGGAATATCACGGCGCATATACCGGCATGACGGCAATAACGGGCTATGATTTCTGCGTGATAGGGTTGAATTACGAAGCTGGCGTTTTGCGGGCGCTACTGGAGCATTTGCCGGTCAGCGTGCCGATAGGTTCATCGCCAAGCGAGGAGTCATTCAGGGTTTATGAGATTACGCACAACCTAACCACCGGCGTTAATACTACCATTCGCACCTGGTATCAACATACCCATGAACGCATAGCCAGCCGTGCCTTGCGTTATGCTTGCAATGGTAGCGGGGGAACCGCCTATGCCAGCGCAGAGGCTATTGGTGCCGCGATTCCAGCACCACCAGATCAAACCTATGCTGACACCAGATACCCGCAAAATAGCGTGATTGTTTGGTTGCCGGTTGGTAGTTTTGTGCAGAATAATATGATTGTAATTAATGGGACAGGCTTATCATTCGCTATTAACAATGGCATTATGGTTTATATTGATGGGCGCGGCTATTTTCCTGGCTACATAACCAATATAGTTGATGATGGTGCTACTACAACATTAATGCTATCAGAATCAATCGGATTGTTTTATTTAGTAACTGCTCCCGTAACTGACTTCACGGCGAATTGGTTGCCTGCTTATTCATTCACCCCCAATGTCTATATCGGTTATCCGACTATGGTTGATGTGGAGTTAAGCCCTATAACCGGCAGCAACCCCCGCAAAACCGCCAGCGTCAAGGTGTTTCGCCGCAACTCTGCTTATAGCGGGGCGGCATCACATATTAGCCTTGACACCGGGATAACCTTGCCCGCCGAATTACAGCCGGGCTGGTATGCAATATTAACCCAAACCGGGGAATGGGCTGACCATCCGGTACCCAGCACTGATAAAACTGAAGCTGATGCAGTGCCATTTGTTATTACCTTTGAACGCCCCCGCTATATCTGCGATTTCGCTAACGGCTGGACACAAAGGGATACCGCGCATGACACGCCGCCGGGGGTGTGGGATCATAGGCAGGGGCGGCTTGATAGTGTTATCTATTATAATAATGTTGCTACTATATTTATGGCGAGAAGCAAAACATATAGTAAACAGGACAGAGCTTTAACTACTGGCAGTTTATATGATTTATTGTATGATACTAATTTTTGGGCTATAAATGATAGTGGGATATTATCTTATGAAGTATTGGAATCCGAGTCCCGTTATACGCACGGCAACGCTTATATATTTGACTATGCGCGAAACTACCATCACATTGCCGAGCAGTCTATCAGCTATGAGTGGGTTGATACCGGCGGGGAGATAGCGGCGGTAGTGGATACGGGCAATTTAGCGCCTTACCCTTACGGTATTTCCCACGACTTATATTGTCTGGGCGCGGTGGATTTGCAAGCCGGTGATATTATCGGCATATCAGAGGAGGGCACACCACCAACCAATAATGACCATATTGGCAGGATGGTTGACCTCAACGAAAGCCTGTTTAGCCCCTCCGGGCTGGGCGCTCACTTTTATACCCGCACAGTTGTCTATCCGCAACTCGGCGTTCCCAGCAGTGCCGTTGGCAAGCATATCTGGAAGCTGGTAGCAACCCGCCGCTTGGGGCGCTGGATACGCTACGATGCCGATTGGACAAATATGGTGGTGTTGCATAACTGTGTGCGGGATACTGCCCGCGATATTGACGGGCAGCTAACCGCCCGCATTGACGCCAACGATCCGCCGGGGCAGAAGTTCACCATCACAACCGATGATACCGGCTTATGCAAAGTTAAGCTGGATGCAGTTAGCCTTACGCTGCCAACCGTTCTGCTGAAAAACCGCACGCAGATTCGGGTATTGGATAGCGCTCCCTTTGGCGTGCCGCTAACCTATCCCATCCCGCCGGGCAAATTCGGTTATTACATGGAGAATTGCGGCGATAATAGGGATGAAACCTGGATCGTGTTTAACAATGCCCTTGCCGGAACCGAGATTTATGTGCAGGCGCAGTATTACAGCGATGATTACTGGATAAGTGATTTTTGGGTGCAGGGCGGAAATATCTATGCTATGGAGGAGGGCACCGGCTTAATCCTTAAATATGATGGCAGCAGCGTAACCGTTCATCAAGATTTGGGGCGGGGCGAGGATGGCGGCAATGCGTTGGCAATCGCGGCGGGCAATGATAGCTGGATAGTAACAGCCCCCGGCGGATACCTTGCCAAGTTTAGCCAGAATCACAGCGGGCATGTTGATAGCATTGTGCCAACCGGGGGGCGCTTAATTGACCTGCTCGGCTTATCGGTGCAATCAATGGGGATGCTGGCCAATGTTGACGCTGATGGTAAAATCAACATCAGGCGGCGTGACCAGACTGTTAGCAGCGATGCCCTTGATGCAGTGCGCCCCACGCCCACACTAAAGGAGCAGCCAACCCCGCGCTCGGTGCGTGTCAACTATTTGCGGGGAGCGGCGCAAGCGGGCAAGCAGATAGACCCGCGGGGGTTAAGTATTCCCAGCATTGACAATTACAATCAAGCCTTATGGAATGCCAACCTTTACTACGCTATTGATACCAGCGAAATATACGAAATAGTGGTGCGGATGGAGCAAGAGGTTGACTTGATGAATATTTACGAGGTCAATTATCCCTTCCCTATCATTGACGAGCATCAGGCAATTAATGTGCAAGTAATGAACTTGGCGCCAAAATACCGGGATCAGATGATTATGGTTACGGCAAGGAGAATATAAATGGCTAAAATCAGCGATCAGGCTTATGGCGTGGGGATGCCGGAGATTTGGTATAACATCGGCGGCACCATGCTGGCGGATCGGTATGTTGGTGGGCGCTGGGTGGTTATAGAATTGCCCTGGAATACCCACTGCGATAGCGAACCGGAGGATACCTCATTTCCTGATGTTGACCCCATTGAGGAAACGGCTGCCGATGGTTCGCTGTATTTCCTTGACCGTGGTTGCCGTGGCGAGTTCCCTTTAACCATTGACCCCTGCACCAAAGAACTATATCAATCCCTGTGCGCCTTGCGGGGCTATGTAGCGCAGAACCCAAAGAACTGGCTCCTATTCCGCCGCCACTCCGATAAAGACGAGGCATACCGGGTTAAGTGGCGTGGTCCATTGCGCGATCCCTGGTCTCATGGCAATGCGGCGGCGGGCTATGCAGTATCATTCACGCTGATTGGCGTTGATAACCTTGATAGCGCCGAACCTGATAATGAGATAGTCAGCCACTATTGCGATAGTGCAATCGTTTACGATCCTACCGATGAGGGCGTTCATAGCTATGCCGAGACAGGCTGCCCGTGGGAATTTGGGGTTTATCGCGATGGCGAAATCCCGCCGCAATGGTTAACCACCGGCACTACTGTGGTTGACCGGCTGCGCATCAACAATAAACCGGCGGCGGGATTATCCTGCACCGGCACAGAGCGCAGCATATTGAACTATGTGACGCCCGCCAATGGTTACATGACGGCGCAAATCCTTGTAAACAATGGCGTGGGCGGTTTGATTTGGCGGTCCAATGTCGGCATGACCAACTATTATGCGATCCGGGTTGACCCGGTTGCCAATACGATTGCCATTTATCGCAATACTACATTGCTGGTTTCGTTCGCGTCACCGGTAGCATTGGCGGTTGATACCTGGTTTGATTTCAAGATTCATTTCAACGGTTCCCTGCATAGGGTTTGGGTCAAAACCCCAATGATGGCTGATTACTTGTATGTCGGCTCCACCACCGATGCCAACTATACTACCGGATATTGTGGGCAGCTATCAGTTGGGGTTGGTAGTGTGATGTTGGGGTGTTATCACGATGTTTATAGCGCCAGCTTTGTGCGGGCTGAACTTGACTCCACTACGCTGGCTTATGCTGCATACTATACCGGGCAGCCCAAATTTATCTATCCCTGGTCTGCATAGGAGGACATACAATGTCACAATTCTATTCACGAGCACGCACCGCCGTAGAGGCTTATATAAACCTTGTGCAATCAGAGGGGGCGGTGGCATCAAAGCGGGTTAATGCTACCCGCCACATCGCCGAGCACGACATTATCTTTGAACGTGGCTGCCGTATTCTATCTTACGCGCAAGGGTCTGACTGCGATTCCACTGGCACTATCGCGGCGGCGATGCACCTTGAGGTGATGAACTCGCCATCCGGGACGCTGGGCGATTCAATGGGTATCGTGTGGGCAGGTGATGTGGTTTATGTCTTTGATGTGTCCACCGAAACGGCATGGCGATTGGATAGCGGCAGCACCACCCCGCCGGTCAATGACAATATCGTGCTAACCGATGCCGAGATATACCATCTTGGCACGGCAGTTTTGCCTATTGACTATACCACCTTGACCCTTGCCAACATTGATATAGTGGTGGTAGGGCGTGAGGGTGCATTTAAAACGGCGGAGGATGAGGTTGCATGGGGGACGGAGGATCACGCTAATAATGCTGCATCCGTGCCAATGGAGGATGATTGCCCGGTTGATACTGACTTTTGGGTTGAGGATGATAATCTTGAGGATGATGTGCTGGTTAAGCTGGCAACCGACATTAATGTGTTGATTGACCCCGCAACCGATACCATTCTGCCCCGCATCATTGGCGAGGATAATCTGACGCTGGATGCCCTAATGTCATTGAAAGGTAATATGCACCCGGATGGTTGCTTTCAATATTTTACCGGCTATGCTGGATATACAAAAGCATACCCGCTGGGCATCCAGCCCGGAAGCGCACCCCCTGCGGTATCAGCCCCGGCGGCTGGCGGCACATTTGGCAATAAGAATGATTGGAGTGTGAGGTTTCGCAATGGAGATTCGGTATTTAGCCGTGCCATGACCGGCGGCAATATCACCTATCTGCTTAACCGCTTCAAGGGTAAAAAGCTGCGTCTGGTAGTAGTATATAAAAATACTGCTGGCACAGAGGACTTGACCATGGAGATTATAGATAGCGCCGGTTCATCGCCGGGCACTATTGATGTCAGCGCTGCGGCGGATTATACCGTTTTTTATGTTGACCATGATGTTAATGCCGCCGCTACTGACCTTTATTGGCAAATCTCCAATACCGGCGGATCACCGGCGGGCAGCACCGGGTTAATTGCTTTTGTCGGATTGTTCTTTATGTCTAAATCCGGCAATTACTGGACGCCGCTGGGCGATGAATACTATGAAATCATCAATCAGAGTTTTTCCTTTAGCGCAGTAGCGTTGAATACCTTCTCTGATTCCGATAGACAAACCAATAATGGGGCGGGCTTTGATCCGTGCATTGAGGGCGTTATTGTTGGGGTTCACACGCTGGCAACATTACAAACAGCGGGCGGCGGCGATAATGATTATTCACTTTATCATTGTGATGCCGCCGGGACTGAGGCTGAGGACGCCACATATAAATGCCGCATAGCCTCTGGTGCCCGGGTTGGCAGGGCGGAATGGACGCCGACTTGGGGCACTACCGGTGCCCCCACCGCTGCGCCGATTATGTTGGCAGGCGGGGATTATGGCAGCTTTATATGTCATAAAGTCAATGCGACCGCAGGCGGTGCTCCCACTGGTATTCGCATTAGTGATAAAATCTGGGTTATAAAGGGGTAAAACCATGCGCTATATATTAATTCTATTTGCCCTGCTGCTGGCGTGCAGTCAGCCCGCCGAGCCGCCTGCTAATGTTATTGCCGGGGTGGGGAGTTATGCCGTGCGGGATGGCGGCCATTATCACATCACGGCATGGGTGGATACTACACAAGCTAGTGATTATCTATCCATGTCTGTGATTATTGACCAGTGGATAGGCTGGCAATCCGTCATTCCCGGCGGGGCTGAACGGCTGATATTTGAATTTGAAACTCCACCTAACATCGGCGAGCCGGGTGGGGAATATCTAGTGCGCGCTCACTCTAACAACGAAACCATAGAACAGACGGGAATTCTTCCATGACATTGCTAACAGATCAGGACGGCGGGGGCGGCTGCGATAGCACCAAGCGCGAGGAAATACTGCACCGGTTGACCGTATTGGAAAGCACCCCACACTGCCCGGATCACGAGGGACTTTCTACCAAACTGGATACGCTGGATGGCAAGGTGGGCACCCTAACAACCGTTAATGTGATCGCCCTTGTCATGGGCTTTTTGGGCATCATACTTGGAATTATCATCAAGCTGTAAGGAGGAGATATGCCAGCGATATTTGATTGGAAACACTACATCAGCCGCAAGTTCCTGACCTGTGCGGCTATTGTGGCGGTGGCGCTTATCAAGGTGATGCGAACCGATGATTACCTGATGGCGGGGATTTGCTTTGGCGCTGCCCTTGCCACTATCGGCATTTACATTTACGGCAACATCAAAGCCGGTGGGAACGCTTGAAAGGCAATCATACCCATAGCCTTGACCAGATAGAGGGCAGCCGGTTATTGCAGCGGGTGGATAAGGAGTTTACCGAGTGGCAGAAATCCAAAATATCCAGCGGTAGCAAGCCCCTGGCGGGCAACCTGCTATCCTACGATGGAGATACGCTTAACGTCAAATCGCTGGAGATTGGCGATATTGCCGCACTGAATGTTGCCCTCAATAACAAGGCAGCGGCTGACCATACGCACACAGGTTACGCTGCAACCAATCACTCCCACA
Organism: Thiothrix sp.; assembly: GCF_028714775.1. GTDB lineage: Bacteria > Pseudomonadota > Gammaproteobacteria > Thiotrichales > Thiotrichaceae > Thiothrix. Next base: position 615 of record NZ_JAQTLS010000029.1, on the reverse strand, counting down.
GCATAGGCGGCATCACCGGATTGCAGGCGGCGTTGGATGGCAAGAGTAATACTGACCACACACACCCCAGCAGCGGGGAATCGGAAATCATCGTTAGGCTTGGTGCTGATGTATCCAATGCCACCACTAGCTTTGCCGATGTTACGGGGCTATTGTTTCCCGCCACTGCCAACAAGGATTATGTGTTTGATGTCTGGCTATTATTCCAATCCTCTGTTACCACCACAGGCATTAAATTGGCGGTCAATGGTCCCGCCGGATTTGTGGCGCTGGGATTGCAAACGCACATCCCGACTACGCTAACTGCGATAACGCATGGTTGCGCTATTGCTTATAATAGTGGCACGGCATCGGCGGGGGTGCCGGTTATCAATACCAGCTATCTTGCCAACATAACAGGCATCTTCCGCAACGGCGCAACGGCTGGCAACCTGGTTATCCGCTTTGCTGCTGAAACAACGGGCACGGTTAAGATAATGACCGGCTCAATCCTACGATATAGACAGGTGAACTGATGAACGCCTTTTATCCCCTTGACGCAACGCGCATGATTAAACCCTGGTGCTGGTTGGTCTATAATGCCCTGCTACCGGAGGGCTGGGATCGCAACGAATA
>NZ_JAQTLS010000028.1 GCF_028714775.1 Thiothrix sp. | reverse complement strand
AATACACGGGGATCGCCGAACCTTTGTACACAACACCCAAGGTGAGGATGTTGATGTCCGTCTTGCCCCATTGCCAGTTAGTCCGGTCGAGTGTCAGGTAGTATTTTTGTCTTGGAAAATCAAACAAGTCCATCTGTAGGCGGGCGATGGCATCGTAATCAAACCACACCCTCGCAAAGAACCGTTGCAGGCGGCGGTAACGCGATTTTACCCCGGCATCACCCGCAAAACCCAGTGCCAATTGCGTCAAATTCACCTGCTTGAGCCGCAACAGCCCCAACAACATGCCCACAAAACATTCCAGACGGGGCTTACCCCAATCCAGACGTACTTTTAGACTGTCCCGCAGCCCGTCGCCCAGTTCCATATCATCTCCTGTTTGGTCGCAAGAGAGTGGAACAGGTTAGCGGCGGGCTTTCAAGCCTTGGTATTGGCGTCTATAAAATCAATGGGTTATGTTTTTGTCGTGTACAGAGAGCAGGCAAATAATTTCTAATTGGCCTCACCCGCAACCCCACCACCCTTTCCGGCACTAGCTCGAATATGCCCTGCGCCGGAGTTGCTGGGTATTTGATTCAGGTCAAGGATAAGCCCCCCTCCCCATGTTTTGATGGGGCGTGTTGGTATAGCTGAAAGAGTGGGGTTATGCTCATGGTCAAAATTTCATCCCGATGGGTTTTCATGATTGTACTGGTCAGCAGTTTTCTGCTGGTCATAGCGGGGCATTGGCTGTCCGGGCGCTTACAACCGGAAATCCTGCTCGAACTTCCGCATGACCCTGCCTGCGACCTGCGTCTGGGCAGTTGTACCAGCAATTTGCCGGAAGGCGGCAAGGTCACATTCGGCATCGAACCCCGCACCCTGCCAGTGCTGAAACCCCTTGCCCTCAGCGTCAGCGTCGAAGGGGTGATAACCCGCCGGGTTGAAGCCAATTTCAATGGCGTAGACATGAACATGGGGCTGAACCATGCCGAGTTACCCGCTGCGGGGGAGGGCAAGTTCAACGGCACGATCACCATCCCCGTCTGTATCCGTGACAGCATGGAGTGGGAAGCCAAGGTGCTATTGCATACCCCAAATGGCATCATTGCTGTCCCTTACCGTTTTTGGACTGGCAAATGACGGAGAAACACCAACTGGATGATACATTTGGCTACCAGCAAGTTTCAAACGTAGAGCGGGAGCAACGTATCCGCGACGTATTCAATAAAGTTGCCCCCCGTTATGACCTCATGAATGATGTCATGAGTTTTGGTATCCACCGCTTGTGGAAACACCGTTTTACCCAGCGGGTCAAACCTCAAAAAGGGCAAACAGTTGTTGATCTGGCAGGGGGAACGGGTGACATTGCTTTGAAACTGGCGGGTAGTGGACATAACACCCTACTGATAGACCCCAGCTTAGCCATGATGCGGGCAGGCAATGCCCCACAGGCAACAAACTTGCGCTGCATTGCCAGTACAGGCGAAAACTTAGCATTGCAGGACAATTCTGTGGATGTGCTAACCATCGCTTTCGGTATCCGCAATATGACCCGTATGGAAACCGCCCTAACAGAGATTGTGCGGGTATTAAAACCAGGCGGGCGTTATTGGTGCTTGGAATTTTCCCATCCGCACTGGCTAATCAAGCCTTTTTACGATTTCCATTCTTTCTACATCATCCCCAGACTAGGGGCATGGATCAGCCGCCAGCCTACTGCCTACACCTATCTGGTAGAATCCATCCGTCGTTTCCCCAACCAACAAGAACTTTGCCACATCATGGAACAGGCCGGACTAGAACAGGTTAGCTACCATAACCTGAGTTTTGGTATTGCTTGCATTCATAGCGGCGTCAAGCCACTGAAAGGTTGAAGGGCATGGCTATCCGCCACGGCATCATTTATCAGCGCGTGTCACTAAGCCCGGCTTGGCTGAACCGACGGGTAGCAACACTGTGCAAAGACCTACAACAAGACGGGATCAAAGCTGGGGACACGTTGATAACCGACGCTTCCCCACTACCTACCGTCCTACTGACCTATGCCGCCGAACGGTTGGATTGCCGTTTGGCGAGTTTCGACCCGAACTGGCTTGAAACCCAGCGTGAAGGTTTTATCAGCGCCGCCCGCATCCGTTGCTCCCCAACCCATCCAGACATTCGGCTGGCGCTGGCAACCAGCGGTAGCTCAGGCCAACCCAAAGCTGTGCTGCTAACAGAAAATGCAATCCACAGCAGTGCCCGCGCAGTTTGCCAACGCCTTGAAATATCTGCCAATGACATGTGGCTATGCTGCCTACCACTATTTCATATTGGTGGGCTTGCCATCCTACACCGTTGCGCTGTTAGTGGTGCATCCCTGTTACTGCACGATAAATTTGACCCATTAAGGGTTTTGCAGGACATCCAGCGTTACCACGTTACCTGCATTTCCTTGGTTCCCAGTATGTTACAACGCTTATTGGAAGCACAAGACTGTTCCCCGCTCCCCAAATCCCTTCGTATCGCCTTAATTGGGGGAGCCGCGCTGCCAGAAAAATTGGCGGAACAGGCTATCAAATCCGGTTGGCCGATTTGCCCAACTTATGGCATGACCGAAACCTGCTCCATGGTGGCAGTTTGCTATCCTCCCCCTAAAAGCTGGATGGCAGGTCAGGCAGGGCAAGCACTGGAACATTTGGACATTGGTTTTGGGGAAGAACAACGCATCCTCGTGCGCGGCAATAGCATCATGGAGGGTTACGCTTACCCGGACAGCCCTTTTATACCGCAGCCATCAGGTGTATGGCTGGAAAGTGGGGACGCTGGTTATCTGGATACCCAAGGGCAATTGGTGGTGCAAGGCAGGCTGGATAATATCATCATTAGCGGCGGTGAAAACATCCATCCACGGCAGGTAGAGGAATCCCTGTTACAACATCCTTGTGTGGAAAATGTCATGGTTGGCAGCAAACCAGATGCTACGTGGGGGGAAACACTGGTGGCAGCCTTCACCGGACAAATAGAGGAAACTGAACTGGCAAGTTGGAGCAAGCAACATTTACATGGCGCATTCCGGCCTCGCCACTTTATCAAGCTGGATAGCCTTCCCCTCAATGCCCAACATAAGCCGGATTACCACCTGTTGTTTTCCTAACAAACACGTGCACGGTATTGACCGTGACACAACGGATATTCTCAGCATTAAAGAAGCCATATTCCACTGCCACTGAAGTTTTATCCGTCGCCCCAACCGATAATTCCACCCGAATGTCATCCCCATGCCGTAAGGGATAATGATAATCTGCCTGCGCATGTACTAACGGAATACTAACCTTCCCAGCATCTACGACCTCACCCAGTTCCAACCCTTCTTGCCGCATAAAGGCTTCATAGGCATCGTGGGCATGAGTAAATACATGCGCAAAAAATAGGATTCCCGCCCTATCAACCTGATGAAACGGCACGCGGAAACGGTAAATGAAAGTTTCAGGAAACATCATGGTTTAACCGTAGCATCCCCCCCATAATTTGGGGTGGTTGGGTCACATCCTTTAATAACCAAGAAGACGTTGCCAAACCATGTGCCAGACCATTGTCTAGTGCTGTGGCTAGATGTGCAGTCGCCCTCACCCCTACGGCGCTGTCGACTACCGTTGTCACCACACATTCCTTGCCAGCATCTATAGCCCGCTGTGCCAGCCGGAAAGCGGGAACTAGCCCGCCCAATACCGTCGGTTTAAGCATTAACCGTTGGGCAGGATGGGCAGTAATACCGTGTTGCCACCGGGGCAAAGACTCATCCAATGCCAATGGGAAAGACACCAATGCCTGCAAACCCAACCAATCGTCCGCATCAGCTTGTTGTAAAGGTTCTTCCAGTGACTCAATGGGCAAATCTGCAATCTCCCGCAAAAACTGACGCGCCAGCGGTAAAGGCCATGCCCGGTTAGCATCCAGCCTCAAGCGTACATTAGGAGGCAGAGAATCCACTAACTGATGTAGCCCATCCAGTTCTTGCCGTACACTCTGCAAACCAACTTTGAATTTAAGAATACTAAATCCCTCTTCGACAGCCTGAATAACCTGAGTAAGCCCCCCCTGCCCTAAGCCACCCAATACCGTATTGACCGAAATAGCCATCGGTGCTGCGTGGTTGAGTAAGTGGGCAATTGGTATCTGCCGTTGCCGAGCACATAGTTCCAATAAAGCGGTTTCAACTGCGTAGCGGGCAGCAGGTGTAACATGCCCCATTTCTTCCAACGCAGTCACCACGGGTAAGCCAGTTAACTGCCGTTGCAAGTGTTGCAGGCTTACCCACGCTTGTGCGGCGGTTTCTGTCCCCGCTTCCGGCATGGGAGGGCAATCACCGTAAGCCACATGACCATCCGCCGTTTTTAGGCAAACTAGCCAACCCCGTCGACAGGCCATGTTCCCCCGGCTGCTCTGCCATGGTATCTGCAACGGTAGGGCATAAGGGCGTAGCATGATGCGTTTCAGTTTTATCATTCGTAGCGAACCTCCCCTACAGCCAGTAACAAACCCAGCACTAACTGGAACTGCGCCGTCTGCGGCAACAGGGGATTAAATTCCCCCGCCTGCTGCACCCGGCAAAAAGCCCTGACCAGATAAACTGCCCACGGCAAAACCAGCAAGGGCAAATATTTCCCCAACCCGCTAGCAGCAACCATAACAAACGGCAACAGCAGCAAACTGGCATATTCCACACAGGAAAAGGCCGTACCCATGATCACCGCCAAGGTGCGTCGCCCCGCCTGCTGGTCAGACTCCCGATCACGGGTATTGTTGACCACCAGCACCGCCGCTGCGGGCAAACCCAAGATACAGCCCGCCAGCAATGCCTTACTGTCCACCTGCAAGGTTTGTAGGTAATAGCTACCGACCACCGCCACCACGCCAAAAAATACCAGCACAAACACTTCCCCGAACGGTGAATGGGAAATGGGGTATTTTCCACCTGAATAAGCAGCCCCAGCCGCCAGCGACAACAAGCCCGCTACCAGTATCACCCAGCCACCCACCGCCACCAGATAAACGCCAAGGCAAAAAGCCAGCAGAAAACAAAGTTTCACCCCCTGCATCACCTGTGCCGCTATCAACAGCCCCGCAGCCGTCACCCGTAATGGTCCCAACCGATTGGCTGTATCCACCCCATTGGCATGGTCGGCAACATCATTGTGCAGGTTGGTTCCCATCTGGATCAGCACCGCTACCAGCAACGCAGCCAAGGCAGGCAACCACTGGAAGCCGTGGGTTTGGGCAAACGCCAACGCACTCCCCACCACCACCGGGATCACCGCCATCCCCAGTGTTTTGGGGCGCACTGCCAGCAGCCACGCCTGCAACTGCATCATCAGGGACGGCGCGGGAAAGTTGAAAAATCCGGCTGGCGCTTTTCCACAAAGGCATTGCGCCCTTCCTGTGCCTCCACCGACATGTAGAACAGCGCGGTGGCATTGCCCGCCAGTTCCTGGATTCCAGACAGCCCGTCGGTGTCAGCGTTGAAACCGGCTTTCAGCATCCGCAAAGCCGTCGGCGAATGCTGCAACATCTGCCTGCACCAGCGCACGGTTTCGGCCTCCAGTTCCGCCAGTGGCACGACCGCATTCACCAGCCCCATCTGTAAAGCCTCATCCGCCCCGTACTGGCGGCACAGGAACCAGATTTCCTTAGCCTTTTTCATACCAACAGTCCGTGCCAACAACCCAGCACCCAACCCGGCATCGAAACTGCCCACCTTGGGGCCAGTCTGACCGAAACGGGCATTATCTGCCGCAAGGCTCAAGTCGCAGACCAAATGCAGCACATGCCCGCCGCCGATGGCGTAGCCTGCCACCATTGCCACCACCGGCTTGGGCAGGGTGCGTATTTGGCGCTGCAAATCCAGCACGTTCAGGCTTTGCACCCCTTGCCCGTCGCAGTAGCCACCGTGTTCACCGCGTACTTTCTGGTCGCCGCCGGAACAGAACGCCTTGTCTCCCTGCCCGGTAAGGATAATGACGCCGATGTCCGACGACACATGCGCATGGTGGAAAGCTTGCATCAGTTCCAGTACGGTTTCCGGGCGGAAGGCATTGCGCACTTCCGGGCGGTTGATGGTAATTTTAGCAATTCCATCACCGCTGTGGTGATAGAGGATGTCTTCAAACACCTTACCCGCTACGGGTATCCATTCCATAACTATTTCCTTTAAAGCATGACTTCAATCACACACGTCCGTTCTTGCCCCAGCGCATGGTCGAATACCGCCGCAAAACCGTCCGCGCCGTGGATGCGCTCAAACCCCAGTCCATACAGTTGCGCCACCAGCGAGAAATCCAACCCAATCGGGGTCAGCCAGTAACGTTCAAACTGCGCTTGTTCCAGTTTGGCTTGCGACAGTTGGCGGAATATCCCCCCACCATTATTGTTCAGCAACACGATGACCGCATTGGCCTGTTTCGCCAACAGCAAGCCATTCATGTCGTGGAAAAAGGTCAGATCGCCCAGCAAAGCCACGGTTTTGCCGGGATGCACCGCAGCCATCCCCAGCAGGGTGGAAATATTGCCATCAATCCCGCTTGCCCCACGGTTGGCGGCAACTTTCAACCCCTTTACTCCCTTACCCGAATAATGGTCAAGGTGGCGGATGGGCATGGAATTGCCGGAAAACAGCAGCGAACCTTCCGGTAAGGTATTGAGCATCTGGCGGATAATAACGGCTTCGGTTCGTGGGTCAGCATCCAGTACTGCCCCGTTTTCCTGTTCCGCCTGCCTGAAACTTTCCAGCCACGACCTTGCGGCAGGCTGGGGTTTCAGTGTGGCAAGCTGCTGGCAAAAAGCCTTCGGGGAAGCCCTGACCATCAGTGACTGTTGGAAAAGCGGGTCAGACCAGCCACCTTGCCCATCCACCACAATGTGCAAAGGGAGCTGGCTGCCCGACAAGTATTGCTGCAAAGCACGGGATACGGGCATCGTGCCGAAACGCAGCACCCATTGCGGTATATGGCTACCTGTGAAGGTGACATCCCGCAGGAAAGCATCGTAACGGGACAACAAGTGTCCACTGACATGCCCCCCGAAACGCAGATTGGCAAGGGGGTCAGCCAGCACCGGGGCATCCAGTGTTTGCGCCAGATGCATCAGTACGGCGGGGAATGTGTCGTCGTAAACACCTTCACCGCACACGATCAATCCCGGCTTGCCGCTGATGGTGTCGCAGATGTGGGTTAATTGGGCGGGTGGGGCATAGACCGTACCACACGCATTCCCCCGCGTCCCCAGCCCTTCCCCCGCAAGGGGTGAAGGGGGCAAGAGGGAAGGGATTTTACCTGTAGGTAGCAATGGTTCACGCAACGGCACGTTGATATGCACTGGCCCCGGTTTGGGCCACAGGCTTTCCTGCACCACTTGTACTGCCAGTTGGTGGACACGCCGCAATGCCTTGTCCGAACCGTCTGCTTCGGAGAGTTGGTGGAAAGCCCGCACATGGGAGCCGAACAGCTTGATCTGGTCGATGGTCTGGTTTGCGCCGCACTGCTGCAATTCCCACGGGCGGTCAGCCGTCAGCAGGATCAGCGGGATACCGCTCTGGCTGGCTTCGACCACGGCAGAGAACCAGTTGGCCGCAGCCGTGCCGGAAGTACATTGCAAGGCTACGGGCTTGCAGCTGGCTTTTGCCATGCCAAGGGCAAAAAAGGCAGCACTGCGTTCATCAATCTGTACCCAGCAACGCAAGTCGGGGTTGAGGTCGGCTACCAGCGTCATCGGGGTGTTGCGTGAGCCGGGGGAAATGACGATTTCTTCCACCCCTGCCTCCACCAGCCCTGCCAACAAGGCAGCACACCAGAGCAGGTTGACGGTTCCGGTATCAGTTGCCTGCATCCAGCAGCCTCCGCAGCGTGTCCAGTTTCAGTTCGGTTTCATCCCATTCCTGCTGGGGGTCGGAATCCGCCACGATGCCTGCCCCGGCAAACAGGTGGGCTTCCCCATCTTGCAGCAGGGCGCAGCGCAACAGCACCGACAGTTCGCCTTCCCCATTATGCCGCAACCAGCCGACCCCGCCGCTGTACCAGCCACGCTGGTGGTTGCCATGCGTGCGCAGCCATTGCCGCGCCGGGGCTGCGGGGAAACCGTTGATGGCGGGGGTGGGATGCAGACATTCCAGCAAGTCCAGTACCCGGATACCCGGTAGTGCCTTGCCGCTGATTTCTGTCCACAGGTGTTGCAAATGTGGCAGGGAAAGGGTCTGCATCTGCTGGCCGACACTGACTTCGCTACACACCTTGGTGAGTGCCTGACGGATAGCTGCGATTACGGGCGGGTGTTCCGCTTCGCGCATCCGGGCGGGGAAATTCGCCCGTCCCGGCTTGCGGGCAATGGTTCCAGCCAGCGCGTCGCAGCTCACCCTGCCATCACGCAGCGATACCAGCCGTTCGGGGGTGGCTGCCAGCAACCAGCTAGTGCCAAAGGAAACTGCCAGCAGGGTGCAGGAGGGGTAATGTTGCTGCATCCGGCGCATCAGCACGGCGGCATCAACACCGGGCAGGAGCGGCTGGCGGGTGCGGCGGGCGACTACCAGCTTGTGCAGTTCACCGTTGTGGATGGCGGCTTTGGCTTGGTTGACCAAGGAAAACCAGTCTTGTTGGGAGGAAGATACGTAGGGTGGGTGGAGCGTAGCGATACCCACCATTCGGAGCGGTGGGTATCGCATTCGCTCCACCCACCCTACATCCAACCCTGCCACCAATTCCCGCCACCGCACCAACACCTCCTGCCATGCCTTGCCACCAAGCCGCACCGTCAATGTCAACGTCGTGCGTTGCCCCCGCTGCTCCATCACCAGTTCCGGCACATATAACAGGGCATTGGGAAACCCTTGCCACAAGCCATCCCCATCTGTATCTGTGGCATCAAACGCATAGCCCGTCATGGCAGCAATGGGCATCGCCTCCCCGACCTTGTGCCAGTTGCTATCCAGTTGGGCAAACTGCTGTTTCAGGTCAGCAAAGCGGCTTTCCCCCGTTGCCACACAGCGTACAGCTTCGCCCAGCCCCACCACACCATGCTGTTGCTCAGGCCGATGCCAGTAAAAACAGGATTGGAGAAAATCGGTACGCAAATCAGGCAGTGGACACAATCCCGACGGCACGACCAACGTAACACTGAACAGCGCATCCTCCCGTAGGGGCGCACCCCCGTGTGCGCCCTCCCCAACACCCTCCTCAGCCAACCGCCGCCGCAACCACGCCAGCAACGGCAGTTCCGGCAACATCTTCAAGGCAAATCCCCACGCTGGAACAACCAATACCCCAGCCCCGCGCACCCCATCCCCAACGCAATCGGGTAAAACAGCGCCCACAGCAAATAAGCGGTATTGCCAAAAATATCCAGAATCAGGTAAGCCGAAGGCCCCAGCATCACCAGTTGCGGGTCAAACAACATCATCGACGCAGTGCGGAACACTTGCAGTGGGTTCGCCAGCGCAATGGCAATCACGTTATCAGGTTCCATCCCACCATTGACTAATGCCCCCAGCAGGATCAAATCCAGGAACAGCAACAACACCAGCCACAAGATAAAAGCCACGCCTTGCGCCACATCCGCCGCCCTCACCAAAGTGGAAATCAACATGCCAATGCCCAAAAAGCACCACGCCAGCGACAGCAAAAATCCGGTGTAAAACAACACTTGCGTCCACGGAATGTCTGCCCCCTTGAGTGCTGCCCAGACAACCGCCACCAGCATAGCCAGCACCACCGGCAGGAACACCACCAGAAAACGCCCCGCCATCTTGCCCCAATACCACGCCGACAAGGACACTGGCAGCGACAACAGGTATTCAAAAATCCCCGCCTCCCGGTCGCCTGCCACCGAGCGCACCGTGGTCAGCAACACAAAAATCGGCAAAATCGCCATCGTGATTTGCAGGTAAGTCACCAGCAAGCGCGACAGCCCGGTGAAACCCATCACCCGCGATTCGGTTAAGCCCGTCATGAACAGTGCCACCACAATGCCGCCAAAGATCAGGCTGTAAACAATAAACCAGCGCGAACGCAGCGATTCGTTAATGTCCGCCATCGCCGTCAAGCGCAGGTGATGCAACTGCCCACTGTCCGGCCACTTGGGCAAGCGCAGATGTTTGTTGGTCATCATGGCAAAGTTAGGCAGGTTAAGGGCTTTCAGGGCTTTCAGGGCTTTCAGGGCTTTCATCGGGCGGGTTCCTCAACGGGTGGGGGGTGTGCTGCCCCTCCGTGGATGTTATATTTTTCTTCAACTTTATAGACGTGTGCCTTGGCCTGGGTGAAATCCAGCGTACCTTGCTGTTGCTCAGCTTGCGCACCCAGCCCGTAGGCCATTGGGGTAATCTTGTTCGGGGCATACCACGCTTTGCGGGCATCAATCCATTCCCCACTTTTGAAATCTGTCACCCAGATTTCCACCGCCGGGTTATCCTTCCACGCCTGCTCATCCAGCCAGATGACGGCGCAACCAATGTCATCAAATTTGTAGACCTTGGTTTTTTCCCCCGGCACACTGCCGCGTATTTGCGCCGAATAATGCCGATCACTGACTGCCATTGCACAGCGCACACAGGTATCGCTATCCCAGCGGACTTTCTCCGGCCCTGTGTCGGGTTTGCCGGAACAGGCAGTGAGGAATAGCAGCATTAATACCAACCACCACTGTTTCATTTCTTCTCCTCCATGCTGATCCCTTTCAATAACCCTGCATAACGCGACAGCACCCCCAGAAACCGCAGCCGGTCTGGCCCTGCCACCTTGCCTTCCCAGACATTACCTGCGGGTGTGGATTGGAAACCCCATTCACGCACGGTTTCAGCAAAGGCACTATTGGCGCTGCTCAGGGTAATGCGGCAATCCAGCAAGCTGTCCATCGCCACTTGGTCGGCAACGTGGTCATCCAGCACAATGCGCCCCTGATCCAGTTCCACCACCCGGTTCACCAATGCGGCGACCTCATCCAGACGGTGGCTGGAAATGATCATTGCCACCTCGCGCTGCTTTTGTGCCAGCAACTGGAAAAAAATATGGCGGGCGGCGGGATCGAGGTTGGCGGCAGGTTCGTCCAGCACCAGCAGATCAGCGTCACGTCCCAGCGCAATGCTGATCAGCAATTTCTGCTTTTGCCCGCCGGACAATTTGACGAAAGGCTGGCGGCGGATCGCATGGGCATCCAGCCCTAGTTGGGTGGCAACCGCAAACATGCGCCCGGCATCACTATCACACACCCCTGCGGCAAACTGGATCAATTGCCCAACCGGCATTTTCAGCGGTGGCGGCAATTGCGGCACGAAACCGATCTGTTTCAGCACTTCCTGACGGTGATTGCGCGGTGCTTTGCCATTGACGCTGACCGTGCCGCCGTGCAGATATTCACCCAGCAAACAGCGGAACAGGGTGGTTTTGCCCGCGCCGTTGGAACCCACAAAGGCCACCCGGTCGCCCTGCTGGATGCCAAGGCTGATGTCGTCCAGCACCTTGTTGCCCCGGAAGGTTTTCGACACCTTGTCAAACTGGATGGAAATTGGATTCGTCATAGATGTTTTCCGATGCCCTTGAATTTGAAGGTCAGCGACTGGGTGGGGCAAGCATCCACGCAGCGCCCGCAACGGGTGCAATCTGCGCCGATTTCAGTCTGCACGTCTTTCGCCCGTCCCTTGATCACCGTATCCAGCACATGCGGGACGAGGCAAACCTTGCGGCATTCGCCCTCGTGGAAACAGTTTTCCAGTTTGTGGGTGACAACCAGCGGCGAGGTGGAACCGACCAACCCGTAAGTCAGCCCAATCGGGCAGGCGTAACGGCACCATGCACGGCGTGAATAGAAAATTTCAAACAGCAGCAGGGTGGCTACCCATGCCAGCGCCACTCCGGGGCCATAAATCAGCGCCCGGCTCAAAATGCCTACGGGTGAAATGGTTTCAAATACGGTGTAACCCGTGACCAGCGCCAGCAAGGCAAACACCAGCCAGAAGGCAGTACGGGTACGGCGGTCGAATGGGTGGTCTTTGACCAGCTTTTTATCCGCCAGCTTCAGGTGCAGGATTTCCGCCCATTCCGCCAGCAGATGGTAAGGGCAAACCCACGAGCAGAAGGTGCGCCCGCCCAGTAGCCACCACATCAGTGCCACGGTGACAATGCCGATCAGCAGGTTGATCACCACCTCCTTGAACGCCAACATCACTTGCAGGGCAGAATTCAGGTCAGCCATGTGGAAACCGACGAAACGTGAGCCAGTCAACGCGCCTTCCAGCATCTGGATGTCCAGCCAGTAGGACAGCACGAACAGCAAGTTGACCACGATCAACACTGCCCAGCGCCGCCGCCGCCATTTCTGGGGCGCATCATGTGCAGCTTTGTGTGCCAGTTCGGCACGGATTTGGGTGATGCGGCTTTTGTCCTCGCGGTGCAACTTGTGGATCACCTGCGCGGGCGCGGAAATATCCTCTTTGACAGGCTTTATCGGGTCACGCCCCAGCAGCTCCAGTAATGAGTCTTTCAGTTTCATGCGGATAACCCCCGGCTGGCAGTACTGTCCATCACAATGACAGCGGGTTCTGCCGGACAAACCATTTCACATACCCCGCAGCCGACACAACCGTCGAGTATTTCGGGGCGCATCTTTTTGGTGCTGCCATCCTGATCAATATCCACTAGCCGGATAGCGTGGCGTGGCGGGCATTGACCGGGGTCGCCGGAAGGTGGTTTGCCTGCATCGCACTGGTTGGCACGGATTTCGATGGGGCATAAACGCACGCACAGGTCACAGATTTCTAGGTCGAAGGGGTGTTCTGCCAGCGGGATAGGGTTCCAGCGGTCGATTTCTTCAAAGCGTAGTTTCCCGCTGTAATCCGCCCCGCGTGCCAGCCCCTTGAAGCCTTTGCCCTGTACAGCAAGGCAGGTTTGCGGGGAAACGACCTTGGCAACTGCCATCTTGGCTTCATGCGGGTAATTGATGTGGTGGGTCAAGGCTCCGGTAGGACACGCCAGCACACATTGCAGCCCGTCACAGGAAAAATCGCAGGCTTGGGCGCGGGCATCAATATAGGGCGAACCGACCCCAAAGCCCTCATCCAAATCTGCCAACTTGATGGCATTGACCGGGCAGACCTGTACGCATTGTCCGCACTTGATGCAGGAGGCCAGAAATTCCCGTTCCTTCAACGCACCGGGCGGGCGCAGGCGTTTGGCCCATTGCCCCAGCACGGGTATTGCCCCCAGCAGGGACACGCCCACTACGCCTACCATCAGCAAGGCAGACCGCAGGAACTGGCGGCGTTGTTTCTGTTTTATCAGCGGGTTCAGGACACTCATTGTTGTGCCTCCAGTAACATTTCCAGTGCATCTTTTTTCTGCGGTTTAGCGGCTGCCGCAGGCATCGCTTGCAGCATCGCCATGCGTGGGGTTTTATCGCGGATCAACAGGGTGGGCTTGGAAAATGGCGCAAGGCGTTCCAGAAAATCCAGCGCCTCCAGCAGGGGCGATCCTTTAAAGAATTGTGCATCCGAGACTTGCTGCCACAGCCGGTCGGCATAGGAATAAATTTCATGCGGGGTATCGCCGACCCCATCATGGTTACGGTCAAAACCCTGATAATCACTCCAGTAATTATCATCCCAGACATTGTTATTGGCAGTGCCGCGCCCGGACACCACCACTGGGGTCATATTGTCCACAAACTGGTTCTGCTGGAAGGTATTGCCGCGCCAGTCATTCAAAAACCGCACCCCGATGTCGTTATACGCCAGCAGGTTGTTCCTGAACTGGTTGGTGGTGTCCGGCTGGAACGGCGACATATCAATGTAAAACCCACTGGCGCAATACAACACCTTGTTGTTTTCGACCATCAGGTCGGAGGTTTCCTTGAAACCAATCCCCACCCCGGTTGGCCCTGCCGCATGGGTGATCGAATTGTTGCGCACCACCACCCCGTCGCTGTACATCAGGAAAATGCCGACCGCATTGTTGTAGTACTCGTTGTCTTCCACCAGATTGGTCTTGGAGTACATGAAATGCAGCGAATAGCGGCTGTCTGTCACCTTGTTGTGCTTGATTTCATTATTGGCGGAATACCACACCACCATGTCGCGGCTGTCCTCCACAATATTGTCAGTAATCTTGTTGTAGAAGCTGTACCAGAGGCGTACCGAATCGCCGCGCAAGCCCAGTTCAAACGGCTTGGAGCTGATGTGGTTGCGGCGCACCACATTGCTTTCCGACTGCTGCAAGTCCACCCCGAACAGGCAATTGTCGATCACGCTGTCCTTGATGACATTGTTTTTGCCGCGCACTTGCACCCCTGAATCAATGTCATTGTGGGATACGCCGGAGTTGGTCAGGTGCAGGTTTTTCAGGGTAGCATTGTCGGTGTCCAGCAATACCACCGTGCCTTTGCCGCCGCCGTCAATGGTGACTTCATTGCGCCCGTCGATTTGCATGGGTTTGTTGATCACCACTGGGCCTGCATACGTTCCGGCGGGTGGGGTCAGGATGCCGCCTTCTGCGGTGGCATCGACCAAGGCTTGGAAGGAGGGGAAGGCTGCCAGTGCTGGCAGGGGTGACAGCAGCAAGAGAACCAGAAGCATCCCCCCGATTTTCATACCTTATTCCCCCGCTTGCATTTGCTTACGCCGCAACAAGGCCGCCAAGCTCAGCATCCCCGCCGACAACAGCATCAGGAAGAAGCCGATGTAGGGGTAGGAATGGGTGGTGAATTGCGCCACCTTGCCCTGCCCAAACACCGTCGGCATAAACGGCTTGACAGTAAACGCACCCATTGCATTCAGGCTATGCCCGTACCACCACAGCCAGCCGGAATACTCGATGATGAAAAACAGCGGCAATGCCAGCGGCACCAGAATCAGCAACCAGTACAGCGGGCGGATACCTTTCCAAGCCCCCCACAGCAACAGCAGCATGGCTAGCGGGATGCCCCAGAACACCACTTGGGCAACCACCGACATGGTACTTACCATCGGCAGGATTTCCGCCGGGTTGTTGAAGTAACGCCCCAGACTCTGCCCATAATGCCACGACATCACCTGTGAGCCGCTGCCATCCCAAGTCTGGCGCTCATTGGCGGGTTTGCGTTCCTGCGCTTTCTCGAACATCACCTGCAAATGCTGGATGTAACCGTCCTTTTCCACCCCTTCCGCCGGAGTTGCCTTGGGGGCAGCAGCAGCGGGAGCGGCTTCCCCGGTGCTTTTCGCCATTGAAGCCTTGAGGCGTGCCACAATCCCCCCATCCGATTCCGCATCCGCCGCACCTTCATCCTTGGAGGTGTCCTGATCCAGTGACGTGACCAAAGCGTAGACGTAGCCGGTGCTTTGGTACTTCAAGCCATCTGCCCCGTACCATGTCATCGCCATCCACACCACAATGCCGCCAAATCCGAGAGCCATGACCCCAGCCCGTGCTTTCGGGTTGGAGAACAAAAAGCCCAGTAACATCACCACCAGCAAGCCTGTCAGGAACGGGGAAAAGGCTTTTTCCACCACCCCGCCTGCGGCAATCGGGTACATGCCCACGTAGTGGTTGATGGTGTCCATCTCATGCACACAATCGAGTGCCTCGCCTTCGCTGATCTCGGCCTTTTCCACTTTTTGGCAGCCGTTGGTCACGCCGCTCATGCCGAAGTGGATGCGCACCCCATCGGGGAACGCTTCCTCAGGGTAATTGGGCGCGGTCAGCGATACCCACCACACCGGGGTAAAATAGATTGCCACCAGCGTGACAATCGCCCCGATGATTAACAGGTTGGCGAACAGCACCCGATTTTTGCCAATGCTCATGATGTTCCATCCCTAGTTAAAGTCAGGGTTTTTCCAGTCTGTCGAGGGCGCTACGTCATCCTTGGGAACTGGCAGGCGCGAGGCATAGTTGACCACCATCTTCATGTCCATGTCAGTGAACACTTTGATCTGATCCACCATTTCCGGGTTGGCGTTGCGGCGCTTGCCATCACGAATCCATTCAAACTGGCGCAGCATGTAGTTGTAATGCTGCCCGTCAATGCGCGGGTAGAACTTGTCGGCCTTGCCCATGCCGTCCTCACCGTGGCACTTCACGCAGTTGTCGGCGTAGAGTTGCTTGCCCTTGGTAAATTCGGGTGTACCTTCCGCCCATTCGCCTTTGCCATTGTCCGGGTTCATGGGCAGGCTTTCGATGTAACCGACCACATCCGCCAATGCCTGTTCATCGCCGATGGCTTCGGGCAGGGCAAACGGGTACATGGTGGGGTTGTCGCGGTTTTTGGCGCGTATGTCCGCTAATTGCTTAATCAGCACTTCCTTGTGTTGCCCGGACAGTTGCGGGAAGGTGCCGTCTGGTTTGCCCCAGCCTTCGCCCAGATGGCAGCCGGAACAGACTTCGTAGACTTCAAGGCCATTTTTCAGGTCGGGTTTCAAGTCCATGACCGCTTCGCGCTCCGAGCCTTCCGCCATCCACACGTTCTTGCCTTCACCGCTTTTGCCAGTCATGGCGGCGGCGGGTTTCTCACCCGTGGCGGGGGCTGCGGATGGGGTGGTGGTTGCCGCTGCGGGCATTGCTGCTGCTACGGGTGCAGCCGCTGGTGCATCGGTTTTGCCTGCCGCTGCAATCTTTTTCAACTGCTCTTCCATGCTGTCGGCGGGTTTGGCTTCCGCCGTGGGTGCGGACGCAGGCGTAGCTGGTGCTGCTGCCGCTGGGGTAGCCGCAGCAGCAGGGGCTGCATCTTTCTTTTCCAGCCTAGAAACCGCCATCCCCGGCTTGTATTCCAAGGTGGCAACGTATTTTGCCAAGGCTACCATTTCCTCGTCGCTGACGAGTTGCATGACGACCTTCATGGCTTCTGCCTGACCATTCTTGCGTGCGCCGCTTTTGATGTCCTTCATTTGCTGGAGGGCGTATTCGGCGCTTTGACCGCCAATCGCTGGGTAGCCTGCCATGATCGGGGTATTGGCATCCTTACCGTGGCAAGTGACACAGGTCTTGTCGGCAAACAGTTTTGCGCCATCCAGATCGGCGGCAAGTGCATGGCTGCCCGCAGTGCTGGCAAACAGCGCCACCAGCACGAGGGTGATTTTGTTGATTCCTGTCATGATGGTTCTCCCCGTATTACTTCAAGCCAGCAACATACGTTGCCAAGGCTGCCATTTCTTCATCGGAAACAGTCGCCATGACCGCTTTCATCGCTGCTGACATGCCATTGCTGCGCGTCCCGGACTTGATGTCTTTCAACTGTTGCAGGACGTAAGTTTCATTTTGCCCCGCAATTTTGGGGTAAGCGGGCAGGATCGGGGTTTTGGCATCCGCACCGTGACAGGCAACGCAGGTTTTGGCGGTGTACAGTGCTGCGCCATCGGCTGCTTGCAACGCTCCGCTGGAAAAGGCTGTCAGTGCCACGGCTGTCAGCAAAGCGGTTTTGGTAAACTTGAACATGAACGGTTCTCCTCGAATTGGGTTAGCCCAAAAGTAAGGGGCAGGTAGACTGCCCCCTTTATCAACTATTACTTATATTCCCGCCTTGACTCAAATCAAGGGGGAGATTTCCCTACTTGGCTGCTGGAGCTGGTGCGGGCGCTGCTGGAGTCGCTGGCACAGGTGCTGTCGGAGCTGCTGCTGGAGCCGCTGCTGGTGCAGGCGCTGCCGCCGGAGCTGGAGCCGCCGCCGGATCAGCCGCTTTCGCGCCATGTTCCTCAAGGAAGGTCTTGGCACGCAAGCCCATGTCAGCCGTTTTCACCTGATACTGCCACCACTGGTTCGCCCAACCCATTGCCTTGTTCCAGTCGCCTTTTGCCGCGAACTCTTCGCCCTTGGTTTTGGCATCCTTAGCGAAACCAAGCTGGTCGGTTGCGTCCTCAACCAGTGCCACCACTTCAGGGAAGTCCTTGTAGTTGTGGCTGGTAATGAAGCCCACCACCGAGTCGATAACCGCCTGAGTTTCAACGTTGGTCTTGGTTTGCTTGTCGTAGTCCGCTTGGGTGTATTGCGTGCCGTCGGTCACTTCGCCTTCACCTGCTGGTGCGACGTAACCCTTAGGCTGGACTAACAAATAGCCTTGCATTTCCAAGTGCAGCGCGGAACAGAACTCGGTGCAGTAGTAAGGGTAAACACCCGCTTTCTCAGCCTTGAAAGTAACGGAGGAGGTTTTGCCCGGTTCGAGGGAAAGCTGGACATTCTGCCCGTACATCGCAAAACCGTGGGTTTCATCTTCCGCCCGCTCCAAGTTGGTCAGGTGGATATGCACGGTATCGCCTTCCTGTACCTCAATGGTTTCAGGGGTGATGTGGGAACGGATGGTTGTGCCATAAACATGCACATCGGTACCTTCACGCACGGTCTTTTCCTGACCGGCACGGGTCTTGTAGGGAGATTCTGTGTCTGTACGTGAGTTCCAGCCAGACCTGTAACGGATTTCAGGTTTGAGCTTGTCAGCCTTGATCGCTGCCACATAGTGCGGTTCCCCCAGTGGGATGGGCATGTCATACAACAGTTGCATCTTGTCGCCACTAATGTCGATCAACTGATGGTTTTGTGGATGCAACGGCCCGACCGGGTTGAAGCGGTCAATCGCCAGTTTGTTCAGGGCAACCAAGTACTTGCCGTCCGGGCTAACGGTATCGCCTTCCATCGTCATCAAGTGACCGACGTTGTAGTGGATGGCCAACTGATCCAGCACCTTGCCTTCGCAGTAATCCCATTTGGTGATCATCGAATCGACGTAGATGGAGGTGTAGGCCACGCACGGTTTGGAGTCAAACTGGGTATGCAATGGCCCCAAGCCCACTGGCACGGATTTGTGCAGCGCGTCTTGCAGCGAAATAATGGGTACACCGTAGTCATCCTTGCCTTCAAACTTCTTATTGGCAATGGCATCCTGAATTTTCTTCCAGTCATATACCCAAGTATTGCTGTCCAGTTTGCCACCTACCACAATCTTGTCGCCGGTTGGCACGACATCAACCCCGTGCGGGCTTTTGGGTTCAGGGATCAGGTACAGCAAACCTTCCTCAGTCGCTTGCTTCAGGGTAATCAGGTAAGCGCCATTGACTTTGGGGACTTTGCCCGCTGCCACCAGTTCAGCAGCCTTTTTCCAGTTGGTGACGTGCATGAAGTCGGTGTCCTTGGCGGAACAACCTGCCTCATAGGGCGGGCGGCCTTTCTCAATACCGCCGACATAACGCTCGGAACAGAACGAGTTGGTGAAGCCCCAGCCTTCAGATGGCCCTTTGCCCGCATCGGACAAGTCTTGGCTGTAAGGGGCAAGCTCAAACGTAAATGACTTTTCCGGGTCAATCCGCCCCTTTTCCTTATCGAACTTCCAGTAGGTCAATGCCCCCCGGTATTCGTCGTTGAACTTGCTTAAGGGCACGAAATCCTTGCTGTAGGGTGCCGCATACTGGCTGGCTTCCATCACGTATTCGGTGTTGGTGGTGACGAATGCGCCGCCGTGTGCCGATTTCATGAAAGGGTTGACCACAATCTGCTTGGTCTCGAAGTCTTTCAGGTCAATGACGGCAATACGCGGGTTGGCTTTGTCATTGATGAACAGGTAACGCCCATCGTAATCCCCGTTGGTTTCGGAGAAGGCCGGGTGGTGGGTGTCACCGTAGTTGATGTCCTTGCCGTTGATCTTGCCTTGGGCAAGGACTTCCTTGGATTCGTCATCAAAGCCGTAGCCTTGCCACGGTTCAGGGGTGAATACCCCGATGTATTTGAGAATGCGCATGGACGGGATACCGTACACGATCACCTGTCCGCTTTGCCCGCCAGAACTGAACGCAAGGTATTCGTCGCGCCCACCAGTAGGGGTATAGGTTTTGGCTGCGGCGAGAATATCTTTCTCGGTTAACCCACGTGCTTTCATGACATCCTGCAAATTGCCTTCTGCCCACACTTGCTGCACCGGGGCGGCAAGTGTGACCAGCGAGGCAATGCAGGATGCCAGCATGGTTTTACGTATAACTTTCATGGTAATTTTATCCTCAACAATTTTTGGAAACCTGCGTCAATACGATGTGTCATTTCACACGTGGTGGTGTGTGATTTCACACACTATGCTGTTTTGCAGGAAAACCTGCCTTGACCTGAGTCAAGCCAAAAATTGTGATAAACCCTCAACCATAATGCCCATCAACCCTTGCTTGAACTAGCATTGCCCCGTATTGCCAAACGAACAAAATAAAGGCAGCTATCCACAAAAGTTGCGCTGCCACTATCCAGACAGTATGGAACTGCGGAAGCAGCCACACAGCCAATACCCGAATGGATGCACCCATGAAAAGCAGCAGAAAGACCGGGATCACAATGCGCGGCGGGTCAAATACATTGCGTCCGGTATGCCCCAACGTCACCCGCGCCATCATGCCAACCGTTATCATCGCAATACCACCATAGGCAAAAGCATGTACCGCCAGCCACGGGGAAACACCCACCGCCACCGAAAGGAATTTCAACAAGAACCCTGACAACAGCCAGCCATAGCCCAGATACAATACCCACAGCAATGGTTTTTGCCAGATATTGGGATGATACCAGCCTGCCAGACGGATGCCATGTAACCCAACTTGCCCCAGTGCCAACGCGGCAACGCAATAAGCAGCAATAGCACTGCCCGTCCCCAACGCCAGCAAATCTGCCAAAGCGAAGGCCACAAACAGCCCCATACTGAAGCGGTCTACCCATACGTTGTTACGTGCCTCAAATGGGCAACCCACACCCCGCTCAATAAAAAACGGAATAACCCGTCGCCCCATCGTGAAAACCAGTGCCAGAATGGTGTAAAAACCAGCATACAGCCCCACTTGCATCCCCGCAGGCCAATACCCCAGCAAGCCAAGGTAAAACAATGCATTAGCTGCCAGCAATAAGGCAACCTCACTAACAATAGCCATATGCTGCCACTGTTTTACCCGGACAATCGGCTGCCCTGTTGCCGCCAGCAGCCACAGCAAGAACAGCGTATCCGCCAATGCTGTAAACGCCAGCGGCAAGCTTGTGAAAGGCAGGATACGTGCCAGCAACCAGACACCCGCCAGCCCCAGCAAAGGCAAACCGTACAAGGTCTGTTGCCCCGTCCAATTCTTGATGGCGGTCAGCAGGAAGCCCGCAGCAACCGCCACCGCATAGCCAAATACCATATCATGGGCGTGCCAAGTAACGGTTGGATACCCGCTATGTAAACCACCCCAACCAAAGCCATAAATGCCTGTCCACAACACCATACCTATCACCGCAAATAATCCGGCAGCGAGAAAAAAAGGCCGAAAACCGAGATGGGAAAGGGCATATTTGCCCGTCACGGGCGGTTTACTATTCAATTTGATCATAGGGACTTCTTCTTGCCATGTTGAAAACAATTTGCCGGAGGGTTCGCCGCCACCCCAGCATCCTTTGCCACTGCTTGGGCACATTCGCCCTGTACCCATTGCAGCAGGGAAATCCCGCTGGCATATTCTTGTACCTTTCCGCAAGCATCAATGCAGCTATGACACTGGGTGCAGGTGAACATATTTCGCTTGATGGTGCGCGGTTTTAGGCGCATCGGGCAGGCGTGTTCGCAGGAAGCATCGCAATCACTGCATAGTTTGGCGCGTGGGCTGTCGAACCCCACCACCAATGCCTTGCGGTTCGTCATCCAGACAAAACTTTGGGCGACACCAAGAGCGCAGCCAAAGCGGCAAAACAAATGGCGTGCTAAGGTAAACTCAAGGATGAACAGCAACGTACCCACCCCAATAAAAATAGCTTGATTGCGGGTCAAGGAAAATAACAGCAGGTTACCGTAGATTTCTTTGGGAGGCAGCAGGTAAGTCAGCAGCACCACCGCCCAGAAAAAAGAAATCAGCCCGACCACCAGCACCGTTACAGGCCAATACCAAGGATTACGCGGAATGTGCTTACCATCCGACTGCTGTTCTGGCAAGCTTTGCTTCTCCCATAAGCTGGGTTTGCCTGATGCACGTCGCATCAGACTATTGATGATTTCCACCACCGCAAAATGCGGGCAAAGCCAACCACAGTACAAGCGTCCATATTTCCATGAAATCCAGCCACCAATACTCACAACCAAAAAGATCGGCATGAAGATACGCAAGAAAATGCTGCCCACCATTTGCATACTGTCACTCTGTGCGGTGAAACCCAGCCGCCACGGTTCCCCTAGAAAAAATAGGTGGTTAGCATTCAGGTCAAAGCGAAATAAATCCAGCGGCGGGGCAAGCATGAATAGCAGAAAAAAAGCCAGTCGGGATAAAGTGCGGTAATACTGCATACTCAACACCTAAAGTTAACCAAAAAATCTCATGACAATTGTTGAGTAACACACTAAGGAAAGCAACTATTACGCGCCTTGACCAAAATCAAGCTCATCCAACCATGCTCCAATCACCGTCTCCCCTGCCTGTCGAAGTGCCTCACCGTGTTGTTCTGCTTGCCTGCGCAGGCGCGTTAGATCAATCCCATTATTCAATAACTCTACCGAATGACCGATCAACCATTGCTCAATACAGCGGGTATCTGCTTCCAAATGAAATTGGAAGGCCAATGCATAGTTGCCCAAACTGAATGCCTGATTTGGGCAGAGGGGGGTCTGTGCCAATGAATCAAGGCCAGCAGGAACCTCAAACTGATCACCATGCCAATGTAGGACGGGAAAATCCGCTGGCAAATTTTGCAATACCGAGTATCTACCCGCCGCCGTCAAGGTCAACGGAGCAAAGCCGATTTCTTTCTTTGACATCGGGCTAACTTGCGCACCTAATGCCCGAGCCATCAATTGTGCCCCCAAACAGATGCCCAGCGTAGGTAATCCCTCCTCTAAGCGTTGGGAGATCAGTGCAACTTCATCCCCTAAAAAAGGAAATAAGGCATCGTCATAAGCGCCAATCGGTGCGCCTAATACCACCAACAAACCAATGCGGGCATTACTAAGTGCCGCTAACGAATCGACACCAATATCACAATACTGAATTTCATAACCACGTTTTTCCAGTACAGGCTTGAGCGTCCCAATATTTTCAAATGCCACATGACGAATGGCAACAACCTTTTTTCTAGGCATGGAAAAACTCCTTGGTCAAAAATAGAAAAACCGGCAGGGTATTCCCCTGCCGGAAGATAATGCCGCCTTTTAGTACACGTCTACCACCAAAGGAGTCAGCGGCTCAGTTAACGAAAAATTTACGCCCGTTGGGCTTTCTTATCCGGCAAGAAGCTCAGCACAAACAGGATAGCCCCTACGAGGAACACCAATCCAGTAAACTCACGCATCCAGTAGAACAGGCTGATTTTTTCCTGCACCATCATGAACGCTTGCGGCGCATCGCTGTAACGTTGCAAATACACTTGCAGGATGCCCGCACCTGTCAGGAACAGGGTGATGAAGACGATAGAAATAGTCATCAACCAGAATGACCACATTTCCATCACTTGCTTGGCATTGCTTTTCGCTTCCTGCCCACGCATCAGCGGTACGGCATAAGAAATGATCGTCAACACCACCATGACATACGCACCGTAAAAAGCCATGTGCCCGTGTGCTGCCGTGATCTGTGTACCGTGGGTGTAGTAGTTCACTGGAGCTAAAGTATGCAGGAAACCCCACACGCCCGCGCCAAGGAATGCCATGACTGCCGTCCCCATCGCCCACAGTACCGCTGCCTTGTTCGGATGCTCACGCTTGCGCTTGTTGATGACATTGAAGGCAAACAGGGTCAGCATGAAGAACGGGATAGGTTCGAGTGCGGAAAAAATGGAACCCCACCACTGCCAGTATTCCGGCGTACCAATCCAGTAAAAATGGTGCCCCGTACCGATGATGCCGGTAATCAAGGTCATGGCAATGATAATGTACAGCCATTTTTCAACCACTTCACGGTCAATTCCGGTCGTCTTAATCAGCACGAATGCTAGGATGGAGGCCAAAATCAGTTCCCACACACCTTCTACCCACAGATGCACAACCCACCACCAGTAATACTTATCCTTGACCAGATTGTCCGGGTTATAGAACGAGAACAGGAAGAACACCGCCAAGCCGAGCAAACCTGTCAGCAATACGATGGTCACAACGGTCTTGCGCCCACTCAGTACAGTCATACCTATGTTAAACAAAAAGGCCAATGCCACAATGACGATGCCTATCTTGGTAATGGTTGGCTGTTCAAGGAACTCACGCCCCATAGTCGGCAATAAGTCATTGCCGGTGATTTGCGCCAAGGTTGCATACGGGACAGCCAAGTAGCCAACCACGGTTAGTGCCGCTGCTATCAGGAACGTCCAAAACATCAGCACCGCCAACTTGGGTGAATACAGTTCCCGTTGTGACTCTTCCGGTACGAGATAATAGGATGCACCCATAAACCCCATGAGCAACCACACAATTAAGGTATTGGTATGCACCATACGCGCCACATTGAACGGAATTTCAGGGAATAGAAAATCCCCCATCACGTATTGGAGACCCATAATAAGGCCAAACAGTATTTGCGCTAAAAATAACCCGATAGCGGCAATAAAATACAGTTTAGCAACCGACTGGGATTGATATTGCATAATAGTTCCTCCTTAACCCTGAATATTTGGTGGCCAGTTGTTGGTATTGATTTCACTGGTGTATTTCAGGAATTCAACGACTTCATCCAGTTCCGCATCGGTAAAATTGAATTGCGGCATACTGCGTCGACCGGGAACACCCTCTACCGGACGGCTACGGATGAAGGCTTTGAGGGCATCTTTACTGCCACCGAAACGCTTGTAGACATTGCCCAGCTCCGGCGCAAAGTACGCACCTTCACCTAGTAGGGTATGGCAACCGATACAGTTGTTGCGCTCCCACAGGCGCTTGCCTGCGGCAACCTGTTCAGTGAGGTTTTGATGGTTGTCACGCGCAGGCCAAGCTTGGTGCGTGTCGAGCGTTAGGGCAAGGAACAGCAAAATGAAAAAAGTTGAGCCGCCGTAGTAAATGTTCCTTGCCATGCTTTTGGTGAATATCTCCTGCATGGTATAAGTCCCTCCGTATTTGTAAAGTGTGGAATACGAGTCGAGACTAAATGAATCGTGGGGGAAGCCGCCTTGACCTGAATCAAGGGAGCTACTCCCTTACTTGTGCTGGCCTGCAAACCATACTACGGCTTCCACCCGTGAACGCAGGTTGAGCTTGCGCAGTATGTGCTTGATATGCACCTTGACCGTACCTTCGGCAATACTTAGCTCCTTCGCCACCAACTTGTTGCTCTTGCCAGCAGCAACCTGTTCAAGGATACGTTGCTCCTGTTCGGTCAAGCCAGCCTCCATGCTGGTCTTGGGGTTGGCATCATAGCGCATGGCATGTGCTAACAAATTAATCAAACGTTCAGTCAGCGTGATACGTCCAGCAGCGGCTTCCCCCAGCTTTTCCACTAATTCTTCTGGCTCCATCTCCTTCAATAAGTAGCCATCCGCCCCAGCACGCAAGGCCGCTACCAGATCATCGACTTGATCGGAAACTGTCAACATCACAACCCGCGCATCCAGCGCAGATGCCTTAACCACTTTCAGTACGTCAATGCCACTCATATCCTTCATATTCAGGTCAAGCAGGATCATATCAGGGGCTAGGGACAGCGCCATGTCGATACCCTCTTGCCCGCAGGAGGCTTCGCCGACAATGGTAAAACTGGGAACCATATTGACAAGGTAACGCACACCTTTTCTGAATAGTGGATGGTCATCAACAATTAATAGGCGTTGCAGTGCTTCATGCGGCATAGGAAATCCTCGTATTCAGAATCGGTCGGTCGCCATTAACGGGGGAGAAATCCAGTTGCACACAAGTCCCCCCCCCTACTCGTGGCAAGCACTGGATTATGCCGCGCAAAGCACGGGCACGCTCATCCATAATAGCCATGCCGTAATGGTGCATGGCAGCAGATTTATTGATGCCTATGCCATCATCTTCCACCCGTAGCAGTACATGACCGTTATTCTGCCGTTGCAGTATCACCCAAGCATGGCTCGCATGGGCGTGCTTCAAGGTATTGGACAGAGCCTCGCGCACAATTTGCAGCAAGTGAATTTCTTCATTAGGGCCGAGGTTGAGACTCCCCAGATTAACAACCAACTCAACAGGGAGACTACCTCGCTCAGCAAACTCGGTTGTCGTTTGCGCCAATGCCATTCCAAGGTCAGCATCTTCCATGCGCAGACGAAAAGTGGAAAGCAGTTCCCGTAATTGCTGATAGGAACTGTTCAGTCCATCCCTCAACTCTTCCAGCGCAGCGGCAATTTCCCCACCATCATCGGGATGCGTTAGGGCATTACGCAAACGACTGACTTGAATTTTCATGTAAGCCAAGGATTGTGCCAATGAATCATGCAATTCACGGGCGATAACAGCACGCTCTTCCAATAGGGAGACACGACGGTGTTGCTCACTACGTTGTTCAGAAGCGATGGTAACACCGATGTGATGCGACAAAGCTTCCAGTAATTGCACCTGCCAAAGTTCCGCATGGGTGTTGGGAGGAATGTCGATAGCCAACATACCGTAGCGTTTTTCGGCATCAGTCAGCGGCATCCTCATGATTTGTCTGCCGTCTGGGAGCGCATCCATACGGACAACGCGGGAGTCATGACATTCTGTACAATTGTTGGCGTGCCGACACAGTGGGCTGATGTTGTCGCTGGCGGTAGTGGCGACAACATGCCCTTGTTGGTCATTATCCCCTTTCAGGCAAATCGTACCATTGCCTAAACCTAAGACAGCTTCAGCATCTTGCAACACATGATGGAATACCTCACGGTCAGGAGCCGTGCCATGTAGCCGGGTAATAGAACGGTACAGCAAATCCAGTGAGCAGTTGCTACGGGTGAGTTCGGCAGTTTTTTGCTCAACCCGTATTTCAAGGTCGTGATAGAGTTTGGACAAGTCCTCTGCCATGAGGTTAAAAGCTTGCCCCAACTGCCCAATTTCATCCTCCCCCATCAAATTAGTACGCACGGCAAGGTTCCCTTGACGGATTTGGTCAGTCAGTCCCAATAGCCCACGCAAGGGGTTCACCAGAATACTGTTAACTAAATAGATTGACAGGATAACCACAAGAATCGTACCAATAACAGCAACGCCAAGGATAACCCGCAGGACAAAAATTTTAGCCTCAGTCGCTTCTTCAATCTGCTTGACCAGATCATTGATATGGGCAACGAACAGCGAAATATCATCTAACACCGTGGCGTTATAGGTATCTGTAGACTGGAGGCTAGGCTTGATCTGTGTACGCCAGCCTGTCTCAACCTGCCGATAAGTGTACTTCAGTGGGGTTGTTTCATCTTTTGGCAAAACAGACAGGATAGACTCTGCTGTTAGGTCAGCATCAAACCGTTTGATAGCCTGTGCCAGACTGTGGTGATGTTCTGGTTTATTATCCTGCAATATACGCTGGTAAAGGGAGGCCATCCGCCAACTTTGCATTCGCAGGCTACCGGCAATATTAATAGCCCCCCCATTACCTTGAGTGGTTTCTGCCACCATCCAAGAGGTGGACATACTGGCTACTGCCAAGACAGTAATAGCAGCAATCATCCCCCCCAACCGTAGCAACAGGGAGTTTTGTAACTTTCTCCACAGTAAGCGGCTTACCAACGTTCGTCTCCCATTTTGAGTCAGCCAATAGGCTTCCTAGCATGATGTAAGTATTTGCCAAACCAAGGTTAAAGAAAATAGGGATACCCACTTATGTAGCTTGATGAATTAAAAGGTGTACCACCTCAAGATACAAACAACTGACACACGTCACCACCGACAACAACAACACATTAAATAACAACATGTTATTGAGTACCACCAATACCACTTTAGTGGTATGCGGCGTATCCAGAACACTAATTACCCCACTAGAAACCGTTTTTACAACAGCGTAGAAACCACCTTGAAACCACTCATGGTTTTGTTATGAGGTGATTTATGGCAACGCAGAACTACAAAGCTTGGTCGGTCGTTATCATGAGTACACTGGCGTTCACAGTGTGCTTTATGATTTGGATGATGTTCGCGGTCATCGGCATTCCCATCAAACAACTGCTGGGGCTGAACGAAACCCAGTTCGGTATCCTGATCGCCACCCCGGTGCTGACAGGCTCGCTGATCCGTGTCCCGCTGGGGATGTGGACGGACAAATTCGGCGGGCGCATCGTGTTTTTCATCCTGATGCTGTCCACGGTAATCCCGATCTGGATGATCTCGCAGGCAACCCAATTCTGGCACTTCTTGGTAACGGGTTTGTTCGTCGGGATGGCAGGCGGTTCATTCACCGTTGGCATTGCCTATTGCGCCCGCTGGTTCCCTAAGGAACGCCAAGGGCTGTCGATGGGGATTTTCGGCGCGGGCAATACTGGCGCTGCTGTCACCAAGTTACTCGCACCCATCATTGTGGTGGGGTACGGCTGGACAATGGTTCCGCAAGTCTACGCGGTGCTTATGCTGGTCACGGCAATCATCTTCTGGTTTTTCACCTTCAGTGACCCGACCCATGTGGTTGGCAAATCTGTCACCGTGCGCGAACAGCTTGCGGCGTTCAAAGACCCCAAGGTGTGGCGGTACAGTCAATATTATTCCATCGTATTCGGCGGCTACGTGGCGCTGGCACTGTGGATGACAAAATATTACGTCAGCGAATACGGCTTTGACCTCAAGACTGCCGCCTTGCTGGCAGCCGCATTCAGCATCCCCGGCGGAATTTTGCGGGCCATCGGCGGCTATTTCTCTGACAAATTCGGGGCACACACCATCACTTGGTGGGTGTTGTGGATTTCATTGGTGTGCCTGTTCTTCCTGTCTTACCCGCAAAGTGACATCACCATCCAGACGGTCAATGGCCCTTCCACCTTCCATTTCGGCCTGACCCCCACAGTTTTCACCATCATCCTGTTCAGCTTGGGCGTGGTGTTCGCCATCGGCAAAGCCTCGGTTTTCAAATACATCTCGGATGATTACCCGCACAACATCGGAGTGATTTCCGGCGTGGTGGGCTTGGCAGGTGGCTTGGGTGGCTTCCTGATGCCAATCATGTTCGGGGCGCTGGTTGACCTAACTGGTATCCGTTCCTCCGCCTTCATGCTGATGTTCGGGGTGGTATGGGTGTCGCTGATGTGGATGTACTGGACGGAAGTACGCCCACTGGACAAGGAACGGGAAAGCAGGCGTATCCCCGCTGCTGACCCGATGGAATGAAAGGCAAGGCTCGCGCACAACCCAAGTTAGTTAATTGAGGAGTATACGTTTATGTCTAAACTGCCCAAATGGGAACCGGAAAACCCGGATTTCTGGGAAAAAACCGGCAAAGCCATTGCATGGCGTACCTGCGCCATCACCACCTTTTCACTGATTTTCTCGTTTGCGACTTGGTTCGTGATGAGTGCAGTAGTGGTACGAATGCCTGCCATTGGCTTCAAGTTCACCACCATGGAACTGTTCTGGCTGGCGGCGATTCCAGGCTTGGCTTCGGGTATTTTGCGCCTGATTCATTCCAACTTTATCCCTGTATTGGGGACACGTCCAGTGGTGAGCATTTCCACCATTATCAAGGTGTTCCCGATGATCTGGTTGGGGTTTGCCGTGCAAGACCTGAACACCTCATGGGAAACATTCATGGTCATCGGTTTCTTGTGCGGCATGGGTGGTGGTGACTTTTCGTCCTTTATGCCTTCCACCAGTATCTTCTTCCCGAAACGCCTACAAGGGCTGGCATTGGGTATCCAAGCAGGCTTGGGTAACTTTGGGGTAAGCATCGTCCAGTTCGTCGCACCGTGGATCATCGGTTTTGCGGCAATTGGTATGGTAGCGGGTGGCCCGCAAGTGTTCACCAAGGGTGATGCGGTCAAGGGTGCGATCACCGTGACCAAGGAAGCGGGCATTGTCAGGGATGTGGTGGTCAAACCAGAATTTGCCTCTTCCATTGAGGTGGTGAAGGAAAACGGTGTCATCAAGGATGTTATCTTCAAGGAAACCGATGCCTACAAAGCCATCAAGCCGGATGTCAAGAAGGATGCGAATGGCGTTATCACTGAAGTGGTGACGACCAAAGGGGTCAAGCTGGACGTGGTGAAAAACCCAGAAGGGGCTATCACTGATGTAACTTTCAAAAATGTGGTCAAGAAAGGGATGTGGTTACAGAACGCTGCCTTCATCTGGATACCATTCCTCGTGGTGGCTTTCCTGTTTGCCGTGTTCGGTTTGAAAAGCATCTCGGTGCCGTCACGCGGTTTCATGGGGCAGTTTGAAATCCTGAGTATGCGTAACCGCGCTGCCGTCCATACGTGGAACTGCACCATCACCTACATCTGCTCCTTCGGTTCATTTGCGGGTTTCGCCGCCGCTTTCCCGATGATGATTAAGACCATTTACGGTGGTTTTGACGGTGCGCCCGACCCACTGGCTTACGCTTACCTTGGCCCTTTGATCGGTGGTGCGGTGCGTGCTTTGTCCGGTGGTTTCTTCGACAAGATTGGCGGCAGTAAAGGGATGCACTGGACAACCTTGGGGCAAATTGCAGGCTGTGTTTATCTGGTGCTTAGCGGTGCGCTTACTCCAACAGGCACTGAGCAGTTCTCAAGCTTCCTGTACGGGATGCTGTGGATTTTCCTGATGACGGGCATCAATAACGCTGCCACCTTCCGCCAATACCCCATCGTGTTTGCTTATTCACCTGCCAAGGGCGCACAAATGCTCGGCTGGACAGGGGCTTGGGCAGCTTTCGGCCCGTTTGTGTGGACTTCACTGGTGGGTGCTGCCATCACTGCCACGGGTAATGCCAAGCTGTTCTTCATCGGGGTGGCGGTGTTCTACGCCTATTCCTTCTTGGTGAACTGGTACTACTACACCCGCAAAGGCGCGGAACGCTTCGACTATGGCAACGCGGGTGGCACATGGTGGGACAAGCTCAGCGAACGCGAAAAGGAACATATGCGCCAAGTTGACTTGCACAAGGCATAAACATGAACCCCGACGTACTGGTTAATGTAATAGGCATCCTGTACGGCGCGTTGTTGGTTGCTGCGGTATTTATCCGCAGCAACCTCACCGAAGCCCTCCGCATCGACGCGCTGTTCATCAAGGGATATACGGAAAACACCCGACCATTGAACCTTCTGGTTGGGCTATTGGTAGCGGGTTACGGCATCTATGCCTTGATGTCCCGCTAAAGTGATTTGTCCAAGGAGATAAACATGGCAATTCAACAATACGACGAAAACCTGCAAACCAACCCTTACGCAATTTACACCCTGTCGGTGGAGGTCGATGGCAAGTCCATCCTCACCGACCAAGAGGGTTACATCCAGAACATGGATGACTGGAGCGAAGGTTTTGCGGAAGCCCTCGCTGAACGTGAGGGCTTGGTGCTGACCGACGAGCATTGGGAAATCATCGAGTTCCTGCGTAACTACCATCAGGAACACAGGGTGCAAGCCCCAGTGCGCGATATGCTCAAGCATTTCAAAAAGACATGGGGTGAAGAGTTCGCCACCAACCATTACTTACACGAAATTTTCCCCAAGGGCGGCCCGCAAAAGCAGGGCAATCGCTTGGCGGGTATCCGTAGAACCAAAGGGGAGCATTGATTGCCATGAGCCATTTCTTAGACCGCTTAATGTATTTCACCCGCCCGAAGGAAAGCTTCTCTAACGGTCACGGGGTGATGACCATCGAAGACCGCAAATGGGAAGATTCGTACCGTCACCGCTGGCAGCACGACAAGGTGGTGCGTTCCACCCACGGGGTGAACTGCACGGGCGGTTGTTCGTGGAAAATTTTCGTCAAAAATGGCTTGGTTGCATTTGAAATGCAGCAAACCGACTACCCGCGTACCCGCGAAGACCTGCCGAACCACGAACCGCGTGGCTGCCAGCGCGGGGCTTCGTTTTCGTGGTATCTGTACAGCCCGCACCGCATCAAATACCCCCTGATCCGGGGTCGTTTGCTGGATTTGTACCGCGCTGAACGTAAGCTGGGCAAAGACCCCGTGGAAGCGTGGGCAAGCATTCAAGCTGATGAAAACAAACGCCAGAAATATGTGGCAGTGCGCGGCTTGGGCGGTTTCGTGCGGGCAACGTGGGAGGAGATGACCGAAATCATTGCTGCCGCCAATGTCCACACCATCAAGAAATGGGGGCCAGACCGGATTTACGGCTTCTCCCCCATTCCTGCCATGTCGATGATTTCCTACGCCGCAGGCTCCCGCTATTTATCCCTCATAGGAGGAGCTTGCGGTTCTTTTTACGACTGGTATTGCGATTTACCAGCGGCTTCCCCGCAGACTTGGGGCGAACAAACCGACGTACCGGAATCAGCCGATTGGTACAACTCCACTTACATCATCATTGCGGGCGCAAACCTGCCGATGACCCGGACCCCGGATGCGCATTTTGCTTTCGAGGTGCGTTACAAGGGTGCGAAGATCGTCTCAATGGCTCCTGACTATGCCGAATACGTCAAAGCCGCCGACTTATGGATGCCAGTACGCCAAGGCACGGATGCGGCTGCGTTCCTCGCAATGGGTCATGTAGCACTGAAAGAGTTCTACATCAACAATCAAGACCCGTACTTCCAAGAATACGCCCGCACCTACACCGACCTGCCGATGCAGGTGATGTTGCGCCAGCATGACAAACAAACCTTTGTCACTGACCGCCTGTTACGCGCTTCCGATTTCGACGGCGCATTGGGTGAAACCAATAACCCTGACTGGAAAACCATCGTCTATGATGCCAAAAGTGGGGCATTTGTTGCCCCTAACGGCTCGATTGGTTTCCGCTGGGGTGAGGAAGGCAAGTGGAATCTGTTGCCGAAAAATGCCGCTGACCAAAGCGACATCCAAGCTGAACTGACTTGCATTGGCAGCAAAGACGACATCGTTTCCGTTGGCTTCCCGCACTTCAACCATGACGAACCTGACCTACTGTTCCGCAATGTACCCGTGCGTAAGGTAACACTGGCGAATGGTGAAACCGCGCTGGTGGCTTCGGTGTTCGACCTGCAAATTGCCCAGTACGGCATCGACCGGGGCTTGGGTGGTGATAACGTTGCCACCGATTACGCGGATGACAGTGTAGCTTACACCCCCGCGTGGGCGGCAAAAGTCACTGGCGTGAAAGCGGCGGACATTGAGCGCACTGGGCGCGAGTTTGCCTACAACGCCTCCAAAACCAAAGGCAAGTCGATGGTCATCATGGGTGCGGCGATCAACCACTGGTATCACAACGACCTCGCTTACCGTTCGATCATGAACCTGCTGCACATGTGCGGCTGCGTCGGGCAATCCGGTGGTGGTTGGGCGCATTACGTCGGGCAGGAAAAGCTGCGTCCACAAGCAGGCTGGGCACCAATTGCCTTCGCACTCGACTGGCAGCGTCCGCCACGCCACATGAACTCCACTTCGTACTGGTATTTCCACACTGACCAGTGGCGTTACGAAACCCTTGATGCTGACACGCTGTTGACACCTGCTGGGAAAGCCAAGAACAAGGGCTACTCACTGGCAGATTACAACGTTGCCGCCTCGCGCATGGGCTGGCTACCAACCGCTCCGCACTGGAACATGAACCCGCTGGAACTGGTCGCTGAAGCTGAAAAAGCCGGGGCAACGGATGAAGCCAGCATCGGCAAGCACATTGTCGGCAAGCTGCAAGACGGCTCGCTGGATGTGGCCTTCGCCGACGTGGATAACCCGGTCAACTGGCCGCGCAACCTGTTCGTGTGGCGTGCCAACCTAATTGGGACTTCCGCCAAAGGCCATGAATACTTCCTCAAACACCTGCTGGGTGCGCAAAATGGCGTACTGCAAGAAAGCGGCGCGGGGCGCGGCAACAAGGAAGTGAAATGGCACGAAGATGCGCCCATCGGCAAGCTCGACCTGATGGTGGACATTAACTTCCGCCTCAATTCCACTGGGGCTTACTCCGACATTATCCTGCCGACCGCGACGTGGTATGAGAAAAACGACCTCAATACTACGGATATGCACCCCTTCATCCACCCATTGGCAGAAGCGGTATCACCGGGTTGGGAATCCAAGTCCGACTGGCAAATCTTCAAGTCGATTGCCAAGACTTTCTCGCCACTGGCAGAAAAGCACTTGGGTACACGCAAGGACGTGGTAGCCCTGCCGATGCAGCACGATTCCCCAATGGAACTGGCGCAACCGTTTGGTCAAGTGGTGGACTGGAAGCGTGACGGCGTTGCCCCCATTCCCGGCAAGACCATGCCGATCCTGAAAGTGGTCGAGCGCAATTTTGGTGACACCTACAAAAAGTACATCGCCCTAGGGCCCTTGATGGTCAAGCTCGGCAACACCATCAAGGGCGTGGACTGGAACACCGAACAGGAATACGAAGAGCTGAAGAAGTGCAATTACACGGTGAAAGAGCCGGGTGTTTCCTTCGGGATGCCTTCCTTGGAAGAAGACATCTACGTGTGTGATTCCGTGATGCGCATGGCACCGGAAACCAACGGTGAAGTGGCGCACAAGGCATGGTCAGCGATGTCGAAAAAGACCGGCATTGACCATCATCACCTGTACGCCGGACGGCACGAGGACAAGATCACCTTCCGCGACATCCAAGCCCAGCCGCGCAAGATCATCACCGCACCTACGTGGTCGGGGATTGAGTCC
Source organism: Thiothrix sp. (assembly GCF_028714775.1). Classification (GTDB taxonomy): domain Bacteria; phylum Pseudomonadota; class Gammaproteobacteria; order Thiotrichales; family Thiotrichaceae; genus Thiothrix. Next base: position 6,455 of record NZ_JAQTLS010000028.1, on the reverse strand, counting down.
GAACACGTGTCTTACACCGCTGGTTACACCAATATCCACGAACACATCCCGTTCCGTACCCTGACCGGACGGGCGCATTTCTACCAAGACCATGAATGGATGCTGGATTTCGGTGAAGGTTTCTGTACCTACAAGCCGATGGTGGATTTGGGCGAACTCAAGGGTCTGCCTGCTGCTGTCCTCAACAAGCCGCACCTGAGCCTGAACTGGATTACCCCGCACTCCAAATGGGGCATCCACTCCAGCTATCAGGACAACCTGCGGATGCTGACCTTGGGTCGGGGTGGGCCTTACGTGTGGGTATCCGAAGACGATGCCAAGAGTATCGGGCTGGAAGACAACGACTGGATCGAAGCGGTCAACCACAACGGCGCGACCGTTGCACGGGTAATCGTTTCGCAGCGTATCCCACGCGGGATGGCGATGATGTACCACGCACAGGAGAAGAACATCAACGTACCGGGTTCGCCTTCCACTGGCAAACGCGGCGGTATCCTGAACTCCGTGACCCGCGTGCTGGTCAAGCCGACCAATATGATCGGTGGTTACGCGCAGTTGGCGTACAGCTTCAACTATTACGGCACGGTCGGTTGCCAACGCGACACGATGGTGGCCTTGCACAAGATCGCGGACAAAGATGTGGACTGGCTGGAACGCCCGCTCACCCCAGCCCGCGAAGCGCAACGCAACCCCAATGGCATCGGCAGCAAGTGAGGAGATTTACATGAAAGTAAGAGCACAATTCGCATTCGTCTTCAACTTGGACAAGTGCATCGGTTGCCACACCTGTTCCGTGACCTGCAAGAACGTGTGGACGAACCGTAAGGGCGTGGAATACGCCTGGTTCAACAACGTCGAATCCAAACCGGGCATCGGCTACCCCAAAAACTGGGCAGACCAGAACCAGTGGAAAGGTGGCTGGGAACTTAAAGGCGGCAAGCTGGAGCTGAAATCCGGCGACCGCAAATCCAAACTGCTGAACATTTTCGCCAACCCGGATATGCCAGAAATTGACGACTACTACGAGCCGTTCACCTACAACTACGCGCATTTGCAGAACGCGCCGTTGCTGGAAGCGACCCCGACCGCCCGCCCGCAATCGCAGATTACGGGTGAGACGATGGAAAAAATCCATTGGGGGCCAAACTGGGAAGATGACCTCGCAGGCGAGTATTCCAAGCGCAGCATGGATGTGGACATGGATGGCATCCAGAAAGAGATGTACAGCCAGTTCGAGAACACGTTCCATATGTATCTGCCGCGCATCTGCAACCACTGCCTAAACCCTGCGTGTGTGGCGGCTTGCCCATCCGGTTCGATCTACAAGCGCGAGGAAGACGGTATCGTGCTGGTGGATCAGGACAAATGCCGGGGCTGGCGGATGTGCATTTCCTCCTGCCCGTACAAAAAGGTGTTTTACAACTGGGAATCCGGCAAAGCTGAAAAGTGCATCGGTTGCTACCCACGGGTGGAATCCGGGATGCCGACCGTGTGTTCCGAATCCTGCGTCGGGCGTATCCGTTACAACGGTATCATGCTGTACGACGCCGACAAGATCGAAACGCTGGCGAGTACCCAGAACGAGCAGGACTTGTACGAAGCCCAGTGTAACATTTTCCTCGACCCCAACGACCCGGCAGTGATTGCAGCAGCACGCGCCGAAGGCATCAACGAAGACTGGATTATCGCCGCGCAAAAGTCGCCGATCTACAAGATGGCGATTGACTGGAAGATTGCGTTCCCGATGCACCCTGAATTCCGCACCTTGCCGATGGTGTGGTATGTACCGCCACTTTCCCCGGTGCAATCCCAGATCGACCAAGGCAATTTGCCCGTCGGCCCCGATGGTGCAATTCCGTTGGCTGGCACGATGCGTACCCCGATCCAGTACCTTGCCAACTTACTCACCGCAGGCAAAACCGCCCCGGTGGAAAGCGCCCTGAACCGCCTGATTGCGATGCGCAGTTACCAGCGTTCCGTGCATGTGGAAGGCATTGCCGATACCCGCGCCCTCGACAAAGCCGGGATTACCGAAGATCAGGCCAAGGAAATGTACCGTTACCTAGCGATTGCCAATTACGAAGACCGTTTCGTCATCCCCACCGGGCATGAGGAAGTGCGGCTGGAAGACTTCTACGCCTTCCAGGGGCAGAACGGTTTTACCTTCGGCAATGACTCTTCCGCAGGCATTTCCAAAACCTCCTTGTTCCCGGAACGGCGCAAGGAAACAGTGGAAGTCTGCGTTATCCAACCCCTCGCGAAGATGAAGCCATAGGAGGCAAGCCATGTTTTACCGTTTACTCGCAAGGTTGCTGGATTACCCCACTGCCGAATTACAGGCCGCACTGCCGGAAATCTGGGCGCAACTGGACAACCTGCCGGAAGGGGAACGCAAAGTCGTGGGCAACTTCCTTGCCCACCTGCACTGGGAGGATATGACCGAATGGCAAGCCTTATACGTGCGCACTTTCGACATGGTTCCTGACAATGCCTTACACCTGACCCATCACCTGTTTGGGGATGACAAAAACCGGGGGCCAGCACTGATTGACCTGAGCGAATTCTACAAGGAATACGGCCTAGAACTCGCGGCGAACGATTCCAACGAGTTGCCAGACTTCCTGCCGCTGGTGCTGGAATTTGCCGACCAATTGAGCCGGGTGGAGGCCAAGGTATTCCTGAGCCAATGGGCCAAGGTGTTCAGCCAGCTTGCCCTGAATCTGGAGAAGGTGGAAAGCCCCTACGCGCCGCTGATCCGCCTGATTGAACAACGCAGCCAGCTTGTTACTGCAAAAGCGGCCTGAAGGGAGGAATGACCTGATGAACTTTGATCTGCATACGTTTTTGTACGGGGTATTCCCCTACATCGCCACCGTGGTGTTCCTGCTGGGAAGCTGGATACGTTTCGACCATGAGCAATACACGTGGAAAAGTGATTCCAGCCAGTTGCTGTCCAAACAGAACATGCGCCTGATGAGCAATTTGTTCCATGTGGGGATACTGGGAATTTTCTTTGGGCATATCGCCGGGATGGTGTTCCCGCATGGCTTGTGGGTTGGGTTGGGTATTTCCGACATCGCCCACCAGTGGATTGCGATCTTGGCGGGTTTGGTGTTTGGTGGCGCAGTGGTTGCGGGTGGCGCAATGCTGTGGCATCGGCGCATGTTTAACCCGCGTGTGCGTGCTGCCAGCCGCTGGATGGACATCAATATCCTCGGTTGGTTGGTGATTACCGCCTGCTTTGGCTTATTGACTATCCCGTTCTCCATCGGTCATGCCGTGGGTGGTAATGCCACCACCATGTTGGTGTTGGGTGAGTGGATTCGTAGCATCTTGATCCTGCAACCCGAACCGGAACTGATCCGCAATGTGGACACCGTTTACAAGGTTCATGTGTTCTTCGGGATGTCAGTGTTCCTGTTCTTCCCGTTCACCCGGCTGGTGCATGTGTGGAGTGCCCCCATCCCGTACCTGTTCCGTGCTTACCAGATTGTGCGCACCAAACGCGGCCTGTAATTGACTTAAGGTGATACACATCATGACCGTGCAAATTACCTAGGAAATCAAAGCCAAGATGCACACCAACCCTTACGCCATCTACAACCTGTCGGTGATGGTGGAGGCAAGGAAGTGCTGATCGACCAAGAAGGTTACATCCAAGACATGGACGCTTGGAGCGAGGGTTTCGTCGAAGCCCTCGCCGCCAAGGAAGGCTTGGAACTGACTGATGAGCATTGGCAAGTGATCCATTTCATCCGCGATTACCAGCACGAACACGGGGTGCAAGCCCCGGTGCGTGACATGCTCAAGCATTTCCGCCATGCGTGGGGGGAAGAAAAGGGTAATAACCATTACCTGCATGAAATCTTCCCCAAGGGCGGGCCGCAAAAGCAGGGCAACCGGCTGGCGGGTGTGCGCCGCACCAAGGGCGAACACTGAAATTTAGTTACACCCTCCGTAAGCAGCCGGAAGTAAGCCACTGGCTGAGAGGGGCGGGCGGTAGCGATACCGCCCGTTTTTTATTTTGGAGATAATTTATGCCGAAATCTGATTCAGCTTACTGTAATGACAACACCGAACAGCACATGCGCAGCGTGGAAGAAGCTCAAACTCATATTTTGCAAAGTATCCAGCCATTGGTAGCTACCGAGCGGGTAGATTTACGGCAGAGTTTGGGACGTATCCTTGCTTGTGAAGTACAGGTACGGCAGGACGTACCCTCCCACCGCAATTCAGCAATGGATGGTTACGCCTTCCGCCATATTGATACTGACATCCACGCAGCATTCTACGTGGCCGGTGTATCGTTGGCGGGACATCCGTTCCACGATACGCTGGATATAGGGCAATGTGTACGCATCATGACGGGGGCTATTGTACCTACAGATGCTGATACTGTGATCATGCAGGAGCATGTATCCCATGAAGGTGATCTGATTACCCTGCAACGTATCCCCAAGCCCGGCGCAAATGTCCGCCATCCGGGGGAAGACCTTCGTGCACAAACTACCCTGCTACCTGCTGGGCGAAAACTGAATGCGGCTGACCTTGGCCTATTGGCTTCACAAGGGATTGGTGAAGTGGATGTATTGCGCCGCCCACGCATTGCCTTTTTTTCCACTGGTGATGAACTCAAAGGTATTGGCGAGACCCTGCAACCAGGCGATGTTTATGACAGCAACCGCTACACCCTGTACGGGATGCTCAGTAAATTAGAAGTAGACATCCTAGACATGGGTGTAATTCCTGACCAGCCACAGGCAGTAGAAAGTGCATTCACACGAGCCAGCCAGCTTGCTGATGTAGTGATTACCAGTGGTGGCGTATCCGTGGGTGACGCAGATTATGTAACCGATACTTTACGTACAACAGGCACGGTGGATTTCTGGAAAATTGCTGTCAAACCGGGCAAGCCCTTGGCATTTGGCAAACTCAATGCCCATTGCCTGTTCTTTGGATTACCGGGTAACCCCGTATCAGTGATGGCAACCTTCCTGCTATTTGCCCGGTCTGCCATTTTGAAATTACGTGGGGAATCCGTGACAGATTTGCCGGAATACCAAGCCATTTGCGATACACCAATCTACAAAACACCGGGCAGAAAAGACTACCAGCGCGGTATTTGCCATCTGGATGGGCAAGGACAATGGCGAGTCAGCAGTACCGGGATGCAGGGTTCACACATCCTGCGTTCTATGAGTATGGCAAATTGCTTTATCGTGCTGCCGCTGCTTATGGGAAATCTTGAAACAGGCTCTACCATTAGTATCATTCCATTTAGGGAATTATTGTGAGGTATTTATGGGCAAGGGATTGGTTGACCCATTTGGACGTACTATCAGCTATTTACGGGTATCGGTCACTGACCGCTGTGACTTACGCTGCTTCTACTGTATGCCAGAACACTTCCACGATTATACAGTGCCGGATAACTGGCTGACTTTCGATGAAATTGAGCGGGTTACGGGAGCTTTTGCCACGTTGGGGGTCAGCCGCATCCGCTTAACTGGCGGTGAGCCACTGGTGCGCAAAGGCTTGCCCGAACTGGCTGGTCGCCTCTCTGCCCTTCCGGGCATTACCGACCTTTCGCTAAGTACTAATGCCAACCGCCTTGCACAGGATGCCCAAACCCTCAAGCAGGCAGGGATAACACGCCTCAACGTCAGTTTAGACAGCTTGCAGCCACGGCGTTTCCAACTCATCACCAAAGGTAAATTGGGTAAAATCATGGATGGCCTGATGGCTGCCAAAGCTGCCGGGTTTGCTCCTATTAAGCTCAATATGGTGGTGATGAAGGGTATCAATGATGACGAAGTGCTGGATATGGTGGAATTTTGTCTGGAACACCGCTTCACCCTGCGTTTCATCGAAACCATGCCCATGGGAGAAACTGGGCGCAGCACCAGCGATTCCCACTACCTTAGCTTACAAACTGTCAAGGCACGCTTGGCGGAACGCTACAACTTACTGCCGTCAATTATGGACGGAGGTGGGCCAGCGCAGTATTTCACGATTGGAAATACTGGCTTGCGGATTGGTTTCATTACCCCGATTTCGCAGCATTTTTGTGAAACCTGCAACCGGGTCAGGCTGGGAGTGGATGGCACACTGTACTTGTGCTTAGGTCATGAACACAGTGTTGCGCTGCGTCCACTACTACGCGCCGGGATCAGTGACAGGGAATTACAAGCGACTATCCAACAAGCATTGGCATTGAAACCACTCCAGCATGTTTTCAATAACGGGCATTCACAAGTAATGCGTTTTATGTCGATGACTGGCGGCTAGAAATACCGCATCAGGACTATGAGCGGTACTCCTAGTGATGAGGCATAGCCTCTACTTGGAGTCCCAACCTTGCAAACAGTTGCTGATCCCCTTCCTCAGATGGATTATCAGTTGTCAGCAATCGTTCACCATAGAAAATTGAATTTGCCCCTGCAAAAAAACACCAT
>NZ_JAQTLS010000027.1 GCF_028714775.1 Thiothrix sp. | reverse complement strand
CCAAGGTCAACAGCAACTTCAGGCTGGCGGGCTATTACGTGTCCGACTTGAACATGGATGGCACGACCTTGTATTCCGGCCCCAGCAATGACATCAACTTGTTGATGGGCAATGTGCTGTTGCATCCGGGTAATGCCACCTTCGCGGCTAACTATGTCGCGCAGGGTAAGTTGTATAAAAGTGCTGATGAAGATATAGACGACTAAACCAGTGGGTTAAAAACAGGGGGCGGACACCATGCCGCCCCTTTTTCATGCGCCGATAATCTGCTTTTTGTTGCCACTCACGCCCATTTACAGCGATGATTCCGTTGTTGAAAATCTGCCATGGTTACGCGAAAAATCCGGCAACCAGAATACTAATAATAATTTAGGGGAAGCTTCGCATGAAGGGTTCAAATTTCCTATTGCCACATAAACTCATCATTTACTTCACCGCAGCAATGCTGGCCTTACTAAGCGGCACTGCCTTTGCCGAAGGTACGAAACAGTGGACACCCGCAGCAAGCAACCACTCAGCACTTGCCATAGGAAATGCGGGGTACATATTTGCAGCACCCGGAGTCGCCGCAGATAACCGCCTATACATCCACATCGAAAAGCCAGACAGTGAAATTGTATACATAGGCTTATCAACGTTAGTTGATCCCACGGGCACGGATTCTGCCGGTACTTATACCTTTGAAATCAAATCACCCACGGATGCTAGTGTGCACGGCCCTTATTCGGTGGGTGGCGCTAACATCAATATATCCAGCCACGCACAAGCCGTTGCAGGCCCTGCTGCGATTGCTCCCGGTGGGTATCCTGTCTCAAACGCACAATGGGTATTTGACCCAACTGGGCTAGCAGCAGGCGATTATTATATTGAATTTACCAATGGTGCTCTCATTAAATGGTTCGATATTACAGTTGCCAATAAGGTAGCATCACCTACCGCCATTGATGGTCGGGTATGGTCGAAGGCGTGGGCAGTACGTGCCGCCAATCCGGCAACCTACAATGCTGGAAACTACTACGCAGAACCTTTTGCCGGGGCGCTATATGCCTATGACGATAAGAACTTTACCACCAAGATTGACTTTCAGGATTCTGGTTTGCGCCCCTTGCAAGGCCAGTTCTCATTCAACAATAGCGGGACAGGAACATCAGGTGACAAGGCAGCAGACCGCAAATCCGTAAATGCCGCCAACCAGACCAATCCTCAGCACAAAATATTCCTGAATCCACCCGATCCTGCCGCCTACCCGATGGGAGCGGAAGGGAAACTACAGAACCTGCCCCTTAGCATTCCAGACATCGCCGATACCAAGATTGCCGTTGATGTCACCCAGCCGGGCAATGCGGAAATCGTACTGGACTTTGGTGGGGATGGCAGCTACACCGCAGGCACTGACCGCCGCCTGTTTGCAACACTGGTGGCAGGCGTAAACAAAGTCGCTTGGGACGGCAAGGATGGGGCGGGAAAAACCGTCACGGAAAGCCAATTCCCAATCAAGACGATGGTTTCCTACACCCAAGGTGAGACCCATTTCACCGCTTATGACGTGGAAGGGCTGGATACCGGCTTCAATGTATTTACCCAAACAGCGAGTGGTACAACTGGCCCTAACCTGTTGTTCTGGGACGACTCCAACATCCCCGATCTTTCCGGCTTTGCCACCACCACTAAAGTCAACACCGACTTGGGAGCAATAATCCGTCAACCGTGGAGCAACATCAGTTACGGCGACACCAACACCATTAACACATGGTGGTTTGCATACCGTGACTACCAGACCTCATTGGTCAAGTTGGGGAACGCAACCCCAGTTATCACCAGCGATGGTGGCGGCGATACAGCTACGGTAAAAGTCAGCACCGGCAAAACTGCTGTGACCACTGTTACTGCAACCGACGCGGACAGCGATACCCTGACCTACAGCCTCAGTGGTGGCGCGGATGCTGCACTGTTCACCATTGATCTATCAACTGGCAAGCTGGACTTTAAAGCCGCATCAGTATCGGGTACTTATCAGGTAATTGTCCAAGTAGATGACGGCAAAGGCCGATCAGATACCCAAACCTTGACCGTGGTCGCAGATAAAGACACTGACGGTGACGGCATCTTCGACCTCACTGACCAAGACGATGACAACGACGGCATCCCCGACCTTGGCGAATGTAAGTTTGGTAAGCCAGTAGGTGGATTGCCCATTTCCCTTACCAATGAAAGTTTTGAGTTGCCCAAGCAACCGTCCGGGGTGTCATTCCCCATGAATGGTCAAGTACCCGGATGGATAACGTCTGCCACAGACAATTACTTTGAATATTGGGCGGACGGGGCGCTGGGTGTTTCTGCTTACCAAGGCCGACAATTTGCAGAATTGAATGCGTATCAGGTTTCCACACTGTTCCAGAAAATTGCCACCAAACCGGGCGATGTCCTGCAATGGTCGTTTGCCCATCGGGGACGGGCAGGCAATGACACCATTGCTCTGTTCATTGGTTCACCAACAGACCCGCTGGATGCGACTACCAAACAAGGGGAATACACCACAGGCAATACGGCGTGGAAGGTTTACACCGCCACTTACACCGTACCCGCTGGACAAACTATTACCCAATTTGCCTACAAATCGGTATCAGCCGCTGGGGGAGCAACAGTCGGCAACTTCCTTGATGCCATTTCCTTCTCATTACTGCCACCTTGTACCAGCGCAGACATGGATGAAGACGGCATCGCCAACATGGATGACCTCGACTCCGACAATGACGGTATCCCCGACAACATCGAAGCGCAAACCACTGCGGGCTATAAAGCACCGACAGGCACGGTCGCGGCTAACGGCATTGATACGGCTTACAGCACAGGGCTGACACCTGTTGATACTGACGGCGACTTAACCCCTGACTACGTGGACACCAATACTGAAAACAATGGTGGGGATGACGTAGCCGAAACTGGCCTGACATTAGCAAACACAGACAGTGACAATGACGGGCTGGATGATGCCGTAGACGCCAACAACGGCCTCTTTGGCCCAGCCAATGCTGACATCACTGATGTACTGAAAACTTACCCCGGCAATGGGGCGGAAGTCTTCTGGCGGGCAGTAAACATAGCGCCAATAATCACCAGCAACGGTGGCGGCGATAACGCGGCAATCACCATCGCAGAAAAAACGACAGCACTCACAACCGTGACCGCAACGGATGCGGACAAGGATACGCTGACTTACAGCGTCAGTGGTGGTGCAGATGCTGCCCTTTTCGAGCTTGACCCGACAACAAACACACTGGCCTTTAAGTCGGCGGCGGTGATTGGCACTTACACGGTCATCGTGCAGGCTGATGACGGCAAAGGCGAAGTTGATACCCAAACGTTAACTATTACCGTAGAGAAAGATACTGATGCTGACCGTATCGGCGACAGCGTTGACCTGGATCGTGACAATGATGGCATTCCGAACACCACCGAAGGTACAACCGACACCGATGGCGACGGCATCCAGAACCAGTACGACCTTGATTCCGACAACGACGGCATCCCCGATAACATCGAAGCACAAACTACCGCAGGCTATAAAGCACCTTCCGGGGTGGATGCGGACAAGAACGGCATTGATGACATTTACGGTGCGGGCTTAGTGCCAGTGAACACCGATGGCGCTGATACTGCCGATTACTTGGATACCGACTCCGATAACAGCGGTGCAAATGATACGCTGGAAGCAGGCTTGGCCTTGCGTGCCAACGATGCCGACAAGGATGGGCTGGATGATCAGGTGGATACAGATGATGCGGCCTTTGGCTCACCCAACGCTGGCATCACCAATGTGCTGACGGCTTATCCGGGCAATGGCACGAACGTTTACTGGCGCGTGGTCAATGCAGCACCTGCGATCCCGAATGCGGCTGCTATTGACTACGTGGAGAAAAGCACCACTCCTGCGGCTGATATTGCCGCGACCGATGACACCAACAGCGAAGGCAGCGGCCTGACCTATAGCCTCACGGGTGGGGCGGATGCCGCCAAGTTTGCGCTTGACCCGTTAACCGGGGTGCTGTCTTTCAAAACAGCGCCGAGCTTTGCTGCCCCAACCGATGCGGATACCAACAACACTTACTTGGTGGAAGTGGCAGTGGCGGACATTGAGGGGGTCATGACCAAGAAACTGCTGACCATTACGGTATTGAAAGACACTGACCGTGATGGCGTGGCTGACAAGAATGATGCGGACTTGGACGGTGATGGCATCCCGAATGCCACTGAAGGCACTGCCGACCCGGATGCGGATGGCATCCCTAACCAGCTTGACCTTGACTCCGACGCTGACGGCATCCCTGACAATATCGAAGCGCAAACCACCGCTGCATTCAAAGCCCCAACGGGTGTGGATGCGGACAAGAATGGTGTGGATGATGTTTACGGGGCGGGCTTGGTTCCGGTCAATACGGAAAGTACGGATAACCCGGACTACCTCGACACCAACAGCGATGGCACAGGTGAAACTGATACCAAGGAAGCAGGCTTGACCCTTGCTGGTGCGGATGCGGATAAAGATGGTTTGGATGATGCGGTAGATACCGATGACACCAACTTTGGCCCTGCCAATGCGGGCATTACCGATGTGCTGGCGGCTTACCCGAAACTTACGGCGGAGGTGAACTGGCGTATCCCTAACATGCCTCCTGTGTTTACCTCCCCGGCGGCGGCGACGTTCAGTGAGAACGGTACGGCAGCGGCATTGGATGTGCAGACTACCGACGACAAGGATGATGAGGTAAGCGGCATTGCGTATACCTTCTCCGGTGGGGTGGATGCGGCATTGTTCACTATCGACGGCAAAACCGGGGCTATCACTTTTAAAGCCAGCCCAGATTATGAGAAACCCACCGATAGCAACAAGGACAATGCTTACGTGCTGCAAGTGCAGGCGTGTGACTCGGAAACGGCTTGTACTACACAGGACGTGATCATCAATGTGATTGACGTGGATGAGGACAATGACGGGGATGGCTTGCTGGATTCGTTCGAGAAAAATGCGGGTGTGCCTAAGGACACGGATGGGGATGGCAAGCCGGATTGGTTGGATACCGATGACGATGGCGATGGCATCCTGACCAAGTACGAAGCGGCGGATGCCAATAAGGATGGCAAGCCGGATGATGCCTTGGATACCGATGGCGACAGTAAGCCCAACTATTTGGACACTGACGATGACGGCGACAAGAAGCTGACCAAGGATGAGAATGCCGACAAGAACAAGGATGGCAACCCACTGGATGCGCATGACATGGATGCGGATGGTATCCCGGATTATCTGGATGACAAGGAAGTGCCAACCGTGGTGCTGCATGTGCGTGGTTTCCTGCAAGGTTCTTATGATCCGGCAGAAAACCTGATGCAGGATGATTTGCGCCAATTGGGGCTGATCCCACTGGCACAGCCGTATTCCGACCGCATGACGGCATTCAAGTACCGGGGTAAGGAAACCACCACCCCTGCCGAACTGGCAATCACGGGCAAGGATGCGCCGGTGGATTGGGTGCTGGTGGAACTGCGTGATGCCAAGAACCCGCGTAACCGCATTACCGCACAGGCGGCTTTGCTCCAGCGCGATGGGGATGTGGTTAACCCGTTGACCAACGAGGCCAAGTTGCTCGTGCCGAATGTGCCGGAGGGCAACTATTACGTGGGCTTACGCCACCGTAACCACCTTGGTGTCATGACCAAAGACCCGATTGCCTTGTCCCCTACCCTGACGGCGACGGATTTCACCCTGCCCAGCTTTGCGGTTTACGGTGACTATGCACGCTTGGAAGCCGGTGATGTGGCAGTGATGTGGGCGGGTGAGGCCAACAACAACAATAGCCTGATCGCCAGCGGCCCCGGCAATGACACCAATGTGGTGTTGGGCACGGTGCTGATGCACCACAGCAACACCAAGGTCAACAGCAACTTCAGGCTGGCGGGCTATTACGTGTCCGACTTGAACATGGATGGCACGACCTTGTATTCCGGCCCCAGCAATGACATCAACTTGTTGATGGGCAATGTGCTGTTGCATCCCGGCAATGCTACGTTTGCGGCTAACTATGTCGCGCAAGGCAAGTTGGATAAAAGCGGGGATGAGGACTCAGACGACTAAATTCAAAAAATAATGGCAGGGGTACACCGCGTACCCTGCCATTCGTCAATATAATATTCCCATCAATCGAAAAACATTTATTATACCCATATCAATAAAACTGGGCTAAACCAACAACTAGGAGACAAGTAATGAAAATCAATAAGTCTTTCCGCCGCGCCGCGACTCTGGCAGGTGTAATCGCTCTTGCAATGGCTGCAAATGGGGCTGTAGCCAAAGAAAAAGCGGCTGACAAAGCTGCCGTAGCGGTATCTGCTGCACAAGTACTCGAATACAAACTGGCGCTGGCAGAAGACGGCAAAACCTATCAACTTGTGATGAAACCTTCCGCAGCACCAAAGCCAGACATCAGCCTGACCGGGCAAGTTACCTTGAAAGTCCCACATGACAGCGGTTTCAAAGTTACTGCCCTGAATAGCGCCGTTGAAGGTTCCAACTGGGTAGAAGCATCCCGCGTTGACGCACCGAAAGAAGATGCCAAACACGATTACATTTCGTTCTCTTTCGTTGGCCTGCAAGGCAGCAGCGCCCGCAACTATGGCTGGGAAGCCGGTAAAGAACAGGTGATTTTCAGCTTCCAAAATGAAGGCGGCTGTTTGGATGGCGTTGCCCTGATGGCAAACGATGACCCATTCAATGCCGCACCGAACTCCAGCAACACCAACCCCGGTAACCAATTCACCAACTTGGGTTGGGGTGCTGTTAGCGAAAACAATTACAAAGGCAACTACGGCGACCCGGTTGCTTGCCCTAAATAATAACAGTCTGCAAAGTAGCCAGCACCTTTACGCATGGGCTGGCTGCTCTAGCACTATTGCCTAATTATAAAAATGATTAAGAGAGTCCAACCATGCAATCCAGAAAACTTCGCAAATACCTCGGTCTGAGTGCATCGACACTGTTGCTGGTAGGCAATAGTGCGTGGGCAGCCCAGACGCTGGAATATACGATCCGGTGGAGCACCGTTGACGACAGGTATCATGTTTTCATGAAACCAAACGCAACGCCCAGCAAAGACATGAGCATGACGGGGCAGGTCACAATCCGCGTACCTCACGCTGCCGTCAGCGCTGAAAAATTTGTGGTGGATGACCCGCAAAACAGCATTTCCAACACCGTATGGTCGAACGATTCACGCGCCGATGCCCCATCAGAGGACGTGAAGGTAGATTACCTGTCCTTCACCCTGACCCCGATTAAAACCAATGCATTCGCTTGGGCAGCAGGCGTGGAAAAGGAAGTTTTCAACTTCCGTAACAGTGGCAAATGCTTAGGCCCGGTTGAGTTGATGAACAACGACACCGACCCTTTCAACAAACTGCCCAACTCAGTCAATACCAACCCCGGCAACCAATTCACCAACTTGGGTTGGGGAACGTCTTCCGACAACAACTACCTCGACAACTACGGCACATCAGCCGACTGTAGCGACAGTGTTGACACTGACGGTGACGGCCTGAAAGACGGTGTGGAAAAAACCCTCGGTACAGACCCGCTTAACACCGACACCGACGGCGACGGCATCAGTGACGGCGTGGAAGCCGCCGGTGGGGTTGCAACCGATACAGATGGCGACGGCAAAATCAATGCCCTTGACCCGGACGACGACAACGACGGCGTGCTGACCAAAAATGAAAACTACAATCTTGGCACACCCGTAGACGACGACTCCGACGGCGACAAAATTCCCGACTATTTGGATACTGACGATGATGGCGACGGCAAACTGTCGGCAGCAGAAGGCAATGACCCGAATAAAGACGGCTCACCCGCCGATGCGGTTGACACCGATGGCGACAGCAAACCGGACTATTTGGATGCCGTTGACGACCGCCCCGATGGCGATAAAGATGGTGTGAAAGATGCCGATGACCTCGACGACGACAACGATGGCATTTTGGATACTGACGAAGGTGCAGGCGTAACTGATACTGACGGCGACAAGATTCCAGACAGCTTGGACACCGACAGCGACGGTGATGGCGTACTCGACAGCATTGAAGGTAACGATGCCAACGGTGACGGTAAAGCCGACGTAGCACCGCTGGGCACTGATACCGACAAAGACGGCCTTGATGACGCTTTCGACGCCGATAACGGTGGCAAACCTGTCGTCAAACAAGACTTGGACAAAGACGGCAAGCCTGACTTCCAAGATGTTGACGATGACGGCGACGGCATCGTCACCAAAAACGAAGACCTCAACGCCGATGGCAACCTTGCCAACGACGATACCGATGCGGATGGTAAACCTAACTATCTGGACAACGATGATGACGGCGACGGCATCTTGTCCTCTGCGGAAGGTGACGACCCCAACAAAGACGGTTCACCTGCCGATGCCATTGACTCCGACGGCGACAAAATCCCTGACTACTTGGACAAGGACAACACCGACGGCCCATTAGGCGACGCCGATAAAGACGGCCTGACCAATGCGGACGAAGCGAAAATCGGTACAGACCCTAAAAACCCTGATACCGACGGCGACGGCATCTTCGACAATATCGAAGTCGGCCCAACCCCAGCAACGCCTATTGATTCCGACAAAGACGGTAAAATCGACGCTCTCGACACCGACGATGACAACGATGGCGTCCTGACCAAAAATGAAAACTATAACGCTGGCACACCACTGGATGACGACACCGATGGTGACAAGATTCCAGACTATCTGGACACCGATGATGACGGCGACGGCAAACTTTCCGCCGCAGAAAGCAATGACCCGAACAAAGACGGCTCACCGGCTGATGCAGTGGATACTGACGGCGACAAAATCCCTGACTACTTGGACAAGGACGACACTGACGGCCCATTGGCTGACCCGGACAAAGACGGCCTGACCAACGAAGAAGAAACCAAACTCGGTACAGACCCGAAAAACCCTGACACTGATGGCGATGGCATCAAAGACGGGGATGAAGTCAAACTCGGCACTGATCCGAAAAACCCAGATACTGACGGTGACGGCCTCAAAGACGGTGATGAAGTCACCAAAGGGACTGACCCGAAAAATCCAGATACTGACGGTGACGGCCTCAAAGACGGTGATGAAATTACCAAAGGGACTGATCCAAAAAATCCAGATACCGACGGTGACGGCCTCAAAGACGGTGATGAAATCAAAGCGGGTACTAACCCGTTGAACAAAGACACCGATGGTGACGGTGTGGATGACAAAACCGAAGTCGGAGCCTCCCCTGCCGCCCCCATCGACACCGATAAGGACGGCAAAATTGATGCACTGGATACTGACGATGACAACGACGGTGTTTTAACCGCAAACGAAAACTACAATGCTGGCTCACCGACCGATGACGACACTGACAAAGACGGCAAACCAGACTATCTGGACACCGACGATGACGGTGACGGCAAACTGTCTGCCGCTGAAAATAACGATCCTAATAAAGATGGCTCACCTGCCGATGCAGTTGACACTGATGGTGACGGCAAGCCGGACTATCTGGATTTGAGTGACAGTGATGGCCCCAAAGGCGATCCAGACGGTGACGGCCTGACCAATGAAGAAGAAGGTAAACTCGGCACTGACCCGAAAAACCCTGACTCCGATGGCGACGGCTTGTTGGACGGCGTGGAAAAAACCGCTGGCACTAACCCGCTGAATCCTGACTCTGACGGTGACGGCATCGGTGACAAAGTGGAAGTCGGCGCAGACCCTGCCAAGCCAGTTGACACCGATGGTGATGGTAAGGCGAACGCTGTTGACACTGACGACGACAATGACGGCGTTCTGACTAAGAACGAAAACTACAACGCTGGCACACCGCTGGATGACGACAGCGACAAAGACGGCAAACCAGACTATCTGGACACCGACGATGACGGTGACGGCATCCTGTCCGCTGCGGAAGGCAATGACCCGAACAAAGACGGTGCTCCGGCTGACGCTATCGACTCCGACTTGGATGGCATCCCAGACTACTTGGATACCAGCGTCAATGCGGTCAGGCTGCAAGTCAAAGTCATGCTGCAAGGTGCTTACAACAGCGTCAGCAAACTGATGCAAGACGACCTACGTACCAAAAACCTGTTGCCAACCAAACAGCCTTACAACATTGGTAGCATCAAGTATGCGGGTACAGAAGTGGCGACGGCTTCCCTGCTCACCGCCACTGGCAACAATGCACCTGTAGACTGGGTACTGGTTGAAGTACGTGACTCTGCTGTCTCAACCACCGTCAAAGCACGTGTTGCCGCCTTGGTACAACGTGACGGTGATGTGATGGATGCTGCAACAGGTGATGCATCACTGATGCTCACAGGTCTGCTGCCGGGTAACTACTATGTGTCTGTACGCCACCGTAACCACTTGGGTGTGATGACTGCGGCTCCTGTCAGCATTACCGCAACAGCTCCGGGTACATTGGTTGATTTCACCAATACCAGCACAGCCCTGTACGGTAAGGACTCACGCATCACCTACGGTACAACTGCGTTACTGTGGGCGGGTAATGCCAACACCGACTTGCGTGCCATTGCCAACGGCCCATCCAACGATACTGGCGTCATCCTCGGTGATGTCTTGTTGGCGGCTGGGAACACGTCAGTCAGTACCAACTTCCGCTTTAATGGTTATCAGCCAACCGACATCAATATGGATGGCGTCACCATTTTCGCAGGCCCATCCAACGATGTGAACCTGCTGTTGGGTAACGTACTGCTGCATCCGAGCAACAGCACGATCAGTGCAAACTACATCATCAACCAGCAATTGCCTTGATGATTAGTCTGGTTCAGGTTACAGGCAGTTAGCTGCCTGTAACCTGCCAGCACGGTGGGCTTACTAAGCTGACAATATAAAATTTAAAGAATCGGTATAAAAAAATGAGCAAATCGATCACTCGAACTGTTTCCCAAGGGCTTTTATTGCTGGCTGCCATGCAGGTTGGGCAATCTGCTTTCGCCGCAACAGATGGCGTCTCATACAAAATCGCATGGAGTCCCACCGATAGCCGTTACCATGTCTATCTACTCCCTGCCACTACCCCTTCCAAAGATTTAAGCACCACGGCGCAGGTAACAGTACGTGTTCCCCATGTGGCTGGTGCAGGCCAATTTACGGTCAACAAAATTTATCCCAAAACCGGGACGAACTGGACACAAAGTTCCACAGCTATCGCCGAGGAAGCGGATGGAAGTTGTTCCACCGATGGCTGCCAAACGGACGACAAAAGTGTGGACTACCTGTCCTTCACGTTCTCTCCGATTAACGTCGCAGCATTTGGTTTCAAAGCCGATACCGAAGTGGAAGCGTTCAGTTTCACCACCAACGCCGGTTCGTGCGTCGCTGGCATTGAATTGATGGATAACGCCAACGACCCGTTCAACCAGCTTCCTAACTCCGTTGGCACTAACCCCGGCAACCAGTTCACCAACTTGGGCTGGGTTTCTGCTGATGACAATAACTACCTTGGTAACTACGGTGGTGCTGTCACGTGCTCGGATACTCCGCCACCAAAACCCACTGCTGCGGTTGACAGCGCCACCACGACTTCTGATACCGCCATCAGCATTGATGTGCTGGCAAACGACACCATCCCGAGTGGCGAGACAGCGACGTTGACTGTTCCAGACACGGGTACGGGCGCGGCACAACACGGCACGACCAAAGTTGAATCCGGTAAAGTCACTTACACGCCGACAGCCAGTTACGTTGGCGCTGACAGCTTCACCTACCGTGTTACCTTGGGTAATGGGGAATACAGCGAAGCCACCGTCAGCCTTACCGTTGACAGCTCCGATACCAATACAGGCACTACGGATACCGACAAAGATGGCTTGACCGACAAGCAAGAAGCCGCCATAGGAACAGACCCGAAGCTTGCCGATACTGACGGTGATGGCATCGGCGACAAAGAAGAAGTCGGTAGCGATGTCCTAAATCCTCGGGATACCGACACTGACGGCAAAATTGACGCAAAAGACAATGATGACGACAACGATGGCATCCCAACCGCTGACGAACCGGGTGACAAAAATAACAACGGTGTAGCCGATTATTTGGAAAAAGCCAGCACCCCAGAAGCATCACGGGTAGCCGTCCCCACCCTAAGCGAGTGGGCACAAATACTGCTATCATTGCTGTTGGGTGCAGTAGGGTTGCGGCGCTATTGGCAGGCGAAGTAAATCAAGTTGGTTTATCTTTTTGTAGACAATTTAAGCGCACCAGTTTTGACTTTTATCAGGTAAATGTGCGGTATTTGTCGTAAAAAAACAACTTGCATTGAATTTTAGCGGGGCATAGGCTTATGCTCTAGCTTGAGTGAACCGCAATCTATCTTAAAGTGCGCCAGCGGAACGCATCAATTGCTGGGGTTTGCGACCCCGCAGTTGATTGTCGGACTGGACGGTTAAGAAGATACTTTACAATAAAAATACCCGTTCCGAGACGTGATTGCTGGCATTTTGTTGTGTGTATAGGGCCAACCAAAGTTGAGGGTTAATGATGAAACTGTTTAAACGGGCAATTACGCTGTCTGTCTTTCTTCTCGCGTCCATGACGTCAGTCGTTTCTGCCAATCAGGCTCCTAATTTTTCGTTCAAGGATGTTGATGGGCAACACCATCAGTTCTCCGAATACCGTGGGAAATGGGTGATTGTCAACTATTGGGCAACTTACTGCGGCCCATGCGTAGCAGAGTTGCCAGCATTAAATAGCGTTGCCAAACGCTTCAAGGACAAGGTTGTTGTACTCGGCATGGAAGCGGGTGAAACCCCTGCCAGTGAACTGAAACAGTTTGCTGAGCAGCGTAATCTTGCCTATCCCATCGTGCCAACACAGGACAGCACCATGTTCGCACTGGGTTTGATCTACGGTGTACCAACCACCTATATCATCAATCCACAAGGCCGGGTTGTTGACACCCACATGGGTGCTATTTCTGCTGCCCAATTGCAGAATTATATCCGTTCTAACAAACGTCCTTCCGTTGCTGACAAGAACGAAAACTGCTTGACTGGCGTCTGCTGATACCATCCGCCTGAAGCAAAAAAACCCGCGTGCTAGGCGGGTTTTTTTGTTTGTAGCATTTGCCGAAATTATTTCAGCCGCAAGGTTTGACCCGGTTTGATGGTGTAATCAGGCGCTTGCAGATTATTCAGACGGATAATGTCTTTCCAATAAACCCCGGTGTTACGCATGACCTGAAACACGGTGTCGCGCTGCTGGACGACATAGGTATCACCGCCTGCGTATGTGCCACCTGTACTGGCAGGTGCGGTCGTGGATGTTGTGCCACCTGTTGAACCCGTGTACCCGTAATCGTAATACGTGCCAGTGTTGCTGCCAGTTGCCGCCGTACTACCTGTCGCATTGCTGCCTGAACCGCTGTAGTCGTAGTAGTAACTGCTGCCCGTATTGGTTGCAGGTTTCGGTGTGCTGTAGCTGGAATAATCCCCGGCTGAGGTGCTGCCTGTGTAAGGGTTATTATTCGCAGGTGGGTTGTAAGCGTAGGTATTGGCGGGTGGTTGGTTGTTAACTGGCGGGGGATTGCCCGCAGCACCTGCCATACAGCCATCACCGTGATGGTGTGCCAAACCTTGCGGTGGCAATACATGCGTATGTACTTTGCCGCAATGGTTATGAGCCACTCCGCCCGCTTGTGGGGCGCTTCTTGCAACGGTAGTGCCACGATTGTAGTTATTGGCTCCGGGGTACTGCCAATAAGGGTTAGGGGCGCAAGCTGCCGTCGTCAGGCCAACCAACGCGATAGCTGTTGCCAGTTTGATTTTTCTGTCCATGATTTCACCTTATCACTGATAAATCCAAGGGGGGTGTAAAGACACTCACAATTTTTGTGCGTAAACAATTTGTTACTAACTGTAAGAAAAAGTTTCCCAATTAGCAAATATCATTCACTTGCTTTTACTGGCGATCACTCACTAAGGGCACAAACAGCACGGGTTCGTGCGCTACTGTTTCATAACTGGATTCGCCGGTACGGGTAATCACGTTCAAGACCTGCGCCTGCATCTGTTTGCCCGTGGGGATGACTAAGCGCCCACCGATTGCCAATTGTTCCAGCAAGGCGGGGGGAATGGTTTCCGGCGCGGCGGTGGCAATAATGGCATCGAAAGGGGCTTCCCGTTCCAGGCCCCAACTGCCATCGCTCAGGAAGGTGCGGATGTTGCGGTATCCCAGATCGTAAAGCAAGGCGCGGGTAGCACGGTACAGCGGCTCAATACGTTCCACCGTAAACACGTCCTTCACCAGTGCTGCCAATACGGCGGCTTGATAGCCGGAACCTGTACCCACTTCCAGTACTTTGTTTGGTGGAGGATCGCCTGCCAGCAGCAATTCCGTCATGCGGGCAACGATGTAGGGCTGGGAAATGGTTTGCCCATGCCCAATTGGCAAGGCGGTGTCTTCATAGGAACGGGTTGCCAGCGCTTCATCGACAAACAGGTGGCGCGGAATCTTGCCCATCACCGCCAGCACCGCTTCGTTTTTGATGCCCCTTTCGCGCAAACGCCCTACCAGCCGGTCACGGGTGCGCTGGGAAGTCATGCCGATGCCTTGAATATCCAACTCACGCTTTGCCATCACATCCCTCCAACCAGCGGGCGGTTTCTGCCAATGCCCGGTGGCGGGTCATGTCGGAATGGATCGGGGTAATGGAAACGTAACCCGCTGCGACCGCATGGTAATCCGTGCCCTCCCCCGCATCCGCCGCTGCACCCGGTGGGCCAATCCAGAAAATGTCGCGTCCTCGTGGGTCAACTTCACGGATTACCGCTTCCGAACGGTGACGGCTACCCAAACGGGTCACACGGAAACCTTGTATCTGTTCCCACGGTATATCCGGCACATTCACATTCAGGATCATGCTGCCCCGGTCAGGATAGGCTTGCAGGTGCGGTAATAAATGCAACACCGCCTGCACCGCACTGGCGTAATGTGTGACAGGCAAATGGGTCGAATGAAATGCTGTGAGTGAAACTGCCAACGACGGGTAGCCTAAGAAACGCCCTTCCATCGCCGCCGCGACGGTTCCCGAATACAGCACATCATCGCCCAAATTAGCCCCAGCATTGATGCCAGAAATCACAATGTCCGGGTCTTGCGCGTACAATCCTAAGCCCAGATGGACGCAATCCGTCGGTGTGCCATTGACGCTGTAAAAATTTTCCGCACGCTGGGTCATGCGCAAGGGATTGCGCAACGTCAGGGAATTGCTCGCCCCACTGCAATCCTGATCGGGTGCGACTGTGGTAACATTGGACACTTCCATCAACGCTTCGCGCAACCGATTGATACCGGGGGCAAGAAAGCCATCGTCGTTACTGAGCAATATGTTCATGAGTATTGAAGACCGTGCATTATTCCGCGAATCTTTGCAGGACGTGACGCCGTTACGCCCCATCAACCACGTTGTGCATGATACCCCAAAACCGCCCGCGATTCCGCTCAAGACATTGGCAGACGAGCAACAAGTTATCCACGACATGCTTTCTGACGAATATGACCCGACCGAATTGCAACCGGGGGATATGCTCAGTTATTGCCGCCCCGGCATCCAATACAAAGTATTTCGTAAATTGCGCAGCGGGCAATACCGCGTTGCCAGCGAGTTGGACTTGCATGGGCTGAATGCGCGGCAGGCCAAGCAGATGTTGCTGCAATTCCTGCACGGGGCGCACATCGGAATTGGCGAATGTGTGCGCATTATCCACGGCAAGGGCAACCGTTCCGACCATCGCGGCCCGGTGATTAAAACCAAGACCGACCATTGGCTAAGGCAGCATGATCGGGTGCTGGCGTTCCAC
This sequence comes from Thiothrix sp., assembly GCF_028714775.1. Lineage (GTDB taxonomy): Bacteria > Pseudomonadota > Gammaproteobacteria > Thiotrichales > Thiotrichaceae > Thiothrix. The sequence goes on along the minus strand of NZ_JAQTLS010000027.1, from coordinate 32,709 downwards.
TCCGCACGGGTGGTGGATGGGGGGACAGGGGCGGTTTATGTGTTGTTGCGGCGGTAAGCTGGCAAACGCTTTCGCGCCCCCAGCAACAAGGCCAACATCAAACCGAATAGGGTGAAAAGGTCGGCGCTACCGCCGCCACCACCACCGCCGCCCCCACTACTTCCACCGCCGCCACCGCTGGAAACAGGGACAGCTACAGCTACTGGGTCAACAATGGTGCCATTGGCAACACCATCAGAATCGCCAGCACCGCCATCCGTAAGTGTCAGCGTGACTTGGTTTCCTAAAATCTGTGCCCCAAGAAATTCAACATAGCCACCACCACTCGTTATTTTATAGACTTTGCTGTTGGCAGGAATAGCAGAAGGGAATGTAAGAGTGACCGTAATGGTTGCACCAAAAGGAGCCACACTCACTCTGTATTGAATCACCCCATCAGGAAACGTATAGCTCGTACTGGCAGGTTTGCCAGTGCTAGGCAAACTAGAATCCGAGTCTGGCAAAACCGTAACACCCATCAGATTACTCGGTGCAGTAATGGTTATCTTCCCTCCCTGTAAGTCAGCAGGTGTTGCCACTTTGGGATCATTGCCGGGATCATCGTTAATATCAGCTACTCCGTCACCATCTGCATCGCTGATAGGAACGGAACCTGACAGGAAATATTGCCCAATGCTTCCGTAATCGGAATATGGCGACGTTGCGTTACCAACACCTTCCACGAACAGGTAATACCTACCCGCCGCCAAAGTTGTAGCGATTTCCGCGTGAGTATCATCAGTTGGATCGACTGTACTGACCACATTGCCCAACGAATTCTTCAGGGTCAACTGAACATCCAAATTACCACCCCGCATGTTTGCACTTTCACGCAACGGGGTTGCCTTCAATGTTGTACTGCCACCGATAGTATCGAAATAAAATACATCGACATCAGTTCGAGACTGAATAATTCCCTTGTTAGATGCTTGAGAATTGCCCGCATCTGTTTCTGGCGTAGTAGAAACAATATTTCCAACATCTGTAAATGTGATCATACTTGCCCCAGAAGCGGCATCACTATGATCATCACTCCGTACCGTTAAACGGGCAGTAATATTGGCTATATCATCCTGTGATGAATTATTCGCCCCAGTATACTCCCCCTTACTCCACTGAGAAACATGCCTATCGTACCCTGTCCCCATAATAGGCCCCCAACTAACAAAACCTGATCCATGCCCATCATAATACCCCGAAGAAGACGTACCATGATGCCCTAGCGAAAGGTTATGACCTAACTCGTGGGAAGCCGCCTCTGTCACGTAGTCGCTCCGACCACCACCTAAGTTATTGTAATATACCAGTGCTGGGGAATAAGTGGCATAATTCGCCTTGCCCCATACATCGACATACGCTACTCCACCTGCCGTACTGGCAGGCATTGCCACACCACCGGCATCGGTATTTTTGGTGATGAGTATCCGCCCGGTATTAGTGGTAAAAGATGCTGGTTCTTGAGTAGTGACATCAATATCGAAAGGGGCATAATCCTCTGCCACTCGCCGCCAAATACTGGCGATACTCGCCAATTCAGCCGCGCTAAAGCTTGCCGCATTACCATTGGTGTCATACGCTAATGCGTTATAGGTTATGACTCCAGAACTGGAGTTCCAAGCAGTGCCCGTAATCACATGCCCATTAAAGTCCAAATAGACGACTTTGCTAGAGCCGGGCTTACTGTGCAAAGCGAATGCCTCAGCTTCTGTGATTTGGGCAACTGAAGGCGTTTGGGCAATAGCAGCCTCTTCGTATTGTTCCGGGACGGTAAAATGGTCTTCAATGTAAACCGCACCGGAAGCATCCACATGAAGGAAAGGAATGTCAGCACTGGAGAAAGCGACCCGCCCCAACGTATCCAGTGCCCTTTGTTGAGCTGGCGCAGGCAGCGTTTGAAGTTCAAAATTAAGTGCACTAGCGGGAAAGCTCGCAGCCTGCAAGACATCGCTCCATGCCCATTGGGGTACAAATAGCGACAAGGCAAACCCTGTACTAACTACAAATTTGGTGAGGCAGCGCGAAAACATAAAACCATCTCCTACTGAAACCATTGCTACCGTAGAGACTCTGCCCGTAACAGGGCAGAGAAAAAGAAACCGTATCACCGAAATGATACTCTCAGCAAAAGGCAGGCACAAATTCGACCACGCTAGCAGGCAAAAGTTCTACACTAGCGTCTGCACCCCACCAACTCCCGCCAAAATCAACACATCCGCCGGACGGATCGCAAACAACCCGTTAGTAACAACCCCCGGAATCTGGTTAATCAGGTTTTCCATCTCCACCGGATTCAGGATAGTCAGGTTATGCACGTCAAGAATGATATTGCCGTTGTCGGTGGTAAAACCTTCGCGCAGCACGGGTGTGCCGCCCATTGCCACCATTTTCCGCGCGACCAGTGAACGCGCCATCGGGATCACTTCGATCGGCAGGGGGAATTTGCCCAGCGTGCGTACCAGTTTGGAATCGTCAGCGATGCACACGAACTTGTCGCTTGCACCCGCCACAATTTTCTCACGGGTCAGTGCGCCGCCACCGCCTTTGATCAAATGCAGGAATTCGGTGGATTCATCCGCGCCATCCACGTACAACGACAATTGCCCCGCTTCGTTCAAATCCAGCACACGGATGCCGTGACCGCGCAGGCGATCCGCACTGGCAATGGAACTGGCAACGGTTGCGTCAATTTTGCCTTTGATTCCTGCCAGCAAGTCGATGAAATGGTTGGCGGTGGAACCCGTACCAATCCCCACGACCATGCCCGGTTCAACGAAAGCTAATGCGGCTTCTGCTGCCGCTTTTTTCATAGCATCTTGGCTCATAAATCTTTCCTGTGATGTTGCAAAAATCTTTTTCAAGCCCGAGTTTGCAATATACTAACCGCCACGTAAAGGCACAGCCGCAAAAGTTGGAATTATGAGCAAATCCCTGATCGAACGTATCCTCACCGCCCGCGTCTATGATGTGGCTATCGAAACCGCACTGGATCGGGCGCGTAGCCTGAGCACACGCTTGGGCAATGAAATCTTCCTCAAACGCGAAGATTTACAGCCAGTGTTTTCCTTCAAACTGCGCGGCGCATTCAACCGCATGTTCCTGCTCACCCCCGAAGAACGCACCCGTGGCGTGGTCGCGGCATCGGCAGGCAACCATGCGCAAGGGGTGGCATTGTCCGGTTCCAAACTCGGCATTGCCACCACCATCGTCATGCCCAAAACCACCCCGGAAATCAAAATCCGCGCAGTGGAAGCCTTCGGCGGCAAAGCGGTATTGCACGGCAGCTCCTACGATGAGGCTTACGCCCACGCCCGCGAGTTGGAAAAAGAACAGGGCATGACCTTCGTGCACCCCTTCGACGACCTCGACGTGATCGCCGGGCAAGGCACAATCGGCATGGAAATCGTGCGCCAGCACCCCGACCCAATTGACGCGATTTTCCTGTGCGTGGGCGGCGGCGGCTTGGTCGCGGGGGTTGGTAGTTACCTCAAATACCTCTATCCCGACACTAAGATCATCGGCGTGGAACACGAGGAAGCGCCCACGCTTTACACCTCGCTAGCAGCAGGCGAACGCGTACAACTGGCGCAAGTCGGCACATTCGCCGATGGCGCTGCCGTGAAACTGATTGGCGAAAAGACCTTCGAGATCGCCCGCAACATAGTCGACGAAGTGATCTTAGTCAGCACCGACGAAACCTGCGCGGCAATCAAAGACGTATTTGAAGACACCCGCACCCTGCTGGAACCCGCAGGCGCATTGTCAGTCGCGGGCATGAAAAAATACGTCGCCGAACACCAACTGCAAGGCAAACACCTGATCGCCATTGCCAGCGGCGCGAACATCAACTTCGACCGCTTACGCCACGTCGCCGAACGCGCCGAATTGGGCGAAGGCCGCGAAATGTTGCTGGCGGTAACGATCCCGGAACGCCCCGGCAGTTTCCGCGAATTCTGCCATGCCATCAGCAACCGCCCAATCACCGAGTTCAACTACCGTTACGCCGATGCCCGCGATGCGCAAGTGTTCGCCGGGGTAAAAATTTCCGGCGGACGGCAAGAACGCGAAACTCTGCTGCATAACTTACGAGCCAAAGGCTATTCAGTTACTGATCTAACCGACAATGAAGTGGCGAAAATCCATCTGCGTTACATGGTCGGCGGGCACTCCAACGGAGCACAGGATGAAGTGCTGTACCGTTTCATGTTCCCGGAGCGCCCCGGTGCGTTGCTGCATTTCCTCACTAGCATGAGTGCGGGGTGGAATATCAGCTTATTCCACTACCGTAACCACGGCTCCGATTTTGGGCGGGTATTGGTGGGGATTCAGGTGTCGCCGCAAGAACGCGGCGGGTTTAACTGCTTCCTACGTGACCTTGGGTACGAATATTGGGATGAGACGGAGAATCCGGCGTATCAGCGGTTTTTGGGATAGAACAAAAAATATTCGGCGCGTACAATAAGCCCAGTTAATCAAAAAACGAGGGAGATTGATGTATGAGTGCCATGATCCACAAGCATAAGGTGGGCAGGTCGCTGCTCATCGGTGTTCTCAGTGCGGTACTGTTATCCAGTTCCGTTACCGCTGCCCCCAATGGTCAAGGGTTCCGCCCGAAAGTGTTCAGGAGCGGGAGTGCTTTCCAACTCACCGATTTGCCGGACGGCAATTTCCGCCAACGTTTACACGGATTACCTGCCCAAGCCCAACAACGGGCGATGAACCACTTGCACCGCTTCACGTTTACTGAGCGCGACCTCCCGCATTTGCGCTCAGACAACGCGGGTGACATCTATTACGCCGATACATTCCTCCCTACACCAACACAACAAGGTGCTACCGTAGCTGCTAGCCCAAGCACCCAAGCCATTACTGCCACTGAAGCGTTTGCCCTGCACAGCAAACCCGGCTCCAGCAAAGTGGTGTACCTTGACTTTAACGGGCACGCAATCACCGGAACGGCGTGGAACAGCGGCGCAACAGCAACATTCAACGCGCTGCCTTACGATCTGGACGGGAACAGCGCATCGTTCAGCGCCGCAGAACTTTCCAGCATTGCGGAAGTGTGGCGACGGATTGCAGAAGACTACGCGCCTTTTGACGTTGATATTACTACCCAAGAACCCGTTTCTTTCACCGCCAATACCGGGCGGGTACTCATCACCAAGAACACTGATGCAAACAGTGTCGCTATGCCTGCCAGCACTGCGGGCGGCGTTGCCTATGTCAATGTCTGGGGGGCAAGCTATTACAGCTATTACTCACCCGCATTGGTTTACTACAACAACCTCGGCGGCGGACGCGCCGACTACGTAGCCGAAGCTGCCTCGCACGAATTAGGTCATAACCTTGGTTTATCCCACGATGCCACCAGCACCACTGGCTATTTCGGTGGGATGGGTTCCGGCTACATCAGTTGGGGACCAATTATGGGGACTGGCTATAACCGCAATGTGTCGCAGTGGAGCAAAGGTGAATACACCGATGCCAGTAACACCGAAGACGACGTTACCCTTATTGCCACCAAGTTGACCACCCGCGCAGATGAGCACAGCAATACCAGCAGCGGCGCGACCGCCATTGTCGCCGATGCGGCTGGCACAATTACCTCAACCACACCTGCCACCGACCCAAACAATGCTACCACGGCAAATAAAGGGGTCATCCAATCCAGCACGGATGTGGACACTTTCTATTTCGACACATCGGGTGGCAACGTAACCTTAAAAGCCACCCCTGCATGGCAAGCCAGCAACACCCGTGGGGCAGACCTTGACATTCACACCGCGTTACGCGACAGCAATGGCAGCTTAGTCATTGAAAATGACAAAACTGACGATACGGATGCGGTGATTACAACAAGCCTCTTAGCGGGGCGCTATTACCTGTCCGTGGAAGGCGTCGGCAACTTGACCACCCCTTACTCTGATTACGGTAGCTTGGGGCAATTTTTCCTCTCTGGCTCCATTCCGGTAGCTACTGCCCAAACCCAAACCATCAGTTTTGGTGCACTGGCAAGCAAAACCTTGGGTACGGCAGATTTCGCAGTCAGTGCCACCGCCAGCTCTGGATTACCTGTCAGTTTCAGCAGCCAAACCCCTAGCGTATGCAGTGTGAGCAGCAGTACGGTACATTTGGTGGCAGCGGGAACGTGTACTATCCGCGCCAGCCAAGCGGGGAACAGCACCTATAGCTCCGCGCCTAACGTCGACCAAAGCTTTACTGTCAGCCCAGTCGCTACGCCAGTAAAACTGACTGTCATTAAATCTGGTTCAGGAACCGTCAACAGCACGCCAACAGGCATCACCTGTGGTTCAGACTGCACGGAAAACTATAGCCCAGGCATAGATGTGACATTAAGTGCCACGCCAGCAGCAGGTTATGTTTTCACTGGATGGAGTGGTGCTTGCACAGGTATGAGTTGTACCGTAACAATGGATGCAGCCAAGACCGTGACGGCAAACTTCACCAAAGCTTACACGCTGACAGTCAAGAACGCAGGTAACGGCACTGTCACTAGTTTACCCACTGGAATCAGTTGTGGCTCAGATTGCACCGAAACCTACAACACTGGCACAAGCGTAACACTGACCGCCCAAGCGAACCCGAATGCACGTTTCATAAGCTGGTCGGGATGTACCATCGTTAGCAACAATGTCTGCACCGTCAGCATGACAGCAGCCAAGTCTGTTACCGCCACCTTCAAGCAGCTTTTCACACTCAATGTCAGCAAAACAGGCAATGGCTCCGGTAAAGTGACTGGCACTGGCATCACCTGTGACACGTCAGCAGCACCAGACTGCACAGAGGATTACCTCAGTGGTGCAAGTACCAAACTTACCGCCACACCGGATGCAGGCCATAAGTTTACTGGCTGGACTGGTTGCACCAGTACTACCAGTAGCTGTGCCGTCGTCATGAGTGAAGCCAAAAACGTCACTGCTAATTTCGACTACATCACCTTCAACCTTACCGCCAACAAAGTAGGTAATGGCACAGTCAGCAGCACACCAGCAGGCATCACATGCGGGGCTAACTGCACCACTGCCGCCTACGCTTACCGCACAGGAACACCTGTTACCCTCACGGCAATACCGGATGCAGGTTACAAGTTCACGGGATGGACAGGTTGCAGCAGCGTTAGTAGCAATATTTGTACCGCAAATATGACGGCGACTAAAACCGTTACCGCAACCTTCAAGCCACTGTACACACTCACTGTCAGCAAGGCAGGCAATGGTCTCGGTAAAGTGACTGGCACTGGCATCACCTGTGATACATCAGCAACCCCAGACTGTACCGAAGACTACACCAGTGGAACCACCGTAACACTTTCAGCCAAAGCCAATACGGGTTCAAGGTTTACAGGATGGTCAGGAATTTGTGCGGGAATAACGACTTGCAAAGTATCCATGTCGGCTGCACAAGCCGTAACAGCGAACTTCACTTCCCCATAGTGAATTTTTGCTGAGTTTATTGCTTCCCGACCTACATTGCGCGGTCGGGATGTAGGCGGGAACAGAAGAAGCTCACTCCCCCAATGCAGGCAACAAACGCGGGTCGCCCTTGATGTCGTCGCCTCTGCCCCACACCGTCACCGCTTCCACAAACCACTTGCGCTTGCTCGGGTGCGGCTGCAACACGTCGTATTCGGCAAAGAACGTTTCATCCGCATGGAACAGCAGCATCCCCGTCTTGTAGCCGCTGGTCGGATGCGTCCACACCCCTACCAACGAATCCAGCCCCGAAAAGGTGTCGCGTTGTAGGCTGTATTGCACATGGCTACCCAACGTCACATCGGCGCGTTCCGGCGGGAAACCCAGTTTGAGAATTTGCCGGTTGAGTTCCTGACAGATCACATCGGCTTGTGCCGCATTCTGGAGGATTTTCTCTGCCAAATGATCATTCATGCTTAACCCCAATGCTCGGCTGGCATCAGCAAACTTTCCACTGGCTTGCCACCGACCAGATGTTGCTCAATCACAGTAGAAATATCCGCTTGCGTAATGCCGCGATACATCACCCCTTCCGGGTACACCAGCACGCTGACGCCTTGGTTGCACGGCCCCATGCAGCCAGTGGACGTGACCTGCACCTTGTTGAACAACCCACGCTGATCCAGTTCCATGCTGAACGCAGCGAACACCGAAAAGGCATCCCGATCAGCACCGCATGAACCGCGAGGATGCCCCTGCGGGCGTTGCTGGGTGCAAATGAAAACGTGTTTTTCGGGTTTTGCCATGTGGCTATTCTCCAATTACCTGAGCATCAGCTAGGATTTTATTCCAAAAGCCCCAATTTCCCGGCGAGCCACTTGGTGGTCGTCGCCTGAATCAGGATCGTCATCAGAATGGCAATAAAAGTAACAGAGGCAATGATTTCCGCCCCCGGTGCTTTCATTCCCACCAACATGCCTGCCAATGCGCCCGGAATGACCCCGGTTTCACGAGTCCAGCACATGAACAACAATTCCTTCATGTCCCACTTAGCCCTACGATCAGGCAAAGCACACAAGAAAACAGTCGCAGGGCGAGCGATAAACATGAAAATCACCACCACCAACGCACCGCCAACCAGATACTGGTTCATCAGTGCGAAATCCACTTGCGCCCCCAAGAGGATGAAAATGAACATGCGCATGATCAGCGCAGTGGTCAGGATGTAATCTTCCAGCTTTTCAGCCTCACGCTCTTCCATCTGGAAACCGAAAATATCTTTGTTGCCCAGCATAATACCGAACACAAAAACCGCCATGAAACCGGAGGCATGAGCACCATCCGCCCCCATATACGCCCCGATAACCGCCATTAAACTCACAAGCGGCGCGTATTCTGAGAGGAAATTCATTTTCTCGTGCGCAATCAACAGTGCTGCCAAATAGCCCAGCACCCCGCCAACCACGATCCCCAGCACGGACTGCCACAGCAAATCACCAACTGCATGACTGAGGGAGAATTCACCCTGCCCCATTGCCACACCCAACACCGCGAAGGTCACAATTGCGCCCATCGCATCGTTGAAAGCGGATTCACTCATCACCGTTTGCGCCACCCGATCTTTGATTTTGACCTGACGGAACACCGGAACCAGCGTAGCAGGGTCAGTGGAAGCAACCGTTGCCCCTAGCAGCAAGGCCACAATCGGCGCAAGCCCCAAAATGTAGTACGCCGCCACGCCGGTAATCGCCGCCGTGATCAGTACCCCGACCGTGGCAATCACCACCAGCGTGATCCACACTTCTTTCAATACCTTGAGGCGGATCGAAGCACCACCATCAAACAGGATGTAGCACGAACCGAAAATCAAGATAAGCTGGTTCAGGGTTGAATCGGCCTTGATGTCCACCAGACCCAGCATTGCAGGCCCCATACACATCCCCACCAACAGAAACACGACCACATCAGGCACTTTCAACTTGTTGGCAACAATACTGAAAAATGTCCCAACCCCCAGTATCAAACCAAACGACAACAGGATATGTTTGGCGAGTTCAATCGCCGATGATGATTCCATAATATTTCCACCAAAGTTTAAATCGAGCGGTTACACCAACCGAGCAATACAAAAATATTCACCACATTAATCACTGTCATCTGCCCTGTCCCTCCGTTCCACCGTTTCCGGGTCGGCGGTAATCGCACGATAGATTTCCACCCGGTCGCCCTCTCCCACCTTGGCATCCAGCTTGGTGATCTTGCCAAAAATACCCACTGCCTGATTTTCCAAGTCCACATCCGGGAACTGTTTCAGTAAGCCAGAAAACTCAATGGCTTCCTGCACCGTGCTGCCATCCGGCACTTCCAGTTTCAGCCACGTTTGTTTGAATTTATCGGCGTAAGCGATACCCACGTTCATGCTTTCCTCCTGTCCCATACCCGCTTGCTTGCCAGCAGGAAACCCAGCGCAATAAACCCGCCCGGCGGCAAAATCATCAACAAGAACCCTTTGTAACCGGGGATAATGGTCAGTTCCATGAAGGAAAACGCCTTGCCCAGCAGCAACGAAGCACTGGCAAACAGCGTGCCGCTGCCTAGCACTTCGCGCACCCCGCCAAGGATCACCAAGGCCAGCGTAAACCCCAGCCCCATCATCAACCCGTCAAACATCGACGGCAACGGCGTATTTTTGGAAGCAAACGATTCCGCCCGTCCCAAAATCGCGCAGTTGACCACGATCAGTGCGATGAACAAGCCCAACACCTTGTAAAGCTCATGCACCCACGCATTCAGCGCCATATCCACCAGCGTCACCAGCGTGGCAATCAGAGTGATGTAAACCGGAATCCGCACTGCCGGACTGACGATATTGCGTACCGATGACACCAGCAGGTTGGAAACCACCAAAACGGCAGTGGTTGCCAGCCCCATCCCCAAGCCATTGGTGGCTGTACTGGTAACAGCCAGCGTCGGGCACAGTGCCAGCCCTTGCGCAAACACCACGTTGTTGTCCCACAAGCCATCGCTGGCAAGCCGTTTATAGTCAGTACTCATGGTTTCATCTCCAGCATCTCGGCTTTGTGCGCCGCGAAAAATTGCAGGGCTTCGCGCAAACTCTTCACCACCCCACGCGGGGTAATGGTTGCACCGCTGAACTGATCAAATTGGCCACCATCCTTTTTCACCTTCCACTGGTCTTCGGGCGGATTGCCCAAGGAGAGACCCGTGAATTTGGTAATCCAGTCGGTCTTGGCGGCTTCGATCTTGTCGCCCAAGCCCGGTGTTTCCTTGTGCGACAACACCCGCGTACCAAGGATTTTTCCGTCCGGGTCGAGCGCGATAATGGTGCGGATTTCCCCGGCGTAGCCGAAGCCGACGGTTTCCCACACCAGCGCGGTGACTTTGCCCACCTTCGTACCTTGGTAAACCTTGAGTGGTTTGCCATCCGCGCCTGTCAGCAACAACGGCTTTGCTACCATATTGTTGTCGTGCAGCTCATTCGGTACGACTTGCGCCAGTGACACTTGCAGGTCTTCCATCTTGCGTTGGGCAATTGGTTCGCGGGTGGCATTATCCACCCCCAGCAACAGGCCAGCGGCAATCGCGGCGCATACACCCAGCAGAATGGTCTGATAAGGGACGCGCTCCAGCAATGGCGTTTTGGTTTCAGTCGTCATTATTTGCCCTCCTCGCTGGCGTAGTTGAGCGGTTCGCCCTTGCGGTCACGTCCGTAAATGCGCGGGCGGAAATAGTGGTCAATCAGCGGCGTGAGCGCATTCATCAGCAACACCGCAAACGCCATGCCTTCCGGGTAGCCTGCCCACGTGCGGATCACGTACACCAGCAGCCCGCAGCCCGCGCCGAACACCAGTTGCCCAGTGGGTGAAACGGGTGACGTAACCAGATCGGTAGCGATGAAAAATGCGCCCAGCAAGGTTGCGCCCGCCAGTAGATGTACTTCCATGCCGGGATAAACTTCCGGGCTAATTGCGTGCATGATCCCCGCCAGCAACAGTAACGTGCCAATCATCGAGACCGGGATATGCCAAGTAATGATGTGTTTCCACAGCAGGAACAAACCGCCGAGCAACAGCAATACCGCCGAGGTTTCGCCCATGCTGCCGCCGATCATCCCCAGCCCCATGTCGCTGACACTGGGCAAACTGTCGGCAAGGCTCGACAAGGTATGCCCCTGCCCGGTTTCAGTACGGATATGCCCCAAGGGGGTTGCGCCACTCACACCATCGGCTGTCACCCAAGTAGTCATTTCCAGCGGGAAGGAAATCAGCAACGCCACCCGCGCCACCATTGCCGGGTTGAACAGGTTTTGCCCGATGCCGCCGAACACTTGCTTACCGACAATGATCGCCAGAAACGCACCGAGTACCCCGATCCACCACGGGGCGGACGGCGGCAAACTCATTGCCAGCAACCAGCCAGTGAGGATGGCGGAACCGTCAAACAGGTATTTGCCAATCGGTTTACCCATGATTTTCAGCGCAATGGCTTCCGCCAGCAGGCAGGACAAAACGGTAATTAGGAACAGGCTGATGGCAGGCCAGCCAAACAGGTACAGGCCAAAAACCGTGGCGGGGGCAAGTGCGAGCATCACCCAGAGCATGGTGAGTTGTACGCTCTTGCCGGAATGGGTGTGCGGGCTGCTGATCATGCTCATGCGTTGGCCTCCTGTGCTTGTTTGGCGGCTGCGGCGGCCTTTTTGGCGGCGGCCTCACGTTTACGGCGTTCCATCATTTCCTTTTTCGCCCGTTCGAGTGCTTCCATGCGGGCGGCACGTTGTTCAATCAGGCGTTTGGTTTCGTCCTGCTTGTGCTTGGCGCGTTGGCGGTTAGCAAGTTCGCCCTTGGCGTAGTTGAAATATTGCACCAACGGGATGTGCGCGGGGCAAACGTAGGAACACGAACCGCAAGCGATGCAGTCCATCAACCCCAGCTTCGTTACCGCATCGAGGTTGCCAGCGCGGGCATTGGCTGCCATTTCCAGCGGTAACAACCCGCAGGGGCAGGCTTGCACACAACTGGCGCAGCGGATGCAGGGCGATTCCTGATTTTCGGAAACTTCTTTGGTGGTGAGGGCAAGGATGCCATTGCAACCCTTGACGGTCGGCACGCGGGTATCGGGCAGTACATTGCCCATCATCGGGCCGCCGCTAATCAAACGGGTGGGTTCGACATTGAAACCTTCGCAATAGTCGATCACGTCCTGCACTTTGGTTCCCAGCAGTACCCGCAGGTTGCGCGGTTTGTGGATTGCCCCACCGGAAACCGTCATCACGCGGGATACCAGCGGCTTACCTTCGCGCAAGGCATCGCGCACTGCCAACGCGGTTGCCGGGTTATGCACCACGATGCCGATGTCAGCGGTAAGGCCACGCGCCGGGGTTTCCTTGCCGGTGAGGGTTTGCACCAGATGCTTTTCCGAACCCATCGGGTAGCGCATCGGTAAGCCGACCACTTGGATATTGGGGAAAGCGGTAGCAGCTTCGCGCATCGCGGCTTGCGCTTCGGGCTTGTTGTTTTCGATACCGATGACGATATTTTCCACCCCCAGCGCGTAGGCCATGATGCGGATGCCGTCGATGGTATTCGCGGAATATTCGCGCATCAGGCGGTCATCGCAAGTCAGGTAGGGTTCGCATTCCGCGCCATTGATCACCAGCGTGTGTAGCTTGTAGCGGTTGCGCAGGTTAAGTTTGACGGCGGAGGGGAAGGTTGCGCCGCCTAACCCAACGATGCCAGCGGCGGCTACACGGGTGGCGATTTCGGCAGGGTCGAGGGTGAACGGGTCAGCGGGTGGATTGAGAGCTATCCACTCATCTTTGCCGTCGGGTTGCAGGGTGATGGTGTGTACCGACAGGCCGGAAGCGTGGTGCGCGGGGTAATGCCCTACCCCGACCACGCGCCCGGAAGTCGGGGCATGGACAGGTGCGGAAATCATCCCTTGGCTGTTGGCAAGCAATTGACCTTTGAGGACGTGATCGCCGCGCTGCACCGCCGGTTTCGCTGCCGCACCGATGTGCTGTTGCAGCGGGATGTGCAGCAGTGCAGGCATCGGCAGGTCTTCAATCGCCTGATTCGCGCTCAGGGTCTTGCAATCGTGCGGGTGTACGCCGCCCCGGATACGGAACAGCTTGGTGATCTTGTGGGTGGAGAGGTATCCCATGACATTTTCCCGGAAATGACTATGGGATGGGTAATGCAGGGAATGTGCCAGCTTGCGCACACTTACCTATGTGCATGAATCAGTTGGCTTTTGACAAATTCTCTTATTGGTTTCGTTTGCAACAAAGCAGAGGGCATGTAAGGTTTACTACATATCCCTACCCAACCGTTCAGCGATAAGGCTTTCCCTATTTGTCACTCGTGCTTTGCTATACTTGCTTAAAATCACATCTCAACTGGGCTATCTTCGAGGTACAGTATGTCCAACATCCGTTTTATTGTCCAAGGCTCGCCAGACACCGCAGCCGATACCGCTTATGAACTTCAGCAATACCTAGAAACTGCATGGCAAGTGCAGGTAGAGGCGACACCTGCCAATACATCAGCCTTGAATGCCACCGATGCGAACAGTAGAGGTATCGAATTTAGTTCTGATTTCAGCCAAATTCTATTGATGCTCTCTGGTATCAAACTAGCAATAGATTCTGCTCATGGCTTGCTCGAGACCAGAAAGAAATTGGAAGAGTTAGTTGCTTGGGCAACATCTATCCTGACTCGTGATCACGAATACATCTGGCTGGAAGTCAACGGCATCCCCTATCCGGTCAAAGCCGAAAATCTGGATGACATCATCAAAGCCATGCAAGTACAGGAATAATCCCCATGAAAACCACATCAAGCGCGGAGCTACGTTTAACCTTCTCCAATCCGCGCTTGATGGTGCGGGATGACAACACCGAACGGGTAGCGGCTGATACCCAAATGGTGTTTACCTTAAATGGTATGGCAGTCGCCCAAAGTGAGCATTTTCCGTTTATTGCTCCCATCGGTTTACTGGAAGCGGATGACATCAAGTGGTATCTGGAAAGCTACTACATCTGGCCTGTCGGCTTATTCAAAGAACGGGCAGAACGGATTGAACGGTATTTTCCGCAATGGGGCGACAAACTGCTGACAGCGATAACGGCCTCACCTTCAGCACAACCCGTGTTCCAACAATGGCTTGACGCATCATCAAACCATGAACCTGTCTTCAGCCTGTATGTGCAAGTGAGTGATACACCTGAATCCAAAACAGCCGCCAGCCGTTTGTTAGGGTTTCCGTGGGAACTGTTGCGCTACCATGACCAATACTTGCTTACGCATAATCCACCTGTGCGAATTCGGCGTAATCTGCCAAGGTTAGATACATCCTCCGTTACTCCATGCGCTCAAAACCAGACGGTTCTTCGTGTCTTGGCAGTGAGTCCGCGCCCTTCTCAAGCCGGTTACATTGACCACCGCGCCAGTATCAAACCCTTGGTAGAGGCAGTAGAAAGTTTGGGTAAACGGGTGGAACTGGTGCGTGTGAACCCACCGACATTTGAGCAACTAAAAACTGAACTTCGTCAGGCACAAGCAACGGGCAATCCCTTTCATGTGCTGCATTTTGATGGGCATGGGGTATTTGATACCAAGACAGGCAGGGGCGCATTGTGTTTTGAACATCCACTGGACAATAAGAAATTACTGCCTGAGTTTGTGAAGCGGATTTACGCCGATGATTTGGCAGCACTACTAACCGAATATCCTCTGCCATTGGTATTTCTGGAAGCCTGCCAAACCGGGCAAAGTGAAGCAGAGAAACAAGAGCATACCGACCCCAACGCATCGGTAGCGGCAGCCTTGTTGCAAGCGGGTGTGGCCTCTGTCATTGCCATGAGCCATAGCGTATTGGTGGAAACAGCACGGCGGTTTGTCAGCACGTTTTACCAACAACTGGCAGAAGGGCAACGGATTGGATCAGCCGTATTAGCGGGTAGACAAGCCCTGATGCAATCCACTGACCGTATCAATATTGCCGGGGCAGGAACGTTACACATGCAGGACTGGTTTGTGCCAGTGCTGTATCAACGGGAAGATGACCCACGCTTATTCAGCCATGCGCTACAACTGCCCGATGAAACAGAACCGAAATTGTTGCTTGGTGATTTACCAGAAACGCCCAAACACACCTTCATTGGGCGTAGCCGTGACCTGCTAAAACTCGAACGCCTATTGGACAGGCAGCCTTATGCTGTCATCCGGGGTATGGGAGGTATCGGTAAAACAGCCGTTGCGGTAGAACTGGCTCGCTGGTTGGTACAATGCCGCCGTTTTGAGCGTTGCGCATTTGTGAGTGTGGAAACTTACACCCATGAACGTACCATTGTGGACATTCTCGGCAAACAGTTAGTGGATGAAAAATACAGCGTAGCGGAATACGGCAATGATCTGGATGCAGCTTTGCAACCTATCATCCAAGTGTTGCAAACCCAGCGTACCCTGCTAGTCATCGACAACATGGAATCGTTGCTAGCAGATGTGGGCAATACTGAGCCTGTGTTGGCTCTAGCTGATAAGCTGCTGAAGTCATCCCTCAAAATTCGATTACTATTCACAACCCGCGAAACGCTTCCCGCTCCATTCAACCACAAAGCCTACGATATTGAACTCGGCACATTAAGCCTAGATGATGCCAAAAAGTTGGTAATGCAAGTTATGAACAACAAAGGCTTGAGCTTACATGGTGATAATCAGAACAATACGCTAGAGGAAGTGGATGCACTCGTCAATTCAGTGGGATGCCATGCAAGAGCACTAGTATTATTAGCGCAAGAATTGGTTCAAACTGGGGTAAGTGCCACCACCGAAAATGTGCAGCATATAATGATCAAACTAGCAAAGAAGCATCCTAGAAATCGAGAAAACTCATTGTTTGCTAGTGTAGAACTGTCGTTACGAAGGTTATCATCTCCAGAGGTTAGAGAAAAAATCAAAGGATTAGCTGTCTTTCATGATGGTGGACGACCAGAAGAAATAAGCGATGTTCTGGAAATAGACAGAGAAAATTCTCTCAACTTATTAAACGATCTCGTTCATATTGGCTTAGCTCAGAATGTTGGATATGATTTCTTTCGATTTGACCCAAGCCTTCCATTATATCTGCGCCAAAATATTTCTCAAAAGAAATTATATAAAACCAAGCTCTCCTGGATAAGAACCAATGTAAAGCTAGTTGCATTTATTAGTAGCAATGCATCTATAGATACTTCCAAAATGCGTCAATTAACAATATTGCAACGCAATAATTTGATGGCTTTACTTGACAACTTAGAGCTTGGAATTAAAAATAAAGTTTTTGGTTATGGCGAGGCGACTGGAATTGCAAGCTTTATTGAGCAAGCATTTGAGCCAACCACCTTGGAAGTTTGCTATCAAAAAGCAAGAAAAATCAGAAGGGCACTAACAATGCACATAAAAGAATGGAATGCATTTACATTTCAATCAAAAAAACTGGACATTGAATACCTTCTTAAAAAGAATAAATCACAAGCAGCTTACGATGCCGCAATTAGACTACATGATTTAAGCAAGCAGAAGTCTAAATATAAAAGTGCAAAATATGATATTGCCATTACGTATTTGCTTATTGGAAGATCATTAAAGGAGCTAAATAAATACACATTGGCTTTAGAACCTTTACAGAAAGCATATGAGTGCTTTAGTGACATTGATATGGATAAAGAAGTCGCGTCTATGAAGCTAACATCTCTTACTGATCAAGCAGGTTGCTTTATAAATACTGGAGAATATGAAAAAGCCGCATTAATCTATATAAAATCCATTGAGATAAATAAAAAAATTCTTAGTATTCGCGGGGTCGCCACAGCAGCTTTTCAACTCTCTATTGTTAGGCTTCTACAAGATCGCACTGATGATGCACTAAGTGGTTTTAGTACAGTTTTAGGCTTATTTGAAAAACTTAAGGAACCACAATCCATTATGAAAACACTCCACCAGATAGGAATGACATATAGAAAACAAAAAATATATATCAAATCAGAAGATGCTTACAGAAAAGCACTCCCTATTGCATCAAGTCAAGGAACACTTATGGATGAAGCAGATATTTCAGCCGAGCTAGGACTTTTATATAAAGAATGGGGAAAACATGAGCAGGCAATCAAATTTTACAAACAAGCTATAAGCATTGCCGTCAAGTATTCAAGTGCATTCAAAGAGTATAGATGGAGGACAAATTTGGCAAGTTCTCTTATTAGTCTAAAAAAGTATGATGAGGCAAAACATGAATTATCAATTTCCACAATTGCTTGCTCAAATTATTCCCACGAAATTGAACCTTGGAAAATATGGCATACGGCATATCGTTTGCATATGGAGGAAAAAGATTTATCAGCAGCTCACGATGCAAGAAAAAATGCCATTGCCGCATTTTTGGAATATAGAAGGAAAGGAGGCGAAAACTATGAAAAATCAGGCATATTATTTAAGGAAGTATTCCATGCAATCAAACAAAACGTAGCTTCCGATGTTAGTAATCAAATAATAACTTCCGATGAACCACACCAACTGATGAGTATAATAAAATCCATCCTTGCGGGCGAGCGCAATATCATGTCAATAAGCGATAAAGATTTACCATATGATATAGCCACTGAGATTATAATTTTGTTGGATAAGCTAAATGAGGAAAATATTTAAACTAATAAACTCCCACAATCTGAAGTGAGAAATTACACCAACATATCCCACACCAACCGTTCAAACCCCAACGCCACCACCGCCAAACACCGTAACCGCTGCGGCTCACGGTACTTTTCCACCAGCACCACCCGGTATTGCTGCAATTGCTGCGTAGCATCCTGCAATGCCATCACCACCAGCGGAAGCTGTTGCAGCTCTGCCCGCGACATCCCCCGAACCTGTTCCGCACTCAGCCCCAACTCCTTCAGCCCAAGGTATTTAAACTCCAGCACCATATCCAGCAACGCCGGATACTGGCGCATATTCGGGCGCACAATCAGGGTCAAGTCGGAATAACGCCGCTGCAAAGCCGTTTCCGAATCCATGATGTAATAGGTGTCGTTGAACAGCAGCGTCAGGAACGCCGTCTTGATGGTGAGTTCATTGCTCCAACGGTAATCACGGTTGTTGAACACCGCGAAGTATTTGCTTTCCATGAAATCCACCAGCGGCTGCAAATCTGCCGATTGGTAGAACGCCCCCGCCAGATGCCGCACCGTGTCTGTATCCTGCGGGGCTGGCAAAGCGCGTTTGCGCAATTCCTCCAGATACAAACGACGGATCACCAGATTAGGCACGCCGAACGCCAGTTCACCAATCGCCCCGCGCCCGGTAATGGTCAGCACCCCGAAGAAATACAGCAGCGAAATCATGAAGCGTTCGCCTTGCTGGAGAGTTTGCAAGGTTTCCACCCCAAACTTTTCTTCTAACGTATCCACCAGCAAAACGTGTTGCTCATCCAATGCCCGCTGGATAACTGCATCACCACCGGGTTGGGAGGCAATGTAATGGATTTTCCCGGCATCCATCGCCAGATTGCCATCCAGAATTTGCTCCGGTGGCTGGCAATTTTTCTGAAAATGGCGCAAAAAGTAGAAACAGAGTGTGGGGTTATAAACCCGCTCCCGCGTGGTGTCGTAGCAAAAACGGTAGCCGTTATAAAACACCCGCATGGTTTCCAGCATGGTGGCGGCAGTTGTAGCGGGTTGTTGGCATTGCGCCGTCACCGTTTCCACCAAACCCTGCAATTCGCTGGTGGTCAACCCGCACAGACTATTGAATTCATTGTCCAGATAAATGCTGGTGGCGACGTTATAGCCACTGGTCATGTCGCTCATCACCACGGGCGACACACCAGTGATAAATACCCGCCCAACTTTGCCTTCGGAAGCACCGCCCTTGATGGCTTTGAACAGGGTTTTCAAAATGCCTTCGCCATGCAGCAAGGTTTTGTAACGCGCCTCGTCAGGGCGGGTCTGCATCAACACTTCGTTGGCAAAGTTATCGTATTCGTCGATCAGCAAATACAACTGCTGACCGCTGTTTTTGACGCTATTCCCCAAGGACTCGAACGAGGCAATGGCATTTTCCGCGTGGATTGTGACTGGAAATTTCAGGCGTTCCTGATAACGCTGCAAGAACCCTTCAATGGAGGCATTGACGTGATCGAACAGATTTTGGGTAATCGTGCCGACATCACCTTGCGCCGATACTTTGGAAAAATCCCATTGCAGAATCAAATACTGGTTATGTTCCGGCGTAGGGTTAGCACCCACGGCAAGATCACCAAACAGCCGCGCAAATTCGTCAGCCTTGCCGATGTCGTAGTAATTCGCCAACGTCGACAACAACAGGGATTTCCCAAAACGGCGTGGGCGCAGGAACAATAACTGCTGCCCCGCTGTCTCCAGCACAGGAATGCAGGCAGTACGATCCACATACAACATGCCTTTGCTGCGGATATGGTTGAAATCGCTGATACCGTAGGGAAATGTGATCATTCACTCAAGCCTCAATCTGGCGGATACGTCTTGCCAGATTGTAGCATGGCTCAGGCGATGCCACCCACCGCCGGACTCGGCCAATACCACGTCTGCACCGTCGGCGTCAGCGGGCGCATTTCAATGCATTCCGTCGGGCAAACCTCAAAACACTTTTCACAGCCGGTGCAAGCATCGGCAAACACCGCATGAATCTGCTTCGAGCCGCCCACAATCGCATCCGTCGGGCAACGTTTGAAGCATTTGGTACAACCGATGCACAAGTTCTCATGCACATACGCAATCATTGGGCCCTTGTCCGCTACGCCGGAAAGGTCGATGCTGACCCCCAGCTTTGCTGCCAGCGTTTCTGCCAAGGCTTTGCCGCCGGGCGGGCAAGCAGTTACGGGTGCTGTACCGTTGGCAATCGCTTCCGCAGCGGGGGAACAGCCGGGGTAGCCACATTGCCCGCATTGCGAACCGGGCATTAGTGCTTCGACCTCGGCCTGCAAGGGGTTGCCTTCCACTTTCAGGTAGCGGGCAGCTATACCCAACATCCCGCCGAGCGCCATACCTAAGAGCAACAGTGCGAATATTGCAGTCATCGCTTATCTCCTTGTTAGTGGGTCAGACCCGCAAAGCCCATAAACGCCAGTGACAACAGCCCGGCAACCACGAATGCAATCGGTAAACCGCTGAAGGCGGCGGGTGTCTGCGTCAGTGCCAGCCGTTCGCGCAACCCAGCAAAGATCACCATGACCAAGGTGAAACCCACGGCAGAACCAAAGCCATACAACACACTTTGCAGGAAATTGTGTTCTTCCTGCACATTCAGCAGCGCAATCCCCAGCACCGCGCAGTTGGTGGTAATCAACGGCAGGAAAATACCCAATGCCTGATACAACACCGGGGACATTTTCTTAATCACCATTTCGGTAAACTGCACCACGGCGGCAATGACCAAAATAAAAGCGAGGATGCGCAGGAAACCCAGCCCAAACGGTTGCAAGAGCAAATGTTCCAACATCCAGCCAGCCGCCGAAGCCAAGGTAATCACGAACGTAGTCGCCAAGCCCATGCCGATTGCCGAGTCGATTTTGTTGGAAACGCCCATGAAAGAGCACAAGCCCAAAAACTTGACCAGAATGACGTTATTGACCAGTACCGTGCCGAGTAGGAGCAGAAAGTATTCCATTGCGCTTCACCTGAAAATAGCAGTGGAAACGCTAATGCAGGGACTGTGCCATCCGGCTGTAAGCCTTATGTGTCATGGGTTTAGGGCAGATTTTATAGCGTGTGGTTTGTGACAAAAGTGGGTAATTGTCGGATCTGCGACATGAAGAACCCCCTCACCCCCTAGCCCCCTCTCCCTCAAGGGGCGAGGGGGAACAAGAATAAATAACCTCTTAGCCCCTCTCCCCTTGAGGGAGAGGGGTTGGGGTGAGGGGGTTCTTCATGCTGGCACGGCTATTGCAACGTAATAAGCAAACAATCGCGGGAACCGTCATGCATAAGCCAAGTAAGACATTTTCAGAACAATATACCGACATCTCTAGCATCGCCGGGTTCGAGCATGTTGCCCCCGGCCTATCGCTGCAAGCCATCCTCGAAACCGTGGAACAAGCGCCGGTCGCCATTTCCATCACCGACGCCCGCGCCAACATCCTGTACGTCAACGCCGCGTTTGAGGAACTGACCGGCTATTTGCGCGACGAAATCTGTGGGCAAAACGAATCGGTGCTGTCCTGCAAAAACACCCCGATTGAAGTTTACCGCGACCTGTGGCGTATCATCCAAAGCGGCAAACCGTGGCGCGGCACGCTGGTCAACCGCACCAAATCCGGCACACGTTATCTGGCGGAACTCAATATTGCCCCGGTACTGGACGCTAACCGCCGTATCACCAGTTTTTTGGGGATGCACCGCGACATTTCCACCCTGCATCAGCTTGAGCAGCAACTCAAACACCAAAAAGCCTTGTCGGAAACCATGCTCGACCTCGCGCCCGCGATTGTGGTGCTGCTCGACAGCGAGCATCGCGTGCTGATGGATAACCAAGCCTACAAGCAACTCAAGGCCGAATTCGGCACGATTGAGCCTGTCCACCTGTTCCTTGATGCCCTCAACGACCGACTGGATCAGGTGGAAAGCGCCCCCTACGGCAAATTCCAAGACATCCAAGTGCGTTTCGATGCGCCCAATGGCGACGAATGCTGGTTCGCGCTGTCCGGCATCCATGTCGAAGAACTCGATCACGCCGCGCAAAACTACTTCAAACCCAGCAGTGAAGGTGGGCGTTACCTGCTGCTGGTTGCTACCGACATCACCACCCGCAAGGCCGAAGTCGAGCGTTCGCGCATCCAGCACCTCAAAGTGCAAATGGCAGAACAAGAACTCACCAGCAGCATCCGCGAAACCCTTGCCGGAGCGATTTTCCAATTGGAAACCCCGCTCAATGTGATCCAAGCCGCGCTGGATATGCAGCACGCCTCACCGGATGCGCTCTACCCCATCCTGCGGCAAGTGTTGGAATCTTCGCACAGCGCCATCAACGCCATGCGCATGGCACTGCCCAAAGCCGAACAGGGGCGCAATTTCCTCGTCAACATCAACCAAATCCTCAAAGATTTGCTGATCATTTCCACCGACCGGATGCTGGCGGAAGGCGTGGTCATCGACTGGAAACCCGAACCCGTACTGCCCGCGCTGATGGGCAACGAAGCATCATTACGCCGCATGTTCCACTACCTGATCGACAACGCGCTGCTGTCGTTAGAAGAAACCGGGCGCGTGCAGCGTGAACTGCGCATTCATACTTACCTCAAGGAAGGAGCCATCTGGGTGGAAATCACCGACAATGGCATTGGCATCCCCAGCAAACAGCGCCTAAAAGTGTTCGAGCCGTTCCAAAGCGGCTGGAAGCGTGGCAGCGGCAAAGCCGGAATGGGCTTATGCATGGCACAAGAAATCGTCAACAGCCACGGCGGCGGCATCCGTATCGACCCGGATTACACCGGCGGTTGCCGCATCCACATCAACCTGCCACTCAAACACGGCAACGGGGGGATGGAATGAGCAACACGCATGACACCGCCCAACTCACCCAAACCTTAAACCTGCTGGAAGACGAACTGGCCTGTATTTACGCCGTCAGCAAAGTCCTCAGCCGCTCGCTCAACCTCAAGGAAACCTTGCGCGAAGTGCTGCGCGTCTTGCACGAGCAAGGGCAACTCGAATACGGCATGGTCAGTCTGCTGGATGGCGAAAGCGGCGACCTGCTGCTGTTTGAATTGCACACCCAAGACAAGCAAACGGTGGAAAACATCCGTTACCGCGCGGGCGAAGGCATCATGGGTTTGGTCATTGAAATGGACAAACCGCTGATCATCCGCAAGCTCGCCGATGAACCGCGCTTCCTCGACAAACTCGGCGTTTACAACCCGGTGTTACCATTCATTGCCGTGCCAATCCGCGCCCGTGGTGATGAAATTGTCGGTGTGCTCGCTGCGCAACCCCCGGCAGAACTGCATGTGCTCGGCGAACGGCGGCGTTTCCTCGAAATGGTCGGCAACCTGATCGGGCAAAACGTAGTACTCGCCCGCCAAGTCGCCAGCGACAAACAGGAACTGCAAAAGGAACGCGATTCGCTGCGCCGCAAGGTCAAAGGCGAATCCGGTTTCGCCAACCTGATCGGGCACACCCGCTGTATGCAAGTGGTGTTCGACCAAGCGCGGCAAGTGGCAAAATGGAACACCACGGTGCTGATCCGGGGCGAATCCGGCACGGGCAAAGAGCTGATCGCCAACGCCATCCATTACCATTCGCCCCGCGCCAACAACGCTTTCATCAAACTCAACTGCGCCGCATTACCGGACAATTTGTTGGAATCCGAACTGTTCGGGCACGAAAAAGGGGCATTTACCGGCGCGGTCAGCCAACGCAAAGGGCGTTTCGAGCAAGCCGATGGCGGCACGCTATTTTTGGATGAAATCGGTGAAATTACCCCAGCATTCCAAGCCAAGCTGTTGCGGGTATTGCAGGAAGGCGAATTCGAGCGCGTCGGTGGCACGAAAACCTTACACGTCGACGTGCGTGTGATCGCCGCCACCAACCGCAATCTGGAACAGGAAGTGCGGGCTGGCGAGTTCCGCGAAGACCTCTATTACCGCCTCAACGTCATGCCGATCATCATGCCGCCGCTGCGGGAACGCTTGGAAGACATCCCCGACCTTGCCCGCTTTCTGGTCAACAAGATCAGTAACAAGCAAGGGCGACCGCTGGACATTGGCGATAGCGCCATCCGCATCCTCATGCACCACGGCTGGCCGGGCAATGTGCGCGAGCTGGAAAACTGCATGGAACGCGCTGCGATCCTCAGCGCTGACGGGCATATCGACCAGCAAGTGATCCGCCTCACCGGGTTGGAAAGCCATTTGCCGGTGGAAATCGCCCCAGCCAGCCACAAGCCCAAAGTTGACCTAGACTCCCCCGACCTTGACGAACGCGAGCGCGTGATTGCCGCACTCGAAGAAGCCGGTTGGGTGCAAGCCAAGGCGGCACGTTTACTCAACATGACACCACGACAAATTGCCTACCGTATCCAAATACTCAATATTCAAGTACGGCAAATCTGATACCGAATAAAGCGCGACTCCTCTGCGGTATCTTTTCCCCTCAGCGCGGCCTCCGGGCCGCTTTTTTTATGCTCGGATAACCGCCGACACGGTATCCAGTTGCCCCAACGGCGTATAGAAATGCGGCGACAACCGTACCCCACCACCACGCGGTGCACAGAACACCCCAGCTTCCTGCAAACGCCTGAACAAACTGTCATTATCCAGCACCTGTGAGCGGAAGGTCACAATCCCGGAACGGCGTTCCTCGCGGGTGTCACTCAGCACTTCGATACCGGGTATGGCCTGCAAGCCGTCCAGCAGGTATTGCACCCGTGTGCAAAGTTGCGCCCACACCTGTTCCATGCCCGTTTCCAGCAACAAGCCGAGGCTGGCATTGAGGGCGTGGATGCTGAGCATGTTGGGGCTGCCGCATTCAAAACGGCGGGCAGTAGCAGCGGGCTGGAAATCTTGCGCGGTGTAATCAATCATGCCTTCCGTCATGTGCCAACCGTATTGGGTCAGCTTGAGTTGCGGCTGTACTTCGCGGCGCACGTAGAACAGCGCCAAGCCTTCTGGCCCCAGCATCCATTTGTGCCCGTCAGCAACCACGAAATCGGCTTGGATGTGCTGCACATCAAACGGAATTGCCCCCAATTGTTGGATGGCATCGACGCAAAACAGGATGCCCTTAGCGCGGCAAAATGCGCCCAGTTCCGCCAGTTTCATGCGCAAACCGTTGGTGTATTGCACCGCGCTGACACTGAGCACGCGGGTACACCCGTCACACAAGGCCATCAATGCCTGTTCCGGTTCGTCGGGGTAAGCTTCCAAATCCAGTTGGCGGAATTCCACGCCCTGCCCCGCCAGCGATTGCCACGGGAAGCGGTTGGAGGGGAATTCCTGACGGATGCCAACCACATTATCACCCGTCTGCCAGTCCAGCCCGTAGGCGACAAACGACAAACCTTCCGAGGTGTTTTTCACCAAGGCAATGTCTGCTGCGTCGGGGGCATTCATCAGGAGACGTGCTTTTTCGCGCAAGGCTTGTTCCACCGCCAGCCAGCGGGGATAGTCCAGCGAACCTTGGCGGGCGTTTTCGGTAGCGAAAGCGTGGACAGCATCCGCCGTCACTTGAGGCCAAGGCGCAACGGCGGCGTGGTTGAGGTGGATGCAGCTCAACGTGGGAAAAGCGGAGTGTGGGTTATTCATTTACCAAGCATTCCCGTCCAACACAAAAACCTCGTAGGTTTGGGTCGCGCCTTCGATGATGTCTGGCCCGGCAATGGTGGTGTGGTTGGTGGTGCGCACAGCAAAGGTTTTCAGCATGACCGAACGCATATCGGCTGGCCTGTTGGCGGTGGGGAGTGCCAGCGACAACACCACGGTGCGTAAATCGGGAATCGCCTCCATCATCACAGAAACCATCAACCCGATGGGCGTTTCTTGCTGGGAAATCTCCTTCCCGGAAAACTTACGTTCGCCTTGCGCATCGTTGTAAGTCAGCTCCAGCGCGGCGGGATCATCCCCAAGGAAATACAGGGTGATGCCGTCACCTTCGACATGATAGGTTTTCACCTGCACCAGTTCGTTGCTCATAATGTCACCTCTTATCTTTATAGTGTTTGTACGCCTTGAGTATAGTCCGGGGCGCAGTGTCCACGCCCGTTCTTTGGACGGAAGCGTTTCAGTGGCGGGAATGCTGGCGGATCAAGGAGATTTCTTCATCACCAATGCCCAGCGATTCCAGAAAATCCTGATGGGCTTCGGGGGAACGCTGCTCGAATTCACTGTGCCATTTACGCATCCCGGCATCATCCAGCCCGGCGGCACGTAGCACTTCTACCCAGCGTTGCTTGCTCATGGTGCGGCTGTCCTTGAGGGCGGAAGCGGAATCCAGCAGGCGCACGATCACTTGCTGTTGCTGGCGCAGGCGGCTGATGTCGCTATTGAGTTCCTGAAGGTGGCGTTCCAGCACGGCGGTGGGTGCGTCCGTGCCGGAAGCCAGCAGGGTGCGGATGGTTTCCAGCGGTAAACCGGCATCACGGAAGGTCTGGATGTGCGTCATGCGCTGCACGGCCTGTTCTGTATACAGACGGTAGCCGCTGGCGCTGCGCGTCGAGGCAGGCAGCAAGCCAATCGCGTCGTAATACAGCAGGGTGCTGCGTGACAGGCCGAAACGTTTCGCCAGTTGACCGATGGTGTACATCCGCAGCCTCCCTTATCAGCGTGAATGTTGGCGGATTTGCGCGACCTCCTCCGCCGGGATTTGCAGCCATTCCAGAAACGCCTGATGCTGCGCCGGGTGACGTTGCTCAAACAAGCGATGCCACTGGCGCATGGTCGCCTCGTCCAAGCCAGTTTCACGGAACAGCTCGACCCACTGGGTTTTGGTCATGTTGGTGTTTGGCATAATGCACTCCTGTTGTTGATGGGAACAGGGGTAGGCTAAAGGGTGAAGTGGTAGACGGGTCAAGGAATTAAACGAAGCTCATGCACTAATCTGTTCACGTCTTTGTCGCTCAAATCGGTAACACGCCCATTATCGCTGTTTCAGGGCAAGGTGCTGCCGTAATTGACGGCAACAGCCACTGGTGGCATAGACGAGTGTCGGCAAATTTGCTATTAGTCTTGGGGTATACAGCAAGCGCGTAACCTCATGACAGATATTCCATCTCCCCCAACACCCTGCCACCCGTTTGGCGAGGCGTTCACGGCCTTGACCGAAGTTATCAGCGACTTAGGTTTTGACGGTGTGCTGTACTCTTTTTACCCTAAGCCCATGTACATGAGCAAGGAAGTGCAACCTGTGCTGCACTATTCCGAGAGCTTCACCCCTTTCGTAGCCCATTACATCGAGAATAACTACGGCAACCACGACTTCGTGCTACGTTTGGCACTACAAGACTGGAAAAGGGCTATTGACTGGTGGGAAGAAATTTATGCAGGTCACGTTACCCATGAAGAAAGGGCTGTTACCGAAGATGCCCGGAAAAATTTCGGCATACAGTACGGCCTTTCCGTGCCAGCACTGCGGAGCACATTTGCCATCGCGGGAATCTCTGTCATTAGCAAAAACGACAGTTTGAGTCACTTCCAGAATCTGAAAAAGTCGCACCTTGCACAACTATTCACGCTTGCCAGCGAATACCACGCAACTGTGATTAATTCAAAAGAATCGGTACGTTTTTTCATCCAACCGTTGTTGGAAAGCCTCAATGCCACGCAAAAAGCGGTACTCAAACACATCCTGACGGGCAAGCCGATGAAAAGCATTCCAGATACTTGCGGCATCACCCCCAAATATGCAGAAAACGTATTGGCCAATATCCGCCAAGAATTTGGCAAAATCACGACTAACGAACTCATTTACATCCTCGGCATGGCTAACATGCACGAGTATTTATGAATAGGAAGAACAGCACATGCCGGAAATGACAGCGGATAAGCGCACGTCCTAAATTCGGGGGAAACTGCGCTCAAAACTCAGGCAGCCACCTGCTGCTGTTCAGCCTTTATTTCTTCACGAATGACACGGCGTAAGATCGTTTCCAGTGGTTCGCCCTGCTGCTTGATGTGTGCCTTCAATGCTTCGTTGATCAGGCTTTGGTAATTGCCACCACCTTCCACCTGTTTCCGAAACCAGTCAACCACGTCAGGATCAAGCCGGATAGTGATTTTTTCCTTGGTGGTCTTATCGTACTGTTCTTTCATGTGCTACCTGCAAATTGCGTGCGTTCGTTGTTCATAATGTCACCGCTTATCTTTATAGTTCAAGGGATCAAACGCAGCTCATGCACCAATCTGTTCACGTCTTCATCGGTCAGATCGGCAGTACGCGGGTTGTCTGCATGACGCTTGCAGTAGTTTTCATACCAAGCGGCGGCATTCTTGTCCTGTAAACCTTGCGAATCTTTCATCAACTTGTCGAACTGATTTTGTACTTCTGATGAGATCACCTTGGGCATGTTTGTCTCCTAGCAAACAGGTAACACGCCTATTATAGCTGCTTTAGGAATTCGGGTTTTACTACTGCACTTTCTACATCGGTTGTGGGTGTGAGCAGGTGGTTTTCTGTGTTTGCATTTTGTAGCCCACAGCAACATACTTGCTGGACGACTCTCCCCTAGGTGTCCGCACTTGATGCGTTCACTCTGGGGCGGAAAGACCGCCTTCGGGCGGTTTTTTGATTTCTTCACGGATGACACAGCTCAAAACGGTCTCCAATAAGAAGAAGCACCGTAGACATGTCTTTTTTTGCTTTAGTCGCTTTTCAAATTTTATATACACCGTCATTAGCACTGAGCTATAATTAATCAAATTATTGACTTAATGGTGGGCTGAAAATGTCAGAAACTGCTCAAATTGCTCAAATGGCTGTCCAACTTGCAAAATCTATCTCACGATTTGCTGGTTAGGAGCAGGTTGGCCCAAACGACATAGATTGGCACTGTGTGCAACCTCACCACAACAAGAAGACACACCCTGCGGATGCAGTCTATACTTATCATGACCCCTATGACGGAAAACTTACCCAAGTGCTTTTTGACTTTAAAAGCCTTGCTGCTAAAAGTATTTCTGTTGGAGGCATAGTATCTGCACTTAAAAGTTTAGCATTATCATTAGATTGCGCAATGGTAAGCGATTCTTTTACTGAACACTTTCCAGTTCCTCATGACGAAGACAAAAAGGTTATTGCTTGTCTTTTCGTATATAACCATGATCATGCTTACACAAAGAACTTGAATAATCAAATTGCCAATAATATCAAGGAAGATTGGCCAAAACTTAAAAGCCATAGTGAAATAATAATTTTAGACCCAGAAACTCTAATATATTTAAACAGCATACAAATTGATTATTGGGCTACAAAAGGTCAAAAAAATATTCCCGACAATGCTGTTGGCTTTTTTCAACCAGATCATCAATTACAATATCATCGGCGATCTTGCAGCAATAGATATGGTTCTCCTCTTATGTTAGAACAACTTGTTGCTCCATTTCATGTTATTCGTTTTGGAATAGATCAAGCAGGAAAAGAAGGATATATCTTATATTATCGAGGAAAGGGTGAGAGCAGTGACGAATTTATCCATTTGATTGATTACTTATTCACTTATCAAGTAATGGACAGTGCCAGCACGATTACTTTCAAACTTCCAAATGCAACAAACATATCCCACCCAAATTTTCAAAAGTCAAAGAAAGAGTATGCCGAAATGGTTGCTCCAAATTCATCTGTGGCAAAAATGATTTTAGAGCGACTTAGCATCATTGACATGATGTCAATTTCAATTATAAAGCCACAATTCTTTGAATCTGAACTTGGAATGCGCTCATGATCAATACTGATTCTGTTTTTATATATGCCCAACCAAATGATATATATGATGCATTAATCGCAAGCAAGCAAAAACTCACACTATGGCAATTAAGAAAATATGCTCTTGACCATGGATTTATTGTACCGGAAGACATTGAAAGAGAAGCTTTATGTTTAAGAATAGCGAGCATCCCATTTGATCATCTAATGCTACAAGAGCTATCAGAACTACTGAAAACAGAAAGTAGACCGCCCAAAACCAGCAGTCAAAAAGTAGATGGAGAAATTTCATCAGACACATTGAGAGACTTGCTACCTGACTTAAAAGATAAAAGACAGCGAGATAATATAAGCATTAGTCTCAAAGCTGATGGAAGCCCTGTTATTCGTGTAGCATATACAGATATAGATCATAATATTACACGTCTAAAACAACGAAAACCTAAAGAAGCCATTATTGAAATTAACACAACAAATGATGGAAAGACAACACTTCGCTATCCATCTGATGAGCGTGTTAAAGAAATTGTTAATTGCATACTAGATACAATTGATGAACAAGAAAACACATCCCGAAATAGATTTTCTTTAAATTTATCTGAGTTTTTACCCGCACAAACAAATGACTTTTTCTTTCGCCTAATCAACAATATAGAGGACTTACCTTTAGGTCATGTCGTAAAAATTGGCATACATAAAAGCAAATCATCAGAAGATGAGGATGATAATGAAGAAGAAAATGATGAGGTTTCACAATCTTTAGTCTCTCAAATTAACAAAGCCAGTATGTCTGGAAATGATCTCCTTGCGTCCAGAGAGATACAGGAATTCTTGCGCGAAGGGAGATATTATATTCATACTATCCGATGGCAAACACAAATCATGAGTCTAAGAGATAATCAGGATCAACCCATAGAAGGAGCAGTTCGACTTGAGGCTCAGTGTAGTCCCCCTGACAAAATGACTCATTTATCTTATGAGGCTGTTAACTACCTTAAATATGTAGCCGAGAAAAGTAACTTTAATTCAACGCCAGCACAACTATCACGATTATTAAGCAAAAACTATGTGTCCATGATAGAAGAAGCAGCTTATAAATGTTTCACTGAAATAAAGGAAAACTCATGCGGTATCAATGGGTCGATGCAGTCTGGAGACTAGATTACAGTGAGCTGAAAAATGCTCTTCTCAAGCATCCTTATACGGAAGAAGCTGGTTCTGGCTTCATCCTTGATGAGGCTTATCGCAATAATAAACTTTCTGGTCGTTACATTCAGAAAGAAGTAAAAACAATTGAGTCTCGCTCACCTCTAGGCTACATCGAAACTTATTTTCAAACAATCTATCAAAACCATTCTTTCCAAATTGACATGGATTCGCCCTATTCTTTACTATTAATTGATCCACCAAAATCATCCATTCCACTCACATCAGCATTAGGCAGAGCAACATCTTTCAAAATATCTATTCAATCCCCATCCATCAACCTAGTTACATGGCTTGATCTTATTCGGTTGAATTTAAAAAAATACTCTCTACAAAAACTAGATATTGCCCAAGTAAAATTATCAAATAACATTCTAGGAAATCTTAGTTTAAAAGGTGACGGTGATTTACTTGAAGAACTTAAAAAAATCCCCAATAACACTTCAGGAAAAATAATACGTGCCGAATTTTATTTTTCCACTGAAGATGGGGAAGGCAGAGCTACTATTACATATCAAGGAGTTGCAAAAGTACACAACACATCAATCAATAGATATTTTATCCAAATATTAAAAAACACATTAAATGATGTCGCAAAAACGAGAGTAATTAATAACTAGCTCAATAACTCTATATTATTAGACAAATACTCAATAGCCGACTTGGTAAGCCGCAAGCATTTAACTGGACCATCCTGCGTTGGACACTTCACAATACTTATATATCCACTTGATTCAATCTTACTAATCTTCAGACTAATCACACTCGGTTTTTCAACAAGTGATGAAGCAACAAGCTCTAAAGCAAAATCATAATTCATCAATTCATCTCTTGTTTTCTCATAAATCACGCCGAGTATTTTTAATGCACTATAAACCTCACTCATCTTACAGGAATCTATATTTTCAGCAGCAACTTTACTTTCAACATTGATCACTGATGAAGTCGTTGTTTCTTTTTTTTCAATAGCGCCTATTTTTTTTGCTTGACCCCTAACCTTATTACAAAAATCACCAGTTGCGGCTTGATAGTTACCATCATCTCGACCAACCTCATATTCACCTTTACTAACGCCAAGCAAATCAGAAGCTATGCGAATACCACTACCACCTGGAATAGCAAAAAATGCTCTATCCCTGCCTAATTTTCCTGTAAAAAGACCCAATTCAAATAAAACATTATCTCTTGCAGCCATAGTTTCATTGCCACGTATTTTAATCTCATCATCAGGAGAAAATACAAATACGGCAAAATCAGTATTATCTAAGCGCTTTACTAATGTCTCAATATATGATGAGGATAACTCAAATACATTTTGATCCCAAACAGTACATTCAAAATCATTTTTCAAATTAGATTGAATGGCGTATGCAATATCTCTTCCTTCAGTAGATGAACCTATGAAAAGTTTTAGCTTCATTAAATGTCACACCTATATTCATAAATATAGTCAAAATCAAGTTAAACGAGTCTGTCAAATAAACTGTGTAACAAATTTTCATAGGGCGGAGAGCGGGACGCGCTCTTCGCCGAACATGAGTAAAAAGGTCTGCAAAGCAGGCTTCCAGTGGTGGATAACCGACCACTTTTGCG
>NZ_JAQTLS010000026.1 GCF_028714775.1 Thiothrix sp. | reverse complement strand
TCGAAAACCTGTTCCAATCCCTGAAAGGGCGCGGTTTCCACTGGGAAGATACCCGCATCACCAAGTACTTCCGCATCAAGAAAATCATGGCGTTACTGGCGATTGCCTTTAGTTGGGCACACAAGGTGGGGGAATGGAAGCACGGTTTTGTCAAACCGTTGCTCATCAAGAAACATGGACGCCCCGAACAAAGCCTGTTCCGCTATGGACTCGACCATTTGACCGATCACTTACTGCATGGCTTCCGTGCAGTGGCAGAAAACTTCCGCTTGTGGATGCTGTTTTTATGGCCTCCAAACTTAATCGCTAAGGCAAATGGCAATGTCACCTTGCTGCTGAAAACCGCTGATTAGGAAAATTGTCGTGTACAGAGTTGCCTGCTAGTACTTCACGCTGCATCTTGACCGTTTGTTCCCATTGTTCTGGGGTCAGTACCTGACGCATGTAATCGCTACAAGCTGCCTTTTGCTCAGCCAGCGCCCGGCGCATTTTCGCCATTTCGTCAAATTGCTTCATCAGGTCATCCTTGCCTGCGCCACCCAAGGAGGCTTCCAGTAATGCCTGCTCGGCAGCAATGATGTTCTTGACGGCGGCGGCGGCTTTCGGGGTGTTTTCATTGACCCAAGCATCCACTTTGGTTTTCTGTTCAGTCGTCAGTTTAAGTGCATCGGCCTGTTCCGTGATGATGACCATGTAATTGGGCAGCGGGTTGGCGTGCTTCATGTTTTTCCTGAATTCCTGCTTGGCGGCTGCGTCAGGGGTAGTGGCGGCATCAGTACTGGCGACGGGTGCGGCATGTACCGCTGCTGGTGTGGCGGCCTTGCTGGCATCTTCAGCAAAGGCAGTGCCGACAAGGGCGGCAGACAGTAGCAAATAGGTGATGGGTTTCAACATGATGTTTCTCCTGAATCAATGGTTATTAAAGTTGACTGTAAAACTCTGCTACAAACGCCAGATTGATTGCATTGAGGATTATCAATACCTACAAGGCAAGTTGCTTCTGGTCAGGGGTGTGCAGGCAGGTAGATACCTGTCGGGTTATGTACCGCATGGTTTCAAAATACAACGCTGGCCCAATATTGTAGCGGGTAGTATCCCTGCCATAAGCACAGGCAGCAGGTTCGTTGAGGGAAGCCTTTTGGAAACCCTCTTGCTCAGGGTGGGCGGCAGACGGGAGAAACCTGTGGCTGAAATAGGGGTTAAGGCCGCTGATGGCAGCGTAAATTTGCCCGCTACCGGGTTTTAACTGGGTGCTGATTTCCTGTTCAAGATTTTTCAACCGCTTGACCAGTACGATTTCGTTATCCAAGTAGCGTTCCTGATGCTCAGGGTCTAGTTTCACCAGTCTGGGGGTGATCATCCTGACGGCAATGATAGCTAGGCGCGGGTCGTGCCAAAATTCCGGGACGCGGGACTGGTGGTGAAATACTGGAGCGTTGGTCACACCTTCCTCGGTGAGCAACGGTACATGCTCGGATAATGTCAGCAGTTGCCCTTTCAGTGGAATTCCCTCCATAGCCTGCGTCATGGCTTTTGCCAAACCAGTATCTGACCAAATGACCATATCGGCTGTCATGAGCTGGCTTTTCCCGAACGGGCCGAGTTGTGCTGGTTGGGCATCAGTAGAGTCATCCAGCAGTACAGGTGAGGTGACACCCTCCATCAATGAGGCCACCAGTGAGTGCAAGGGTGCCGCACTGACCACGACACGGGGTGGCGGCTCAGCCATCGCCATGCTACTGTAAAGGCTGAGCATTAATAGGGCAATGAGGGATAAATGTTTATTGGCCTTTTTAGGGGGATGAGGTATCTGGGGAGGGGAAGGCGGTCTGGGCATGGGGCAAACTCCGATTTGTTAATCGCAAAACAACCACTAGCGCAGGCAAGTTTTATGCCAAATATCGCAATATTTTGTTTTTAAATAACTTTATCTGATTGACTTGGGCTAACTTGATATTGTGATGGGTGAAAATACACGACAACCTGCGTCAATTGACACACTTTCCAAATCTTGTCCAAGGTATCCGCTCAGGAGAGATCAAGCAAATAGAGTGCAACATGATTATGCCAAATGATATTTAACCTCCAAACTGAACGTCCATTGCGGTTTGCGGATGTCGGGTGGGAATGGCAATGCCCCAGATACCGCATTCACCGCTTGCACCGCTGACTTATCGAGCCATTGGTTGCCGGAGCTTTTGCTGACCCGCGCCCCGGTGATTGAGCCATTCGGGAATACTGTGAAAGACACCATCACCGTACCTTCTGCTTCCTCATCTTCCGCTTGGCGTGGGTAGCTTTTGCGGGCAGCAATCATGCTTTGCAAACGGGCGCGGTAAGCCGCTTCCGCCGCTTTGTTATCCGCCAGTTGCGCGGGCGGGGCGCGGTCTGGCGTTGGCTGCGGTTGCGGCGCGGGTGCTACTGGGGCGGCAGCAGCAGGTTTCGGTTCGGGCTGCACTTCCGGCTCGTGTTGGTGCTCATGTTTAGGTTCAACTTTGGGCTTAGCGATAGGCTTTTCTATCGGCTTTTTCTCCGGTTTAGGCTTTTCTATTGGCTTCTTTTCCGGTTTGGGCGGCTCAGGTTTTGGTGGCGGCTTCACAGGTTCGGGCTTAGGTGGTGGCTCTGCGGGTGTCGGCTGCGGCGCAGGTTGGAACTGCGCCAGCGACAGGTTGACGGGTTGCGGTTCGTCCACTTTGCCCAGCTTGTCCTGCCATAGCAGCAACGGCAAGGCTACCAACAAGACTGTGCCATGCAATAGGGCAGAAACGCCGAAGCCAGTCAGGTGATGTTTCACTGCGCTTGCTCGGTCTGAATGGAAAGTTTGTCGAAATGCCCCGCCTTCAGCACATCAATCACACTGATGAAATGCTCGAAAGC
The DNA here is from genome assembly GCF_028714775.1 of Thiothrix sp. Classification (GTDB taxonomy): domain Bacteria; phylum Pseudomonadota; class Gammaproteobacteria; order Thiotrichales; family Thiotrichaceae; genus Thiothrix. The sequence goes on along the minus strand of NZ_JAQTLS010000026.1, from coordinate 48,245 downwards.
CGCTGCCTTATCCACCCGTAAAATCACCGGCATCATCGCCGCATGAGCCGCATGGGGAGCCAGCTTTTCAGCCAAAGTATCAGCCGTGATCGGCGTACCCTCGAAGAAAATCTGGTTCTGTGCGTTGATGGCGATTTCTATGCTGTGTTCGTCGGGGCTGGCCTGTTGACTTTGCTCCGCCTTGGGCAAATCCACCGGGATCAAACCTTGCGAAATGAAAGAGGCAGTGGTCAGCACAATCGCCAACAGCACCAGCATGATGTCGATGAAAGGGATCATGTTGATCTGGTCGAAACGTTTCATGCCGTTTTCCCATCCTGCACCGCTTGCCAACGGGCGGTCAGCACCTCGACTTTACGCAGCAGGGCGTTGTAAAACATGATCGCAGGAATGGCGACCAGCAAACCCGCAGCGGTAGCTTTCAAGGCCAAGGCCAGCCCCAACATGATGATGTTGACATCCAGCTTGCCACCTTGCCCCATCGTGTAGAATGTAACCAGAATGCCCATGACCGTCCCCAATAGCCCCACGTAGGGCGCATTCGAGCCGATACTGGAAATGGTGGTGAGGTTGCGCGTCAAGGCGATTTTCAGGATTTCGATGTGGTCGAACTGCTGCAAACTGACTTTGTTCAAGTACAAGTAGCGTTCAACCACCAACGCCAGCATGACGAAACTCATGAAACCGAGCGTACCCAGCACCAAATAATCCAGATTTGCTTGTAAAAATTCCACTATGGCTCCCTTTTAAAGTAACCGCCGTATGGAGTTTGCCAACTCCGTGGCAGGGACAACATGTTGCACTTGTTCCCGTACATTACCTTTCTTATCAAGAATATATAACAATGCAGAGTGATCAATAGTGTAACCCATTGCCGAATTTGATATTTCTACTTTACGGTAGGTGACGTTGTAGCGTTTAGCAACTTCAGCCAATACCTCTGGCTTGCCCGTAACCCCCATGATGTTGGGGTGGAAGTACTGCGCATATTTTTGCACATGCTCTGGCGTATCCCGTTCCGGGTCTACCGAAATGAAAATGCCCTGCACTTGTGCGAGTTCTGCGCCAGTCAACTGTTTCAGCCCGTGCTTGAGGGTAGCCATAGAAGTGGGGCAAATGTCTGGGCAGGCGGTGTAACCGAAGTACACAATCACCACCTTGTCACGGAAATTATCCAGACTGATCGAGCCGTTGACCGATTGAAGGGTAAAGTCCCCGTTCTCTGCCAGCGTCATACTGGTTGGGTGGCTGTCATCAGAAAACCAGCGTGTTGCATACCACGCCCCACCGAGGCCAAGCATGGTTGCCAGTACGACACCAAGTATTTGTTTCAACAAAATAGGCTCCTTCGTCTGTTAGCCAACGGGTAATGCGCGAGGCCATTGCCCTGTGATTTGGATAGGCAGGATTATGGGATCATGTTAGCCATGAATTTGCCTTGATGTGGATCAACACTAATTCCCCCTAATTTTTCGTGCTTGACTCAAGTCAAGGCGTGTAATCAAGTATTTGCATACCCTCGAAAAAAATCTTCGTTCGGGTACGCTTTCGGGCGGGGGTTAACGGTGAAACTGGCATACAACAGATTCCGTGGAATCGAGGAGACGAGGCATGAAATACGTACCGGGCAAGATCGCTGCTTTGAGCTTGGCAGTGGGTCTGGCGCTTTCCTTCACCAGCTTGGCAGGGCTGGCGGAAGCAGTTAAAAAGGAAGAGGCTGCCAAAGCGGCAGAACCCGCTAAGGCAGCAGAAACCAAGGATGCTAAGGATGCTGGCGCAGCGGATACTAAGGCAGATGCGAAGGCAGCCATGCCAACCATGGCGGAAGTCGATTTTGAACGCGCCAAGACCATTTACTTCCAAAACTGTGCAGGTTGCCACGGAGCATTGCGTAAAGGTGCAACCGGCAAAAGCCTAGAACCTGTCGCTGTCAAGAAAAAGCCCGACGGTACGGAAGAAAAGGTCGGTACACTTAAACTCGGTCAGAAACGTCTGGAAAAGATCATCACCGAAGGCACTGAAGGCGGGATGAACAACTTCAGTGACATCCTCTCCAAGGAAGAAATCACCCTGATGGCAACCTTCCTCCAGATGACCCCGCCGGTTCCGCCGGAAATGAGTCTGGCGCAGATGAAGGAACACACCAAAGTCTACGTAGACCCCAAAGATTACCCCGCCAAGCCCATGCATGATCGCAACTGGGAAAACTTTTTCCTCGTGATTGAGCGGGATGTGGGCAAGGTTGCCATTATCGACGGCGACAAGCACGAAGTCGTGGCGCACCTCAATACTGGGTATGCGGTGCATAACATCAAGTCGATGGATCACCACAAAGTCGACAAGTCAGATGACCCCGCCAACCCACCCGGACGTTTCTGGTTCACGATGGGGCGCGATGGCAAAATGAACAAGATCGACTTGTGGCAAACCCCGGACAAAATGCTGGTGGCAGAAACCAAGATCGCCTATGACGCACGCGGCGTGGCGGTATCTGGTGACGGTAAATATGTCCTCGGTGGTGGTTACTGGCCACCCCATTTCGTGATTGCCGATGCCAAAACGATGGAGCCGTTGAAAGTGGTGTCTACCCGTGGCACTGACATTAATGGCGACTTCATCAACGAAGCCCGTGTTGCTACAGTCCACCCCACCCCCAACAAGTCCAACTTCCTCGTGGCAGTTAAGGAACTGGGGCAGGTGTGGGAAGTCGGCTACAAAGACTTGGATAACCTGAAAGTGACCAAAATCAACACCGCCAAGATGTTGCATGACGGTTTCTATGACCCGACCGGGCGTTACTTCCAGCTTGCTGCCAATGCCTCCAACAAAATCACCATCATTGATACGGAAGAGGAAAAACAGGTAGCCCTGCTGGATGTGGCAAAAATGCCGCACCCCGGCGCTGGCGCTAACTGGGATGACAAAGAATGTGGCCCAGTCGGTGGCACTACCCACATCGGTGAGGGCATCATTACTGTTTGGGGCAATGACCCGGCAGGGCATCCCGATAAGGCGTGGAAAGTTTGCTACACCGTGCCAACCGATGGCCCCGGTCTGTTCATCCGTACCCATCCGAAAAGCAAGTACATCTGGGCTGACCAGACCAAACACCCTGATCCTGAAATCCAGCAGTCCGTCAAGATCATCGACAAGGAAACCCGTGCAGTCGTCAAGACCATCCGCTTGACTGACAAGGCTGGGCAACTGGCGGTGCATTTCGAGTTCAACAAGGATGCCACCGAAGTCTGGGCTTCTGTCTGGAACAGCAAGAACAGCAAGGATGCTGACGGCGAAATCATCGTGTATGACGCCAACACCTTGGAAGAAAAGACCCGCATCAAAGGCTTGTACGCCCCAACGGGTAAATTCAACGTTTCTATCCGTAACAACCATCAAGGTTAAAAGTCCCTCCTCCGGGCAAGGCGGCAGGCTACGGCTTGCCGCCACTCTGGTTTCCAGCTTCCACGCATGGCATGAGGAAAAAACATGGCAACGCCGCAATCACACAAACCCCCTTTCTGGTCACGGCGCACCGTGATGGGTGCAACCATCGGTTCCGCATTGGTCTTTTTCCTGCTGGGCATCCTGTTCTGGGGCGGCTTCAATACTGGCATGGAAGCCACCAACAAGCTGGATTTCTGCATTTCCTGCCATGAGATGGAAGAAAACGTCTATCAGGAATACAAACCCACCATCCACTATTCCAACCGCACAGGAGTGCGTGCCACCTGCCCGGACTGCCACGTGCCAGACCCTTGGATACATAAGGTGGTGCGTAAAATACAAGCCAGCAACGAGGTCTACCATAAGATTATGGGGACAGTCAGTACGCCGGAAAAATTCAATGAACACCGTCTGACAATGGCAAAGCGCGTGTGGAATACCATGAAAACCACCGATTCCCGCGAATGTCGTAACTGCCACACCATCGAGTCAATGGACCCTTCCTTCCAGAAACCGAGGGCACGTAAGCAACACCTGAACGCCTTCCAGACCGGGCAGACTTGCATTGACTGCCACAAGGGCATTGCCCATAAGAATGTGCGTGACCAATTACCTGCCGATGAACTGGAAGCCTTGGAAAAACCCAACCCAGACTTTATCCGCGAAGTGCCGCAACATTACCTTGATGGCATGAAAACAGCCGAAAAGAATGATGCTGATCAAAAAGCCCAAGCAGCAGCAGAGAAAGCCAAACAAGACAAAGCCGTCAAAGATGCGGTAGCGGCTGCCACGGCAACACTTGCACCTGCCAAAGCGGATGCCGGGGCAAGCAAAGGCCCGTGTGTTGACTGTGACCCCGTTACCGAAGCCGCAGCAAAAGCTACGGAAGCGACCGTAGCCAAGAAACCTGCCGCCGCTGGTGCGGATAACGCTTGGGCACAACAGGACTGGGCGAATGTCCCAGCGCGTGACATTACCCTGCTCTATCCGGGGCAAGCCTCAATGGAATGGCTGTTAACCGGCAAAGACCACGGCGGGGCGCGTCCGCTCAAGAAGGGCGACCGCTGCTTCGATTGCCATGACCAAGAGGCCGCCGACATGGGGCAAAGGATTGTCACGGGTGAAAAACTTGAACCCAGCGCCACCCTGATTCCGGGCAAGCGTGGCAGCATCCCTGTCAGTGTGCAGGCCAGCCATGATGATGAATACCTGTACATGCGGTTCAGTTGGGAAGATGCCGCGCATACCCCTGCCCCGTTTGCCGAAGGTGGCAAGATGGATGCCGACAACCCGATGAAACTGGCGATGATGTTTGCTACCGATGACGTGCAATACGCCAGCCAAGCCGGATGCTGGGGAACATGCCATAACGATGCCAAAACCATGCCGGATGCCCCAGAAGGCAAAGAGGTCAGCAAATACATCACCGAAAGCCGTACCGCCATTGAGATTGAAGGTAAAAATGGTGAAAAGCGTGGCGGCTGGGACAAGCTCAAGGACGAGGCGGGTTTGAAAGCTGAAATGGATGCCAAACATTACATGGATATTATCCGCTTCAAATCCGGCAAGGGTGAGTCTGAAGACGGTCAGATTCTCGCCGACCGCACGATGGATGGCGGTCAAGGCGCTGATTTCGATGCCAAGCTGGATGGCGGCAAGTGGGTAGTGCAAGTGCGCCGCAAGCTGCAATCCGACAAACCGGGCGATGTCAGCATGGCGCTGGATCAGGTCTATAACTTTGGTTTCGCCATCCATGACGACCACACCAATGCGCGTTTCCACCATGTTTCCCTCGGCTACCGTATCGGCTTCGATAAGGAAGAGGAAGGTGTTGAAATCAATGCGGTGAAACGGTAATGAGCATTCTTCATAAGTTTTTTCTCCAGCACCTTCCTCTCTTTTTACACTCCCCAAATGGGAGAGGGAGGTGCTTTTTTTCACTTGTTTTCTGTCTGTGTATTCTTCCAGTGTCAACTACAGTGAAGGCAGAAGATACTACTGGTGTGAAGGCTGTTCATGAAGTCGGTATCGTCAAATTCCAATTTGACCCCGAAGAAATTACCGTGCAAATAGGCGATACCGTTTGTTGGGTCAACAAGGAAAAGCGCCAATACCACAGCGTCTGGTTTGAAAAATCAGGCGAGCCGGAACCTGATTATTTCTTTCCGGGAGAAACTTATCACAAGGTTTTCAGTGAAGTCGGGGATTTTCCATACCGTTGTGGTCCGCACCCGCAGATGACGGGAATGGTGCATGTTATAGCTGCGGATATTACAGCAGAAGGGAAAGTAAAATCGGAGGAAAAACCAGAAACGGTTTCTTCAGAAGATGATAAGTCTAAAGGGCAAATGCCTGCTACTGAAACTCCTGAAGACCCCTGCCTGCAATTCGTAAAACCAGAGGAGGTAAGCAAACCATGACCAATGCGATGAAACTGCTGGGAACACCGCTGCTGATGGGGACGCTGTTGGTAGCTGCCATTCTGACCTTTTTTGCTTTAGGGGTAGGAAATCCTGTCCCTTGGCTACTTACTCTTGTCTTGTTCGCCACCCCCTTCTATAGCAAATGGCGGGAAAATGAACACTTCGTGGTATGGAGGGATGAATACAGTGTCGGGATCGCCGAGATGGATGATGATCACCGAAAGCTGCTCAATCTTATCAATCACTTACAGACCGCCATTCATTACCAAACGGGCGAAAAGTTTGAGCAGGAGGCACTGGATGAACTAATGACTTACACCCGTTACCATTTCCAGCGCGAAGAAGCACTCATGCAACAATACGGCTACCCCGATTTGGAAGTCCACCAGAAACTACACCAAGAAATGGTCGCTGATGCCGAAGCCTTCGTAAAAGATTACCGCAGCAAAGGTTACAAGGCACTGGCTGGTGTTGCCGATTACCTAAAAAACTGGTTGGTCAACCATATTAATGGTACTGATAAAGAATATAGTGCATTCATCCTACAAAAAACCCATTTCGTATAGTTCTCATCACAGTTAGCTAATGAGGTGTTCTAATGTCAACAGGGTTGGCTATTGCTATTTTATGTGCATTTGCTGCACTGGCTTATGGGTATGTCACGATTCGCTGGGTATTGGCAAAACCCGAAGGCAGCGAAGAAATGCGTCGTATTGCGCAGGCGGTACAAGAAGGGGCGCAAGCTTACCTGAACCGGCAATACACCACTATTGGTGTGGTCGGTATCCTACTTTTTGCAGTTATTTTCATTATGTTGGGCGTGAAAACTGCTATCGGTTTTGCGTTGGGCGCAATTTTGTCAGGAGCGACGGGCTATATCGGTATGAATGTTTCGGTACGTTCCAATGTGCGCACGGCGGAAGCTGCCAAAGATGGACTGAATGCGGCACTGGATGTGGCATTCAAGGGTGGTGCGATTACTGGTATGTTGGTGGTGGGGCTGGCTTTGCTCGGCGTGGCGGGTTATTTCGCCATCTTGATGATGGCAGGTACGCCGCTGGATGAGGCTACCCACGCACTGGTCGGCTTGGCGTTTGGTGGTTCCCTTATCTCCATTTTTGCCCGTCTGGGTGGTGGTATATTCACCAAGGGCGCTGATGTGGGTGCTGACCTCGTGGGTAAGGTGGAAGCTGGAATCCCGGAAGATGACCCGCGTAACCCGGCAGTCATTGCCGACAACGTGGGTGATAATGTCGGTGATTGTGCGGGGATGGCGGCTGACCTGTTTGAGACTTACGCTGTGACTATTATTGCCACCATGCTGCTGGGTGGACTGGTGATGGGCGGTTCGGCAAATGCGGTGGTTTACCCCTTGGTGCTGGGTGGTTTCTCCATCTTGGCTTCTATTTTGGGGACTATGTTCGTCAAGGCGCGTGAGGGTGGCAAAATCATGAATGCGCTGTACCGGGGGTTGGCAGTGGCGGCGGGGGCTTCATTGGTGCTGTTCTTGCCGATTACTTACGTCATGATGGGTGATAACCCACTGTATTCAGTCGGCGCTTTATACGGTTCGGCGGTGATCGGCCTGTTGCTGACAGCGGCAATGGTGTGGATTACGGAATATTACACTGCAACCGAATACAGCCCAGTGCGGCATATTGCCCATGCCTCCACTACTGGGCATGGCACAAACGTTATCGCTGGTTTGGGCGTTTCGATGAAATCTACAGCAGCTCCTGTCTTGGCAGTGTGTTTTGCTATCTGGGGTGCGTACTCCTTTGCTGGTCTGTATGGGATTGCGATTGCGGCAACCTCCATGTTGTCGATGGCGGGGATTATCGTGGCATTGGATGCTTATGGCCCGATCACCGATAACGCGGGTGGAATTGCGGAAATGGCAGGCTTGCCGGAGGAAATCCGCAACATTACTGACCCGCTGGATGCGGTTGGCAATACGACGAAAGCTGTTACCAAAGGTTATGCGATTGGCTCGGCAGGCTTGGCAGCACTGGTGTTGTTTGCGGATTATACCCATGCGCTTTCCAGCAGCCATCCCGGCTTAACTTTCGACCTGTCTAACCACATGGTCATTATTGGTTTGTTCATTGGTGGTATGGTTCCTTACCTGTTTGCCGCAATGGGCATGGAGGCAGTCGGGCGTGCGGCAGGCTCGGTAGTGGTGGAGGTGCGCCGCCAGTTCCGTGATATTCCCGGCATTATGGAAGGCACGGGCAAGCCGGAATACGGCACTTGCGTGGATATGCTGACCAAGGCAGCGATCAAGGAAATGATTTTGCCTTCCCTACTGCCAGTGGCAGTTCCGGTCGTTGTTGGCCTGACGCTGGGCGCACAAGCATTGGGTGGCGTACTGGTTGGCACGATTGTGACGGGCATCTTCGTTGCCATTTCCATGACTACGGGTGGTGGTGCATGGGATAACGCCAAGAAATACATTGAGGAAGGCAACTTCGGTGGCAAGGGTTCGGAGGCACACAAAGCCGCCGTGACGGGTGATACCGTTGGCGACCCATATAAAGATACCGCAGGCCCTGCGGTTAACCCGCTGATCAAAATCATCAACATCGTAGCGTTGATGATTGTGCCGTTATTGGCGTAATTCTGGTTACTATCTCCCTGTAGTTTTGGGCGGGGTCATATCCCCGCCCTTTTTTGTGCTTTAGAACTTGCCACGCAGTTCTAGCCGTAGGGTACGGGGGTATTCTTCGTATTTGAAATTGGGGGACTTATCTTCCAGACGTACATCGGTTAGGTTTTCAATGCCTGCCCCCACCTCCAGATGTTTGTTGATGGATTTACGTGTCCCCACATTCCAAACGGTGTAGCTGGGCAATGTGACCTTGTTGGGTGTCAGTGTCGTTGATATATCCCGCAGTTGGTCGGATAAATATTCCGCATTCAGGTTGGTTTGCCAGCCATTACGCTTCCAAGTGACACCTGCGGCTACGGTATGTTGAGGGCGCTTATCCAACCGCTGCCCCGTATTGTCCTTGGCATCGAGATATTGGTAGTTGGCGGTCAGGTCTACGTTTTTGCTGACCTTCACACGGGTGGACAATTCACCACCCTGTAAACGGGCTTCTGCAATATTTTTGTATTGGTAGGTATTGGGAGCGATGGTGGCGACATCAATCAGGTTCTTGACCTTATTGTCAAACAGTGCCGCATCGACATTCCACTTACCACGGGTGTAGTTTGCACCCATATCAAATGTATCATTTGTTTCAGGTTTCAGGTTTGGATTACTTTTAACCTTGTATGTGCCTAAGTTGAATTCATAATTGGGGGAAACCTGCTTGATGTTGGGGGCATGGAATCCATGCCCATAGCCTGCTTTGAGGGTTAGGTTATCGGTTACAGTGTAGACAATGGCAGCACGGGGACTCGTCTCGTTACCAAACGCTTCGTGTTTGTCCTGCCTGATTCCTAATGTTAGGTTGGTACGTTTGGAAAGCTTTATTTCATCTTGGGCATAGAGTGCATTAAGGGTGGTTTTATCGTTACCACCAGGAAGTCCGGCATTTTCCAGTTTCTCGGTACGTTTTTCTGCTCCTAGTGTTATATGCTGTTTTTCACTCAGGGTAAAACCAAGGCTACCTTCTAGCGCGATGTCTTTTAAATTTTGCGGGGTTGTTGCTCTAGCCCCATTGCTTGCCGTGTTTTTGACATCTAAGGTGTTTTGATAAGTGCGGAGGGATGCTTGGGTTTTTCCGATCTGCCCTGTCCAACCTAATGCAGTATGTTGACGGTCAAGGTCGTAATGGCTTTGGTAATATTGTTTGGGTGCTACGGTATTTTTTACGTCATACCAGCGTTCTTCTTGTCCAGCGATGTGTTCCAGTTTGATATTCTGGTTTTCGGTAGGTTGCCAGTCCAGTTTTACGGATAGTTGCTGCTTGTCCCTGCCCTCAATGGCCGTCAGGCGTGTATCATTTTGGGCAACTGCGGAGCGGCGGGATTGTTGTCCACCGATGCTGAGTTGTAGGTTCTCGCGTACTCCGCCACTAAGGTTGAGTTCTAGGTCATGACCATCACCACCGCTATTGCCGTCTGTGCTACGGCTGGTGAGTTTGGCATCACCTGACCATTGTTTGTCAGGTTTGCGTGTGATGATATTGATGACACCACCCAAAGCATCAGAACCGTACAGTACGGACATCGGGCCGCGTACTACTTCAATACGTTCAATCTGCTCAACAGGAATCCAGTCATACTGGTAATCAGTGTTGGGGCCAACAACATCATTACTGGCAGGAAGGCGTTTGCCATCTACCAGCAGTAGCGTATGTTTGCTTTCCATCCCGCGCAGGCTGATGGTTTTACGTCCACCTGAGCCGATACCTTGCAAGCTGACACCCGGTGTACCCCGCAAGATTTCCAACACATTCTCTCCACCTTTATTGGCAATGGCTTTACGGGTAATGATGGTGACACTGCCGGGGGCTTTTTGGGTTTTAATTTCGTTACGGGTAGCAGTAACAGTAATCTCACCTAATGTATCGGGTTCTTCTGCCCAAGCATTAAGACAGATTCCTGCAATCAAAAGGGTTAGCAGCCGCTGTTGCATCATGATGTCGCTCCTTGAGTGGTGGTTGGTGTCACCTAGTAGAACAGGGGCTGATACTATTTTGCCTTGACTTAGGTTAAGGCCAGTCGGTGGGCTTGATGTAGGTCAAAGAATATCAACTGATTACAGTATTAAATTGCGGTGCAGCCTATCTTTATGGACTGGCAGATGAATAACGATAAATATGATGGAGAAACATGGATGAAACCTGTAGAAATTGCGAACGCCCTGCAAGTCCATCGCCCGGAAATGGGTGGTGAAGTAGGAATCGGCTTGTACCGTCTGGTCAGATTGGTTGCCTTAGAAGATATTTTAGGTACAGGAGCGTCTGCTGTCAGTTACTACGCGGGCAAGAAGTTGGGTATTGGGCTGCAAATCAAACAGCTTGATGACTTCCTTGCGCTCTGTGAGCAACTCAAAATTGGCAAGATAAAAATCCCGGTCATGACAACGACCCATATCCATGTGGATGTGTGTGAGTGTGTGACTTGCGCGGGTCTTTCCCCGGTGGGGCGTACCTTGTGCCACTTCGAGGGAGGCTTAATTGCTGGGGTGGTTGAAACCGTTCTGGGCAAGAAAGTCCAGGCCAAAGAGGTTTCCTGTATCGGTGGCTTGGGGCATGATACTTGTGGTTTTGACCTGAGGATAGCCGATATGGCGCAGCCTGCCAAGACTACCAATGTATGGATGAATTAGCTTAGTGCGGTTCAGACTGCTTGATTAATTGTTGTACTTCGGCTTGTTCTTGCGGGCTGTCTTGTAGCAACGGCAAGAGGCTGCGCCAGTAGCTTCGTGCCTTGGCTTTGTCACCGCGCAAGGCCGCTTGTGAACCTGCTAGCCATAGGGCGGTAGGGTTTTGCGGTTCACTTGCCAGTACTTGCTGGATAAGTTGTGCAGCACGCCCGGAAGCATCATCATCGGCTACCAGTATGGCATCGGCCTGTGCCAGCAATTCTTGGTTACTGGGGCTGGTGATGGCTGCGGGGTTGCCCAGCCACAAGTACAAACTTGCTGCCGCCAGTGGCAAGCCGAGGATGAGCATCACCAGCGTCCCCTTGGGGCGCGGGGAGGTACGCAACAGGGGAATGCACAGCAGCCCGACCGCCAGCAAAACAAGGCACGCCGCCACCATCCAGAACATCATGTTGCATCCCTCTTGCTGTTACGTAGCACGATCCGTGCTGCCACCCCGATACCCACTAATAGGAATAGCCCCGGCCCCAGCCACAGCAGCAGGGTGTTTTGCTGCATGGGTGGGCGGTAGAGGACAAATTCCCCGTAGCGGCTGACCATAAAATCCACGATCTCGTTGCGTGATGCATCTCTGCTGACCATTTCGTAGGTTTTCTGCCGCAAATCCAGCGCCAGTGCGGCGTTGGAATCGGCAAGGTTCTGATTCTGGCACACCAAGCAGCGCAACTCGTTAATCAGTTGGGTGTAAAGCTGTTCTTGTTGCGGGGTTTTGAAGGTGTGGATGTCGATTTCAGCCCTAAGCGTCAGGGGAAGTAACCACAGGGCTAGCATCAGCAACAGGTGTTTCATGGTGTTGCCTCCTTGCGTAATTGTTGTATTAGAGGTAGCAATTCACGTTGCACCACGGGTTCCGTCAGCGCCCCGATGTGTTTGTGACGCACAACCCCTTGCGCGTCGATGATGAAGGTTTCTGGTGTGCCGTAGACTCCCCACTCAATGCCCGCCTTGCCATCAGTGTCCATCACCACGGACTGGAACGGGTTGCCGAGACGTTCCAGCCAGCGTTTGGCATCCCCCGCCTGATCCTTGTAATTGAGGCCGATGGCTTTAATGTCGGCGCGTTTGATCAGGTATTCCAGCATGACGTGTTCCTGTTGGCAGGTGGCACACCACGATGCCCACACGTTCAGCAGCCAAACTTCCCCCTTAAGGTTTGCAGGGGAAATGCTTGCCTCACCATATAAGCTGGGCAGGGTAAAGGACGGGGCGGGTTTGCCGATGAAGGGGGATGGCACTTCACGCGGGTTCAGGTTCAGACCGACGGCGAGTAACACCAACAGCAGCAAGAAGCCCGCCAAGGGAATGAAATAACGGCTCATTCTGCACCCCCTACCTTTCTCCAATAACGCCCATCCAGCGCCGCCAGCAGCCCACCCAGCGCCATCAACAATGTCCCCAACCATATCCAGCGGATAAACGGCTTGTGGTAAATGCGCAAACTCCACGTCCCGCCGTCCAGCGGTTCGCCCAATGCCACGAACAGGTCACGGAACAACCCGCCATCAATCCCTGCTTCCGTCATTGGCATGGATTGCCCCCCATAGTTACGCTTTTCAGGTAATAACTGGCTGACGAGCTGATCGCCCTGATGTATGTCAAACGTCCCCCGGTAAGCGAGGTAGTTTTCACCCACGGACTCTTTTATCCCCACAAAATGGAAATCGTAGCCGTCTAGCAGGTAATGTTGCCTCACTGCCATGCGCACATCCTTGCCGCTGCTGTACAGGGAGGTCATGGTGATGCCGACCATCAGCACCACCACGCCGAGGTGTGCCAGCCACATTCCCCAGCCGGACAGGGAACGTTTGTGCCGCCACCACAGCAGTGCCGCCAACAGCGATTTGCCCACCTGCCGGAGATTATCCTGCCGCCAGCGCAACAATGGCCCCAGCAGCATTAGCACCGCCAGCAGCAAGCCCAGAGGCACGATGATGGCGTTGAAATACGGCGGCCCCACCGAAATTTTGCCCACTGCCAACGCATCCAGCACCAGCGGGTACAGTGTCCCCAGCAACACACTGGCAGCCATGACCGTGAGGATCACATTGTTCATCAGCAAACCGGATTCGCGTGACAAGGCTTGGAAACCTTGCCCACCTTCCATCTGGTGTGCCTTGACCGCATACAGCGTCAGGGAAACCCCCACCACCGCCGCCAGAAATGCCAAAATGAACACCCCGCGTTCCGGGTCATTGGCAAAGGCGTGGACAGAAGTCAGCACCCCCGAACGCACCAAAAACGTCCCCAACAAGCTGAGTGAAAACGCGGAAATTGCCAGTAGCACCGTCCACGCTTTGAACGCGCCACGCTTTTCCGTCACAGCCAGCGAATGCACCAGTGCCGTCCCCATCAGCCACGGCATCAGTGAGGCATTTTCCACTGGGTCCCAGAACCACCAGCCACCCCAGCCCAGCTCGTAATACGCCCACCAACTGCCCAGCGCAATCCCCAAGGTCAGGAACACCCACGCCACATTCGTCCACGGGCGTACCCAGCGTATCCACACCGCATCCAGTTTGCCTTCCAACATCGCGGCGATGGCAAAGGCAAACGCTACCGCAAAGCCCACATAACCCATGTACAACATCGGCGGGTGGAAGGCTAAGCCGGGGTCTTGCAGCAGTGGATTGAGGCTGCGTCCATTCAGTGAGGCAGGCACCAAGCGTTCAAACGGGTTGGAAGTCACCAGCAGGAACAGCAGGAAGCCAACGCTGACACACCCCATCACCCCCAACACCCGCGCCAGCATCAAGGGCGGCATTCCCCGGTTGAACCCACTGACCGCCAGCGTCCACACTGCCAGCAGCGTGACCCACAGCAGCAAAGAACCTTCATGCGCACCCCACACCCCAGAAATCCGGTACAGCAACGGCAAGCTGGAATGGGACGTTCCCGCCACATATTTCACCGAAAAATCATGGGTAATAAAAGCGTAAGTCAGGCAAGCGTAGGCCAGCAGGATGAACAGCGTTTGTGCTTGCGCCGCTGGTTTTGCCAGTGCCAGCCATTGTTCTTTGCCACGCCAACTGCCCGCCAGTGGGAAAATCGCCTGCACCAGCGCCATCAGCAGCGCCAGAATCAAGGCAAGGTGTCCAAGTTCGGGGATCATTTTGCCTCCTTGGGCGGCGTCTGGGGCAAGGAGGACGCCACTTCCGGCGGCATGTAGTTTTCATCGTGTTTCGCCAGCACTTCCGAGGCTTCGATGACCCCATCCGGCAACAGTTTGCCACGGGCAATAATGCCTTGCCCTTCGCGGAACAAGTCGGGGAGGATGCCGGTATAGCTCACCGTCACGGTTTCGGTCAGGTCGGTCACATCGAAACGCACTTCCAGTGATTGTTTATCCCGCTGCATACTGCCTTTGACCACCAGCCCACCGACACGGAAATCATGGTTGGCAGGCGCTTTGCCCGCCTTGATCTCTTTGGGTGCATAATAAAACATCATGTTCTGGTTGAAAGCCTGCAACACCAGCGCCAAGGCTATGCCCACCCCGGCAACCAGTGCGAGGATCAGCAACAGGCGTTTTTTCCTGACAGGTGTCATTTTTCATCTCTCCCTTCCCACTCATGAAACTCTGCCGCCTTACGCAATACGTCGCGGTGCTGGCTCAAGGGCAGCACGATATTCAGCAGCAGCACGATGAAGGTCATTCCCAGCGAACCCCAGACATACAGCGCATAGCCGCCCATGTGGAAAAATTCAGTCATTCGCGTTTTCCTCCACTAACTGTTTCACCCACTGGCGGGGCAGTTCACGTTCCAGCAATTCATTCCGGGTACGCAACAACAGGCTGATAACAAAGAACACCTTGAATGCCCCCGCCATCAGCAGCAGCGGTATCAGCATGTCGATATGGATGGAGGGTTTGTCAAACTTGGTCACGGTTGCGCCTTGATGCAGGGTGTTCCACCATTCCACCGAATAATGGATGATGGGAATATTGACGATGCCGACCAGCGCAAGGATGGCGACGGCGCGTGAAGCCATGCGCTTGTCCTCAATCGCGTTGTACAGACCGATCACACCCAGATACAAAAACAGCAGGATCAGTTCCGAAGTCAGGCGGGCATCCCATACCCACCATGCGCCCCACATTGGCTTGCCCCACAATGCCCCTGTCACCAGCGCAATAAAAGTGAAACTTGCCCCGATGGGTGCACAACTGACCAGCACCATTTCAGCCAGCTTGATGCGCCAGATCAGCGCAATCGCGCCACTGACCGCCATCACCATGTAGACGAACATCGACAGCCACGCCGCTGGCACATGCACGTAAATAATGCGGAAGGAATCGCCCTGCTGGTAATCCGCCGGGGCAGTCACCAAGCCTCCGTACAAGCCTGTCACCAGCAACAAGGCGAATAATGCCCACAGCCACGGGAGCAGTTTTCCGGCAATGCGGTAGAACCAGACCGGGGAGGCTAGGCGGTGAAACCAGCGTGTCAGGATACTTATCATTGCGAAACACTCATCTTTAGGGCTGCCGCAATCGCCAACGGTGCAAGCGTCAGGGAAAGCACCAGCATTGCCGCCAGCAGGTATAACTGCCCACTGACTGGTAATCCCGCCGCCGCTGTATCCACAGCATTGCTGCCAAAAATCAGCACAGGCATATACAGGGGCAAGACCAGCAGTGCCAGCAACATGCCGTTGCGTTTCAAGCTGACAGTCAGTGCCGAGCCGATTGCACCCACGAATGCCAGTACGGGTGTCCCAAGCAACAGGGTCAATTCAGCAACACCAATCGCGAGCGCTTCCAAGCCAAACGCTACCGCCAGCAGCGGCGCTAGCAGCAGCAGCGGAACGGCGCTTACCAGCCAGTGCGCCAGTATTTTGGCAATCACCAGCAGCGGTAAGGGCAAGGGGCTTAACACCAGTTGTTCCAATGTGCCATCCTCATAATCTGTCCTGAACAGGTTGTCTGCTGCCAGCAAGGCTGCCAGCAGTGCCGCCACCCACAAAATCCCCGGTGCAATGGTTTGCAACAACTGGGGGGAAGGCCCAACCCCCAGCGGGAACAGCAACGTCACCAGCGAGAAAAACAGTAGGGGGTTGAGGATTTCATTGCGATGGCGGAAAGCCACGGTGAAATCCCGATACAGCAGTGACACGAAGGCGTGGGTCAGGCGCATTAAGTGCCTAATCCCAGTCGGCGGATGTGCTGGCCTTCCAAACCAATATCGTGATGGGATGTCATGACCACACTGCCTCCCTGTTGCAAATGTCCGCTGAGTAAGGCTTCAAATAGCCGGATGCCTGCCTTGTCCAAGGCTGCTTGGGGTTCATCCAAAATCCACAGGGGCGCGTCAGACAGCAATAAGCGGCACAAGGCAAGGCGGCGTTTCATGCCTGCTGAAAAGTGGCGCGGGAAGCGGTTGCCGTGACCTGCCAAGCCCATCTGTTCCAACACGGTTTTGGGTGGCAAAGAATTCGTTTGCATGGCACGCAGGTTTTCCAACGCCGTCAGGTCGTCCTTGATGCCGTTAGCATGACCCAGCCACACAAACTGCGGGCGGTATTCCGCTTCCCACAACACTTGCCCTGCATCCGGCTCGCGCAATCCCGCCAGCGTTTTCAGCAAGGTGGTCTTGCCACTGCCATTGTGGCCTTCCACCAATAAGAGTTGGCCTGCATCCAGTTCAAAGTTTAACGCTTTGAATAGGGTGCGGTGGTTGCGTTTGCTCTCAAGCTGCGTTCCTGTCAGGAGCATGGCTGTTTCTCATTCTGGTGGACGGTGTGCTTCAAAGAACAGTAGAACAAGTGCTGTTGCAGGATGCCTTGACCTGCATCAAGGTGAGGGACTGGTGCTTGGCATAGCCTGCACCCTATGAAGACAACAGATTTTACCCACCTTGGCGCTTCCGAACACCGCCGCCTGGCTTCCTTACCGGGGGATTTGGCAATGTGGATTTTTATCCTTGCCGAATTGCTAGTGTTTGCAATTTTCTTTACATCTTATGCCTTTGCCCGCAGTGGGAATGTGGCGTTGTTCAACCACTATCAGCAAACGCTCAACCGGGACATTGGTGCTGCAAATACCCTGATTTTACTGACAGGCAGCTTATTTGTTGTGCTGGCGGTACAAGCCATCAAAGCAGGGAAGGTATCACTGTGCCGTAACTGGTTACTGGCAAGTATTGGTTCTGGGGCATTATTCGTTATTCTCAAAGGCATTGAATTTGCTGATAAGTTTGGGCAGGGCATCAGCCTTAGCACCAACACCTTTTACATGTTTTACTTGTCGCTGACGTTTTTCCATTTCATGCACGTCATCCTTGGTATGATTATTCTCGCAGCAGTAGCGTGGAAGGCGCAAGCTGGGGACTATTCCGCCGCTGAACATACGGGTGTGGAAACAGGTGCATCCTATTGGCACATGGTCGATCTCGTGTGGATTGTGTTGTTCCCACTCGTTTACGTGATACGGTGAGAGCATGAAAATAGCTATTCTTTGGTTGTTACTGGTGGGGCTGACACTGTTGACATGGTGGGCGGGACAAGTAGGTTACAGCGGGCAGTGGCTAGTGGTGGCATTGCTGATTTCCGTGTTTACCAAAGGGCATTTCATTATCGCCGATTTTATGGCATTGCGGGAAGTTTCGCCATTATGGAGGATATTGGTGCATGGTTGGCTAGTGCTGGTATTATGTCTTATCTATTTAGCCTATTGGGTAGGAATGTAGGATGGATGTTGAAGAAAAGTTTACTGATTGCAGCTTGTTACCACAGGTAGCTGTGCCATTTATGAATACCGTCCATTGCGAGGAACTGCTGCTGGTTGGCAAGTTGCTGGGACAGGTGGAAAGTGGGGAAGCCCCTGATACGGTCGATGCCACGCTGGCTGCATGGGTAGGGCATACCGAGGCACATTTTGCCCGTGAAGAACGCTTGATGATGGAATATAACTTTTTTGCTTATCCCGTCCATCAGATGGCGCATGAGGAAGCACTCCAGCAATTGCAGGCTGTACAGCAACAGTGGCAGGCCAGCCGGGATTATACGGCACTGACGGCTTATATCCGCGAGTGGCGGGAATGGCTGCAACAGCACGTTGCCAGTATGGACTTTGTGACGGCGCACTTCCTCAGCCAGTTCAACATTCAGGTGGAATTATAATGGGGGCAGGGATTCCCCACTACCAAGCCCAAGGGCAGGAAGTAACGTTGTTTGAACACGCCTTCCGCCGCCAATTGCCGATCTTACTCAAAGGCCCCACGGGCTGCGGCAAAACCCGTTTCGTCGAACACATGGCAGCCAAACTGGGCAGGCCGCTGTACACGGTGGCCTGCCACGACGATTTGAGCGCGGCGGATTTGGTCGGACGGCATCTGATCGGCGATGGCGAAACCTACTGGAATGACGGCCCGTTGACCCGTGCAGTGCGCGAAGGTGCAATCTGCTATTTGGACGAAGTGGTGGAAGCCCGCAAAGATACCACCGTCATTTTGCATCCGCTCTCCGACAACCGCCGCATCCTGCCGATTGAACGCACAGGAGAAACCTTGCACGCCCCGCCGGAATTCATGCTGGTGGTGTCTTACAACCCCGGCTACCAGAATTTGCTCAAGGGTATGAAACCTTCCACCCGCCAGCGTTTCGTTGCGCTGCGTTTCGATTACCCCAAACCGGAAGTGGAGACCCGTATCGTGGCACTTGAAACCGGGGTGGATGACAAGCTGGCGGCACAACTGGTGAAACTGGCGAATGCCTTGCGGGTGCTGAAGGAACACGATCTGGAAGAATCAGCTTCCACCCGTTTGTTGGTGTACACCGCCACGTTAATGCAGGACGGTTTTGAGCCATTGGCAGCGTGCCGTGCGGCATTGGTTGAGCCGCTAACCGATGACCCAGATACGGTGGAAGCTTTGATGGAGGTAGTTAGTACCTATTTTGCCTAAAGTTCAGCATGGACGATGGCTTCCAGTCCCGCTACGTCCAGCAGATCAACATACGAATCATGTACGGCAATCAATTCTTTGTCAGCAAGGCGTTTTAGGATACGGGAGAAGGTTTCTGGCTTGATTGATAAACGCGAGGCAATGATGTGTTTGGGGGCGCTAAGGCAAATGGAGTTGCTTGAGCTATTGTGCTCACGGGCTTCTAATAAATAAGCCGCCAACCGGAATGTGGCATTGTGGAGAGTAAGCCGATCAACCTCATTGAGAAGCCAGTGCATCCGGCGGCTGAGTAGTCCTAACAGGTTAAGGCATAATTCTGGGGAGGATGATAGGAAGCCCAAGTACTGTATGGCATTGATACCAATAACTACACTGGGGCGTAAGGCAACAGCACAGACGGGGTAGCGTTGCCCGCGCATAAAAGCAACCGCTTCGGCAAAGCTGTTGCCCGGCGTGATGATGTCGATGATCTTTTCATCGCCACTCGGTGTCAGCCGGAACAATTTGATGCAGCCTTCAAGGCAAATATAGAGTTCTTCCAGTAAGTCACCCTGACGAAACAGGAATTCACCTTCTGCAACGGGGTGAAGTTTGGCTCTACTGGTCAATTCGCTGAACTGTTGGGGGCTAAATGCCCTGAATAGGGGAGAGCGTTGCAGAATGTTGAGGGTACGGTCGTCCAGCTTCATGATAAGTAATGCTCTAATAAGGTGCGTTCTCGCATAGATACCTGAGTGTATTCCACAACTTTTGTTGCGTAAATGATAATTTTTGTAGGGTTTCGCATGGAAGAATGGGTTGGGAAAGTTTGGCATAAGTTGATTACCCGCAGTGCTGGTCAAGAGTATCCGCAAGCGCGAGTACATCTGGAGGAAATGCACCAAACCTTAAGCATTTTACTACGGGCTTTGGGAGGGGATAGTGAGCTGGAGGTACGTCAGGGCTGTGAGGTTGCTACAGGGGAGCGGCGTAGCCTGTTACAACGGGTGGCGGGGGTTGGCCTAAAAGCCCGTGCCGCGTATTGGGATGAAAAAATCCTAAACTTGCCGGACAGTATTGCCTTTTTCCCATTACGGGCATTGAACCGGGATACGTATTTGTGGCTTACAGCGTTAGGAAGCTGCACGGGCAACCAAGCAAGTTCCAGTCCGGCAAGTGCTGTTGCCGCCACGCTGCAACGTTATCCAGCCTTATGTGACCGTTACCAACGTTTGTTGGAAAACTGGCAAACCTTATATCCAGAGACCGAACCTACACCCTTGTGGCTAGTCGCCCCTCCGGTAAATAACCCCCTGCTGACTACTTCCTTGGCAGAACCCGTGTTATCCGAAACATCCCCTGATAGCAAACCTGCGGCGGCAAGCCCGAAACGCCACCGCGCTGAGCGTACCGATATGCCCGATGGCAAAAGTGGGCTGCTCAGTTTTCGCCTTGAAAGCCTATTTTCGTGGACAGAATACATTCCCGTTGACCGCACCAGTGACGATGACCCCAGTGATGACGCTGACCGCACTGCCGATGATTTGGATGTGATCACCGTGGCGCGTGACCGCAAGGCCAGTTCCCATAAAATCAAGCTTGATTTTGATTTGCCTGCCTCCGAATATGACGACATCCCTCAAGGTGAAGGTATCCCCCTGCCTGAATGGGATTACCGCAAGCAGCGTTTGATCCCCAGTCATTGCCGTTTGCAAGTTATGCTGCCAAGGGATGTGCAGGAACAAAGTTTGCCTTCCCACCTGCAAGCCTCTGCTCGCAAGTTACGCCGCCGTTTTGAAGTTTTGCAGCCACGCCGTGAATGGCTCAACCACCAGCAAGAAGGTACTGAACTCGACATTGACAGCTATATCCTGCATCTGGGGGAACGTAAACGGGGTAAGGCAGATATACCTGCCGTTTATCGTGATTGCCGGGAAAAAGGGCGTGACCTTTCTTGCTTGTTGCTGGCTGATTTTTCTATGTCTACCGACAGTTGGGTGAGTAATGAGGCGAGGGTGGTGGATATTGTGCGGGATTCGTTGGTACTGTTTGCCGAAAGCTTGGGGACGACCCGTGACCGTTTTGCTTTGTACGGTTTTTCTTCACTCAATCGCCAACAGGTGCGTTTCTATTGCCTAAAAAGTTTTGCAGAGCGTTATGATGGGCAAGTACGTGGGCGCATTATGGCGACTAAGCCGGGCTATTACACGCGCATGGGCGCGGCAATCCGCTATGCCAGCCAGTTATTGGAAAAGGAGTCTTCGCAACAGAAACTACTGTTGTTGTTGACCGACGGCAAGCCGAACGACCTTGATGTTTACGAGGGGCGCTATGGATTGGAGGATACCCGTATGGCTTTACAAGAAGCCCGCCAACGTGGCTTGAAACCTTTTTGTGTCACTATTGACGACAAGGCGGAGAATTATTTGCCGCATCTGTTTGGACATCAAGGTTGGGTGTTGGTGCGTAAGGCTGAGGAATTGCCGCAGAAACTGCCGCAATTATATGCCTTATTGACAGGATGTTAGCACAGTACACCAGCATCGTCGGATGCCGTCCCTGCCATTGTAATGACAAGGCTAGCAACCCGGTCATTTAGAAACAAGTCACTCAGTTGTTGCGCAAACCTTAACCGTTGCTGTACTATTGGGCAATAAATAAGCTACATAACATCAATGCATACGTACATTCATTGCGAGGGGCATCATGAATCTACAAAAGCAAAGAATTGCGCTGGTCGCCCACGATAATCTCAAGCCAACACTCGTGAAATGGGCGAAAGAAAACAGGCATATTCTGGCGGACTGCGAGCTGTTCGCAACAGGCACGACTGGCAAACTGGTTACTGAACACACTGGGCTGTTGGTAAGCTGTTTCCTGAGTGGGCCTTACGGTGGCGACCAGCAAATCGGGGCGCGGATTTCTGAAGGGCTGATCGACATCCTGATTTTCTTCTGGGACCCAATGACACCTGTCCCCCATGATGCCGATGTCAAGGCGCTGATACGGTTGGCGACGTTGAAAAATATCCCGATTGCCAATAACCAAAGCACCGCTGATTGCGTGCTGGCACTCGTCCAACAGCAGGTTAGCCCGAGCGTGCGCCATCGTGTGTTGCCGAAGGGGATGCACAGCTTCGTTCCAAGACATCCAATAAGTCTTGCACATTAAAGGGTTTGCTGAGGAAGTCATCCATCCCTGCCGCTAAGCAGCGTTGTTGGTCGCTGGGCATGGCGTTGGCGGTCAGCGCGATGATGGGGGTATGGGGCAGGCCACTGGCTTTTTCCTGCTGGCGGATTAATGTGGTGGCTTCCAACCCGTCCATAGTCGGCATTTGCATATCCATCAAGATAGCATCAGGCCGTTTGGCTACCCAGCTATCCAACGCTTCTTGACCGTTTTCTGCAACACTGACGGTGTGTCCGGCACGGTTAAGCAAGCGCACTGCCAACATGCGGTTCACCGCATTATCTTCTGCCAACAGCACATACAGTGGGCGGGCGGCTTGTAAGGGCTGGTGCGGTTTCGTTTCGCTGGGGGTGCTGATGGTTGCCGTGGCGGCTTGTTTGAAGGGTACGTTGAAATAGAAAATGCTGCCTTTGCCGGGGTCACTTTCCAGCCGCAATGTTCCGCCCATCATCTCAATCAGCCGCGATGAAATGGTCAGCCCCAAACCTGTGCCCCCGTAGCGGCGGGTAATGGAGCCGTCGGCTTGCTGGAACGGTTGGAAAATTGCCGCCTGTTTCTCCTGTGGAATCCCGATGCCAGTATCACGCACGGCAAACAGCAACTGCATTTGTCCATCCAGCGTACCACTTTGCCGCGTGACGCTGACCGCAATCTCCCCGCTTTCGGTGAATTTGATGGCATTGCCCACCAAATTGATCATGATCTGGCGTAAGCGTCCGGGGTCGCCTTCCAGTGTCTCCGGCACATCCGGGGCAATTTCCCAGTGTAGGGTCAGCGATTTTTCCTTGGCGCGGACAGTTAGTGGGATGAAGGTATCCTGCAACAGAGGGCGCAAGTGGAAGGACGCTGGGCTGAGTGCCAGTGTGCCCGCTTCGATGCGGGAGAAGTCGAGAATTTCATTGATGATGTCCAGCAATGCACTGGATGATGACTTGATCATGCCGAGGTATTCACGCTGGGTGGCGGTAAGCTCGCTGTACAGCATCAAATCGGTGAGGCCGATCACACCATTCATGGGGGTGCGGATTTCATGGCTGATCATGGCCAGAAACTCGCTTTTGGCTTTGCTGGCACGTTCGGCGGCTTCTTTAGCTTGCAGGGCTTCTCTGCGTGCCTCTTCCAAATAGGCATGTTGCTGGCAGGCGTGGCAGGCGGTTTCCAAGCGTTTCAATACCAGCCCCAGCGCCAGTAAGTGCGGTTCCGGCAATGGCGGGTCACGCAGCAATACCAGCAAGCCACTCGACCCTAGTGGCAGGAAATGGTAGTAAATGCCATTAGTCCCGATGATTTCCCCCGGTTTTTTTACCTGCCAGCCGTTGTTGGTAATTGCTTGCAGGTGGGTTGCCAGTACAGGCTGGCTGTCTGCTAATGCACCATGTACGGCTGGGTAACTGTAGCAGGGTTCTGGTACATCGCTGACTGGCTCGCCCTTGTGCATCCAGATGTAACCGCTGCGGCAGTTCAGCAGCTTCAAGGCGGGCGGTAGGAACTTACGCAACATGGTGCGTAAATCCAAATCCTGCCCAATCAGCAACGCTAACGCATACTGGACGGAAACCAGCTCCAGCGTAGGGGTCATGCACACTGCTCCTGTTGCCCACCTAAAACGCCGAGGACAATGGTTTTGTTGAAAAATTCAAGGCAGGTATTGCCTGCATCGGCGATTTCCCCTAATGAAAGCGCCCCCAGCAAAGGCACATTGTCGGGGAGGCGTGAGCGGATATTGCCGATTTCTTCTGCGAAACGGTCTTGCAGGAACAGGGTGCGGCTGATGCAGTCGAACAGCAGCGCCAGCATTGCCGGGGTTTGCCCCCACATGGCGGTGTCAGCGCACTGGCGGGAAGCTTCCAGCAAGTTTTCTGCCTCACCTTTGAGGATGTAAATGATGTGGTTGGCGGGCACTTCCCCCACGCACACCAAAGCATTGTCTTTGGGGAATAGTGGGTCACGCACTACCACGTCACCTTTGAGCCGATCTAGCCCGAAGGGGTAGGCTTTCGCCAGATCGAAGAATTCGGTATCGCTGAAACGCTTGCCGCTGTCGGCTTCCTCCACTTCTTTGTAAACCTCAAAGGCGGGGCGGTAATCCAGCGTGGTGATGGTGTTGTCATACGCGCCCGTCACGAAAAACGGCCCAGCAAACTTGTGCCAACCGTGTTCAATGCCAATGCTGATGGGCAGGTCAAGGGAAACAATCTGGGCGTAATCTTCCAACAAGCCCTGATTGCTGAACAGGCAGGGTTTCTGCACGAAGCTCAAGGAACCCGCGCCCCCGCCGACGTATTGGTGGCGGGTTCCTAATGCTTCATACAAGCATTCCAGCAGTGCGGAAATGCGTTTGCTCAGGCCATCCACCAACGTGACCAAAGTCGTGCCGGGGGTGAGGGTAGCCACCAGTTGTTCGGTTTGCGGGAAGTAATCGGCCTCGGGGTTGGAAAGTTCGCCAATCAAGTGTATTTGCGCGGTGACAGGTAGCCCACAAACCACGCTGCCGCAGGTCAGTTTGCGTCCGTTGGCAATGATTTCCGGGAAAATTCCGCCAAAAATCGGGATGGGTAAGGCTTGCAGGCGGGCGTCCAGTTGCGCGGGGATAAAGCCATTGGCATCACACGCCAGCACCAGCAGGCTTTTTGCACCCAAAGCAACAGCAGCATGGATGTGTTGGAAAAGTTCGTGGTCAGTGCCTACAGTATCGACAAAAATGGCAGGTTGGGTTTGCTCGCGGTTCATGGTGGTCTTTCCTTGGGATCGTTGTTATTTTCGTATGGAATTCGTCCACTTAAGTTACACCCCCCAGTGCAAGCACTCAGGGGATGGTAGGCCAAAAAGCCGAACTTGTTCAGGAAGACCGTTTATGGGCTATCAGGACGTAGTAATCTTCCTGATGTAACGTTTCATGTTCAATCCAATTGCTTACTGACGTGTAAGTGGTTGCCCTTGGCATCACGGATATAGTGGATGGAATCTGCCAATAAATGGATCAAACCCATGCCCCAGCCTCCTTCCGGTAAGTCTTCAGGATTGGGCATCTCGCGTGCTTCGGAATGCAATTCATCCGGCATGGTATGTCCGCTGTCAGAAATGATCAGGTGTACCGCTTGCGGGCTGTATTCCACCCGCACCCGCACGTCATTGCCTGCCTGCAATTCATAGGCGTGTTCGATAACATTGTTGACGGCTTCGACCATCATCAGTTCAAGTTGCCCCAGCTTGTCGTCAGAGAGTTGCAGCTCCTTGCCGATGCCATGCAGCGCACCGGAGAGGACTCGCACTTGCTCCAGACGGCTGTCGATGGAAAGGCGGATGCCGTACTGTTTGTACGTGGTCTCCATTAGGCTACTTCCTTTTCCATTGTTTCATGGAAGCTGAGCATATTGCTGAAGAGCATCATATCGTGCAGGTCATTAGGGTTCAATGCCCGACGTATATCGTTGACTAACCAGCGGATTTGGGTTTCGTTAACATTTAGGACGCTGCCGTCAGGCGAGATGCAGTCGCCACCAATGACCAGCTTATGGTCTAGGGTTGCTAAACCGCCAATGCGGGTGTAATCACTGATCAGGCACTCCCGCAATTCAGCCCCTGTTTCAACAATGCAGTTTGCACCGATCATGCACGGGCCTGTGATTTTACTGCCCGGTTCGATTTTGCTGCTGCTGCCGATGTAAACGGGTGGTTTGATCTTGGTTTGGTTCCAGTCAATGCTGACGTTGATACCCGTCCAAATGCCGGGGCGCACTTCCTTGCCGGGCATCTGGAAGCCATTGATTTCCCCCTGCAATGCCTTACGGCTAGCCTCCCAGACATCGGGTACAGAACCAATATCAACCCATTGGAAATCCATCGGTATGCCGTAGAATTCTTCACCCGCTGCCACCAGCGAGGGGAATAACTGCCCACCAATATCGTATTCGACCCCGGATGGGATGTACTCGAAGATGTCAGGCTCGAAGATGTAAATCCCGGTGTTTATCAGGTTGGAAACAGCTTCTTCTACTTTAGGCTTTTCTTGGAACTGGATGATACGTTGCATACTGTCCAGTTTTACCACGCCGTACTTATTAACTTCTTCCGGTGGGACTTCCTGCAAGATAATGGTGGCAACCCCGCCTTTTTCGCGGTGTTGGCGTAGCGCGGCACTGATGTCGAGGTCAATCCACGCATCCCCGCAAAGTACGATGAAGGTTTCATCGAAAAAGCCGGAAAATTCTTGAATGCGCTTCATGCCGCCCGCCGAGCCGAGTGCTTTGCCTTCCAACCCATCTTCGGTCATGTAACCTTCGTAGGAATAGGCAATGTGTACACCCAACTGGTTGCCATCGCGGAAATAGTTTTCGATCACAGGTGCGAGGTGGCTGGTGTTGACCACGATTTCATGCACACCGTGGGTACGCAGCAGTTCCAGGATAGATTCCATTACTGGCTTGCGCAGGATTGGGATCATCGGTTTCGGCATTTCGTTGGTAATGGGACGTACCCTTGTCCCCTTGCCTGCCGCCAGAATCATCGCTTTCATAGGTAGTCCTCCTCAGGTGCTAGTATGTCCGACTTAAGCTGCTGCACAGACTGCCGCATCTACACTTTCCGCCATGCGGAATACGCGGTCCATCCGGGTCAGTTTGAACAGGTCAGCAACGATGCCTTTTGCGCCAGCGATGATCAGGTCGCCCCGGTTGCCAACCATTTTTAGCAGGCTGACCAGTGCACCGAGGCTGCTGCTGTCCATGAATTGCACTTGGCTGAGGTCTAGCACGATACGGGTGGCACCCAGTTGGGTAATGCTGTGTTTGAGTTCAGGGGCAACGGCGGCATCCATACGGGCTTCGCCAATGGCGACAACAGTGAATTCACCTTGGGTGTGGGTTGAGAATTTCATTCTTATTATCCTCTTTGATGTTGTTATGTAATTTGTATTGATTATTGACAGATTAACTATATCTATAATCAATCGGCTTTGCTAGCCACAAAAATCAAGTGCCAGCAGGGAAATGTCATCGGGCTTGTCCCCACCTGAAGCACCTAAGTTAAGCCGCTGGCTTAGCCCTTCCATGACTTGGCGGGCGGGCAGGTGCATGAGTGCCTGCAAATGTCCCTGCAAGTCATCTTCGCTTATTGGATCGCCTGTTTCCGCCTGTAATTCCAGCAACCCATCCGAGTACAGGATGAAGCGGCTACCGGGCGGGAAGGGTACGTAGGTGGTTTCATATTCTATGTCTGGCAACAGGCCGATGGGGAAACCCGTGCATTGCAGGCGCTCCAGCCGTTGGGTAATGGGTGAGTACAAAAACGGCTGTGGATGTCCGGCCTGTACGAAATACAGGGCTTCATCCGCTGTATCAATCACGCCCATGATTAGGGTCAAGTAATGGTCGCCCGTATCCAGCATGTGGTTCAAATGGTGGTTGAGGCGTTTGGCAAGGGCCGAAGGGAAGGCGGGTGCTTGTTTGTGGGTCAGTTCCTCAAGGGAGTACAACTCCCCGGTTGAACCCAGCAGTGTTTGCAGGCACATCGACAGCAAGGCGGCAGAAATGCCATGCCCCGACACATCTATCGAGTAAAAGAACAGCAACTCATCATTGACCGGAAAGTAGTTGAAGGTATCCCCACCAATGTACTGGGCGGGTTGGAAGAACCAGTCCACGCACAAGTGTTTAAAGGTTTTCTGGCTGGGCAGCACGCCTGTTTGTAAAACGGCAGCACGTTTCAGGTCATTTTGGATCAGGGCTTGGGCGGCGGATAGGGAGTGATTGACGTTTTTCAAATGCCGGTTTTTTTCTTCCAGCATGTGTTCCAAATCCAGCACCCGCTGGGCGGCTCGCAGGCGCACTTCCAGCTCTTCGCCTACGATAGGTTTGGTGGCGAAATCATCCGCCCCTGCATCCATGCCATGGATCAGGTTCTGTTTGCCAGACATGCCAGTGAGCAAAATGATGTAAACGTAATGCGGCAGGTCAGCAGCACGGATAGTACGGCACAGGGTCGGCCCATCCATCACTGGCATCAGCCAATCACTGATCACAACATGGAAATGTTTTTGCTGGATCAGCTCCCATGCGGCTTGGCCATGGTCAGCCAACATGACTTGATGCCCCATCAGGGTCAGGACGCGGCGCAGGAGTAACTGCATATCTCTGGCATCATCAACGACTAAAATATTCATGGGTCATATCTTGTTTTTATGATGTTATTAACACTCTTGTGCGGCTATGCTACCATCAACTTAGCGTGATATGTATAAATATAAGTGACCATTTAACGTGAATCCGGTAACTGCTATTGCATCCGTTGCCGAACAATAAAAAATCAGCGGGTTAGATACCATGACAACAATGACAAGCCCTTCTGTAGACGACGAAACCTACACCATGCTGCAAGAAATCATGGCTGACGAGTTCGGTGAACTGCTCGGTTTTTTCCGTGCAGATACCCTGACAGCACTCGATAACCTCCAGCAATGCCTCGACGCCGAAGACAGTGCACAGGTTGGGGCTATCTGCCACAAACTGAAATCCAGCGGTAAGCTGATTGGTGCCTTCCAGTTGGCGGAACTGTCCAGTTCATTGGAGGGTTATAAAGACGATCATGACCACCAACGTGCGGCCGGAAATTTAGGGGATTTGCGTGCTGAATACAGTAAGGTTGTGGCTTGGCTGGATGCCCAGCCCCTAGCAGCCTGAAACAGGTAAGAACAATACACAATAAACCTTATCACCCAGGTGGTGAACTGATGACAAACGACAAGATTGCCGAGTTGGAACGGAGCTTGGAACAGGAGCGTAAAGCCCGCATAGAGGTAGAACAGCGGCTGGAAAGCACCATTGCCGAGCGTACCCGTGAATTGGTGGAAGCCCGCGACCAAGCGCTTTCTGCCAACCGCGCCAAAAGCGCATTCCTCGCTGCGATGAGCCATGAAATCCGCACCCCGATGAACGGTATCATCGGCATGACTGCCCTGTTACAGGATACAGCACTGGACAGCAACCAAGCGCGGCAGGCTGAGACTATCCTGAGTTCGGCCCAATCCCTGCTGGGCATCATCAACGACATCCTCGACATTTCCCGGCTGGATGCGGACAAGCTGGAATTGCTGGAAGAGGATTTCAACCTATGCGAAACCCTGCCATCTGTGATTGAAACCTTGGGGATCATTGCCAGCCAGAAGCAACTGGAACTTTTCTGCCTTGTCGATAAACGCATTTCCCACATCCTGCATGGGGATGCCTTGCGCCTGCGGCAAATATTGATGAACCTGATTGGCAATGCCATCAAGTTTACCACGCACGGGGAAATTATCCTGCGCATCATGCCTTCTGCCACCGACCCGCGCAGCCTTCGGGTTGAAGTGCAGGATTCAGGGGTTGGCATTCCGCAGGAAAAGCTGGAGACCTTGTTCCGCCCTTTCAGCCAGATCAACCGTTACGACCAGCATAATGGCAGCGGCACTGGCCTCGGTCTCGCCATCAGCCGTAAGCTGGTCCACCTGATGGGCGGCAGCATTGGGGTGGAAAGCACACCGGGCGTGGGCAGCATGTTCTGGTTTGAAGTGCCGCTCCTTCCCTTAGTCCCTATCCCATCCCCTTGGGCAAACTTGCCGCCAGTGCGGTGTCTGGTGCTCATCCACCCATCACTACATGCCCACCTGATGGCGGCACAACTAGAAAATATTGGGGCGCACAGCACCCTCCCTGCTGATTTTACCATCGCTAAAACGCTGTTGGAAAACCAGACATTTGATTGCCTGATATTTGACTACCATAGCTACCCGCAAGGGCAGCAGGCGTTATTGGATGAATTATTGGGCAGCCTGCACCAGTTGCCCTATAAGCTACGTATCTGCAATCTGGTTCCCCAGTCCACCAATTGCGCCCAATGCGGCATGGATTCCTCACTCCAGCATTGTGCCTGCTTGTTGAAGCCAGCCACCCAACTCAAACTGATTGGCCTGATACACCCTGCCGAGAAACCCGCCCATACAGGCTACCCCCAGTCCCCCAGCGCTAAAACTGTCCATGAAACCCGTGGAAGGGGCGCAGATAGGGAATCGGGCGCACGTATTCTGGTGGTGGAAGACCACAAGATCAACCAAATGGTTGCCAAGGGGATGCTGGCGAAACTGGGCTACACCGTCGTGTTGGCGGAAGATGGTTTCCAAGCACTGGACATCTTGCGTACCGGAGAAGATTTTGCAGCGGTGCTGATGGACATCCAAATGCCCGGCATCAGTGGGGTCGAAACGACCATCAAGTTCCGTAAAGAATTCCCGGAGCGGGATTTGCCGATCATTGCCCTGACCGCGAATGCCATGAAAGGTGACGAACAGGAATATCTGGCTGCCGGTATGGATGCCTGCCTGACCAAGCCGATCCAAATCGACACACTGGCAGCCGCACTGGATAAGTGGTGTTTAATGCCAGCCTAACCAGAAAAATAACAGGGGACAGTTTGGCGAAAAGTGGGGGCAAGCCATCGGAAAGCTAATGGTTCCCCCCATTTCACCAACCTTTTCTCAACCTTACTTGTGTAGTATGGATAGCGTACCCCTCCAGTTTCTGGCCACTTAATAAGATAACAAAGGTTAGTGCCATGTCCGCCAAGCAACACACCAACTATGTCGCTGTTGGCTATAGCTTTTTCACCCGCTACATCCTGTTTATCCTGGCAGCCTTGCTGATTATCGGGTCGGCTGCGGTATTCTGGTACAGCCTCCAACAAAGCGCTAAGCTCAATGAAGAACAGGCATTGCGGGAAACCAGCCTATTTGCCCGCTCCATTGAGCGTTTCCGCAGCTTTTATGTAGAAAACATTATCCCCCAAGCGCAAGCCCACGGGATGGTGGTGACACATGAACAAAACAAACCCGGCACTATCCCCACCCCGCCGACACTCATGACCCAACTGGGCACGTTATTGGCACAAGATACTGAAACCCGTTACCAGATGCGGGTATACAGCGAACACCCTTTCCCGTGGAACAAGGAGGGTGGCGCACACGATAACTTTGAACAATGGGCATTGCAGGAACTCACCAAGCATCCAGAGAAAGCCATCTGGCGTTTTGAGAAAGGCAATGGTGGTCAGAAAGTGCTGCGTTACGCACTGCCCAACCGTATGGAAGCAAGCTGTATCGGTTGCCACCAATCCTATTCCGGCACACCCAAGACTGACTGGAAAATTGGTGAGTTGGTTGGTGTGACCTCCATCAGCCGTGACATCGGCGAGACTGAAAGTGCAGCCACTAAAAACTTGGCAGAATCCTTCATCCTGCAATTGACCTTAGGGCTGGTGGGGCTAGGCATACTGGCAGAAGCCCTACGCAGCCTGCACTGCTCACTTGGCGAAGCACAGGCGGCCACCGAAGCAACCCGCAAAGCCAACAATAAATTGGCACTGGGCATTGAGGAGCGGGAAACACTGGCCGCCCACTTACGCACCAACCAAGAAAAAACCCGCACGATTGTCGACTCCATCGCCGATGCGCTTGTCGTCACTGACAGCAGTGGGACGATCATCGAAACCAACCCCGCCGTATTGGATGTATTTGGCTATACCCAATCAGAGTTACAGGGGCAAAATGTCACATTGCTGATGTATGCCGAACAGGCCAGCCCCCACGCAGGCTACCTCCAGCGTTACCTAAGCAGCGGCAAAGCCAACATCCTTGGCAAGCCCCGCCAATTGCAGGTGCGGCACAAGAATGGGCAGCCCATTCCTATCGAAATGACTATCAATGAAGCGCGGGTGGGCGATAATGTCATTTTCACCAGCATTGCCCGTGACATTACCCAACGCCTACAAACTAAAGAAGCACTAACCAAAGCACGTGATGCGGCACTGGAAGCAACACGCCTTAAGTCCGAATTCCTTGCCAACATGAGCCACGAAATCCGCACCCCCATGAATGGCATCATCGGCATGAGCCAACTGTTGCTGGACACCCCACTGGATCAGGAGCAACGTGACTTGGCACGAACTGTGCGGCAAAGCGGTGAAACCTTGTTGCGCATCATCAATGACATCCTCGACCTGTCACGCATTGAGGCAGGCAGGTTTAACATCTATAAAGGTAATTTCAACCTGTTGGAAATGGTGCAGGGTATCATTGACCTACTGGCGGAGTCTGCCCATAACAAGGGTTTGGAATTGGGGTTTTCCATTGACTACTCGGTTCCTACCAACCTTGTCAGCGACTCGGTACGCTTACGCCAAATCCTGCTTAACCTTTTGGGTAACGCCATTAAGTTCACTGAAAAAGGGCGTGTATTGCTGAATATCCAAGCCGCAGGAAGCAAAGGGCAATCCTTGCTGTTACGTTTTGAGGTGCAAGATACTGGCTGTGGGATTGATGCCAAAGACCTGCCCAAACTGTTCGGCGCATTTTCCCAACTGGATGGTTCCAGCACCCGCCAATACGGTGGCACGGGGTTGGGGTTAGCCATCAGCAAACAACTGGCACACCTGTTGGGCGGCGAAATTGGGGTTGATAGCGTACCCGGCATCGGTTCCCGCTTCTGGTTTACCGCTGAAGTACAAACCACACCAGCGGCAGGACACGAACCTGCTGCACCAGCCCCCATTAAGCCAGCACCCCCAGCACCTGTTGCCCCAACTCTCCCTGCGGCCGCCAACGCGCCAACGCCTATCCCCCAGAACCTGCGTATCCTGCTGGTTGAAGACCATTTGGTAAACCAAAAAGTGGCGCTCACCATGCTGAAACGCTTGGGTTACGGGCAAACTGACTGCGCCACCAACGGCAAAGAGGCACTGCGCATGGTACAGGAACAGGATTACAGCCTCGTGCTGATGGACTGCCAAATGCCAGTCATGGATGGGTATACAGCTACCCGTGAAATCCGCAAGCTGGGTAGTGGAAAATTTAAGGAATTGCCCATTATCGCGCTGACTGCCCATGCCATGAAAGGTGATGATGATAAGTGTTATGCTGCCGGTATGGATGATTACCTGACCAAGCCTGTCACCCCTGCGACCTTGCAAAGCCACATTGATAAATGGGTGCGGGAAAAGCCACATCCCCAACTGGCAGAAATGTAAAGGTACTCAAGGGCAACCCCTAGCCTTGCGCTGAAACACACATAAGCGAAAAGGCGTTGCACTGCAAGCAGGCAACGCCTTTTTTAGGCAGGACAGAACTGTCACTTAACAGTTAATGTCCCTTTCCCCTTCAGCGCCATTAACCATAACGTTGTTAACGGGTCGTGCTTTTGAACGCACCTTTGACCCCGCCAATGTTCAGTGTCGCCGTTACAGCCGTGCCAGCCTTGCTGGATGAAGTGTGGCGTACCTTCACCGTATTGTTGACGTTGACCGTCCCCGCAGCGCTGGTGTATGCCCCACCGTTGATGCTGTAGGCCGCACCCGTGCCGGTAACACTGATCGCCGCCGCCGCATTGATCCCGCTGACCGTGATAGTGTTGGATTCAACCACTGTTGAAGGCGCAACACCCGCCAGCGCGGTAAAGCTGAATGCAACCGGGGTGGTGTCCTTGGCAGCGGTGGTGCTCTTGAACGTGCCTTTGACCCCGCCAATGGTCAGTGTGGTGGTCACGCTGGCGGAATAGCTGGCAGAGGAAGTATGGCGCACCACCACCGTATCACCTTTCTTCACGGTTTTGGTTCCGGCAGTACTGGTGAAAGCCGTACCATTGATGCTGTACAGGCTCCCCGCACTGATGCTGATGTCGGTAGCCGCATCAATGCCAGTAACTGTGATGGGTGCAGAATCCACAGGCTTAGCGGTCAACACCCCCGTTTTAGTGGCAAAGCTGAACGTATTTGGGGTAATGTCCTGTGTGGTGCTGGTGAAGTAACCCACCGCACCGCCGATGATCACCTTGGTCGATACCTTGGTGGCATAGCTGGCGGAGGAGGTGTGCTTCACCTTCACCACATCGCCACTTTTCACTGTCCCTGCGGTGCTGACATAAGCCCCGCCGTTGATACTGTAAGTGCCGCTATAAACGTTGATAGGGATTTGCTTATCAACCCCGCTGATGGTGACTGGCGCTGATTCCACGGCAGTGGAGCGCAGCACCGCCGTTTGCGGTGCAAAGTTGGGTGCATCTGGGAGACTGTCTGTCCCCGGTGTCACTGGCACATTGTTGAGCGCCTGTACCATCGCCTTCATTGGCACGTTGACGGTGGTGCTTTCCCCCGGATAGGTCTGCCAGCCGCTGTAGAGGCCGAAACGGGTTTCGTGGTAGGCGAACATGTGGCGGTTGATCCCGTAATAGTCCATTGCCGCCGACAGGTCTACCATCCACTGTTCAGCCCCCAAGTTCTTTTCCCCAGCGTATTTGGCATGGACAACGCCGTATTCGCCACTGTTGAGCGGGTAGGGGAAGGAATCGGTGCTGGCGTCATAAAAGGCATCAAACTCATTGGCCAGTTCTGATTTGAAGGCCGCCACGCTACCCGCATAAGGGGTCGTGCCGGTGTCGGAACTGGCAAAAGTGTCGTAAAAATGGACATCGTATACCATGTTGTTGAACGGCAACGGATACGTTTTCCCTGCCACGCCTTGGTCAGTGGGGTTGTAGGAGGGTTGGATATAAATCAGATGGTTGGGGTCAACCGCCCGGATTTTGCTGATCAGCGTTGGCGCATACGCAAACCAGTCCGAGGTGTAGGGTTCATTGAGCAGGTCATAGCCAAGGACGGTGGTTTCGTTGCGGTAACGTTGGGCAATGGCAGCCCACAGGTTTTCCAGCCGCGCCTTGGTAGCCGTGGTCAGCCCCAGTTGGTTAGGGAGTTGCCCCCCGCCGGGCGGCTCATGCATGTCCAGCAACAGGCGCAGGTTATGCTTTTTCGCCCACTGGATGTTACGGTCAAGCCATGCCCAACCTTCATCCTTGTACACGCCGGGGTTGGCATTGTCCTCAAACACCACGAAGGACATCATCAGGCGCACGGTGTTGAAGCCCAACCCGGCAATTTCTTGGAAGGAGCTTTCGTCGTAATTCTTCCATCCAAAATTGTCGATGGCATTTTCAGTCCCTGGTATGTCGTTGCCATAGTTGTAGGCTTCCACGTTGATGCCCCGCCCATTGAACGGGGTTTTGGCGGCTCCCACCACCAGCCGGTTGCCGTCCGCCTGCACTAGGTTTTCATAGTCCAGCGTTGCGGGGGGCTGATAGCCGACTTCAGCAGTGGTCAATGGGCGCACAAACGCCTCATCAAGGTAAGTGGGGATGTTCGCCCCGCCGCTGATGCACAACTTGAGGCTGTCAGTTGGGGCAAAATTGGCAATGTAGGCACCGAACAGGCGTGTCCAGTGGTCGGGGTAAGCCTTGCTGGTGGCATTGTAACCATCCAGATAGACAGGGGCTGCACCGTTCTTGATAAGCCCCATGCGTAAGTCGGCTGACGCGCCGCTGCCAAGGCGGGTACGTGCCCCAAACTCGTACAGTTTCCCCGGCTGGAATGCGGTAGCATTCAATGTATAGAGCGCCCCGTTGGCGCAATAGGTGTTGGCGGACAGCAGTTGTAAGCCGTTCTGCCCACTAAAGGCAGCAGCGGAATTCAGTGCCAACACCGAACCACCCGCGCCAGACCACAACAGGCTCCCTGATTCAAAACCACCATCGGCGATAAGGTTTGTCCCTGCCAATGCACCTTGTACCGCCAATACCAGCGGCAAGGCATAAAACCACGTTTTACGCTTCATAGTTGAAATTCCCTCGCATTAATCTTATTCATGTAGAATCATCGGTAATTGCCAGTGCTGTTATCACTCACTGCCAACAATGTTAATGATAGTTACATTAATGCTACGTATTAATGTTGACCATTGTCAAACTTTATAAAGATGGATAATGGGCTTTCCTTTATGGCTGAGAAAAAAGACACTTACCACCACCCTAACTTGCGTGAGGCGCTGATCCAAGAAACGGAAAAGATGTTGGCAGGGTGCCAGTTGGACAGCATCACCTTGCAAGAGTTAGGGGTACGCTTAGGGGTGACACGCTCTGCCCCTTACAGGCATTTTGCCAGCAAAAACCTGCTGCTGTGTGCAGTGGCGGAACGGGCTTGTGGGCGTTTCAAACTCATGCTGCGTGACATCCGCCTGCAAGCGCAATTGCCCCCACAAGAACGTTTCCGGCAAATGGTCATCGCCTATTTCACGTTTGCTGTTGGCAACCCAGACTATTACCGGCTGCTGTTCCGTGAGCCGCTGATGGGGGTAAACAAACCCCCGGAACTGGCACAGTCCCGCGCCAGCTCATTTGAGGAATTGTTGCTGATGTTACAGGAATGCCAAGATGCCGGGTTGGTGCAGGTGGGTGATAAGGGGCAGCAGGCATTGTCTGGTCAACCATGCACGGCATGAGCAGCCTGTTGGTGGATGGGCATCTGAGCTTGGATGTGGTGGGGGAGGGGATATTTGGCTTGCTGTTCCAGAATATTATGCAGGGCTTGGCAGCTTATCCCCGGCTGTTGCCAGCCCCCTTTGAAGCGATGCCCTATTATTTGGCAGCATCCACACAATCCATGCCCACACCGTAGCGGTTCTGCCGTGGCTTGAGCACTTGTTGGGTCTGGTTGCCGACGATCCCCGACAGTACGTTATAGGCATCGGCCTGCATCCTCAAAACGCCGTCAACATTGCCGACCGCAGCCGCTGCCTGCGCTTCACGAAGGCAGGCCAGCAATTTTTGCTCACGGCTGGAATAGGGTTCATCAATCATGGTTGGTTGCATCGTAATGGTGGTGGCTGTGTGGTTTCTATACGTTCTTGGTAAATTGGTCGCCGGGGAGGGCTTGGCCCCGGCGTACCAGCAGGCAACATAGGGGTGAAATGTGGTCAAAAAAGTTGCCTGCGCTTCCCCACAACACAAAGCCTATATGGAAGCTATTGGGGGGATGCTTCCTTTCCTGTTTTTTTATTCATTACTTCGGTTGCAGACTGAATGTATGCTGAATAAGTTGGTTTGTCAGTTTTAATTTCCTGTTTGGCTAAGAGTTATTCAAATCCAAATGGATGGCAAACAATCTACCTTGGAATCGGGTGCTGGCGGACACTTGTACAGACTGTGTGGCTTTTCAGTGTGACCAATTAGTTGCCACCATGTGGGATAGGGATGCCTGACAAAACCACTACATGGATTAGAAAGATACCCTGCCACATTCATTGCAAACCAAATTTAAGTCCTGTCAGGCCAAACCCCATCCATGCGCGTTTTACAACCCAATGTTCAAGCGGTTGCCTTGGTGCTGTGATAGCCAGCTATTGCCTAAAGCATTATGGTTAGCCTAAACTAACCAATAATACGGAGCAAATCCCATGCAACTCAGTGAGTGCTTGAAACAAATTGATTGGTATATGTGGCTGCAATGGCGGCGTTATGCTTGTGAAAGCGGCAATGTCAACCTGACGAACACGGAAATGGAATACTTGTACGCCCTGATCAGCAGTAGCCCGCAAGGTATACGCCTGACTGATTTGGCAAACTTGTTGGGCCTTACCAAAGCCTCTGCCAGCGCCATGGTCAGCAAACTCGAAAAGCAAGGGTATGTACAACGCCAAGCCAACCCCAGTGACGCCCGTACTAGCCATCTGTTGCCCACGGAAAAAGCCTTTGATGTGCAAAAAGAAGACCTCAATGCTTACCAGCAGACTGCCGATGCCGTGGGCAAGGTACTGACAGCAGAGGAATTACGCCAACTTCATGCCTTGCTGGGCAAGGTTTGCGATGCGTTATGGTCAGCAGAAACAGGTTCTGGCACATTGGCGGGGCTTTGTATTGACCCTGAAAAAATATGAGCACGCGGGTTTTTAGTGAACCAAGTAATCCGTGCCATCCACGGGGATGATTGCCCCTGAAATAAAACGTGCCATTTCGCTGACTGCGAACAAGGCGATGGTTGCCACTTCGTCGTCCTGTGCTGTCTTCCCCAGCAGTGTGGCAGCGATGTAGTCCTCAAATGCTTGCCGCGTGTGCGGGTTTGTTGCCATCATTGCCGCGACATCCGGTGTGAGGGCAACGGCGGGTTTGAGGATTCGGACAGGGGCGAGTGCAAGGCAGCGGATGCCCAACGGCCCCAGTTCCTCCGCCATATTCTTGGTGACGCTGGCAAGGATATGTTTAGTGGCAAGGTAATCACCCGGATTACCCGCCGATGTGACGCTGGCAATTGACAGGATATTCAGGATGACGCCCGGTTTTCCTTGGGCTTGAAGGCATTTGGCAAGCTCGCGGGAAGCTTCATAAGCAGTGTGCAAGTTAGTGTTCACCGCCCGATCCCACGCGGTATCAAGACGCCCGCGTGTCGGGTTGGCAGGGAAAATACCCGCATTGTTTACCAGAATGTCGGTGTGTAAAAAGTGTTTGGTGGCACTGCGGATTAGCCCATAAGCAGCATCAGGATCAGACAAATCCAAGGCTAACGGTTGGGCATCAATACCAAAACAGTGCTGTAAGTCCTCACAGGTTTTTTCCAAGGTACACAGGTTCAGGCCGCACAGCAGCATGTCTGCCCCTGCTTCTGCCAGCCGTTGGGCAATAGCCGTGCCCATGCCGCCGTCTGCTTCGGTGACAATGGCTGCCCGACCACGCAGGCTTAACAACTTTCCTAGTGGTAAGGGGGATGCACTGGAAGCAAGTGATGTCAGCATGGATTACCCCGGTGTGGCTACTGCTTAAAAAGTGATAGTTAGCCTAAGCTAACTAATTGTGCGGAGTCAAGCCCACGCGGCTTGTTTTCTAAACAGCCTATCCATGCGCCTGCCCGCTTTCCCTTGCGCAGTGGTTGGCTACTATGCGTTGGCAACAGGTAGCGCCATGCTGGATACTGCACCCGGCAAAGTCCGTCGTAATATGCCAGACCCTTTATCTTAGGCCGGTTGGTGGCTGACATACGCTATCAGGGGCAGGGCTTGGGAGGGGGATTGCTTAAAGATGCCCTGTTACGTTCCTTGCAAGTCGCGCAACAGGTCGGGGTGCGTGCCTTACTGGTACATGCCATGTCTGACCAAGCCAAGCAATTCTACCTGCACCACGGCTTTGTGGAATCGCCGCTGGATGGTATGAAGCTGTTCCTGCCATTGCAGGGCTTGGTGGTTTAGGGCACTTTACGGTATTAGGTGCTTTTGCCCGTTGCGGCCTAAAAATACGACTTCAGTAGGGCTATCTACATAAAATGCGGTTGGTGTTCCACAGTACAGATGGCTGTAAAACTTACGCTAAAGGAAAAAGCTGTCTGGGGAAATATTTTACCGGACAGCTTTCGCCCATCCGAAGAAGGTTTGAGGGGAGATAAAGCTTTTTCCCACCAGTCTGTAAATGTGGACGCAGATCAATTTTTTAATTAATGTCGATATATTTGTTTTATATCGGTAATGACATTGGCAAATTAAACTATTATGCTACCAGTGTCCAACAAAATGCGGGGGGGACAAAATGAAGCGTATCGCCAAGCTCATTGTATTCATAATGATTTTCTCATGTGCTGCCGTCATGGGTGCAACAAAAAACTACAAACTGTCGGTCAGCAAGTCGGGCATAGGTTCTGGTATTATCAGCAGTAGCCCGACGGGGATCAATTGCGGCAGCACCTGCGCTGCCAATTTCGCCGCAAATACCTCCGTCACCCTGACGGCAAGCGCTGCTAGCGGTTCCACCTTTAGCGGCTGGGGCGGCGTATGTAGCGGCACATCAACCACCTGTTTGGTTTCTATGACCGCCGCTAAGTCTGTTAGGGCAACCTTTGCCCTGAAAACCTACGCCCTGTCGGTCAGTAAGTCAGGGGATGGCTCCGGCACTGTCGCCAGCAGTCCGGCGGGGATCAATTGTGGCAGCATTTGTGTTGCTAATTTTACGGCAAACAGCAACGTCATCCTGACGGCAAGCCCTGCCAGTGGCTCCACCTTCAGCGGCTGGGGCGGTGCGTGCAGCGGCACGGGAACCTGCACGGTCAGTATGGGCGCAGCCAAGAGCGTGGCTGCCCAGTTTACAAAGATACCCAGTGCGGGCGCTATGGTTGGCGCATATGTGGATTCTGACGGCTGGAATACCGGCATCATCGACTCCGTGAATTCACTCATGACCAAACCATTGGCGGTGATTAACCTGTTCTCCAATTTCGAGCAGGGCTGGAGCAACCTGTCGGTGCAAGCCACCAACATTGTGTCGCGCAATGCTGTACCCATGATTACTTGGATGCCAAGCATCCCCACCCGTCCAGATGCTAACCTGCTGGGTGAAATCAGCAACGGGCAGTGGAATACCTATATTGACACTTGGATCAGCGGGCTTAAGGCTTGGCAGGCCACCTACCCCTCCAGCAGTCGTCCAACCGTGCTGATCCGTTTTGCGCATGAGTTCAACGGCAACTGGTATCCGTGGGGCAATGACCCTAATGGGCTGAAAACAGCATGGGCGTACCTGCGCAACCGCTTCGCTGTTGCGGGTGTCACTGGCGTGCAATGGGTGTGGTGCGCCAACAATGCCAGTGTTGACAGTTACAACAACATTACCCTCTATTATCCCGGTGACAGCCTAGTCGACTGGACGGCGCTGGATGGCTACAACTGGGGCAGCAACTACAGTTTCAGCCAGTGGAAAGGCTTTGCGGAAACATTCAGTGTGCCTTATACCACGTTGGTGACAAACTACCCGACAAAACCCATCATGCTTGCGGAAGTGGCAACCGCCGAACCGTCTGATGTGCCAAACCCTACCTATGGGCAAGACGGCAACGACAGTGACGCAAACCAAAGCAAGGAAGTTTGGGTACAGGACATGTACACCCGCATCATGAACGAATACCCTGCGATCCGTGCAGTGGTATGGTTCAATACCAACAAGGAACTTAGTTGGGCACTAACCAACGTGGGCAATACTGGCTTGACGGCTTATAACACGGTGGTTGCCAATAGTTATTACAGTGGCGTGTTTACCCCGTTGACCCAAACTGCCGCCAGCAGCGCAATGGCAGCACCTTCTGTCAGCGTCAGCAGTACAACCTTGCAAACCTCTATTGTCACAGCCAGCAAAGCGGATAATGCCCAGAAGGCTTTGGCATCAAGTCGTTTGCCTACCGTTATGGGCCAAGCGTTGTTGAACCGTGAAGCCCAAGGTTTCAAGGGCTTGAGCAAGCAAAAACTCGATACTTTGAAAACAATCAAACGTAGGGCAACAATGCCCTGACCAGAAGTATAGCTGCCACATTTACCTCCCCTCTATGATGGGGGGAGGTAAGGGTCTGCCCCACTTCATTATACCCTACCCGAAATTACACACGGTAAACTGGAGTTTCGACTCCTTAGTCTGTGTCCTCAGACCTCCAACCTGTAGACGGGCGATCATGCCGACCGAATGGCGCGTCATTACCCAGAAAACGCATTTTCCCTAACCCAGTTCCTCACCTAGGCTTCAACACTAAAACCACCCTAACCATCTCCCATAAATGGAATATCCACCCTATTCAGAAGGTGGGAGTGGTGGCACGTAAGATGGCTTTAAGGACGGAGCAGGTGGGTCATCTTTCTTGAGGTCGTTGGGGTCAACCGTACAATGTGGGTCACAGTGGCGTAAATCCACAAGAGGTGGTGGGTCTGCTGCTTCGTTGCCGTCAAACCCAGAACCCGCCTGTGCCCGTGCCCCTTCGTCGTTTCCCTCGCTGACCATACCGGCAGCATCACCACTGCTTTGTGCGGTGTCAACCAGTGAACCCGCCGCGCTGTCATCGTCCCCCTCACCGGCCATGCATGGATAAAAGCCAAGTGTGGGTATCAGTACGGCAATAGCAACCAAACCCCAAATTTTCGTTTTCATCAGATGGACTCCTTGAGTGACATTAAACCCTATCCTCACTTGCGGGCGCTCCCTTATCAAATTATTGCTTTACATTCTAGGCTCTTGCCGTAAGGAATTCCGGGGGAAAAGGCCAAAAGTTGACGCATAGGTTGCAGTTTATGCGGCGGCCTGCAATCAAAAATGACCAGACCTGCAATCAGCACCATTTTAGGCCAGCGTTCTGGTTTCCCACTCATACATGCATCCCTGCGATCCCCAAAGCCTGCCCAGCTTTGGAACAGGTCGATGGTGACGGAAATTTGATGATACAGTTACAATTAGATTGATTTTTGTTCATTTCTGGGTATCCTGCACATTGCCAAGCAACCATGACAATGAAGGCATCTTCGCAAGAGTCCTTGGTTGGGGGGAGGCAGGGCATTAGGGGTTTCACGCTTCCCCCTTATTTTTCCACTTGTCAGATGGTGGGGGAATTTTCATAAATGTCACCGATGTGTGTGACGTGATGTCGGCCTTTTGGGCAAAAGCACTTAGGCCGTTCCAAAAACGTCCAATTTCCTCCGAATTATGTGTTTACCCCCCCCCAATGAACTGCTGTCAGGCCATCGTCTGCTTGTGTTTTTTGGGGATATAGCAGCTATAATTGGCAGGTCATTAGGGAACCAAGTTAGCCAACGGCAGCAGCAACAATGCGTCGGCGGTGTGTTGGTGATTCCCCCAACTAAAAAGACGGAAAACAATTATGAAAAATATATCCCGTACTTTGCGCTGGCTACTGTTGCTGGCCCCGCTCTGGTTTGCCTCAGTGTTGATGGCGGATGAAACCGACCTTTACTACGCGCAAAATATGTCAGCGAATCCTAACATCCTGTTTTTGCTGGATAACTCTGGCAGCATGGAATATAACAAAATTGGCACTGAAACCCGGATGAAGGTGTTACAGAATGTATTTACATCGGTAATGTCTGCTGTGCCGAGTAACCTCAATATTGGTTTGATGCGTTATGGCGGGCATGGTGAGGATGCAGCCAGTGGGGTCAGTTTTCCAGTAAAGCCAGTCGATTTGGATAAGGATGGTAATGGCAGTGCTTGGGATATAATCCAATCCAGAATTGATCCGGGTTTAGATAACCTGCCGAACCCTTCTGCTAATCAGCCGGTACGGTCATTCCTGCAAGATGTTGGCAATAACTGGTCGGCGCAAGGTTATACCCCCATTGTCGATGCTTTGTATGAGGCTAGCCGCTATTACCGGGGGGAAGATGCGGATTGGGGACGTTTGACAGCAGATCATGTCCGTGCTGCCCACCCTTCCACCTACACGGGAACTTTGACGTGGAACCCCAATGCGGGTTGTAGTACGCCGACCGATTGCGTCCAAGATTGGGGTGAATGCTGGGCAACAGTTGTACCGGACAGTTGCCATTCGGAAACCCGTGATGTCTGTAATTGGGGCGTAATCAACAATAATGGGTGCTGTTGGGTATCGACGGGTGTAGACGAATCGGGCAATGCGACGGGTGGTTATTGTTCCAGTAATACTTGTGAGAATTACGGGTGCTTGGATACGCCTCACCCCGGTACGGTACAAGTATGCCAACAATATACCTGCGACGGGGCTGTTGAAGGAACAGCTACGTATATTTCCCCTATCCAATATGAATGCCAATCCAATTATCTTGTCCTGATGTCGGATGGGAAGCCTGAGTATCCCGCAACTTGGGACACGCCAGATAGCACGGCCTTTTTCCCCCCCTCTATGGATAAGGTCAAAGACATGATAGCGGGGACGTGTACGGATGGCCCGAACGGTTACAACAGTGGGACTTGTGGGCCTGAACTCACCAAATATTTGTCGACCCACGACCAGTCTACTGCGGTTGATGGTGATCAGTTTGTCCAGACCTTCACTATCGGTTTTGGTTTGAGTGATGTCAATGCAACAAATTACCTTAAGGCATTGGCGAGCGTATCGGATGGCGCTTTGGCGGCAAATGATGAAAAAAGTTTAAAGTTAGCGTTTGAGGACATCCTCAAACAGGTAAAAGCGGGGACTT
This sequence comes from Thiothrix sp., assembly GCF_028714775.1. Lineage (GTDB taxonomy): Bacteria > Pseudomonadota > Gammaproteobacteria > Thiotrichales > Thiotrichaceae > Thiothrix. The sequence goes on along the minus strand of NZ_JAQTLS010000026.1, from coordinate 4,142 downwards.
CCTCCAAGCTGCAATTATCCGGCGCACCTGCTGCCCAAGTAGTGCCGAAAGCGGTACAGCCCAAGCAGGCGTTAGCCCAAAATAAACCAGATGGCGAGCTTAAAAAGTTAATGTCCACACCATTAGCGGTGGAAGGTTTTAATAAACAGGAACAGCAAGTATTGTCTTCCTTCCTGAACCCCCTGAGTTATTGGCGGACATTGGCAGTCGGTGGTTTCTTTGAGGCAACCGATACCGCTTCCTTGTTGGATGCATTCAACAGCATCATTAATAAGGTAACAGCGTCTGCCTCATCCTTCAGTTCACCCAGTTATCAGGTTGATACCAATACCTTGCTGGCGCATAACGAGTATGTGTATATCCCGGTGTTTGACCGTAACAACCTGCCGCGTTGGCCGGGTAATTTGAAAAAGTTTAAGCGCGATAGCAGCGGTCAAATCGTGAATGCTGATGGTACGCCTGCCCTTAATGCGAAAGGTGAGTTTTTGGATACCGCCAAAGATTTATGGAGCGCCAGCACCACGCCGGATGGCAAGGATGTCACTTTGGGCGGTGCAGCAAACAAGCTGCCCGCTCCGGCTAGCCGCAAGCTGTATACCGATGTCAGTGCAACGGCTGACCTGACCAGTGCCACCAATAAGTTGGATACCACGAATACCAGCCTGACTAACACCATGTTAGTGGCGGGGCAAACCTATACCACCCAGCATACGTTGCTGGACTTTTACAACGGTGTTGAGGATGGGATCAGTTGCGCAGGCTGGTACAAGGACTGCTCAGGCAATAATCATATCGTTCTTGGTAATCCCACCACCAATGTCAATTGTGTCAACATTGCTTCCGTAACAACCTGCCCAGTATTGGGTACGAGCGTAACCACCACCGACCGGAACAATTGGTTGAGCTATATACGGGGTGTGGGTGCAGATGGGCAACCCCGTAACCGCATGGGGGATATGCTCAACGGTAAGCCCGTCGTGGTCAATACCGGGGCAACCCCAACGGTGTTCGTCAGTACCAATGAAGGTTTCCTGCACGCGATTGACAGCAGTACCGGGGTTGAGAAATGGGCATTTATGCCGAAAAACTTACTGGGAAATATCAGCACGTTCTACAACAACAGCATTCCCAAGAAACACATCTCGGGTATTGACGGCGCGGTGAGCGTGTGGAAATTCCAGTATGACAGCAACACTGACGGTGTGATTAACAGTGCCGACAGTTACAAAACTTACCTGTATTTTGGTTTGCGCCAAGGCGGTAAGGAATACTACATGATCGACATTACCGACGTGAACACGCCAAAAATTGTCTGGCACATTGATCCAAGTACAACGGGTTTCAGTGAATTAGGTTATACGTGGTCAAAACCGGCAATGGCAAAAATGCGTGTTGCCCATGATAGCCCGGAAGATGCCGCCACCCATGCCAGTGACCTGATTGATGTCTTGGTCTTTGGTGGTGGTTACGATCCTGTCAAAAATAATGTCAATACCCAGTCTCCGGCTTACACCCGTCCGGCGGATAGCAAAGGCCGCAATGTTTACATTGTCAATGCCAAAACTGGCGCTTTGATTTGGTCACTGCGTGACAATGTTTCAGGGGCAGCCGCCAAATTGCTCGACAGCATTCCGGGTGACATCCGTGTGCTGGATATGGACAGGAACGGTGCTCTGGATCGCTTGTATTTCGCCGATACCGGCGGTCATATTTGGCGGGTGGATATGGATATAGACACGAAAGATGGCACGGTTTCACCCGATACGACCCTTTACAACTACACCAAGGCGAGTTTGAGTGAGTTTGCTAATCTGGGCGGTTCCGGTTTGAACAAGCGTATGTTCTTCTACGAGCCAGATGTGGCGCTGCTGCAAAGCGGTGGTAAGGCGGTCTTAACCTTGTCGATTGGCAGTGGCTACCGTACCCGTCCGTTGCACCAAGGGGCAGACCGTTTTTACATGCTAGTCGACCGTAACCCGTTTGATGCACCGGATAGCGGCATTTTCCCGATTACGGAAGACGCCAAGCTGGTCAGCATCGTCAACGGCGATGGTACGGACAATACCTCAAAGCTGGGGACGACGGGTACGAGTAACGACAGATTGATACTGACCGATACCTCGCTCAATGGTTGGTATTACAGCTTGCCGAACACAGGTGAAAAAGTGCTGGCTCCGGCGGTGACGTTCCTCAATAAGGTCGTGTTCACTACTTTCTCAGCGGATGCCGGTGAATCGACTGACCCTTGCGAATCACCACCAAACAGCGCCCGCGCGTATGTGCTGGATTTGTTTAACGGGCAAGCCGTTGCTGACCTCGACCGGGTAAGTGGCAATGAACGTTCGGTGATTGCGGGTGTGAATGAGATTCTGGACGCTGCCCAGATTATCTTCCGCGCCCCTAGCCTTGCCGATGGCACAGCGTGTACCAGCGCCAACAAGGACAGTTGCGATAAGCAGTATGTCGAAATCCGCGTGGGTAAGATGAGCTTGCCACTGATGGGTAATGACAATGCCTCAGGGGCGGGTGTGGCTGGAAGCGTGAATATTGGCAATATCCTGCCGCGTATGTTCTGGCGTGACAATAACGTGTCAAATTAGGCTGTGTTGTATTTGTTAGCCTGCCAGTGGGAGCAAGCTCTCCTATTGGCAACTTGCTTTATAGGGAACATGCGTACCTGTGGATATTTGGCGGTGTTCCTATCGTGGGGGAAGCCTGAAAAGGGGGGACGCGGACAGGGGGATGCCGCGTCTCCCGAATGTGAGTGTCAGCGTGAAGTGAAACAGCCCCGCATTTTGGTTATCCGTTGGGGAGTTGGCAGCTTACTCCTCTTTGTGTGTAAATTTCAATCAGTGAGAACACATGAGGGGCTTTATCTTTGCTGAATTCACGGCTGTAGCCTCACCCAACGATGACATTCCCAAACGGCGGTTCCGCCATCCCTTCGCGCCGTAGCTGCACAGCCACCACTTGCTTTGCCCGGATGTATTTGAGGGTGTCCTTGCCCAGCCGCAGTTTGGTGGTTGCCGTTTGCCAATGGGAGGGGTGCAGCCCCAAGATCAGGGTTGCACCGACATTGGTGAGGAAACTTTCCGGGAAGTCATTCGGGCTTTGGCTGGCGCACCACAGGCCAATGCCGAACTTGCGGGCTTCCCGTGCTATCACGTTGATGATGTCGCTGCCATCCTTGCTAAAAAACTTATGTGCCTCGTCCAGAAAGATAATGTGGCGCACTTCCGTGCCGCTGCGGGTTGGCCCAGCTTGCTTGTGGCGTTCAAAGATGGCACGCAGGCGGAGTTTTACAAACAAGATTTGCTGTTCATCGGTGAGTGACCTGAGCTGGTGTACCCGTGCATGGGTGTCACCAAACGGTGGTGGGTTGGCGCGGAATATCCCGGCAGAATTGAGCAGTTCCAGCCGTTGCAGCACGGATGCCAAGGTATCTGCCGAATCATACTTGAGCATGTCCTCCAGTTCCCGCCCGGTCTGCATGGCTCCGATGAAGGCGGCATAGCTGCTGGTGCAGTTGTCCTTGCTGGTGTTGAGCTGCTTGCCCAATTTATCCAACTCATCATCACTGCTGGCCTTGGCGTACTTGCCTTGCAGGGCATTCAGGCGTTTGTAATGGCGGGCAAGCTGCTCCAGTGCGCTGATGCACTTGTTGTCACCACCGATGGTGAGGGCGGTGAGCTTGCGCCGCCCGTAGTTTTTCAAGTCATCCAGCGTCGGGTAATACTGCTTGAGAGCTTGGTAATTGCGGGCATCGGTGAATTGCCTGCGTTGGGCTTCGGTGATGCTATGCCGCTGCCATGTCTGCGGGTTGTCAGGGTAAATGCCTGCCATCGCGTAAGTGTCCAACAGCAGGTTGCGCAAGACCATCTCCTGTTTGATGCCCAGTTGTGGGGAGGCTTCACGCACCAATCCCAGCAGGTATTCGGTTTGGCGGTTGACCCCACCCGTGTGCGGGTCAGTGCCCAACTCCAAAGGGTTGTAACCGTAGCCGGTGGCTTGTGAGTAACGGCAGGCGTTAGCGCCGGGGATGCCGTCCAGTTCGTCATGCACATCGAACACATCCACCCCAATGCCTGCCTGTACCGCGCTGCCCAACAGGCGTTTGGACTGGAACGATTTGCCCGTGCCGC
>NZ_JAQTLS010000025.1 GCF_028714775.1 Thiothrix sp. | reverse complement strand
CGACCCGGCGTGGGACGCTGAACTTCATGGACACCGCTTCCAGTGGGCGCGGGAGGATGCCCGTAAGGCAACGGCCTCCTTTGTGGAAGGCTGGCTGCACAATGTGGCAGTGGCTGTCCGTGAATTTTCCGCACCCGCACCAGACCAAGACATAAAAAATTGGATGGCGCAGAAGTACGGCAAACTGGGAAGCCACAAGCCGCGCAAGGCTAACCATCTGGATGCCGATAGCGTCCAAGCTGGCTTGGATGCGGGTTCCCGCGTGCGCCTGCACCACGGCGTCAATGGCAAAGCTGAAAGCCGACGTATGTTGGCCTGATGCCGCTGAATGCCGCTGAATGCAGAAGCTGCGCGGTCAGTGTTACAATCGCAATGACCCAACCAGCCTACTGCTCCGTACTGTAGGCGCGGTTGGTTGCCAAGTGGGCTTTTGCCCACTTGCACCTAACATTGGGCATTAACCACACCTTCGGGTGTGGTGGCCTTGCCAGCCGGTGACTCGTGCGCAATGGGCGTGCCAGTGCCGGGCGGCAAGGTTTCCTATGTGTAGTGTTCCACCCTGAACACGCCCTAGCTGCCAAACCTTACGGTTTTGCAGCAAACCCTATAAAGCCCTGACGTGCCACCAGCACAGGGCGGCATACCTTCGGGTATGTTGGTGGTGTACTTTTACTTCACTTCGCCCTCACGGGCTTTTACTGCCTTTTTTATTTTTAACCCTCTGGGAGAACCACTCCCACGGGGATGTTTCTCCCCAAATCCATTTCAGGAGAAACTATCATGGCTAAAGCACTTATGTTCCCGCGCCTTGCGCAAAACTTTATCAAAAACGGTTACTACCCCACTGATGATGTGACCATTGCCCGCACCTTGTCCGCACTTGTTGCGTCAGAGGATGGGGCAGGCCAACTGCGCATCATTGACCCGTGCGCGGGTGAAGGTGTGGCGCTGGCTGAATGCAAACACGCATTGGGCAAAGACAGTACCGTTGCCTTCGGCATTGAATATGACGCTGAACGCGCTTGGCACGCTAAAACCGTGCTGGATCACTGTATCCACGGTGATTTCAATGGCTGCGTTGTGTCCCCCGGCTCATTTGGCCTACTGTGGCTGAACCCGCCTTACGGGGATATGGTGAAAGACGATGAAGGCAATGGCGCAAACGGCCTGTTCAAGGACAGCCGCCCGCGCTTGGAAAAGCACTTTTACCAACGCACCCACGGCCTGTTACAGGTTGGTGGTGTGATGGTGCTGATCCTGCCCTCAACCAGTTACGACAAGCAATTGTCGGCTTGGGTTGCCACCCATTTCCGGGAAGTGAAGGTATTCTGCGCTGCCACCAACAAGTTCAAGCAAACCGTGCTGTTTGGCATCAAGCAGCGCAGTAATGGCAATATTGACACCGCTTTGCGCCAGCACCTGCTGGCTATTGGGGTGGGTGATGTTGTGCCAGACGAACTGCCTGAAACGTGGTTTTTCCAGCCTTATACCGTCCCTGCCGTGCCTGAGACCCGCCGCCCATTCAAGTTTGCTGCGGCATCCTTGGATGCGGCGCAACTGCAACAGGAGCTTGCCAAGCACCAAGGTGCGCTGGAACAGCAGTTTACCGGGTTGTTCCAGCAGGCTGCTGCCCAAGCCAACCGCCGACCACTGCGCCAGATGACGGGGTGGCACACGGCATTGGCACTTGCCGCAGGGCAAGTGGGTGGTGTGGTGCGTTCCGACGATGGGCGTGTGTACCTGATCAAGGGCAGCACGCACAAAGAAAAACGCACTGAAACCCGCATCCATGAAAACCTTGATGGCTCACAAACGGAAGAACGCATCGACACTGACGTGTTCGTGCCGGTGATCCGCGCCCTCGACTTCACCCCCAACAGCCCTACCTACGGGGACATGCTGATGATCCGGTGATTTTTAACGTTCGGCCAACCCTGCTGGGGAGCATCACTCCCTGCGGGTGGTGTTTCTCCGGTGTGCTTTTACTTTTGGAGAAACATCATGAATCACCAATACCGGGCAGCCGTTGCCCAAGATGGCAACTTTAAACGCCTGTTTGTCTTTAACAGGGATGGGGTATCCACCAACACTGTGTTGGGTGGCTTACTCAATTACCAACCCGACCAGCCGCTTTGGACAACTGAGGCAGTTGGCAAATGTGACTTGAGTGGCACATCCATCGTTGATGTTGGTAGGGCAGTGTTGGTCTTCGGATCGCACGTCTTCCAATGCAATATGGAGATATTGGAGGATTGGGATGCCAACTCCCTGATAGGCCGCGATGATTTCATCGTGTCCTATCTGGATACCTTGTGGCGGATGTTGCCGGACAGTGCCATCACCGAAAGCCAGTATTTTCTGGTTCAAGGGGGTGAAGCATGAGTGCGGCAATCACCATCACCACATTCGTAGGTGTCACATACCAGTTTCAGGCAGTCCCAATGGATCATCTCCCCAGTGCTGACCCGCAGGATTTCTGGGATTTTTGGCAGGAAACCGTTGAAGGCACAAACCTTTCAAGGGCGGAAAGCGACCGTCTCCTGCAATTCTTGGTCGAACACAAAACCGATGCCGTTACCGACGGGGAAGCGTATTACACGCTGACACGGGCGGGACTTGCCCGCTGTGACCCGTTTTACCGGAAAAAGCGTAAGCAAGGGGGTGTTGCATGAAACCTGAACATTGGAATGCTGAACCCACTGCGTTGGATGAAACCATCGTATTGGCCGACCATGAGTGGGCGGTACACCGTGAAAGCGGTTTACGTGTCCGTAAATTGAGGGGGCAAACTGTGCTTAAACAACGTTGGAACCAATGGCTGTTTGAAGTCACCAATGGCTCATTTTCTACGTTTTTCCTCTACGACCAATGGCCTACTTACCATCAACCTATCAGGAAAGGGTTGGCAGTTTTCAGCGAACTGTTCCCGGCTGGTGATGCCCGTGTCGGGCATTGGTATGAAGCCAATGGGCTTGATGAAGTCCATTTGGTTGAAATCACTAGCCTTTACCCTTTGCGTGGCAAGTTCCAAGGCGTGGAATATGGCTTGGACATTGAACAGTTGGGTGAGTGCCTAACCGCTTGAGCCACTTAACTTAACCAGCCCTTGCAGGGAGCATCACTCCCTGCGGGGTGGTGTTTCTCCGGCGTAATTTACTTTGGAGATACGCGACTTCATTTACTCAGGATATACAACCCGGATTGCCTATTTTGCAAGAACTTACCCGCCCCACAAAGGCATCCATTGTGATCTTGTAGCGGGTGGTGGAACTGGTTATCAGGCGGAGAGTGCCCGCATTGGAAACTTTCCCATTGGGCAGGTAGTTGATCATCTGGGGGGTCGAACTGCTGTCCGTGATGGAAACATTGGTGGCACTGGGTACACTGTCCTGCAAAATGGCTTCAGGCGCATCTGCCGTACCGTTGCCATCAAGGTCACAGGTGTTGGTGGTGTCAACCAAGCTGTTGGCGTTGCAATCGACAAACACGATCCACCCACTGTCAAAATTACCGGAGGTGGCACAACCAGAACCGCTGCTGTTGCGTACACACATGGCGGCATTATAGCGCCGTTTGACGGCTTCACCACGGGTATAGTTGATGGCGGACACGATTTGGTTATTGAGGGCGGTCAGGCGGTTGCTTTCTATCATGCCGCTGATTGAGGGGACAGCCATAGAGGCCAGTATGGCAACCACTGACAGTGTGACCATCAGTTCGACCAATGTCATTCCTTGCTGTTTATTTTCCATGATGCTTTCCATTACAGGTGCGTTATTTTTAGGATTCTTAGAAAGTGAAGGCATCCATGCCAAGCACGTACTCCCTTGCAACGCCAGTATACAAATCCCACCCCTAACGTAGGGTACCAAAGGATGGGCGGCTATCCCAAGCAGACGAACAACCTACTGGTAGCCAAGTTTTCCTAAAATTGAACCAAGCCATACATGCGGCACAAAGACGAAGTTAGGCAAATTATTGTGGTGGCCTTGCCAGCCGGTGACTGGTTAGCCAGTGCCGGGCGGCAAGGTTTCCTATGTGTAGTGTTCCACCCTGAACACGCCCTAGCTGCCAATCCTTACGGTTTTGCAGCAAACCCTATAAAGCCCTGACGTGCCACCAGCACAGGGCGGCACACCTTCGGGTGTGTTGGTGGTGTACTTTTACTTCACTTTGCCCCTTACCGGACTTTTACTGCCTTTTTTATTTTTAACCCTCTGGGAGATGCACTCCCATGGGGATGTTTCTCCCCAAATATCCCTTTAAGGAGAAACACCGTGACTACCATCGCCAATACCACCCCTGCCATTTCCTTGGCAGACTTCGTAAAAGACTTCGGCACTGCCTTGCGTGATGCCGTAGACCAACAAAACCCGCCCATCTTCCACCCGGAAAATGCCTGCCCGGCCCGCGATGCGGTGATGGATGGGCTGTTGCGTAAGCCGTTCCCTGCCCAGCGTGAAGCTGTCCAAGCATTGTCTGCACTGCTGTTCGGGCAGGGCGAAAAAGCCGCAATCATGAACGGCGAGATGGGGACGGGTAAAACCATGGTAGCAATCTGTACTGCTGCGGTGGCACAGGCTGAAGGCTACCCACGCACCTTGGTCATCTGCCCTCCCCACTTGGTTTACAAGTGGCGGCGTGAGATCAAGGATACTGTCCCCAATGCCCGCGTTTGGGTATTGAACGGTGCGGACACTTTGGCGCGTCTGCTGCAATTGCGTGAAATGGTGAAAACCGGGCGCAACCATGATGCGCCTGAGTACTTCGTCATGGGACGTGTACGGATGCGCATGGGCTATGAATGGAAGCACGCCTTTGCCCACAAGCTGGACAGCGGGCGCTTTCCTGAAACGGGTGAGTTTTACGCCCGTAAGTTGTTGGCTTGCCCCAAATGCGGCACGGTTTACCGTGATGCAGAAGGCCAAGTTTTCGGCTCTGAGCGGGGCTTGCCTGACAAACGTCTGGCCTGCAACCACAAGCACGTTGATGATAACGGCGTGGAACATGCCTGCGGTGAACAACTGTGGACATTAGTGCGTAAGGGGCAACTCAAAGGCCAGCGTAAGCTGGTCACTGACGCGCTAAAGCAACTCCCCACCATCGGTGACAAGACGGCACAACGCCTGATTGACACGTTTGGTGAGGAAATGCTGGGTAGCATGTTGTCTGACAATATCCATGAGTTCGTGAATTTGATGGATGAAAACGGGCAACTTGTTTTCAATGACCGTCAGGCAGAACGCATTGAACGCAGCTTGGGTAAGACCGAGATTTCGTTTGGGCAAGGCGGCTACCAGCCAACCGAGTTTATCAAACGGCAATTGCCCGATGGTTATTTCAGCTTGTTGGTGACTGATGAGGCACATGAGTTCAAGAACGGTGATTCTGCACAAGGCCAAGCCTTCGGGGTGTTGGCAGCAAAAGCCCGCAAGGTGCTCCTTCTGACCGGCACACTGATGGGGGGCTATGCCGATGACCTGTTCCACCTGCTGTGGCGGGCAAACCCACGCCGTATGATCGAAGATGGCTACAAATACCGTAACCGCTCGTTGGGTGGTGCGGTGATGGGCTTCATGCGTGACCACGGTATCCTCAAAGATGTGTTCAAAAGCACAACGGGCGGGAGCCATAAAACCTCACGCGGGGAAAAGGACTCGCAGCGCACCTCCAAAGCACCGGGCTTCGGCCCGACTGGCATTTGCCGTTTCATCCTGCCTTACACGGTGTTTTTGAAACTCAAGGACATCGGTGGGGACGTGTTGCCACCGTACAAGGAGCATTACGTTGAGGTGGGGATGGACGGTGAACAACGCAATGCCTACGAAGGCTTCTCGAAAGAACTGACCCAAGTGATGAAGAAGGCGTTGGCAAAAGGCGACACAACCTTGTTGGGTGTGGTGCTGAATGCCTTGTTGCGCTGGCCGGAAACGTGTTTCCGTGATGAGACGGTGTACCACCCGCGTACACGCGAGGTGCTGGCAAGTGTCCCGCAACTGTATGGTGCTGATGAGTTGACCCCCAAGGAGCAAAAGCTGCTGGAGATTTGCAAGTCAGAGAAGGCTAAAGGGCGGCGTGTACTGGTGTATACCAGCTACACGGGCAAGCAGGACACCGCACAACGGCTCAAAGTATTGCTGTCCGCAGCAGGCTTGAAAACCGACGTGTTGCGCTCCAGCGTTTCAACTGAAACAAGGGAGGACTGGATACTCGACCGCGTTGACCGTGGTATCGACGTGCTGGTTTGTAACCCTGAACTGGTGAAAACGGGGCTGGATTTGCTGGAGTTCCCGGCAATTGTGTTCCTTCAGACCGGGTACAATGTTTATACGCTCCAGCAAGCTGCCCGCCGCTCATGGCGGATTGGCCAGCGGTTGGACGTTGACGTTTACTACCTTGGCTATGCAGAAACGGCACAAACCGCGTGTTTGGCGTTGATGGCGGAGAAGATCGCTGTCAGCCAAAGCACCTCGGGTGATATGCCGGACAGTGGGCTGGATTCGCTGAACCCTAACGGGGACAGTGTTGAAGTCGCGTTGGCACGGCGGATGTTGCAGGCGTAAGCCTGCTTCATCCTTTGTATCCCTTCACTTGTTTTTATCCTACCGGCCCCGCCTTGTGCGGGGTTTTTTTTGCCCGCCATCCCCATAAAACAACACATTCCGCCCCATAAATTCTACCTATTGTCAAGTTTTCGCCTACGGCGCGGATTTTGTGCCGGGGTGAAAAATTGCTTGCCATTTTAATGCTTGGGACAATCGCAGGGCAGTTTTAAACAAGAATGCTGGGGCAGATAATCATGTTGGTTTTGGGCAGGGGAAAACAGGTGTGGCTTTGGGCAGCAGTGCCCCTGCTGTGCCTTGCCCTGCCTGTTATGCCAGCCCAAACGGGGCTTGGGGTGGCACTTGGCAAGACCTACCCCATCGCCGAACGTGATTTTCTGGATGTGATCCGTGAACGCCTGCAAGCAAAACAAGATTCAGGTGAGCTTGCTGCCATGCAAAAAGCAATGGTGGCAACCGCCAAGCAGACGGCCGAAAACCCAGTGCCAGTACCCGGCATCACCCGCGCCACTAAAGCGGGGACGCACTATTACGACCCATCGGTAACTGCACCCAATGACATACGGGATGCGGATGGGGACGTGGTGGTGAAGGCTGGGACAAGCGTAAACCCACTGGAATATGTTGGCCTAAGCAAGGTGCTGTTGTTCATTGATGCCACCGACCAGCAACAAGTTGCCTACGCTGGTCGGTATTACCAAGACAGCAAGAAACCCGTCAAAGTGGTGCTGGTCGGTGGTTCTTACATGGCACTGATGCGCCAATGGAAACGTCCTGTTTACTTTGACCAAGGTGGCTACCTGACAGGCAGGCTCCAGATAACCCAAGTGCCTGCGCTGGCATACCAAGACAAGCTATCCGACACAGAACTGCGCATTGACACGGTTGTTTTGCCAGATGCTGGGGGCAAGCCATGAAATTAGGCCAAGCCGCCTTACTGCTGGCTGTGTCCCTCTTGGCAACCGCCAAGTTTGTATGGGCAGCAGCCCCCACTTGTGAAGGCAAATTCGCCAACCCCATCACGGACATTTGCTGGTCGTGCATCTTCCCGATAACCATCGGTGGGGCCAAACTCATGAGCATGGATCAGGAGGATACGCCCAACCCCGGCGGTGTGCTGTGTGCCTGTACAGGGAATGGCAGTGCCCGGATTGGTGTCAAGGTCAGTTTTTGGGAACCCGTGCGCCAAGTGGATGTTGCCCGCAAGCCGTTTTGCCTGACCTCCCTCGGCGGGGTAGACCTTGACCCCGGTTTTGATGCGCCGGAGGCGGGGCGGGATGACCCAGAAGACGGTGCGCCAGTGTCTTCCTTTTACCAAGTGCATTGGTACGTGAACCCCATCCTGTATTGGCTGGAGGTGCTGCTTGATAATGCCTGCCTTGAAAAGTCACCGTTCGACATTGCCTACCTGACTGAACTTGACCCCATCTGGGTGGATGACGAACTGACCTACATCATCAACCCCGATGCCACCCTGTTTGCCAACCTGCCCGCCAAAGCCGCGTGTGCCGCCGATTGTGTGCAGGCGACGGCGGGTTTTGCCCGTTCGGAATTGTTTTGGTGTGGCGGTTGCCAAGGTTCGATGTATCCCCTCAACGGGCATGTGCAACACCACATCGGTGGGGTGCAAGCCTCCAGCCTGCTGGTACAGCGGATAACCGCAAAAATGCACCGCCAAGGCTTGATCTGGTCGGCCAGTGGCAGTGACGGGTTGTGTGGTTATTTCCCGCGCTTGCAGATGGACAAGGCCAATTACAAGTACCAGATGCTGTTCCCCATCCCACAAACCAAGAAGATTGCGGGCAAGTGCTGCCAGCCTTACGGGCGCACCACCACCATTTGGGGTGCGGGCAAGGAGTTCCCGTACAAGGGCGAAGACTTTTCTTACATGATTTTCAGGAAGCGCAACTGCTGCCAAGGCGGCATAGGGTTCTGACATGATGAAGGAAGCATCCCCTACCGTACTGATACCTGCCACACTGTTTTTGCTTGCGCTTGGCCTTGCCGCTGGCTTGCCCGCATGGGCACAAGGGACACCTGCAATGCCGACAGATGCACAAGTGGCTGCACAGCAGCACAAGCCGCTGGTGCTGCCCAGTGCCAGCCAAGTGGACGCTGCTGCGGGTAAGGCCACCACGGCGCTGTCTTCCCCTGAATTGCAGCCCAACAAAGTGGCAGGTTATGCCCGTCCCTTCAAGAAAGGCGTGCTCGTACCGCCCATGCCAGCGGGTGCGCTGGACAAGCTGTCCGCGCAAGTGGGCAAGCCATTGTTCCCTGATTTGAAAAAGGATGGGGAACTGTTGGTGTTGGTGTCTTTCTCGATGCCCAAGGAAACGTTGCAAAACCTCGCCCGGCAAGCGGACAAAGCGGGGGCTGTGTTGGTGCTGCGCGGCATGGTTGACGGTTCCCTTACCAGCACTACCAAGGCGATCCAATCCGTGTTGGGCGACAAGGCAGGGGACAGTACCTTTCAGGTCAACCCCAATGTGTTCCGCGCTTATGGGGTACAGGATGTCCCCACCTTCGTCATCGCCAAGAAGCCCGCTGATGGGGATAGCGCCTGTGATCTGGGGACGGATTACGTGTCAGTGCGTGGTGATGTGACGTTGGCCTATGCACTGCGCAAACTGGGCGGATACCAAGGCTGGCAGGCGGCATCAGCGCGTTACCTGCAAGCGCTGGGGGAGAAGCCATGAACAGGCCCGTGTTGTGGTTGCTGCCTTTCCTGTGCTTGTTGCTGTTGGTGGCAGGGCTGGCGCGGGCTGACTTGGACACCTCCAGCGCATTCCAGCAGGGCGCGGCCATGGCGGCGGGGGGTGCGGCTGCAAATGCTGCGGTTAATGGCGCGGGTGCAACCGGGAATGTGCCGGGGTTTACCAGCAGCCCCAGTGAGGCGGGGTTGTGGGGTAGCGGGAAAACCAACCTGTCTGGCAATGGGCTGGGCAAGCAGGCCGGATGCACCACATCCAGTACCAGTGGGTTCGGTGGGCAGGAATGCAATGCCATCAACTTCCTTGGTGGCAGCAGGCCGCAGTACCCGCTGGAAAAGAATGATGCATTGTTCAACTTGTCAAAGGGGATCACCAAGGATAACCGTGGCGCACTCGCAGGGCTGACAGGTGGCAATGGCACTGGCGGCTGTACAACGGTAGAGACAACCATCCCCGGCATTGAAACAGTGGAGCATTGCGAGGAGTGGCTGGAACCAAAAGAGGAACGTTGCCCGGTGGGGCGGGTGGTCAAAGTTGATGCTGACGCCAATTACCAATGTGACCAGACCATTAATGCCTATGAAACCTTGTCATGTGATGATGCAGGCGTCAGTTGTAATGTCACAGGGCAAGAACTGAAGTGTGTCCCCGTCAGCAAGACGTGCATAGCGGGAGGCGGTTCTTGTTGCATGGTCAACATATCCTGCAATGGAAGTTCAGCCACCATTAGCCACTATGACTGTTGCGGCTACAGCTACTCAAAGACCATCTCCAGTGTTAACAGCTTCCTTTCAGGCATCAGCTATAACCCGGCTGGTGCGAAAATCACCTGCAACTCAAGTGGCTCCTGCTCCATGAGCTTTGAGAATTACTATTGTAACAACCCAAGCGTATCAATTGGGCACTATGCCAATGCCAATTCATTCAATTTAAACACAAGCCCCATCTTTTCATGCACAACAGGTGGCGGGTGTGAGGGGTTGGAGGCCAGGACAAAATGATGGGACTTGTCAGGGCCTGCATCACCCTACTCCTTGCCGCCTCCCTCAGTGCCATTTCCATTTCTGCAACGGCAGTGGATTGCCGCAAAACAGGTACGGTATGTTTGGCGGGGCTTACCAGTGACCCCCATTACCAGTCGGGTGTGACTGTTGTCACACCCTGCAAAACCTTTCAGGGAAGCAGTGTCTGTCTTTCCAGCATTGGCAAAACATGCTGGGGGAAACGGAATACGTATACGTGCATCAAGCCTGATGCGGTCAACTATTGCCAACCATTCATCAACCTGCAACCCAAATGCCAACAGGCCAGTGCAGTATGCGCCCAAACCGACACAATGTTCGGTACGGGCTGTATGCGGCACACCCGCACCTTCCGCTGCGATGACCCCGTTGCCCCGACACCCACCAACACCATCAAACTGGACAACTCCTACACCCTGACGGAAGACCGCATCGACGAATCCCAGTGTGTGGATGAAAAAGCCAACGGCACTTGTACCCTTGCTGAACACAAATGCACAGAAGCTGGGGGCACACGCAACATCAATGGGCTAAATGTCACCAAGGACTGTTGGGCGTGGGAGGATACCTACACCTGCCTTGGGAACCGCCAGAACAGTTGTGAGGATTTGGAGGCCAAGGGCTGTAAAAAACAGGCAGCCAGCACCTGCGTCGATAAAATCCCCAACGGCACATGCCAAGTCTGGGATGTTGAATACTTGTGCAATACGCCCGGAACGACGACGACAACCGAAGACTGTTCCAACAAGGGATTTTGTCTGGAAGGCAAATGTTTCGACTCTTCCAACCCACCCGATGCGGATTTTGCCAAAGCCATTGCAGGCATGGAGGTGGCACGGGAGGCAGGGCAATACCTGTCTTCCGATATGCAAATTTTCAAGGGGACGGATGAACGCTGCTCCATCAAGCTGTCTGGCCTGAAAAACTGCTGCAAATCCAAAGGCGGGGCAAAGAGCAACCAAAGCATCCTGATGGGTGCTGCCCTAGCCGGTGGCAAGGCACTGCTGGATTACAGCTTCCAGAAGGGCAGCAATTACATGTACGACTTCATGTTCTCGAAGGGCAACAACTGGATGACGCAAAAGGCGGTTGATGCATGGGCATCCGGTGCGTGGAACCCTACCCCGTCCACCTCCATGAGCTTCTACGGGCTGACCATCAGCTACACCAGTGGTACGGGCTTTGCTTTCGTGGGTTTTGACCCCGCCTCTTTTGCCTTGCAGGTAGGGATTTACCTGCTGATGCAGTTTTTGTCCTGTACCGAAGATGAAGCCTATTTGCAGATGAAACGCGGCTCTAACCTTTGCCATTACGTCGGCACTTATTGCAGTGGCCGGTTCTTGGGTTATTGCTACGAACGCAAGCAAAGCTATTGCTGCTTCAACTCACGGTTGGCGCGGATCATCCAAGAACAAGGCAGGCCGCAGCTTGGCAAGGGTTGGGGCGGTGGGGACAGCCCCAACTGTTCCGGGTTCACCCCGGATGAACTGGAACGGCTGGACTTTGGGGCGATGGATTTGTCGGAGTTCATGGCTGAAATCCTAGCGAACGTCAAAGTGCCGGATGCTTCCACAGTTAACGGCCTTGTCCAGAAACAGGGCGGCATTGTCGTGGACAAAGTGCAGCGGTATTACCAGAACGGAGGTACACACCCATGAAGTGGGCAACTTTTTTACGGATTTTCACCTCCCTAGCGCTTGTGGGCATGGCGTCCACGGGGTGGGGTGTTGCGGCGGGTGGGGAACCCCCTGCTGCCAGCACTGCCCGTGGACGCCATCCGCCCACCTTTTTCATGATGGAAGTGGTCAACGGGGAGGATAAGGCGGCTGGGCTGGCCCCGGAGGACATGGAAAAGGATTGGCAGGCAAAGACGCTTTCCCAAGACCCGTTACGGGTGACGGCGGAACTGGTCACGCGCTACTCGGAAAAAGACAACGGCGGGCGCAAATGCGCACGGGTCAAAGGTGGGATTGGGCAGGATTTGGTACCACTCAAAGGAAAAACTTACAAGGACTGTGCCGATGACAAGGGCGGGGATACGTGCAAGCCTTTTTACGTCTGGTCTGAACTGGACGTATGTGATGACGGTATGCCGCCATCCGCCAATTATGAAAAGTACAAGGCGGATGCGGCGGACAAGGATTGGAAACCGCCTGTCACGGCAATTAAGGGGGACAAGTGATGTTGTCACGCCGGGCATTTTTATTGGGCACAACCGGGTCCTTTCTGGCAAACCTCCCCTTGGTAGGGGTGGCAAATGGGGCGGGTACGGGTGGGCGCTCCTTTATGGGGGTGTTCTCCTTCGCCTGCCCCTACTGCTACAAGCTCTCGCTGCAACTGGGCATCTGGCTGCCGTTGAACCCGCAGGTCAAGCATTACCCGGTACATATCGTGTCCTCCCCGGATGACCTGAAACTGGCTGCTGCCGGGTACTCGGCAGCGGTATTGGGCAAGGGTGATGCGTTCCGGGCGGCATTCTTTAAGGCCATCTATGAGGGCAACCAAAAGCCGGATGAACGCACCATGGTTGCCGTGGCGGAATCAGTGGGGCTGGAGGCGGCGGGCTTTGTTGCTGCCATAAAGGGCGCTGATGTGGCGGAACTGCTGGCGCGTTCCGAAGACATTACCCAACAATTCCAGATCACCGCGACCCCAGCATTCATCATCGACATGCAACGCCTGCGCTTGCCGGACAAAGACCCGCTGGAAATCCTGCAAGAGGAGTTTGGCAAGGCATGATGGCAGGAAACGCACTGTTGGCGCTGCCCATCCTCTTGGCTGCCCCTTTGTTGGCCTTACCACCGCTGGCATGGGCCGGCCAGCAAACCAGCAGCCACGATGGCAATGCCCCTTGCTGGGCAGAAGCTGCCAGCCGCCACAGTGTCCCGGTGGAACTGTTGCGGGCGGTGGCACAGGTCGAATCCAGCAACCGCGCACGGGTCATTGCCCAAAATACCAACGGGTCGTTGGACATTGGGTTCATGCAGGTCAATGACTGGTGGTTGCCGAAGCTAAGGGAATATGGGATCGGCAAGGATGAGCTGATGGATGCCTGCACCAACTTGAATGTCGGGGCGTGGATTTTAAAACAGGGCATTGACCGTTACGGCTACAACTGGCAGGGCATAGGCGCGTATGGCGCAGGCACTGACCCCAAAAAAGACAATGTGAGGATGACGTATGCAAACAAGGTTTTCAGGGCATTGGGGCAACAGCATGGTACTGGCACTGCTGGTACTGCTGCCCCTGTTGCTGTTGCCGGGGTGCAACCTGCCGAAAGTGGGCGTGGACGCAGGGGTGGCCAGCCAAGGCAGCAAACGGCCACCAGCCGCACAACAGCCAGCAGCGGGGGGGAACAGCTTGTCTGGAGCGTCTTCGATTGAACTGGAATTGCTTGACCCTGATTGGGGCGGGGATGTTGCACCCAACGGGGGATTGGATGGGGTTGTGCCTCCCCTCCCCAGCAAGCACCTGCCCGCCACCGCAAGGGCAACGCCGCAACCCCGGACGGTGGGGATCACCGCCGACCCGAACCCCGACAGCAGCCGGGGGGTGTTGGCCACCTGCCCGCAGGGGGAACCACCCAAAACCCAACCTGACTGGTACATGCCGGGCTACCACCGTATTGGGCTGCGCCTGTGTGATGGGCAGTGGGTGACGTGCGGCAATGGCTACCCCTGTGCCCAACCGACACCCAAGGATGGCGGGGCAGGCTATGGCGATGCCAGCGGCGGGTACGGGGGATACGGGGACAGCACCGCACCAGCACCGCTGACCAGTGAAGGTGGGTTTGATTATTACGCTTACCCCAAACATTAAATATTAACGGGCCAACCAGCTTTTACACAACAGGAGTAATGACACATGGCAATAGCCACCCTACGACAAAACCCACCGCCAGCATGGCTGCAAGCGGCAGATGAGGCCAGCACCCGGCTGATGCTTTTGGCGCTTGGCAACAGGAAAGCCATCATCACAGGCATTGTGGCATTGGCATTGCTGGTGGTGATGGTGGACACCGCCTTCGGCGGCACCACCGCCACCGAGTTCCAAGGCATCTACGACAAGCTCAAGGACTGGGTTTCCGGTTATCTGGGCAAGGCCATTGCGATGTTTGCCTTCGTGCTTGGCCTTGGCATTGGTGTCGCCAAGTCCAGCCCGATCCCGGCCATTTCCGGCATCGTGTTCGCGCTGTTCGTGGCATTCGGGCCTGCGGTGCTGGAAGGCATTGCCACTGCCACGGCCTAGCCATTTTTTCTACAACAAAACAGGAGCATGAAAATGGCAATAGCCATACAACAACCTTACGGCAATTTTGCCGCCAACTTGGCCCGCCAAGCGGATGAAACCAGCACCCGGCTGGTGCTCTGGGCGCTGGACAACAAAAAAGCCCTCATCATCAGCCTTGTGGCGCTGACATTCGTGCTGCTGGCACTGAACGTGGATGCAGGCACTACCGCCACCGAGTTCCAAGGCATCTACAACAAGCTCAAGGACTGGGTTTCCGGTTATCTGGGCAAGGCCATTGCGATGTTCGCCTTTGTGCTTGGCCTTGGCATTGGTGTCGCCAAGTCCAGCCCGATCCCGGCCATTTCCGGCATCGTGTTCGCGCTGTTCGTGGCATTCGGGCCTGCGGTGCTGGAAGGCATTGCCACTGCCACCCTTTAGGCCATTTAGGTGAGGTTAACCGTGGCCTTGCTATGAAAGGGGGGCCACTTATCAGGAGTCCGGCATGAGTGACAGCCAGCAACGGGCATTAGGCCAGTATTACATCCCGCGTTTATTGGATGCGCCGCCCAAGGCATTTTATTGGGACATGGACGAGTTCATGGCAATGGTTGCCCCTATTGGCATCGGCCTGATCATGGGCTGGTTTTTCATCGGGGCCGTGTTGGGGTTGTTGGCAAGCTATGCCGTGCAGAAACTGAAAGCCGGGCGGGGTGCGTATTACATGCTGCACGCCCTGTATTGGTATCTGGGGTTTGCCAAGATGCAGTCAACGCCACCGTCTTATATCCGGGAGTACATCGGATGAACCGCGACAAACAAATGAAGGACATTGGCACGGCACTTGCTGGGATGCGCCGTTGGCAATGGGTGGCAGGCATCCTGTCCGTGCTGGTGGTGCTGCTGGTGCTGACCGTGTTTGGCAAAAGCACCTCGACCAAGACCATTTTCATCCCCCCATCCTCCGCCACGGCAACCAAGCCGTACTGGGTGGCTGATTCAGGCGCATCACCTGAGTATTACCAGATGACCGCCGATTATGTGGCGCAACTGGCGCTGACCAGTGACCCCAAAAGCGCGGCCTATAACATTGACCGGCTGATGTCCATCACCCACCCCTCCATCCAAGGTTTGCTGAAATCCGAGCTGGAGGCTTCCGCCTCGAAAATGCGGGCGGAGAACGTCACGCAGGCGTTCTACCCGCTGGAGTACCACACCGGGGACAACCGCCCGGTGGTTGCCATCAAAGGCACGCTTAAGACGTGGGTGGGCGACAAGCCGACTTCCAGCCGCCAAGTGCTTTACCGCATGGAATTTAGCCTTGATGCAGGGCGTATCTACCTGACCGGGTTCAAGGAAGCACAACCCAATGACCCGTTGAATGAACCTAAAAAGCCCGGAGGGGCTACCCCATGAGAAAAGCGACCCGACCCTTGGCGTGGCTGCTTGCCACTGCCACCTTGCTGCTGGCCGTGGCGGCACAGGCCAGTGAATTTACCGCCAATGACGGCGACACCATCCAAGCACAACTGTCCCGTACCGGGCTGACGCGCATCAGCGTGCTGGGTGCGCGTGTCGAGCAAATCTTTTCTGCCGATGGCAAAGAGCTGACCTTTCAAGTGGATAAGCGCAATGGGCAGGTATTTGTGCGCTACAAGGGTGGGGAGAAAGTGTTGGATGAGCTTGACCTGCCCGGTGGGGGCAAGGTCAAGCGTAAGAAGGCAGGCAGTGGCAAGGGGCAGTTTTCGGCATTTGTCACCGACGACGGTGGGCGCACCTTCAACTTGGATTTGGCGCTGTCCGATGCCCCTTCAGAAATTATCACCCTCAAGCCCATGATGGTGGAAAAGGCCAAATCCGGGCGGGTGGTGATCCAAAATGACCAGTCACTGCCCAGTGAGGTGATGGCACTGATGCAGGTGATGGCAGCCAACGTGGAGGATGTGTCCGGCTACGATGTGGCGCGTGGCCTGAATGAGCCACAGCCCTTGTGGCCGGGTGCTGAGTATGTGCGGGTAGCCTCGTATGAGGGCGACACCCTGACAGGTGAAACCTATACCCTGACCAACCGCACGGGTTCTGAGATGCGCACGGTAGAAAGTGAGTTCCAAGGCACGGGCATTCTGGGGGTGGCCATTAAGAACCCGATCCTGCAAGCGGGCGAGTTCACCTACGTTTACGTGGTGAAGGAGGTTGGGCAATGAGCATGAGTGTCCCGGATGCTGGCAGTGCTGCCAAGCGCCAAAAGCTGCTGCTGTTTGGGGGTGGTTTGGGTGTATTTGCCGTGCTGCTGTTCCTGATGTGGTTGGCTGACCCCGGCAAGCCAGCAGCGGAAACCCTGCCAACCGCCACCGCCAAGGTGGAACAGGTGGAGGCTGTTGCCCGCAAGATCAGCGGGGAGGAGTTATGGACAGCCAAGGCGGATACGGCCTTGCAGGAAATGCGCCGTGCCAATGAGGCGGTGGTGCAGCAGATGCAGCAGGTCAAGCGCGAGAATGAGGAACTGAACAAGCAACTCAAGGGGCAGGCAGATACGGTCAAGGGCTTGCAGGATGCTGCCACCACCGCCAGCAAGGCCGCAGCACCGGCGGGCGTGCTGGGTGGCCCCTTGGATGCGATTGTCCCGCCGTTGCCTGCGGGGGCTGGTGGCAACCTGCCAGCACTGCCCGTGGGCGGGATGGCGGGTGATGGCGCAGCCGCGCCCCTACCATCACCCTTGCCGCTGGAAGATGACAGCGGCAGCATCGTGCATGTGGTGGTGGATGGCGCTGATGATGCCCCGGTAGTTACTGATGCTGGCGATACTGGGCAAGCCGCGCCGACGGTAAAGCCCCCCGGCCAAGGGCTGGGCGACAACCCAACCGCCCCGCTGGTTGCCCCCCAAGCGGTTGCCGTGCAACAAGCGGCAACAGGCCGCCCACTCCCGCAGAAACGTGAGCGCCCCAAATCCAAAACCTACATCCCCTCCGGCTCCTTCTTTAAGGCGCAACTGGTCGCGTCATTGGACGCACCCACGGGCGGCAATGCCGAGCAGAACCCGCACCCCGTCTTACTGGTGGTGACGGACAATGCCTTCCTGCCCAACCGCTTCAAGTCGAAAGTGAAGGAGTGCCACGTACTGGCTTCTGGATACGGCGACATTTCTTCTGAACGGGTCAACCTGCGTACCGAAAAGATGTCCTGCGTCCTCAAAGATGGCACGGTGATTGACACCAAACTGGATGCCTACATTGCGGGTGAGGACGGCAAGGCGGGTGTACGTGGCAACTTGGTGTCCAAACAGGGGGCATTGATTGCCAATGCCATGCTGGCAGGCACCTTGGGCGGTATTGGGCAAGGCTTGGCGCAAGCCGCCACCACTGTCACCCAAACAGGTACGGGGGCTGTAACCAGCGTGTCCCCCAACCAAGCCTTGGAGTTTGGGCTGACCTCCGGCTCCGGTGCTGCCATGAACAAGCTGGCGGATTACTACATCAAGGCGGCAGAAAAGACCTTCCCCATTTTGGAAGTGTCCGCAGGGCGGGATGTGACCGTGATCCTGCTGTCTGGGCTGGACATTGATGCCGAACCTGTTGTGGCAATGGCGGCAGGCCAGCGGGCCACCACCCCGATTGTGACCGCAGACGACCAAGCGCAGGCGGGCAAGGCGATCCGCACAGGAGACAATACATGGTAAACAAAACCACCCGCAGCCTTGTGCTGTTGGCCTTGTTGGCAAGTACGGCGGCATTGGCAGCACCCGCCCCAGCGGATGTGGCTGGCAATATCCGGGCGCTGCTCCCCAGTACGGAAGTCAAGTCCGTGGAAACTACCGGGTTGGAGGGCGTCTATGAAGTCACCGCAGGCCAAAACATCTTCTACATGCAGCCCGGCAAGAAAATCTTGCTGGTCGGCCATTTGTTTGACCTTGGGACGGGGAAGGACATGACCCAACCCCAGCAAGATGCCTTGCAGGCGGCGGCATACAACATCCAGTGGGACAAAATCCCCACGGCGGCACGCATTTCTGTAGGTGATGAAAAAGCCAAAAGGGAAGTGGTGGCTTTTTTGGATGTGGATTGCCCGTACTGCAAGCAAGCCTACACGGCATTGCAGGCAACAGCGGGTATCCGGGTGCATTACGTGATGTTGCCACTGGATGGCCTGCACCCGGAATCCCGCGACAAAACCCTCAATATCTTGTGCGCGGCTGACCCGCCCGCCGCATTGGGGACAGGCATGGCGGGAAAGCCCGTGCCACTGTCAAGCAATACTGCTTGCCGCGCCAAAGCCGCAACGGGGCTGGATGGGGTGGCGAAGTATGCCGCCGCCCACCAGATACAGGGGACACCTTTTTTTGTGACAAACAGCGGGCTGGTTGTGCCGGGCTTAGGTGATGCCCTGACCCAATGGTTACAGCCACAACAACCAGAGAAGGGGCAATAGCCATGAAAATGATGAAAACGGCAACAGCGGGCTTATGGGGCTTGGCGTTTGCCACCTTATTGCTGTCCGGGTGCAGCACCAGCCCCAGTTATGCGTGTGGTTCAGTGCAGGGCGGCAAGTGCCAGTCGGTGTCAGACTCGTATTTGACCGCACTGGGCAAAAAACTCAAAGGCAGTGGCGGTACACCCGGCAAGGCAGGCAAAGCGGTGGAGGCCACGGGCGCACGGGTGACGCAGTATATCCCTGAAGGCATTGCCATCCGTTCCATGCCACAAGTGATGCGTGTCTGGGTTGCCCCGTGGGAGGACAACAACGGGGTGTTCCATGACCAAGGCTACAGCTATTTCGTGGCTGATGCTGGCCAGTGGGCGCTGAGTGCCAACACCGAAAAAAGCATTTATGCCAACGGCTACATGGCACTGGAACACCCCACAGAGAAGGGGCCTGTTGGGGGGGCTGCCGACAAGGCCAGCACCAAGGGCAAACCGCCCGTTGCCATGACCACGGCACAAGCCCAAGGGCAGGCACAAGACTTTATGGCGGGGGATTAGGGCATGTTGCAGGCACTGGGCAAACTGTTTGACTTCAGGAACCGGCGGGTGACACCGGATGCGGCTGTCCTGCGGGGCGTGCCACCCCCCAGCATCGCGGTTTTCAACCAGCACCTCCAAACACACGGCTTGGCTGACCTGTTGAACCATTATTCCTTTGACCCGGAAACCCAGCTTTACCACAGCCAGTTCCATGCTGCGTTCATGGATGCCAAGGCCATCCCCAAAAGTTACGGCTTCATCCTTGAAATCCCCCCTTCACCGGGTGGCAGTGAGGAAATGGCGCGGGTGCTGTTGGGCCTGTTCAACCAGCAGTACGTGACAGGCACAACGCTACAGGTGTGCCTGTACGCCTCCCCGGAGATCACCCCGGCACTGCAATACTGGGTGGACGCCCGCAAACCGGGTTCGATTTATGCGCGGATGGCGCAACGGCGGGCGGATTACCTGCTGCAAGGTGTGCGGAAATCGCTGTTCAGTGACTCCACCTACTTGTTGCGGAATTTCCGCTGCACGTTTGCGGTGTTCATGCCGGGTGGGCCTGATGCACATGACATCACCGATGCGCTGTCCCTGCGGGATGGGCTGACGGGGGTGTTGCGGGCTGCGGGTTTCCCCTCCCGCATAATGCCACCCCAGCGCTTAGTCCAGCTACTGGATGAGATGCTGAACCCGGCAAAGCTGGGGGAGTCCAAACAACAGCCACCCACTTACGATGACAGCATCCCGATCAGGGACCAGGTGGTGTCCCGTGAAACCAATCTGCTGCATGACAAGGATGGCATCACCATTGGTGACAAGGCCATCCGTTGCCTGTCGGTCAAAGATTACCCCAAAGAGTGGTCACTGGCACAAATGCTGGATTTTATCGGTGACTTCTTCCAAGAGACGCTGCAAATCCCTTGCCCGTTTGTGTCCACGTTGGCGCTCCAGATACCGGATGCGGAAAGTATGCGCCGCCTTGTCGCCTTGAAGTCCAGCCGTGCCATCCAAGTGGCGGACTCACCCATGGCAAAATTCTTGCCGGACTTGGGCAATCGGGGACGTGAGTGGCGCAAGGTGCAGGATGATGTGGACTCCGGCATCTTGCTGGCACGGGTGTGGCACGGCATCACCTTGTATGCCCAATTGGGTTTGGCCGACCAAGCCGAGAACCAAGTGAAAAGCCTTTACATGGCGAAGGGCTGGAGCCTGCAAGTTGACCGCTTCTTGCAGGTGCAGTCGTTCCTTGCGTGCCTGCCCGGCAGGTTTGACCCGCATCTGGCGGCAGACTTTGCCAAGCTCAAGCGCCTGCGCACCATCACCCAATTCAATGTGGCCAACACCCTGCCAGTGGTGGGCGAGTGGAGCGGCACGTCCTCGCCGTTGCTGCTGTTGTCCGGGCGGCGTGGGCAGGTCATGTACATTGACATGTTCGACAACAACCAAGGCAACTACAACGGTGCGGTGGTGGCCTCCTCCGGTTCGGGCAAGTCATTCTTCCTCAATGAGGTGGTCAGTTCGGTGGTCGGCACGGGTGGGCGTGCATGGATCATCGACGTGGGGCGTTCTTACGAGCGCACCTGCAAGCTGTTGGGAGGGCAATTCATCGAGTTCACGGAAAAATCCGGCATCAATATCAACCCCTTCACCCATATCCGTGAATTTGATGATGATGAGCTGACCATGCTCAAACAGATTGTTGCACAAGCGGTTGCGTCAGAAGGCGTGGTTGACGACTTGCGCATGTCATGGATTGAGCAGGCCATTGGGCAGGCATGGCGGGACAAGGCCAACGCGGCCACCTTCGGTGACATTGCGCGGTATTTGCTGGACCACCCCGATGAACGGGCAAAAGACATGGGCCAGATACTGTTCCCGTACACCAAGGATGGGGTTTACGGGCGGTTTTTCGATGGGGCATCCACCCTGTCCTTCGACAATGAATTTATCGTGTTGGAGTTGGAGGAACTCAAATCCCGCAAGGAACTGCAAGGCGTGGTGCTGTTGATCATCATGCTGCGCATCCAGCAGGAGATGTATCTGGGTGCGCGTGACCGCCGCAAGGTGTGCATCATCGACGAGGCATGGGATTTGATGGGGGGTGGGCAGGCCGGGAAGTTCATCGAAACGGGCTACCGGCGGGTGCGCAAATACGGTGGTGCGTTCCTGACTGCCACCCAGTCGGTCAATGACTATTACAAGAATGCGGCGGCACAGGCTGCATGGGAGAACTCCGATTGGGTGTTTATGCTGCGGCAAAAGGATGAGTCGATTGAACAGTTGAAGGCATCCGGGCGTTTCACGGTTGATGGGTGGTTGGGGCGCTTGTTGCGCTCCATCAGGACACGCCACGGGGAATATTCGGAAGTGTATATCCACATGCCCGGCGGTGGGGCAGTGGGGCGGCTGATCGTGGACAAGTTCACCGCGAAAATTTACTCAACCAAGGCGGAAGAGGTACACGCAGTCAACCAGTTGGTGGCACAAGGCTACAGCTTGGCAGATGCGGTGGAAGAATTGGTGCGTATTGAGGAGGCACAAGATGGACGGCGGTAACAAGGTGGATATTATCACCCCTGTGGCGGGGCAACCCGCCCGGAAATGGCCCCTGTTGGGCAACAAGTGGCAGGATATGTTGCTGGGGGTTGCCGCCCCGCTGGTGTGGGGGGTGGTGGGGGCAACACTGGTGCTGTTGTTGCTCCCCAGCATGGTGGGCTTGGGCAACCGCGAAGGCGGGGCAGCAGCCGTCAAGTTGGCGACGGTGGACATTGCCAAGATCATGCAGGAATTCCACGAACGGGTGCTGCGTGACCCCAATGACCCCAACGCGGTCAGTTGGGCACTGGAGGAATCAGCGCGTGCCGCCAACCAGATTGACCCGCTGCTGAAACACCTCAGCACGGAACTGCACCCCGGTTACACACTGGTACAGCCGCAAGCCTTGGCCTACCAAGGTACTGTACCGGACTTTACCGACGAGTTCCGGGTGCTGGTGCTGAAACGTACCGGAAAATTCAACAAGGATTTGCGGCAAGGCGCTGGGGATGCTGCCCCACCTGCCCCGGCATTGCCGGACGCCCTGCCGGCTCCCCTGACATTGCCGCCAGCCGCCGCACCGGACGCCCTGCCAGCCCCCTTGGCATTGCCGCCAACCGCCGCACCGGACGCCCTGCCAGCCCCCTTGGCATTGCCGCCAACCGCCGCACCGGACGCCCTGACTGCCGCCCCGGTTGCCCCGGCAACCACTGATGCCAAGGACATGGGGCCAGCCGATGCAAAACCTGTCACCGCACCTTGATGGGCGCTGGGCAAAAGCCCGCCTCCTGCGCAATTACCTGTTGCTGTCATTGGCTGTGGCCCTTGTCTGGGGCAGTGCCCTGCTGTGGGCCATTGGGCATTACCGGGTTGCCGGGAATGAAACCGACAGCCTGCGGGATAAGTTTTTCATCGTGGCACTGGCCAAGGCAGGGCAACCACCTGCACCTGTGGTACGGGGTGGGTTGCTGGCTTTCCATGTGGGGGCTGGGGTGCGCCATTACCCGGTGGGGATGGTGTTCATCAAGCGGGTTGCTGGGGTTCCGGGCGACCGCATTGAATGGCGTGGTGATGCCGTGTATGTGGCAGGCAAGCGGGTTGGCAAGGCCAAGCACCGTAACCGCTTTGGGGAGGTGATGGGCTGGACACCGGCTGGCACTATCCCAGCGGGGCATTACTTCGTGGCGACCCCACACCCGGATTCCTACGACAGCCGTTATGCTGAGGTTGGCTTGGTACAGGCCGGGCAAATTGCCGGGGAAGTGCTGTGGTGAGGCGGCTGTTATGGGGCTTGCTGGCAACCGCCTTGCTGCTGGCGGTTGCCGCGCCTGCGTGGGCGGCTGACCCGTGGTATGGCGACAAGGCACGGGGCTGGTTTTGGAAAGAAATGCCACCACCACCCGCACCCAAACCTGCCATCGGCAAGGATAAAACCACACAAGCACCACCACCTGCCCGGAAAACCGCCACGGAAGAAATGGCGGAGGTGCGTGCTGGCTTGGAGGAGGCCAAGAACGAGGCCATTTTAAGGCCGACACCGGGCAGCTTGTCGAAGTACCTCGCCCTGCAAGACCAAACCATGGACAAAGCGATGCTGTTTACCGATATGTGGCAGCGGGTACGCTGGGCTAACCCGGCACTGGACTATGCCTTCACCCACCCGACTGCTGCGGGTGGGGTGCGGGTGGAGCGGGAAATGACCCGTGCCGAACAAAAGGCGGCGCTCAGGGTAGTGGCGAAGGACAACGGCCTGTTTTTCTTCTTCAAGGGGAACTGCCCGTACTGCACTGAGCAGGGCAGGATATTGCAGGCATTGGTGAAGGAATACCAGATCACGGTGATGGCGGTGTCGTTGGACGGTTCCAGCAACCCGGACTTCCCCAATGCCAAGCCAGACAATGGGATTGCGGCAAAGATGGGGGTGCAGGATGCGCCTGCGATGTTCATCGTCAACCCAAACACCCAAGAAACCCTGCCGTTAGGCTACGGTGTCGTACCGATAGATGAGATTGAAACCCGCATCAGGCGGATGGTGATGATGCAACCGGGGGTATATTAAGTGCTGAAAATACACAAAACCGTGATGGTACTGGTGAAAATAGGGTTGCTAGCAACCTTGCTGGCCTTGGTGGCAAGCCCCGCCAGTGCAGATTTGGAGGGGCGGCTGAACGCATACTACGATTCCCTTGGTGGCTCGGCCTCCGTTTCCCCCGCAGCCATGTACCAAGGGCAGTCGGCGGGGTATTTCTCCGGCGGTGGCTTGCGTATCCGCACCCCCGTCAACAATTACCAACTGATGAGTTTCCAAGCCCCAACCATCAGGTTTGGCTGTAGCGGGATTGATGCGTTCTTGGGTGGCTTCTCCTTCATCAACAAGGAACAAATTATCGCCATGGCGCGGCAGATCGGGTCAACAGCCGTCTCCACTGCCTTTTACTTGGCACTGGATGGGTTGTCGCCAGACCTGTCCTCCCTGATGAAGCGCTTGCAGGAGTGGGCGCAAAAAGCCAACCAAGCGGGCATCAATTCCTGTGAGGCAGGCACCAAGATGGGGGCAGCCTTGTGGCGCGGGATGGGGGGTGCGAACACTGACCTGTGCAAACGCTGGCGCAGCGGTGAGGGGGTCATGTCAGATGAGTTCACCATTAAAACTGCCTGTGACGAACAGGGCTGGGATTTTTCTTCGATACTGGGTTTGGACAAAAATGACCCCGAGCGGAAAATGAAGGAATTGGCAGCAGGCAATATTGTGTGGCGGGCGCTCAAAAGTGCGGGCATCACAGACAACAATTTGGCGGAACTGCTCATGTCCATCACCGGGACGGTCATTATCCCAGAGGGAAACACCAACGCCCCGCAGAAAACACGGGCTGTCGCTGCGGTCATCTCGTATGACGAGTTTTTGCGGGGTGACACCAATTTTAACATGTTGCGTTGTGATAACCACGACACATGCTTTGGGCCTACAACCGTGGCCTACAGCAACAGCAAGGCATTGGCACAAATCCGTGAGCGTGTTGAGAAAGGCATTGCGCATGTGGTGAAGTCGATAAAAGATCCGACTGCCAATATTGCCGCTTGCACGGATTGCCCTAATGCAGGGGATGCCCTGATGGTCATTAGCCTGAGCGAATACCCCATTTTCTCCCTGCTCCAAGCGGAATACGATGCGAACATGCAAGGCTCCATCCTTGCCGAGGAGTACAAGGTATTGCTTACCAAGGAGATAACTTACCGCTTCTTCTCCAAGGCGGCAGTCCCACTCTTGACGGCACTGGCCAGCGATGGCGACACCGTGGCGGGTACAGAGCAGATGCGGGCCGAGATTGCGGCAAACCTGCGTACCATACTGGAATCTACCCAAAGGGCGTTGAGTACGGAGCAGCAGAAAAAGGGCGGATTGAACAACATCATCGCCGTTTATGCGCAGATGAAGAAGATGGCGACCGCACGCTATGCCCCCTCACTCGCCCAGCGCCTGCGGCTGGCACAAGTGCTGCGGCGCTAAGGGGGAAGGCATGTTATTCGAGGTTTATACGTTTGGCAGTGGCTCCTACGTGGTGGAAGCCTTGCAGTCGGTCAAGATGTTCATGGGGTCAAGCAGTTATTCAACGTTGGCACGGATTGCGGGCTTTATCGCCTTGCTGTGGGTGTTGTTGGCAGCATTGCGGGGCAAAGGCGGTGGTGGCGGTACAATACAGGCTGACTGGTCATGGCTGCTGTTTTACGCTTTCTTTTGGGTGGGGCTGATCGTGCCGAAGGTGGATACGGTCATCATCGACCCGATTGACCCACCCAGTGGTGCGTCCCCGGTCGTGACCAACGTGCCGCTGGGGGTTGCGGCATTGGCCTACATCACCAGCGGGATTGGCAAAGGCTTGGTGGACAAGTACGAAACCTACATCACCATCCCCGGCGACCAAAAATACACCCAGAACGGGATGTTGTTCGGGGCCAATGTGGTGCGCTCCTACGGGGAGATGGAGTTCCCGGATGCCCGCTATTCAGCCGACATGAACCTGTTCATCGGGCATTGCATGTTTCCGCAGATCACCGCAGGCACGCTGACATTGGATGCCATGGCAACCGCCTCAGACCTGTGGACGTATTTGAAGGACAAGGGGCAGCAGAACCGCTGGATTGAGTTCCAAGACCACATCATGCGTTCCTGCCGGGAAGCGGCTACTGACCTCAACACCCGCATTAACCCGCAGGTCGATGCCGCAGCCGGGCGGGCAGGGCAAAAGCTGTGGCCCACCAAGGGGATTTCAGCGGCACAGTCGGCCTTCCTTGCCAGTGCGGGCGGCACAACCGCCACGGATTTTATCGGCATTACCCAAACGGGGGCTGACCTGACCCGGCAAGCGATGATGGTCAAGGCCATCTCTGGGGCATTGGAGGGGGCTTCCATCGACGCCGACAACCAGTCAATGGCAACGGCCATTTACCAAGCCAAGGCAGAAACGCAACAGCGCAACATGTACCTCACGATGGGCAACACCGCTGCACGCACCTTGCCGGTGATGAAGGCGGTCATGGAAGCCATCGGCTACGCGATTGCGCCACTGGTGTTCCTGTTCGTCCTGATGCCCGGTGGGGTGGCCGCCTTCGGGCAGTACGCGATGTTCATGGTGTGGTTGCAGATGTGGCCGATCCTGTACGCCATCATCAATTCGGTCATGTATTGGTATGGGCACCAAAGCAGCATGAATGCGGCACTGCTGTCGGATGGCTCCTATGGGCTGACGTTGGAGAGCATGAACTCCGTGTTTTCGGTCAACGCCGACATGGTGGCACTGGCAGGTTACATGGCGGTCAGCATCCCCATGATCTCCTACATGCTGCTAAAAGGTGGCATGAATGCAGGTGGGAGTGTCTACAGCAGCCTGATGCAACCTGCCAACAGTGCCGCCACTGCATCTGCCACCGAACAGACCAATGGTGCGCTGACCATGAACACCATGACAATGGATACAGCTTCGTGGGGTAACATGAATGCCAACAAGATGGACACCAACACCAGCATGTCATGGGGCATGACCTCCATGACGAATCCGGGTACTGGCACGACCACGACAATGACATCGACGGGTGGGATGATCACCCGCATGATGAAAAGCGATTATGCGTATGGCACACAGATGGATTCAGCCATCAAGTCATCCGTCAGTGCCAGTGCGCGGGAATCCGTGACCGCTGCCCGTATGGACTCCGCCGAATACATGGATTCCACTTCATCCTTGTTAAGCAACATGAAATCCTTCGGTCATCAGGTGCAGCAATCCACGGATAAAACCGATACCGCCGCACAGCAGCAATCCACCCAAGTGGTGCAAGCCGTGGACAAGATGGAATCCATTGGGCATGATTTTGCCACCAGCCGGGGCTTGAGTTACCAATCGGGCTTAGGCTTATTGGCACAAGCGGCACAAGGTATCAAAATGAGTGGTGGCGCTGATACCAAATCCCAAGAGGATTACAAGGAAGCGGTTAAAGTTGCCGAACAATCGGGCTTTAAGGAGTCGATGCAAACCGCCCAACAACTCTCCACGCAGTTGTCTGCGACCCATCGGGACGGGGTATCTGATACCGCCACCAACAACCTGCAAACCGGGTTACAACGAAACAACGCCTTGGCAGAAAAAGCCGCCGCATCTTACCAAACAGCGCAAGCCTTTGAAACCACTAGGGCGCGGATGGAGGAAGATGGAATCAGCTTTGGGGGGGACATCAGTGACTTCATGCGTAACCGCTTAGGGGTCAGCCCTGCCGAGTTCACAAACACCCAATCGGCAGCTTACCAAAGTAGCGACCCTGCCGCCCAAGCGGCCGCTATCCAGAAAATGCAGGGCTGGGTCGATAGTTTCGTCAAGCAAGGTGGTGGTGCAGAACTGGTAGGCTTGCAGGCTGCACCAACCGCTGCGGGTGTTGGTGCCTTCCATGCGGCTAACCGCGCAGACATTACCCAACAAGGTAACGCTGGTATCCAAGGGTTACAAAATGCCGGGGCGGGGCAGGTTGGGCAAGCATCCACTGCTGCTGGGGTGGATGCCAACAGCAAAGCCCCCGCTGGTTATCAGGCGTTGCGGGATGCCACGCAGGGTGGCATGGCGGACACCCAAGGGAAAATCCAAGCAGATAAGGCCAGTTTACAGGATGGGCACGACCATAAGGCGGCATTAATCGGTGACATGGCAAAACGCACGGCACGGGACGCAGCTTTTGAACGCACCTCTGATAATGTCCTGTCAGTAACGCCAGAACCTATTGCTGATGTCGCAAAGTTTGCGAACAAGGGGATAGTGGACATTGCCGCCACAGCATCAGGGCTGTCCCAAGGGGTTGCAGGTGCTGTTGAGCGTGCCGCCACCGGACAGGCACAAGACTGGAACACCGATTACAGTGCCGGGTTTAACCGTGTTGCACAAAGCGACCTGCTCACCCCATCGCAACAGGGGTCAACCATTGCCATTTATAACGAACTGTATGGCGAGGATGAGGCTGCGGCGCAAAAAAAAAGCACCCTGAGTGAAGGGGGATGGGGTGGCAACCAACACCATGCCATGACATCCGGTCACGTGGGCGGAAATGTTACCCGGTATGACCACCTGATCCAAGAGGCAGCAGTACGGAACAACCTCGACCCCGATATTATCCGCGCTATGATGAAGCAGGAATCGGAGGGCGACCCCAACGCCACCAGCAATAAAGGTGCCGGTGGGCTGTTGCAGTTAATGCCCGAGACTGCTGAAGGCGTGGCAAAACAACTAGGCATGGGAAACTATGACCGCTACGATCCCCACGATAACATCATGATGGGGGCTGCTTATATGAAGCAACAAATGGACAAGTATGATGGAAACCTTAGCTTGGCATTGGCAGCCTACAATGCAGGGCCGGGGGCTGTGGACAAATATGGCGGTATCCCTCCCTACAAGGAGACCCGGAACTATGTGGCAAAAATCACCAATACATACCAGAAACTGAAAGGCTAACAATGGAAACTACCGAAAAAGACGGTGTACCCCCTTCCCCATTAGATAGCTTTTGGTTGAAAATTAGCCCCCGCCCTATCTGGACTGCACTGCCAGATGGCTACAGCAGCGGGGAACAGGGGAAAGACAAGGTTGGCACGTTGGGGACACCCCCTTCCAGCTTTTTTGACTACGGTGCTGACAAAACACAACAGTAAACACGAGGGAATAACATTGAAACAACAGATTATGGCAACGCTATTATTGGCCTCACTGGCCTTAGCAGGTTGCAGCGGTACGGGGACGGTGATACCCGGAAAAACCCAGCATGTTAACCAATCTTTTGAAGATTTTGCCGACTCCTACGCCAGCCCCGGTGATGTAGGCGATGGCATTGTCTATAAGTTCAGTGGGTTCGACAAGATTCTAGGGGCGACTTACCATGTAAGTGTACGGAAATCACGCTTTTGGACGTGGTGTATTGCCGATGGCTATAAATTCACCGACAGGGGAGACCTCGCCCTTGGTACACGGCTAAGGAAGCTGTATCCCGGTGAAACCATCACCGATGCAACAGTCTGTGGGGATGGGAAAGGTGGCTTTTACGGCTATGCCTACTTCAATACCAAACACAAGACGGCATTCATGAAGGCTGGGGTACTGAACCCCAAAGTGATCGTGGATTTCTGGCCCGGAGAGGGAAAACAACGGGATTTCTGGGAAAAGGGAAAGGAACCCCTAGATATGTGGCCCGAAGCCGCAAAAAAATAAGCCCTTGGGTTGGCGTCCAACTATAGGCCGGACGCCAATGCCCTCACCAATCATTGCCAAGGCTTTTGATATTCGACTTACCCAGTTGTTTAATCATCAGAACCCATTCTCCCTATACTACCAAAGTCATCCAATCCACAACGATCCCAAAGGAATCCCAACGGCATCAAATGGCTGGATATGTGCCATATCATTATCCCCCCAAGCCCCTAACAATATCCAATGCCCCCCAACAGACTGGTAAGCCTCCAGTGTCTTGTGTTCCGGGTCAACCATCCACAACCATTCCACCCCCATTTCACGGTAGATGGGCATCTTAAGGATTTTGTCCTTACTGGCAGTTGATGGGGATATGACTTCACACACCCAGTCTGGGGCAAGGTCAATCCATGCCGTATCTGGCAGGCGCGGCATACGCTCCCGCCGCCATCCAGCCAAGTCGGGGACAAGGATGTGGGGTTTGTCCCCTAAGTGCAGTTCAGGCTCAAACAGGATAAGCCAGCCACCAGAATCATCATCCCCAGCGTCAAAGGTACTTCCTACCCGCCGGTCAAGCACGGAGGCTGCCCGTGCATGACGGACTGCTGGGCGCGGTTGTGCGTACAGTTCACCGTTAATGATTTCCCCCACCAGATGTTCAGGAAGCTGCAACAGGTCTTCGTAGGTTGCCACCTCCAGTATTTTTTTTGCTGCTTCAGCCATCCTGTCCTCCCTTGCCTGTTTGTGTTTCCTGCCTCAGCCCATATTTGCTGTGCAGGCCATTCCCAAAACGCTGCCGCAGTATCCGGTATCCTGCCGCAGCCCACCTACATCCCAGCAACACTATTCTGCCGCACTTACCTGATCCCCAGCATCAAGTTTTCTTCTTTTTTGGGGGAAGTTTGTATGTGATTTTCCCATCTTGGACGGATACACAACCATTTGCCTGTAACCGTTCCAGAATTGCGTTAATTTCTTCTTCTGTAAACTGCTTCCCGAAAACCGCTGCAATGGTGTTCCTCAATGTGTCGGGCTTAAGCGGGCGGGACGAACCACGTTTCCGCAAATCTTCCATCACCAAAGCCACTTTCCCGTCCAGTGGATCGGGAGGCAGCGCGGTTTCGCTTCCCTGCTTGCCAATATTGGCGGGACATCTGAATGGGCCTTTCTGGTTTAGGACTATTTGTAGTTTCTCCTTGATCGTCCTGCTTCCCAGTAGGGTATTCAGTGACTTGCAGCAGGCCACGCAATTGTCATCGCTTTTTTGTCCACCATTCGCGGTTGCCACCAGATGTTCAACACTGGCCTCCCCATCCGGGATTGACTTCCCGCAAAAAAAGCAGTCACCACCTTGCAGGTACATCAACCGTTCAAGCTGTTTCATGGGTTTTTCCTGCTGTCCTAAACATTCCCACTTTCGCCTATTTTGACAACCATCCATTGAATAGATT
Source organism: Thiothrix sp. (assembly GCF_028714775.1). Taxonomy (GTDB): domain Bacteria; phylum Pseudomonadota; class Gammaproteobacteria; order Thiotrichales; family Thiotrichaceae; genus Thiothrix. Next base: position 21,985 of record NZ_JAQTLS010000025.1, on the reverse strand, counting down.
GGTTAGTTTGTGTACAGCGTGATCTTACACCGCTTGCACGGCGGGATTTAGCAATTCGATATTGAAATAGCGTTTATGCCCACTGTCCCGTGAAACCAGTGTATAACCTGCATAAGCAGCATGGGCTGCAATCAGGAAATCGGCTAGCACACGCTTTTGCTGCCCTTTGTTGCGCCGATAACGTCGGAAGGCTTGCCCTGCAAGAAAATGCGCTTCCCAAGGAATAGGGTCACGGCGAAACAGCGTTTCTGGCAGCAAATTATCCAGCTCTTCCAGCGAATCGCACATTGCACCTATCTCGGCATAGACGACGGGGTTAATGATCAACATTCCTTCTTCTGCTAACTGTTCCAGCAACACACGGGAGCAGTCACCAAACTGCTCATCTGCGCCGATGACATCCAGTAACACATTGGTATCAATCAGGTATTCACTCATCACGTAGCAACTTCATCAGGTCATCGGTTGAACGCTCAAAACGCTTTTTGCCGTAAATGCCTGCCAAACGGCTACGGTTGGCTTCGGGTTTTTTTCGCAAAATCAACTGACCATTTTGGATGCTGAACTCGACTTCAGTGTGAGGGCGAAAGCCGAGTTGTTCCCGTAGTTTGAGAGGGATGGTCACTTGCCCCCGTTCGGTGATTTGCATGATACACCTCATTAGAATAAGAATTCATATTCTTATTTCAGCATAAATACAACCAAAAGGCGAGTGTTTTGCCACCCACACCAACTAGGGTAACTGTGTGGATTCAGCAACCCAGCCCCTCCTGAACCAGCCTGTATAAACTGGAGCGGTGTATCCCATACTTCTTTGCCAGCGCCACCTTGTTGATGCCCGGCGTATTAAATTCCTGCCGCAGCGACTCAAGTTCTGCCGCAGCCAACTTGTCTTTGCGTCCAAACTTCACGCCTGCCGCCTTGGCCTTAGCCACACCTTCGGCAATGCGCCCATTGATCAGGTTACGGTCAAATTCTGCCACAGCCAATATTGTCTGGTACATGCCCGCTTGGGCTGAGTCCAGCCCTTGATCCAGCACCACCAACCTAACCCCGCGCTGGCCCAGTTGCTGGATCACCTTTGCCAACCCATACATGGATTTAGCCAAGTAGCAGAGGTGGGCGACCACCAATGTGTCCCCTGCTTGTGCGGCCCCCAATGCTGTATCCAGTTCCGTATTTCCGTTGTCCTGCCCTTGGAACAGCTTTTCACACCCATACTGCCGCAGCTTCCCTATCTGCACCTCCATACCTTGCCCGGAATTGTCCCGCGCATACCCAATGACCATTATGAAACCATCTCCACCATCCGCCCCAGCACCCGCTGGGCAAACTCCGGTGCGCCCTGCTTTGCCGCTTCCATCGTCAGGAACCCGCTGGCACTGAACCCCAGATAGCGCAGCCCAAAGCGCTCGGCATCGTCATCCTCCTTGATTACAATCATTTCCTGCCCGGCAAACAATGCCCGTTGCATTACCCCATCATCGGAATCCCGCCACACTTGTTGTGGTGCATCCAGCGACCATTTCCCTGCCGCAGTAACCTGTATCCTCATCTTTGCCCTCCTTTGGCTAAATCAAAACGGGTTGGAAAAATCATCAGAGCCACCCAGCCCCACCACCAACTTACCACCCGGCACATCCCAGTATAGGTCTGGTTCTGCTGGCAAGTAGGGCTGTGACAGCGTGATGGAGACGCCACCTGCCGTAAAAACATGGGGTATCTTCCACTTCCTTGCATCTTTGGAGAGGTAAGCTGTGACAGGCGACCCACCCCCTATGGCATCAGCCACCAGCGCATAGCGCGGTGCATGGGCATAGCTGCCATTTCCCAACCGGACTAATACGACTTGCTTTGGCTCCCCATCATGGGCAACTGACGCATATTTCATTGTGCCGCCGCAGACATGGCAAGTAACGTGGCCTTCATCCGCCTCATCCCAACTGTACACCGTACCATCAAGGCACTGGCAACCGACCATCGGGGGTGGATTGAACTGGTAGTTATCAACCATCCCGTAGCTTGCATAGCTTGGGTCATCAAGCAGGAAACCGTCATCAAGGTCTGCCAAGGCATCCAACACCCGGCAGGGTTGCCCCTGAAAAAGTTTTTCCAAGTCATACAGGGAACATGGTTGGCATCCAAAGACCTCACCGTCAACCATTTCTTCTGCTACGCGCAACGTGGCGTTACCGTTGGTGGCGTAGTAGTACCCACCCACCCGCAACGGCGTGGGGAACCGGGAGTTTGGCCCCACTTCGCAAAAACGCTGTAACATTTCCGCCTTCATCGCTCACGTCCTAACAAAAGAATAAAAGGGGCTGGTGACTCTTGGAGAAACACCGCCGCTGCCCCTTGGGGGTCTTACGCATAAGAGTTAAAGCCTCAGCCAGTGGCACTGGTTGTAACCAATGCCTATCATGTTATGTACCATAATGTCTCATATATTTTAATATGTTTGCAAGACAAATAGGCCACTGGTTTAGACTGGTGCAAGGAAGGGTAGTGCCAGAAAATGGGGCATAAGAACCCGTTAAGAAATCCCATCTGACTAAAATTCGGAAACTTAACGAGAAGTAAGCTAAAAACCTCTCAACTGATAACCAAAATGCGGGGCTGTTTAATGACACTCATATTTGAATGGCGCGGCATTCCTATCCGCGCCTTTCCTTATTGGATCAGCGAGCATTGGCGTATTTCAGCATTGCCTTGTTGGAGGGGGACTTCAGCATAACTTAGCCCAAAGTCCAACGCAGTTGGGGCATATATGGCAGTTATGCTTGTTGAGAGACGGATGTAATGCTTAGACTGTGGCTTTGCATCAACCATGACAGAGGCATCGGGGAATCCCCATCCCCAAATCTTACTTTTCCCTTTCGCAGTAATGGTGTGTCTGCCGGGGGTTGTGTACATGACCATATACCCACCATCCGTCAGAGTGGCTTTCTGTTCAATGCCGTCAAGGTATATAGAGGGCGACCCCATGCTGGCAGCTATAGCCGATGGCCTGTAAAGGTAAACCAAGGATTGGCCATTGGTCGGTTCAGGCTGTTCCTTGAAAACTGGGCCTGCCGCACATCCAGTGATGGAAAGCACAACTATCAATAAGGACAGCAAACAGTATGTAAATAATTTTGTCATAATTTTCCCTCGGAGCAGTTTGGTTCCCCACAAATTAGGTGTAAGCCGATAGTACTGGATATTCGGTTACTGGAACAGGGGGCACAACTCCCCCAATACCTTCTTTTTAATGCCTATACTGACTGCTGACTTATCCGCATGAAAATGCGTCCGATTCAGGCTGGTAAATTTTCAAGTTGGGTATTGCGCCCAGCCGTGCGTTTCTTTAAGTTTTGCCATCTCAATAAATCTGCCGCCCCACTGCCATGACCTTTTTCGCCAACTTTTTATGTGATGCAGTATTGACGACAAACACGGTACGCTGTGTCTGGGTCGCGTCCAGTAAAGCCCGTTGCAAACTGCCCTCATCGTATACAAAACCGCCAACTTTGACCGCCAGTACGAATAACGGGTTATCCTGAAAATGGCGCACTTTCTTTTGTGCAAGCCATACTTCCTGCACCTTACCGTGCTGTGGAAGTGTCCCCAGCAACTCCTGCACCAGTTCCTCGCCAGCTTTATCCAATGCATTGGGAGCCATCAGGGTATCGCTACCTTGTATATCGGCCCGCTCTTGGCGGGCTTCTTCCAGCAGGTCAGCAGCCGATTCCAGCCGGATCAGCCAGTCGCCAGCCTGTTGTGGCTGCTGCTGGCGGACATAATAACGCCATGCTTCTTCCGCCGCATAAACGCACAAGGCAGGGTTGCACATGGCCTTTTCAAGATGGCAGATACCATCGGCATTATCACGCACCAGCAGCAAACGACCGATGGCAAGGTCGGCGTCGGTGTCTTCCGGGTAGCTGGCGGCGTATTGTTGGTACAGTGGCAGGGCATCGCGGGCAGGCAGAAAACGTTCGGTCAGGCTTGCCAGTTGCCACTTTTCACTTTCAGCCAGCGCGTGGTAGTCGCGGGCAGCGAGTTTGTCGACATCCTGTCTGGCAGTCTGGGCACGCTGGTGGAAGTCCAGCCATTGCGCGGTGTTCTCACTGACCCATTGCTGGTTGAAATGCTGGATGACACCCACCGTTTTTTCCCCCAACCATACCGCAGCCTTGCAGGTATCGGTTTCAGGCTTGATGCCAGTTGCCTTGAGCGCTTTCAGGCGTTCCATCAATGCGGGATGCGTATCGGCTGGGTCAGTCTTGCGCGTCAGGGCAGTACGCAAGTGGCGTTTGAATTCATCCTCATGTATGGGAAATTGTTGGTAAAACTGCTGCAAGCGGGTGTAGGCCGCTGTTTCCGGTTGTGCTTGGGTATATGCTTGGTCATAAAGGCTGCGCCAGAATTGTTGCCCGGTCAGCTCGCCGTACACATGCACTGCCACCAGTGCGGAAGCGGCGGTGTCATGCGAGGTCAGCTTGCCAGCCAGTGCATCTGCCTCGTATTCGTTGTCGCGTGCCAGCACGTAGGAATAGCCGGAAAAATACGGTGCATACCAATCAAGAAACCGGCGTAACAGCCCTGTTCCCCAGACATTGGATGCATGGAATGCGCCATTCACCTGCGTCCAGCTTTGGCGCAGGCGGTAAATCCAGCCGGAAAACTTACTGTGATCACCGGAAAGGTGTGCCAGTTCGTGCGCCAATACCGAACGTGCCTGCCCAGTGGTCAGGGCGAACAGCAACTCCAGCCCCAAAATCAGGGTGTTTTTGTACGGCCCGATGATGCCAAGACGCGGAGTTTGGGCAATGGCGGCATTCATCTCTGATGTAAGGATAATGTTATGGATGGGCGGCGTACCCAGTTCCTTGCCCAGCTTATCCACCTCTGCCCACACGTGCGGAAATCCTGCCCGCGACAATTCATAGCCTTTGGGTGCCCTAATCCGCACAAACAGGGAACGGACAAGTACCCAGACCAGACCCGCCAGTACAAAAATCAGCTTGCTCTTAAATAACAGCAACAATAGGGCTGAGCTAGTCAGTGCCAACCATACCGTTCCGCCAGTCAGCACCAGCAGCAGTACCAACAAACCGAGAATGACTGCATAACCCAGCAACGCCAGCCATTTAAGGCGGCGTTTGTAAGCGGCTGGTTGTTCTGCAATTTCCTGTTCGGCGCGTTCTACCAATTCTTCAAATTGCTGGCGGTATTCAGTAGATGTTTTCATGCGGCATTCGTAGTTTTTAGTTGATATTACTGGCAGTAGGGTAACAAAGTACAAGCGGATAAGGCAGGTTTTCTGATAAACAGGCAAGACAGGCGCTCTGTTGTACAGAAGGATTCCATATATCCCTATTCTTTAATTCCGTGGGACGAACCCCGCATCGCCCATACCCGCTTAACTTGGCTTATGCTGCAACCGGACAGCTTGGCTGTTTTGGCAATGCTGTGCCCGCTGGCACGTAAGGTGGTGATACGGTCATGGATCACGGTATCGGCTTTCCTGCCCGTATACTTTCCTGCCTGCTTTGCCAGTACCACGCCTTGGCGCTGCCGTTCACGCCGATCCTCGTAATCGTCGTGCGCCATTTGTAGCGCCAGCTTCAACAGCATGTCCTGTACGGATTCCAAGACTATCTTCGCAACCCCCTGCGATTCAGCAACCAGATCAGACAAGTCCACAATGCCGGGCACGGAAAGCCTTGCGCCCATTGCACGGATAGAGGCCACCAGCTTTTCGGCTTCTTCCAGTGGCAGGCGGCTGATGCGGTCGATTTTCTCTGCCACAACGATTTCACCGGGTTGCAGGTCTGCAATCATCCGCAGCAACTCCGGGCGGTCGGCTCGCGCACCTGATGCTTTCTCCCGGTAGATGCCAGCGACATAACAACCTGCGGCGCGGGTATTGTCCACGATGGACATTTGGCGGGTCAAATCCTGTTCTTCTGTGCTGACACGCAAATAGATTCGGGCAACTTTTAGGGGTGGTTTTGTCATAGGGTCAGCCATTTTGGGTGGTTAAAATAAACCTAGCCAATTTAAACCGTAAAAGTGCTTATTGGCTACCATTGTTTAGGGTGGCTCTTTAAGGTTACACCCAAATTGACCCGACCAAGATACATGTGTCCAACGCATCCGCAATGCCAAACTTACATCTTTGGCGGGATGGGCAAAGTTAGCCGCTATTGTAACAGTGCCCATCATGTTATGCGCACAATGTCCCATAAATATTAAATGTCTGAAAGACATTCAGGGCGAACTGCAATGGTCAATTTTCAGCACCATAAGGCGAACCCCGCATCGCCCATATCCGCTTAATTTTTAATGGGGAGTTGCCAAAGTAATGTACGAAATCTGCCGCCTCTCCTTAGTCGTCAAAAAATAAGGGGATAGTGCCTCATCGCTGATCAATATTTCACTGCTTGGGCTACACTTAGACATGTGGCATTTGACCACATGGTTGTTTTTAGAGTGAGAGGGAGGGTTTTCTTATGAAGCTGCTGAATACCTTGTCATATACATTCCTTGCGGGGCTACTGATGCTTGTTGCCCAGAATTCGTGGGCCGTCACTGATACCGAATTTGCCGGAATGCTGAAGGCTAATGAGACCAAGTTATCCTCAATTGAGGGTACATTGAGCCGGATCAAGTCCCAAAAACTGGTTAAGTTGGGCGATGAGGGTATGGATCAGTCCATGTATGCCTACGCCGAATCTATGAAATCAGCTTTTGACCTAGCCTCATCTGAGGCACTGAAAGCCGCCAAATCGAATGGGCGTGAAGGAAACGTTGGCTTAGTTGGAGCTTTCGAGAAAATGGCGAAAGTACACGAACAACGTACTGCGTTATTGGAAGGAAAACTCAAGGCCATTGATTCCGGCGTTAAGGCCGGTGATATTCTGCTCGACAAATCACTGCTGCAAAGGATGACCCCCTCGGAACGGAGCGAATTCAAGGGGACACTCTCACCGGGAGCCATCCGCAACTATGAGCGCCTTTCCCCCGGTTTGTTGAATTTGAGGGTTGGGCCGACATCTTCCCTTATGCCTGACGTTTTGGCACTTGGTGTAGCGCCTGTGGCAGAGGATAATTCTTGCTTTAACACCAGTTTATCGGCTATTGGAGATTTCTTTCTCAGCCCAGCAGAGGCGGCTATTGCTGCCCCTTGCGTCGGGGTATGCTGGTCTAGGAACTGGAGTGCTTGCACCGCTTGTGTTGTCGCTGCTGGGCCTGCCGCAATTAATGCATGGAATGCCTTTGTGGGGCAATGGAATGGGTGCTGTGGGTGCAAATGGTATAAACCATGGTGCTGTGCCTGCAAGGCTGCGGCTGTCGCAAAACTGGTTGCAAAGCTGGCTTAGGGTACTGGAGTTTGTTGGTTTGACAGTTTGACCAGCCTATTACCCCCATCAGGGCAACTGGTTTCCCATCAGTTGCCCTGATGTTGTCTTGGCTTCACATAACCATAACCCTTGGCGTTTTGGCTGGCAGGCTAGCCCGATGGGATCGTTCCTACCTCTAGGGAGGGCAGGCGATGGTAGTGGACAGATGGCAGCATTATCAGGGAAAACCCAATGATGCCGTAGAACTGACCCGTAAAACGCTGGCGCTAGTGTTGGCGAGCGGTGAGGGTGCCAGTCTGGGGGAGTTGACCGCATGGCGTGCCAAGGCGTCCCTCCATTTTGGCGGTAACTACCGTCTCGTTGATTTTGCCTTATCCAATTGTGTGAATTCAGGTATCCGCCGCATAGGTGTGCTGACACAATACAAATCACACTCCCTGATCCGTCATTTGCAGCGTGCGTGGGGTTTCATGCGGGCAGGTAGCGGTGAGTTCATTGAAATTCTGCCAGCCCAACAGCGCACAATACAAAAACGATGGTATCAAGGGACTGCCGATGCCCTGTTCCAAAACTTGGATATTATCCAACGCCATCATCATGACTATGTGTTGGTGGTGAATGGTGGGCATGTTTACACCATGAATTACGCCAAAATGCTCCGTATGCATGTCAGGTCAGGAGCCGATGCGACGGTAGGCTGCATTGATATGCCAGTGGGGCAGGCTAGCAGTTCCGGCGTCCTGTCAGTGGATGGCAATATGCGTATCACCCGTTTTACGAAGCCCCCCCCTGTTCTGGATGGGGTGTCAGCACAGCTTGATAGGGTGTTGGTTCCAACAGGTGTGTACATTTTCTCGCGGGATTTCCTGTATGGGCTGCTGTATGAGGATGCGGCAAAATCCCGTTCTTCGCATGACTTTATTAACGACATTATCCCCTCAATTATCCATTGTGCCAAAGTGTTGGCCTTTCCGTTCCGCAGTGATGATGGTGAACCCATTTATTGGCGTGATGTGGGGACGGTGGATGCTTACTGGCAGACCAATGTGGATTTGTGTTCCACCATCCCGCCATTGAACCTGTATGACTACGATTGGCCTATTTGGACATACCAACACCATTGCCCGCCCACCAAAATCTTAGCGGGTGATAATGGTCGGCGGGGCGGGGCTATTGACTCGCTGACATCAGGAGGATGTGTCTTGTCTGGGGCGCTGACCGAACGTTCGTTGGTATTTTTCAGCACAATGATCGGGAGCCATAGCGAGGTGAAGGATAGTGTGGTTTTGCCGAGGGTCAGTATTGGTAAAAACTGCCGCATCACCAAGGCCATCATTGATAAGGGGGCTATAGTTCCTGATGGCATGGTGATTGGGGAAGACCTTGGCCTTGACCGCCAGCGCTTCCGGGTCACAACAGATAGCGTTGTATTGGTTACGCGGGGGATGCTGGAGGCTATATGAATACGCAAGCTATCAGGGATTTTTTGGGGCAGGGCAACAGGTTCAAGCACCGTAGCATCACAGCGTATGAACATGCTGTCCGCCAGCTTTTTTCAACAGCAGGGATTGAAGTGGGAGGGGCACGTGCCTTTGATGTGTGTGTCCACGATCCCCGTTTTTACGCACGGGTACTCCGGCAAGGCTCGTTGGGGTTGGGCGAAAGCTACATGGATGGGTGGTGGGATTGTGCTGCTATTGACGGGTTGGTTTCGCGGCTAATACAGGCAGAACTTCACGAAACGCTCAAGCACCACCCCGAATTCTGGCTGCAAGCGTTACGTGCCCGCTTGTTTAACTTGTAATCGGTGGGGCGTTCCTATCAGGTGGCGGATGCCCATTACAACCTTGGCAATGACCTCTTCATTGCGATGTTAGGTGAAACAATGTGCTACTCATCCGGCTATTGGAAAGGTGCGGACAATCTCGTACAGGCGCAGGCCAACAAAATGGATTTGCTGTGCCGCAAGCTGGAGTTGCAAGCGGGGGAACATGTACTGGACATTGGCTGTGGGTGGGGCAGTTTCGCCCGTTATGCAGCCGAACATTACAGCGTACAAGTAACTGGGATCACCGTCTCAAAAGGACAGCAGGCGCTTGCTATTGAGCGTTGCAAAGGGTTGCCGGTCAAGGTGTTGCTGCAAGACTACCGATTATTGGAGGGACGGTTTGATAAGGTTGTTTCGGTCGGGATGTTTGAACATGTTGGGCTTAAAAACTATCCCACCTATTTTGGGGTGATCCACCGTGTGTTAAAGGATGGGGGGCTATCTGTCCTGCATACCATCGGCACTGACCGCTCTTTGTTGGTGACTGACCCGTGGATTGGGCGCTATGCGTTCCCGAATGGAAAAATACCTTCCTTGGCTCAAATTGTAGTGGCTGCTGAACAGCATTTTCTGGTCGATGATGTACAGAACTTCGGGCCTGATTACGACACCACCCTGATGGCTTGGCTACAGCGTTTTGAACAGGCATGGCCTCTCCTGAACGCAAACTACAGCGAACAATTCCGGCGGATGTGGGTTTATTATCTGGCAAGCTGCGCGGGGGCATTCCGCTCTGGGTCACTGCAATTGTTCCAGCTTGTGTTGCGCCATAGGAACCGGCCAAGGCCACGCTACGATGCACCGAGGTGATGTTTTTGTTCAAGTTAAGTAGCTAGCCTGAAATTTTCGCGCATCAAAGGAATATAACTTATTGATTTTCACGAGAACGAATACACGAAAACTTAGGCTCATGTACTTATGTACGGTATTGGGAATAGTGGAGCCACCTACCTTTGCCCCGAAAGGGAAAGGGCCAATAAAAGGGCGAAAGGGCTGGTAAGGGAATGGGCGGAGTAAGGGAAGAGGACTTACCCGGAAAGGGCAAAATGGCTCATGCCCATCTCGCTGCTGCCGTTCGCCGTAACTGCGGCGTCAACTAAGCATGAAGGTAAAAGCACTTCAGATTCCAACATGAACCTTTGCCTTTCCGTTTAAATTTCCTTGTGCCATTCCATGCTACGCCGGTAAACCTCGACGTGGGGCACATTTTGTGAACACAAGACGTATTCCTGCAATGCAGGGATCAGGCGATAACCTGCCAACTTTTCGGTGCGGCCTTTATGGGCAGCACTACCAGAAAGCACTTCCACAATCAGGCAATGGGATGTGTTGTAATGGGACTTGACACCTACCGCTGGCTAAATTGTCCGCCTATGTTCGGCTTTTGATTCAAGTCCCCTTACCGGGCAAACGTGCCGCCAACTGACGGGTGAACCAGCCTGTGCCACTGCCCACATCCAACACTTGACCGGCTCCTACTGGGGCAAGCAACTACCACAGCAGTGCCAGTTCTACCTCCCCAACCCAATGCCCACGCGGGGTGCTGTACCATGAGTCATAATCAGCCGGGTTCACCTCACACCCCCAACACGCTTTTGAACAGGATATAGGTTGCCACCACCACCAAGAACCACGCAAACGCCTTTTTCAACAGTGCCTGTGAGAAGCGGGTGGAAAAATGGATGCCAATGAAACTGCCCACCACTGTCACCGCCGTGAACCCGCCCATCACCGCCCAGTCAACCGGCACACTGCCCATGTACCCGGCAAACCCGGCATACGACTTGGCGGCAACAATCGCCAGCGAAGTCCCCACCGCCAGCTTCATCGGCACGCGGGAAAGCAGCACCAGTGCCGGGACGATCAGGAAACCGCCGCCCACCCCCACCAGCCCAGTGAGTACCCCCACCCCAATGCCATGCAGGGCGATATGCCTCATGCAAGGGTCGGAAAAGTGCTGACACGCCAATACTGCCGTCCCATCCGCACCGACCAGCAACCCACCGTCCGTCGCTGGGGCAGCAAGTGGTATCTGTGCAGGTTTCAACATCCGCCACGCCGCCGCATACATGACCAGCGCGAACAGCCCCAACTGCACCACCACGGGCGTGATAATCCCCAGCCGCGCCCCGGCAAATGTCCCCATCACGCCGAACAGCCCAAACACCAGTGACACCCGCAAGTCCACATTGCCACGCCGCCAGTGTTCCAGTGCCGAAATGGTAGCGGTCACCGCCACTACCCCAAGGCTCATGGCAATCGCCGATTTCGGGTCTACGTGCAGCAGGTAAATGAGCGCGGGCAAGGCAATGATTGAGCCGCCGCTGCCAAACAGCCCCAGCACCATGCCGGTAGCCAGCCCCGCGAGAATAGTAGAGAATGACATGATACCGCCCTCCTGAAACAGGGAAACACGAGAAATAAAAGATTGCAAACAATCCAACGATCGTTAGATTATAAGACTAATCCCCAGCAGGACAGAACGCAAGTGAAAGAAACCCTCTATGGGCAAGTCGCCCGCATCGGTCAGGCATTTTCCAGCCCCAAACGGCTGGAACTGGTTGAACTGCTGTGCCAAGGCGAAAAGCCAGTCGAACGCCTCGCCGCCGAAGCGGGCATTTCGCTCAAGCTCGCCAGCGCACACCTCAAGGAATTGCGTCAGGCGCACTTGGTCGAAGCCCGCAAGGAAGGCAAGAACACCATCTACCGCCTCGCCAGTGAGGAAGTGGCGGATTTCTGGGTGGCGATCCGCACCTTGGCGGAAGACCGGCTGGTGGATTTGCGCGTTGCCCTTGCCAAACTTTCCGCCCATGCCCACGAACTTACCCCGCTGTCGCGTTCGGAACTGCTGGCACAGGCCCAAGGAGGCGAGGTGCTGGTGCTGGATGTGCGCCCCAGTACCGAATTCATTACCGGGCATCTCCCTTACGCCCAGTCCATCCCGCTGGCAGACCTGAAAAAACGGTTGGAAGAATTGCCGGGTGACAAGCCCATCGTCGCCTATTGCCGTGGGCCGTTTTGCCTGATGGCGGTGGAGGCGGTAGAAATGCTGCGGGCAGAAGGTTTCAACGCCATCCGGCTGGAAGATGGCGTGGCAGAATGGCGCACCCAAGGATTGCCACTGGAGGTGGGGGCATGAACATGGGCACAAAGACTGGCAACCCCATTTATCTGGATTACAACGCCACTACCCCGGTTGACCCACGGGTGGTGGGAGCCATGCTGCCGTGGCTGCGGGGCGGTTACGGCAACCCCTCCTCCGACCACCCTTACGGGCATCGCGCCAAGGCAGCGGTGGCAGAAGCGCGGGCGCAGGTCGCTGTACTGGTTGGCGCAAAGGCAGAGGAAATCATCTTCACCGGCAGCGCCACTGAGGCCAACAACCTTGCCATCCTTGGCACGGCGCGGGTACGCGGTAACGCTGGCGGGGTGGGTGGCAAGCTGGCCTGTTCCGCCATTGAACACCCCTCGGTATCCCAACCCATGCAGCATCTGGCGGGGGAAGGCTGGCAGCTTACGCTGCTGCCCGTGGATGCTGGCGGGCAAGTGCTGCTGCCAGCCGCCGCCAGCGCCATCAGCGCAGGTACAACGCTGATGTCGGTGATGCTGGCCAACAACGAAGTCGGCAGCATCCAGCCCGTCCGCGCACTGGCTGACCTTGCCCATGCGGTGGGTGCTACCGTGCATGTGGATGCCGCGCAAGCGGTGGGCAAAATTCCGGTGGACGTGGATGCACTGGGGGCAGACCTGCTGACACTGGCAGGGCACAAGTTTTATGCCCCCGAAGGGGTGGGCGCATTGTTCGTGCGCAGCGGTACACCGCTTGCCGCCATCCAGTTCGGGGCAGGGCATGAAGGCGGCTTGCGCCCCGGCACTGAAAATGTCCCGCATATCGTTGCGCTGGGTGAGGCGGCACGGCTGGCAAAGCTGGAACTGGACGCAGAAATGGCACGCCTGCGCCAGTTGCGGGATACCTTGCAGCGCCGCCTTGCGGCTGCCATCCCCGGCCTGCTGGTCAATGGGCAGGGCGATGCTTGCTTGCCCGGCACGCTGAATGTCTCCTTCCCCGGTGTCGAAGGCTGGCGGTTGCTGGCTGCCGTCCCGGAACTGGCGGCTTCCACGGGTTCTGCCTGCCATGCAGGGCAACACGCAGCTTCAGGGGTATTGGGGGCAATGGGGCTGTCCGCCGGACGTGCAGCCGCTGCGGTGCGCCTGTCGTTGGGGCGTTTCACCACACTGGATGAGGTCGGAACGGCTGCCCGGATGCTGTCCGCCGCATGGGGGCAGTTATAGCCATGTGTGAACTGTTTGGGCTGTCGGCGACAAACCCCATACACGCTGAAGAACCGCTGTGTGAACTCCGGCGGCACGGTGGCCTGACGGCAGATAACCCGGATGGCTGGGGGCTGACGTGGTGGGGGGATGGGGTATTCCAACTCGCCAAAGAGCCACTGCCCGCCCACCAAAGTGGCTTGTTCCAGAGACTGTGCGGTACGGTGCGTTCCAGCCTGATTATCGCGCATATACGCAAGGCAAAATTCCCGCCCGTCAATACGCTGGACAATACCCACCCATTCCAGCGCACCTGCTGCGGCAAGGGCTGGGTGTTTGCCCATAATGGTTTGGTGCCGGATATTGTGGGGATGGAACAGGCCAACACTTGCCCCATTTGCCAGCCTTCAGGGGAAACCGATTCGGAATATGCCTTCTGCCACTTGTTGAGCCACATTGCCGAAGCTACCCGGCACACTCCTGATGCTGACAGTGCCGCCCCATTCACAACAGTAGCGGCGGTCAGCGAACTGATCGCCTCACACGGGCAGTTCAATTTCCTGTTGTCCGATGGGGAATACCTGATCGCCTACGGTCATGACCACCTGCATTATCAGGAACAGTCCAACAGTGCCATGATTGCCACCGAGCCATTGTCTGGAGATGAAAACTGGGTTGCCTTTGCGCCAAGGGAGCTGCGGGTTTACCGTTCTGGCAGGATGGTTTTTACCTCCCATCAATGCAAGTGCTGATGATGCGCATCGGGGAAATGTGCATGTTCATGCCGCAGGGGTACGTGCCTATGCCCATGGGAATGCGGTTCGCCGCCAGTGACTGGAAAATCATGTTCATGCTGATGGTGAGTGTCGTGGGTATGGGCGTGTTCATGTTCCAACGCATCATGTTGGTGCGCGTGGGTGTGGTGTTCCGTTAGGTGCAGCCAAAGGCCAAGCACCATCAGCAAGCCCGCCACCAACAACGGCAGTGTGACTGCTTCACCCAACAGCATGACGCTAGAATTGCCCCAAAAAAGGCGCAATCGAGAAATAAGCCCCGGTACGGGCAGTACCAAGATGGCGCAAGCCGACCACAAATAATGCCAAGCTTACCCCGTAAGCCAACAGGCCCAACAACATTGCGCCGACCATCAAGGGCAGGGCAGGCAGCAAATTGCCCACGGCAAGTGCCAACGTCAAGTTGGCCGCTCCCGCCACTAGCCCCTTGACGGCAGCGATCCACGTTGCATCGTTAAGCGACACTTTGCGGGTCAGGTTGTTGTCGAGTCCCCACGCGAAACACGCACCCAATACCGCGAGGGTAGGCCATAAACCGCTAAAGCGTGCTTTCCCCGGCCAACTCAACACCAATGCACCTGCCACAATAGCCAACATGCCGAGCGCAATCCGCCGGTCAACGTTTTCACGGAAGGCAAACCACGCCAACAACACCGTGAAAACCCCCTCCGCATTGAGTAACAGTGATGCACCGGAAGCAGGCATACCCGTCAACCCCAGCATCAGCAAGACAGGGGCAATGATGCCCCCCGCGATAATTGCACCCGCAAACCATCCCCTTTCTTGCTTGGGCAACTTGACGGCAGTAGCACCGCTTAAACGGCGGTAAAGCATCAAACCCAGCCCAGACCCAAGATAAAGCAAGCCCGCCAACATCCACGGGCTGATGCCTGCCAGCAGCAGTTTGGCAAGGGGTGTGCCTGCCCCGAACAAGGCGGCTGCACCCAAGGCGGCGGGGATGCCAGTTTGAAAAAAGCGGTGTGTTAATGGCATAGCAGCTTCCTTGTGGGCGATGTTAGGGCTTACTTGCTGGGTGTGGCTGTGGGTGTTTCCGCTGGAATCTCAAATTTCGCCATACGCGGTTTACCCTCAGCCGGTTGCAGCAGTGCTACTACTTTGTCGCCAGCGACCAGTTTCACATCCGCCGCTGCGTCAAAGTGAGCTTCATCACCTTCTACCAAGGTCATGTCGGATTCTTGCTTTTCCGCGCCTTTCAACACGGTCAGGCGCACTTTGACCGCTTTGAGCGCGTCGCCTGTGGGCAAACCTTCCGCGTAGAGGCTGACTTTGCCGTCGTCAGCAATTACCAGTTCATGATGCACATCATCCACGGTAGCCACAATGCCGCCGTGGTGCGGCGTATCGTCATCGGCGTGATCGTGTTCCGCAGGCTTTTCCTGCCCGTGGTCGGTTTCATGGTTATGCCCCGCTTCGCCGTGTTTGGGCGGGTCTTTGGGGGCTTCTTCTGCCAGCAGTGGGGAAGTGGCAAAGCTCAATGCCGCCGTCAGCAGCAAGATATTCAGTGTGTGATTAGCCATTGTGTTATTCCCTAGTTACGTGAATAAAAACGGTTAAAATGCGCCCTCTTCTGCCGAATTCAGCAGCTTTTCCGTCGGTTTGCGTCCAAACAGCCAGAACATGGAGGGGGTCAAAAAGGTATCCAGCAAGGTGGAACTGATCAGCCCGGAGAAAATCACCACCGCTACGGGGTGCAGAATTTCCGTTCCCGGCTGTTCCGCCTCAAACAACAACGGCATGAGCGCGAACGCCGCGACCAATGCCGTCATTAGCACCGGGGATAAGCGTTCCAGCGAACCCCGGATAATCATCGCACGGCTGAAGTTTTCCCCCTCCAGCCGCATCAGGTTGAGGTAATGGCTGGTCTTGAGAATGCCGTTACGGGTGGAAATACCCGCCAGCGTAATAAAACCGATCAGTGCCGCGACCGACAACGGTTGCCCCGACAGCCACAGCCCAATCACGCTACCCACCAGCGCCAGCGGAATATTTGCCATGATCAGCAAGGCTAGTACCGTGGATTGGTAACGGCTATACAGGGTCAAAAACACCAGCAATGCCGCTACCGCCGCCAATAGCGTGATGCGTTGCGCCGCTTGCTCTTGCGCTTCAAACTGCCCACCGATGGTAACGAAATAGCCCTCAGGCAGTGGGAAAGCCGCCAGCTTTGCCCGCATGTCAATGACCACTTCCGACAAGGCACGCCCCTGCACGTTGGCAGAAAGCACAATACGCCGCTGCCCGTTATCCCGCGCCACTTGGTTGGGGCCGTCGCTTTCCTCAATCTTAGTGAGTTTGCTTAACGGCACTTGCCCCAACGGGGTACTGATCAGCAAGTCCTGTAATTGCGTGGTGGAACGTGCCGCCTCCGGCAAGCGCAACACCAGCTTAAAACGGCGATTACCATCCACGATTTCATTGATGGTTGCGCCATCCACCAGCATTTGCAGTTCCCGCAACAACGCCGCACCCGACAAGCCGTATTGCCCCGCTACCGCATAATCCACGTACACCTTGATTTGCGGAGCAAGCACTTGTTTTTCCATGTTCAAGTCTGCCACGCCCTCAACGGTAGCCAACGTTTGCTGCAAGCGTTCGCCCTGAGCGCGGAGCGTGTCGAGGTCATCACCAAACAGCTTGATGGCAATTTGCGCCTTGACACCCGACAGCATGTGATCAATACGGTGTGAAATGGGTTGCCCGATACTCACACTCACTGGCAAGGGCGCAAGGCGAGCGCGAATGTCGGCATACACCGCCTCCATTGGGCGTTCTGACGGTTTCAAGCCAATGTCCAACTCACTGTTGTGTACCCCTTCTGCGTGTTCGTCGAGTTCGGCACGCCCGGAACGCCGCCCGATATGGGTAATTTCCGGCACAGCTTGCAGCAAAGTTTCGGCTTTGGCGGCAATGCCCACCGACTCCTCCAAGGTCACACCGGGGGTCAAACTCACACTCACCAACAATGTGCCTTCATTGAACGGTGGCAAAAACGTGGTCGGGAAGAACGGCACAAGGCTACCCGCTAGCAATACCGCCACCAACCCCATGCCAAGCAGGGTACGCGGATAATCCAGCACGGTTTCCAGCGACCTTGCATAACCGCGCTTGAGCCAGCGCACCAGCCACGGTTCAGGGTGGTCAAGCTGTTTCATGTTCGGGAGCAGGTAATACGCCATCACGGGCGTCAGTGTGACCGACACCAACATCGACACCAGAATCGAGGTGATGTAGGCAATGCCCAACGGCACAAACAATTTGCCTTCCATCCCCGGCAAGGCGAATAGCGGCAAAAACACCAGCACCACAATAATGGTGGCGTACACAATCGCCGACCGCACTTCCAGCGTGGCGTGCAACACGATCTTCAAGGGCGCAAGTTGGGTTTTGTGCAAGCGGTTATTACGCAAGCGGCGAATCACATTTTCGACCCCCACCACCGCATCATCCACCAGTTCCCCTATCGCAATCGCCAAGCCGCCCAGCGTCATGGTATTGATCGACAAATCCAGATAGCGGAATACCAGTACCGTACACAAAATCGACAGCGGAATTGCCATTAATGAAATTAACGTAGTACGGAAATTCCCCAAAAACAGGAACAAAATCACCATCACCAGCAGTGATGCCAATATCAACTTGTGTTCCAGATTGCCGATGGATGCCTCAATGAAACTGGCTTGGCGGAAGGTCACACGCGGCTCTGCCATGCCTTGCGGCAGGCTGGTTTTCATCGACTCCAACGCGGTTTCTATCGCTTGGGTGAGCTGGATAGTATCCGCATCGGGTTGTTTCTGAATACCCAATATCACCGCAGGCTGACCGTTAAACCCCGCATCCCCGCGCTTGACCTTGGGGGCAAAGGTGACGCTTGCCACCTGTTTGAGCAAAATCGGTTGCCCCGCCGTGGCAGTAATCGCAAGGTTCTGCAAATCCTCAAGGCTGGAAGTGCGCCCAATGTGACGGATCAGGTATTCCTTGCCGCTAAGTTCCATGAACCCGCCAGAGGTATTATTGGCAAACCCTTCCAGCGCATCCGCCAACTGCGTAAGGCTAATCCCCAGATCAGTCATGCGGCGCATATCCGGCTGTACCTGAAACTGGCGCACTTCCCCGCCAATCGGGATGACTTGCGCCACGCCAGCAATCGACAACAGGCGCGGGCGTAACACCCAGTCGGCATACTCACGGACTGCCATTGGGTCAATTTTGGCGGGGTCAATCGGCACTGCCACCATCATGATTTCCCCCATGATCGACGACACCGGCCCCATTTGCGGCACAATCCCAGCAGGCAAACCACTTTCCATCGCTCCCAGCCGTTCGCTGACCATCTGGCGGGCGCGGTAAATGTCGGTATCCCAGTCAAACACCGCGTACACAAACGACAACCCGGCACTGGATACCGAGCGTACCGACTCAATCCCCGGCAAGCCGTTGAGGGTAGTCTCCAGCGGGAAACTGATCAGGCGTTCCACCTCTTCAGGAGCCATGCCACCCGCTTCGGTCATCAGCGTAACAGTAGGTCGGTTGAGGTCGGGAAAGACATCCACGGCGGTTTGCGGCAGTTGCAACGCGCCGTAAATCATCAGCATGGCACTCGCCACCAGCACCAGCAGGCGGTTGCCGAGGCTGGCGTTCAATAACCAGTTAAACATGGCAGCCTCCTAACGGATTTGGTTAATCAGATTGGTGGCTTGCACCACCACGCGCTCACCGTCTGGCAAACCTGCGGTAATCATCACCCGTTCCCCGTCCAGCGGCTGGTATTGCACCACTCGCGGGGCGTACTGTTCCGGCGTGGTTTTGACCCATACCACCGTTTGGTTGCTGGGGTTACGGGCGAGGGCTTCAGCAGGGACAGCTACGCCTTGCAGGGTTTCGCGGGTTTGTACGGTGACTTGTAGGGGGGAGCCTGCGGCGAGGGGAGAACCCCCCATCCCCAGCCCTTCCCCCGCAAGGGGTGAAGGGGGTAAGAAACTGAAGCGTAGGGGTAGGGCTTGTTGGCGTAATTGTTGGCTGTTGCCTTGGTAGCGTAGTGAAAGGGTTTGCTTGCCGATGGTGACGTTAGCGGAGGCGATGTTGGCGGGTAAGGCGGGGTCATAGGTGACGGCTTCTACCTGCAATTTGCTGGGGTCGATGATGTCTAGCAGTAAGTCGCCTGCTTGTACGGCTTGTCCGTTGGCGGCGTAGCTGACGCTGACAATGCCACTGATGGGGGAGCGCACGGTTTCGGTAACGCCTTTTGCCCCTTTGCGGAACACGGCGAGGCGGGCTTGCAGGCTGCGTACTGTGGCAGCAGCAGTATCCACTTCACGGCGCGGAATCAGGTCGCCCAGCCCTTGCAAACGCTGGTAGTCCAGTTCTGCCAGTTTGAGTTGTTCCTGCAAATCGGCAGCTTCGGCGGCTTGGTTGGTGCCTTCCTGTGCGTCTTTGGCAAGTGTGAGGGTGGCGAGGATTTGCCCTTTTTCCACCTTGTCGCCAATCGCTGGCAGGCTACCGTTGGCAATGTCGAGCCGTCCGGCTTGTAATGCTTGCACTTTGCTACTGGCATCCATGCCCGCCACCACCTGACCATTCAGGATAAGGCTACGCGGCAAGGTTTCGAGTTTGGCAGGTTGCGTGCGTACTTGAATGAAACGTTGGGTCTTTTTCGGCAAGAAAACGCTGCCATCCGGCAGGCGTTGCGGGGCATTGGGGTTGGCAGCGGTCGGGGCGGCTTCGCCGTGGTCGTGACCATCGCCCGCCGTTGCCAGCGCGGGTAACAGCAATGCACCGATCAGGAACAATAGGGCTGGTTTCATGCTTGCACCTTCCGTTGTTGGCGGTCACGCCGCAAGGTGAACACCACCAGAGCCATTGCCACCACCGCCAATCCTAGCAGCCACAACAAGAAGCCCCCAGCGTTGGGGGATGTTGTTGCGGTCGGCTCGGCGTGCATCTCTTCCGCCGCGTGTACATCCAGATCGCCAGTCAGCAAATCGCTGGTTTCACCTGCCAGAATGGTTGCCATCACCGCGTATTCCCCTTCTGGGAACGGTTCTGCCAACGCCGCTTGGTAGCTGCCATCGGCTTCTGGTTCGGCTTTAATGCGTTGTCCTGCCAGCTCCAGTTCCACGCTGGCATCGGTCACTGGGGCATTGCTGGCGTAGTCATCGAGGTGCAGGTGCAAGCCGTCCCCTTCCAATGTGCCTACCAGTTCAAACTGGGTGGACTCCATCACCAGACGCGACGCAGCGGGGGATGCAGGGGCAGCAGCGGCTTTTTCTTCGCCGTGGTCATGCCCATCACCGGCAACAGCGGCACAGGCGAACAACAGGCTGCATAAGCAGCCTGCAAGCATTTTTCGCATGGTTTTCCGCCTTACAGTTGGTGGGGCTTGTCGTGCCAAATGATGCTGATACGGTGTAAACCGGGCTGCCAAGGCTGCTTCAAATGAATAATGAAATGAGCAGGTTTTCGAGGTTTTATGTGACGCCCCAGTAAAAACGGGGTGAGGGTGGAAATTTGGGTTTGCCCTTCATCAAGCATACGTCCCTGTTGATCAGTGACTTTGTAATCAATGTGACCCGATTTGATGGGTTTAGCCCCAGCCCGGTATAAATTGCCTTTGATATTGCCAGTACCCTTCGCCGTATTCTCAATATGTACCTGCTCAAACACGACATTGGATGCGCCATCGACATTAATCCCTTGAGGTGGTGGGGCAGCTTTTTCAAAAACAGTTGCACAGCCAGCAACCAGCAGTGATGGCAGCATCACAAACAGTAAACTTTTCATGGTATATTCCTGAACTTATTTGAAAATATATTTTTTTGAAAAATTAGGTTCAGGCTATCGGTGGGCGAATCAGCAGGTCAGCCAGCGGGTTGCGGTAGGGTTCAGCAGAAAAAGCGGGGATCAGTGCGGCAGGCTCTGTTTGTGGTAACGCCAAGGACGTAACAGGAACGGCAACGCTGCCCGGTGTGGCATGGCAGCAATGGTGATGGTGTTCCCCTACGGTGTCCTGCTCCCCGGCGTGGTGGGTGGCTTGGTGTTGTTCCATCACCGTACAATGCGCCGTTTGGCTGTCTTGTGCCACAGGTGGAAAGTCGATATGCCACCCCGCCACGCCCACAGCCATCTGTGCCAGCAGGACGCAGGCAAGCAGGAACGACAATAAGTGGTGGACGGCTGGTTTCTTCATGTACGCATCGTAAAACAGTACCGTGATGCAATGCAAGCACCCGCCTTCTCCAACATAAAATGGGCTTGAAGCGTGTGCGTGATTCCAGCATAAAATGAGCCTGACGGACTGGCGTAACCTGTTCATGATCCACAGGATGAAAACGATCATGAACCTCGAAGTACTCGGCCTTAAAAGTGGTTGGCTACGTTACAGGGGGGTTATTTCGGGCAAACAACCGGGACGCCATAGTTGCCTTTGTAATTGTTTTCACTGACAGCCCCCCACCCAAGTTGGTAAACTGGTTGCCGGGATTGGTGTTGGCGGAGTTAGGGGCAGCATTAAACGGCTCACTGTTTGCTGTCAGGGGTACTTGCCCAGTCAGGCTGATGTCTGGTTTTGGTGTTACGGAAGAGATCACCGTCAGTTGGCAGGTTTTGCCGTCTGCTGCCAGTGCCAGTTTGTATTCGGGTACTCGTGCAGCAGATGCGGCTATGGCCCCCTTGGCAGCGGTTGCCAGTACGATGATGCCTGCCAGCGTTACGGTGCGGTGGGATGG
>NZ_JAQTLS010000024.1 GCF_028714775.1 Thiothrix sp. | reverse complement strand
GAAAGGTCGCTAATATCTTTTTTCTGGTTTTGAAGCAGTGTTCCAATATTAAAATAATCCATAATACCAAAAGGGTGGCCACACCCGGTACATTGAAAAACCATAACTTTATAAGCTGAACCGGAGGGTTCATTTTCTTTAATCTCAAACATATGACCACCACACTTTGGACAAGTTGACCAAGCCATAATGAACCTCCTTATTTATTATATAAAATATGGTTATTGTACGAATAAGTCAAGAATATTTTAACAAAAAATCAACAAGAAATATTATGAAAAGAAACATGAAATTAAGAAGTGTATATCTTCCAGAAATAACGTGGAAACGACTGGAAGGATATTCGGAGATTAATGACCGACCGGTGAACTGGACGGTAACGAATATTATAGAAAACTGGATCAAGAGAAATTTAAAGCAATGCGGCGCGAGAAATAAGACAAAGAGGGCTGCCGTATGAAGAGAATAAAGTCAAAACAATGGGCTGGCAATACCTATAAGAAAGCAATCCAGCCCGGCCACCATGCAACCGAACAATGGGTTCAAGCTGATTTTGCCAGGACGGCTTATGGACTCGGATTTATTATAGCTGGCAAAACGGCTTAACCCTAACGTTAGGCTACACCAATCGCCTCATCGTGCGGCGCAAAAGGAAAAAATGCGAGTAAAGCAGTTAATAACGGAATTAAAAAAACAATCTCCTGAATTGAATGTAGAATTGTTTGCGCATGACCATAATCCTGAGTGCGCAGACGAGGGTACGGGGGGTGCCAACTCAGTATTTGAGATCATGAGAAAAGATGGGACAAAAATTGTAGCAATCCAGTCATAAGATGCGCCGCAGGAAAAGGCGCACTCTAACTTGGGCGCGAGGAGAATAAAAAATGGAAAAAATGGAAAAAACGGAACAAGAAGAAGTAAAAACATTATTAAAAGACGTGTCTCCACAAATGATGATTTCCAGTTTACGGGCAATGCTGGATAGTAATAATTTCACAGAATTAGAAATAAAAATTACAGCAAGAAAAAAGATCGCGCCCATACCAAGCCCACCGCGTGGCCAGCGGTGTTAATCTCACGCCTGACAAAATGGCGGCGACTGTGCGCTCCTTATTATAAATCGGTTTAGCAGGTTAATGCGGCGTTAGGCCGCCCAAGAGCGCGCCGAGATTAGGAGAAGAAATATGAAGGCATTATCAATACAACAGCCGTGGGCGTGGGCAATATTGAATGCAGGAAAAGATATTGAAAATAGGGATTGGTACACTCCTGTTCGTGGGCGCATCCTCATTCATGCCGGAAAAAAAATTGATAAAGGAAGTATCGGATTTATAGAGGATTTGTGCCATATCTCAATACCGCGAGGAATCGGCGCGCAGACAGCGGCCTAACAATGGGTTCAAGCGGACTGAACCTGCGACGATGTCCTTGTCCGACCCATCCGCAGAGGTGGGCGGCGGCGTAATATCCAATAAGCCGGGGATCTAACAGGTTCAGCCGCTTAACCCGAACGTTCGGTTGACAACCGGCGAATCCGGCGCGAAAGAGAGGAAATTTATGAATGAAGAATATAAACGAAAATCAAAAGAAAGAAGAGATAAAATACAAAAGATTATTGAAGAAAATAAAGGCAGATTGTTATCGTGTCCTTTTTGTGGAGATAAACCAATATTATTAAACGGCGGGACACCAAGTAATCCTGAATTTAAAATTGAATGTACTTGTTGGAATCATTTTGAGCATAGTTATTATAACAATCTGGCAACACCAAAATTCAGAGATATTGAATTAACAATAGAAATATGGAATAAAAGAAAACCAATCGCGCCGGATAATAAAACAAAAGAGCCGGTTGCAAACGAACAAGGGGTTCAACGCTGATTCGGCCAAGACGGCCAACGGTATGCGCTAAAGCGCGTATTATAATTGGCCGAACAGGTTAACCCTAACCGTTAGCGTGAAATAATTATGAATAATAAACCTTTGTGGCTCGATGCCCTTATTTGCAAGCTTAGTGCCTCTCGTGCCAAATCGCTCGATGATAAAGAATTAATACGGTGTTTGGAAAAATGTGTGGCAGGACAAAGGTTAATAGAGCTTGCAAAGAAATACCGGAACACAGGATTATTAAAATACGATCAACTTGAATTTAAAAAAGAAGAAGAAGAAATAAAAACAGAAATTATTAAAAATTGCGATACATGTATTGGCCCCTATCCGGGCCACTATATTTGTAATATTTGCAATTCTTATCCAGAATACAATGCATGGGAACCGAAGTACAGCAGGTACAGCAGGTACAGCAGGTACAGCAGGTTAAGCGGGACGTTAGGCCTATAAATTTTTGAGGAAATCGGAATGCGCGCCGGAAATTAAGAGATAAAAATAAAAAAGAAATGTATTGACTTTGGTTGCCTTTTGTGGTATATTTAAGGTGTAGGTAAAAAGCCTACACCGACCTGGCGAACCAGGAAACAGGAGCAAAAGGAGATATTATGAGATACCAAATCACGTACAAAGGCAAAAAGTACATCAGCATCGCCGAGGATGCTCAAGCGGCGTTCGATAAATTTGCAAACCGGAAAGTGTATGGTGAAAATACACTTATCGGGAATTATAGCCTAAAACAATACGATGCTAATACTCGCGGCAAAAAATGGGCACAGTTTAAATGCGGTTGGCCGAGCGAGGCTCCGTTTTTTTGCATGTGCGAAGAGGTAAAATAATGCAAAAACCAAAAACAACAAACCAAACCGAGGTGGTAAAAATCCGCCTCGGTTGCGAAATAAAAGCAGAACTGCAAAAAATTGCAGAAAAAGAATACCGCACATTTTCCGATCAGTGCCGTATGGCGCTGGCCGAGTGGGTAGAAGAAAAAAACAAGAGGCGCGCAGGATCAAAAAATTAAGACCTAACAAGTTGGTTGGCTGGCCTGCCCGCGTAGGTCGCTTTTTATTTTGTCAATTATCTCATAGGGGAATAGTATACGGGGAGTAGAAAAATGCCTTACAAATCCGATGCACAAAGAAGGTTTTTTCATTCTGCCGGAGCGGCTAAGGCTGGCATTTCCAAGAAAACCGTAAAGGAATGGGATAAAGTTTCCAAAGGTAAGGCTCTTTCTCCCATCCGTCCGAAGAAGGCGCCGGAAAGAAAGGAAAAAAAATGCTAAGACTATTCAGGAAAAAACAGAAAAACATCTCGCCTTACATTTTGGAATTACCGGAGAATGCGGTTGAACAGTTTTATGTTCTAAAAGATGAATATGGATTATTAAAAGCCGGAACGGATTTTCATGCAAAATATCTTATGTGGAAATATATTGAAGATATATTTCCAGAAGTTAAAACGGGAGAATGGAGGCTCGACACGAGACATGCAACAAAAGTAAAAATAATAAGAGGCGCGCCGGATAATGAAGCCAATAAAACAAAAGAACCGGTTTCCGGATAACAAGGCGCTTCAACGCCGATTGAGAACCGCTACGGAGTAAGATTCGTATTTTAGGTTCTCAACGGGTTGAGCGCAACGTTAGAATTTCATCCATCCGTATTTATCCGGCATTCCCCCCTGCTTATTTTCTCCATAAACCGCCTGCGCTTCTCTGCTGTACGGCTTGATGAATTCCACCTTTTTTTTAATCTGCCCGCTTGTCCATATTGCCGCCACGGATAGGCATAGCGCCCGGCAGAATCCGCAACCTTCGGCGGTCCGATAGGTGTTTCCACTTTTCTCATACGTCCATGAAAGCATTTGCGATTTCAGGTTGTCGCAGCGCCGATGAACGGCAATGTTTTTCTGAACGAATAGCCTGCCGAGCCGGTTTATCGCGGTCGCTTCATCGTAATTCATTACTCGTTCGAGCCGTATTTTTTGAGCGGCATATTGCATTTGTATATTTCCAACGGCCTTCGAGTGCATGAGCTCGGAACCAAACCATTTTAAACTGCGGATGTCCTTAAAATCAACCTTTCCTATGGAGCGGAATATCAGGCCCATTGATCCGCGTATGGTTTCCGGAACTGATAACTCATTAAAATATTCCCCGAAAACATGGAGCTTGCCTTTATTCGGGTTCCAAAGAGACATTATGATACTGCTTTGCTGGTTCCTGTCCATCCATTGCGATACGATAATTTGAGATTCCCGGTCGAGGTTTTTCAGGCCGACTTCAAAGTTACTCGTTTCTCCACCATACTGAGAAAACACCCGCTTTGTCGAGAAGAAATAATTGATCGCCTGGCTCGTGGTGTCCACCCATTCGTCGTGCGTGCCGCGGTCGAATACGGCCATTTCCTCGATGTAATCTTTGATCCAAGGGCAGATGGATGGGTGAGGTAGATAGATGTTTCCGCTTTGCGCGAGCCGGGCGGCCGGGATTGCCCTAGTCTTTTTATCCCCCAAGGCGTTCTTTCCAATAATTCCCGGCTCCTTTGTTTGCAGATACCGTATGGTATCACTTCCTCCGGTAGCATCCTCAATGATGGTCGCCGAAGTATTTGGGTGCTTTCCTCGCAGTGCCAAAACTTCTTCTTCCTTCTGAAGCGCCGTATAAAGTCCACGATTCCCGTCCAGAAGGAAAAAATTGTTCGGCGTTCTCGTCCAATGCGCTCCAACACAAGGGTCGTTTTCGTCGCCTCCCTTGAGTCCCATGTCCCACGAGTCTATTTCGTCGTCAAAGGTTCCCGGCAGATCAATGGTCCGGCAGGTGTAGGGTTTTCCATCAACCTCAAGCATTACATCGGGCAAGTCGCTCCCCGCCGGTCGCCAAAAGCGCCACCAGTACCGCTTGAACATGCCGCCTTCCGGCGCCGTGGGCCGCTGGTTCACCTGGGCATGAAAATCATTGCCGAGAATGCCTTTGCGGGTTTCAATCTCTTCCTGATTCAACCTGGCTGGGAAAGCCAAGCCGTTCACGTAATGCTTTCGGAGTTCCGGAGGGCTGATATTGTCGCCCTCTTCACCGGGGATGCAGAACAGTTTGTAGTCGCCCGGATAATTCTTGAGAAGGTATCCCGAAAGATCATCCTCGTGAACCCGCTGCATAACTATCATGCGGAGGGCATAGGCATTGTTCACCGACTGCCAGATTGAGCGGGTGTACCACGAGATGCACTCCAAAAGCTTAACCTTGCTGCGCCCGGCGGCCTTCTCCGGGTCAATCGGGTCATCGATGATGATCCAATCACCCCCCTTGCCACCCCCGCCTCCACCGACCGCTGTAGTGATTCTATATCCGCCGGCAGAGTTCTTGTAGAGCGATTTTACGTTCTGGTCAATCTGCATCTCCCAATTTCGGCCCCAATGCATCTGATACCACCGGGATTGTATCACTGTCCGGGAGTCCAACGCGTGTTCAAGGGCCATCGGAAGGTCGTAGGAAGCCCCCACAAAGCGTTGTTCGGGGAACCTGGACCAAACGTAAGGAACGAGAAGCTTGTTATCGATGGTGGTCTTACCGGATCGCCGAAAGATATTTACGATGATATCGTACTCGCGCGGTTTCTTGGCGGCAATGCGCTCGGCCTGGTGCTGAAGCTCATCACAAAGTACATCGTAATGCCAGTTCCAGACAAGCGGCGTGGCAGGCTCAAGGATGGGCCAGGCATTGGCAAAAAAGGCCCGGTAATTTTTACAATCTTCTTTCTGGGCCTTTAATGCCTTTAGGAGAAATTCGTCACTTATTATTTTGGGTGATATAGGCATTCGCTATGCCCTCCAAAAGTTTGCGGCGTTCATCCTGCGGCATTGACCGCGGATCTTCATCTGCTTGTACCAACTTCATCCGCGTGGTTCCGTAGGCTCCGGCTCCTTTGAGTTTGAAAGCCATGATGAGGCCGCTGATGCAAGTCGAACTTTTTTTTATGTTTTTGACAACCATTTTAACGAGTTCCCGGTCGCCAAAACCCTGTTCGGCAAAAAGATCATCGTAGCTTCTCTTCAACGATTCTGCAATGGCTTTTTGAGAACGGTTTTTGTCCCACTTTTCTTTTGCGGCCCAATCCCTGATCGATTGAAGGCACGGGTATTCTAAAAAAGTAGTACGGGCCTTTTTGTAAAGAGCTTCAACTGAGGGGAATTCCCCGCTTTCGTACCATGCTTTAATCATGGTTTTTATACGGGGTGAACATTGCCTACGGTCGCCCTTTCTGAGCTTTGGCATACGAACCACCTTTCTTCGGTGTTTATTTTATTCCACCCCTTTTACCAGGGGTTGTTTTGAATAATCGGACGACATCTCCACCACAAAGTCGCGGAGTCGTTCGTGCCGCTTACTATTATCACTCTGTAAAGTCCGTTTATCGTATCAAACGGCATAAATTTCGCCTGCGTATCGGTATATCCGGCATCGATGGAACAGTTATGGCCGTTCTCGATTATATGCAGGCCGGAAGTGCCGAGGCCGGATGTTGCACGGGCATATATTTTGATATGTTTTCGAGATGAAACCGGATCAAGGCGAGCACCGACGATTGGAACAGACGCGCTTGTATACGTCCACGCCGCGCTCGCTGAATCCCCGACACTGTTATGCAGGCCCAAGATCGCCGCCCCTGCCGACCCCGCAGGGCTTACCGCGCTGGCTGAGTCCGCGGATATCCGTACCCATGAGGTAAGTGCCGATCCGCCAATGGAGCCGCCCGTGCCGGTGGCTGTGAGGCCGCCCGGCCAGTAGATATGTAAGACGGTTCCGACGGTGCCGGTGGCGGGGGAGGCGGTGCAGGTAGTTCCGGCATGTATAGTAATCGTATCCACCGCCGCACTATCGCAATATTTCGCCCCTCCGCTCTGGTTATAGGCATAGATTTTGTCAATGTATGTCCCTGCTGTTGTGGGAGTGCCGGTCCAAGCTCCGGTCGAAATCCCAAAGGATAAGCCCGCTATGGCTGCGCTCGCTTTCAGGGAGTCCGCCGTACAACCTGAATTTGTGCGGGTGTGTCCAGTGATTGCTTTGCCAACTGTATCGGTAATTATTTTTACGTGTGTGAATGGCCCAGTGACAGGATAGGATATAGTCTGGAATGTTGCATTGTTGTTGGTAGTAATTGTCGGGGAACAGGTAGTGGCCGCAATATAGGCTCCCGCGCCGTAGCCGAATTTAACCGTTGCTGCGCAAGAGAAATTGCCCGCAAACAGGATCACCGCGCCTGCTCCGAGTACCACGGAATCACCGGCATTATTAAACGTCGCGTCAGTTACCCGCGCCGTATCCCCCGCAGGCAGATAAAAATAGCCGCTCGTTACGGTGAGGTCGCCGGTGCCAGTATTGAGATTTCCAACCAGCGTCAGATTATTCGCCGCGCTTCCGGCAGTTTTTACTACGTCAACATCATAAACTGTTTTCCCAGACGGTGAGAATGTGCTGGTTCCGGTGCCGATAAATTGGATGTTGGTCGTTATGTGCGGTCGCGTCAACGCCCCGAAGGTCAGGTTGCCCGTAAGCTGCGCCTGGTGCGTAATATCAACTGAATCCAGCAGCCACGCATTCGCCGTGCGTATCCCGTAATTGGTTGAGAATGTCGCACTCGTAGTCGAATCCCGAATATCGGCGCAGTTGAGCGAGTCGCCCATCGTAGTAGACCCGGTGCCGGTTAAAAGAATATGCCCCATCGGTGCGGTTGAGGCAACAAACGCATGTGCATTCGTCCCGCAAAAATGCACAGTGCCGGTGTCCCATTTTTTAACCGCCGCGCCGTTGAATATCCCATTACCGGATATTTTCCGGGTGCCGTTTACGGTCTGAGTGTCGGTTGCATTGGTTGTACTGTCCCAATGATTAAGGCAACTGTCGCCATTATTACCATTAGTAAACTTTCCCTTTATTTTCAAGTTGTTGCAATACAGATCATTAACCTGCGTCAATAGTTTTCCTGCGGAAAGGGCAAAATCAATATCGAAATACAATTGTTTATGGGCTGCGCCTGTTTGCCCAGTTGTAAATGATTTTGCGGCAGTCCCCTCCATGTAAATATGCCCGGTGTGGTTTTTAATCGTATCCGTATTTAACATTTGCCAGTTACCGGTTACGTGTATGGCCGCACTCCCGAGCGAGTCTATTACCCCGCCGGTACTGGGGTTGTATTGACCCCAATCAGTAACATATACCGGGGCGGAATCCAGCGCCAATGTAAATGTCCCCGTCGCTACCGTATTACCATACTGAAACGATCCTCCGCGCATTTGATGTCCGTTCGTTTTAAACTTACAAACTTTCCCGGCTTTGGCATTTGTAGGCTCCCAGTTATTTATCCATGATATCGAGTCGTTAAGGATTATCGTATGTCCATAGGTGCTCGGAACGCTACTCCAATTAGTCGCTGCGGTGGGGTTATAATTTATCCATCCCATTGTTGTAACGGCGTTGTCGGTGTATGGATCAATATGAATTCCGCCCGCGCCCGCTCCAGTCCATACAAAATCTTTCGGCAGACTCCACAATGTTCTTGAACCATTCGGGCCAAAATTAAACCCAAGGTACGATTCATTTTGTATGGTATCCGACCCATAAGCAACCAGCATCGGGGAACTCGACATATTTTGCAAATACACACCCGAAGCCGTGCCGGTATAATAAGCATAAAAGTACGAGCTGCTATCCAAAACAACCTGATATAATTGCAACGTCTTAAATTGTTTATATGTAAAGTGCGTTTTGTGCAACCATAACGTCATTTTACTGCTGATCGTGCCATTATTCGCAGCGTTTATCAGCGTGGTATTTGCGCCTATAAAAACTATTTTCTGCGGATAATCGCATCCACCGGTTACGCTACTATCAATGTAGGCATAATACAAAGTGCAAAGTGGAGTTGTTTGACTACCCTGTGACCCGAAGAGATAATGCAGGCCGGTATACGACGGTTTGAACATTAATGCATAGGCCGTAAAAGATTGCCCATCACGGAAAACCACCTGACTTACAGAACTATCTCCGGTAAATATTAGCCAGTCGGTGGAATCGGTATTTGATCCACGGGGCGGAGAAAAATTGTCTATACGAGTGATGGTATCGCCGTAGGATGGTTTCCAATAATGGGTATCGGCATAGCATGGCGACAAACCCGGCCAATAGGTGTTGCTGCTGTGCATGGCGGGTTGTTGCCACACCAGCAAAAAGCAAAACAGATATAGCAGTACAATCGGTATGATAATTTTTTTCATGGTTTCCTCTATCGTTTACATTCCGTCCATTTCGTCGCAAGATCGAAACCCTCTTTCGCCTCCATGTATTTGCTGCCCCACAGAGAGTCATTGCGGAGCAATATCATTCGCACCCGATCCCCGGCGCGAACCGGCATACGGTTAATGTCCTGATGTCCGTATGTGGTTTGCACAGTGTCAACAATTTTTCCCGGACGCGCTATTTGCTGCGCGGGATGCCCGTTGATGAGTACCGCTATTGTTGCCGCCGCAACCGCGCCGACTATGCCGCCCGGAAAATGTTTTTTAACGTCCATCGTTTTTTCCTTTCGCCCCAATAGTTGTATCTGTAAAAGCCGCCTCGTGTCGCCCATGCATAGCCGCATACCGCAACAATCACCACCGCCAGCGTGTAGGGTATCATGCCGATAATCCGGCACAAGTCCAAAGTTTTAAGCAGAAGTGTTTTCATGTTAATACCTATTATTGCGCGGATGCCGGATCAAAACGCCTCCTTCGCGCTCCCCGGCCCGCTCGTATAAACCGATTCCACGATTGCATTTGCAATAAGCGCCGCGTAAGTCCGCCATTCAAGGCAATCGCATTGTTTACATTTCGTAAATGGCATTCTTCACGCCTCAATTTCCGTTGTCTGGTAATCGTCCGGCACTTCCCGGCAAAACGGAACGCCCCACCTCATTGCCGCGCCCCACGCCTGAATATCCAGCGGGGAGACGTTCCAATCCGTGACCCATGATTTTGGGTAAACAAAACTGTAATCATCACTAACACCGCCGCCGCTCATGCCCCGGATAAACATAGCGGCGAACATGGAGCAAACGGGCCGCGCCGGGTCGCAGGGAATTTTGAATAGGTCACGAAATAAGTTTTCGACACCGTATTGGAAATGTTCTTTCTGTTGTTCTCGCAACCAGTCCCGCGCTGCTATTTGCATAAACTCGCTTGCAATAAGATCAGGATTCGTCAGAATCCCTACCAAATGGCTTTTGCTCCACTCCAGGCAGTCGGTTGTTAATTCCTCCGCATAATAATATTCTCCGTATGGTGTGCGCGGCCAGCTCATGCCATGCCGCATTATGATACCGCTGTCCTTGACCTCCAATATGTCAACGTGGCTTGGCGTCGTGTGGAATGAATCCGGGCCGGGATGCAGCGCGTCCTCGGCCGCCGCGATTGCTCCGCTTATCACATCCCACGGCGCGCCCTTCCAGAGAGCGATGGAGCCGGTGACAATTCGGGAAGCATCAAAAATCGTTTTCATGGTTTTGCGTCCGGTATCTTATTCGGATCAATCGCGGAGCTTCCCAATAATTTCAGCTTCCCGGAATAAATTGCCGCCACGGCAATCAGCCCCTTGAGCGTCTCCCCGAGAGCCACAGCCAAGGCCGCAGTGATCTGTGCCGATGTCGGCAGGTGGCCGGCAGACAGCACCGGAAGGAGCGGCCCGGCGAAAGCTATGAGGCCGAGCAGGAGCGCGGACCCGGCCGCCATGAGAATGATATGCAAAACGGTTTTGTTCATAAATCCCCCTATTGTTTAGATGTTTTCTCATCATCCATTTTTAGCATGAAAAGCCGGTGAGTGCAGGTATTTACATTGCGCCGCATGGAAACCGGAATGTCATCAAAAGCCAATTCACAATTTCCATTTACGTTTCTCTGGCAATCATTGATTGCGCAAGATACCATTATTCACCTCCATAATAAATTGACAGAATGAAATAGAACCATAAGGCCGAAGCCCAAGATAAGAAAAAAAGTAGCGATAAGCAATAACACAGTTCGATCATATTTAGACCTCATGCGTGCAACCCCAGATAAAGCCGTGTCCCGCGAACGATCACCGTTACATCCTCCAATAACTCAACGGCTGACATCGCGCGCGCGTGAGCGTCCGCCGGCGCGGTGAAGCAGCCCCGGCTCCCGCGCCATTCCGGCGAGCTGTGCAAGCCCCCCGGATGGAAATAAACGCCGTTTAAAATAAACTGCCATTCGTGATTGCTGTTCGGCCAGACACTCGGAAGCGTTTCGCCATTGTTAAGCAAAAGGCATTTCCCATACTCGGGATGTTGCACGCACCGCGCCGCATACTGTCCGAGTTCTACCCCGGCATAGGCCGCGTAGTACGGCACTCCGTCAGCCGGCCGCGTCGGATTCGGCCAGGTTGAGCAGGGTAGACCCGCCATGATTATTTTTTCCGGCGACAACGGACCGCTTTCGAGCACCTTGAGTTCGTCCTGGTATCCCGGTTCGTTCGGGAGTGATTGCCGGAGGAAATCAAAGATTTTCACGGTTGACCTCCCATTTTCAACATCGCCTCAATTTTAAGTGAGTCATTGCGGAAAGCCGCGTCCGCCGCGTCCACCATACCCTTTGTCAATGTTTGTTGCTGTCGTTTCTCTATGCGCATTGCGGTAAACATCATCGAGCGGTTTATTATCCGCTGCGATTTAAATAAAGGCCCATTTACGGAATCGTTCATTTTTTCAAAACATTTCAGGTGATATGGATATGTTACCCGCTGCTCGTAAGAATCCCGAGCCTGAATCACCGACAAATAAGAAACCGCGATAAATCCGACTCCAAGAATAATCCCGTAGATTTTACGCGGCCAAGTCCACCATTCAGGATTGAAAAGGAAATGGCGACTGCGTTCGCTTCGGTGTTCCGCTGTGCGCCGCTCCGGACCCTTGTAGTGGTCGCTCATTTCCCCGCCTCCTGCAAAGCCGCTTCCGGTTTAAACCGCTGCGAGATAATCTCCCACCGTGGCAACTCCCCCGCTATTACGGCCGTCACGTTCTTACCATAAACACATATCGGCGGCTGCCCTTCGCCGTTGTCGTTGACAATGACAATGCAAATCTTCGGCGGACAGGCCATGCAGCGGTATCGGGTCTCGTAAGGGGTCATACTCATAGGAGATATAACCCCCACCGTTTTCCGTACCGCTTACTATGCCAGTTCTTTTCAAAGTCTTTCCGCCTTACCGTTACGGCCTTCCCCACCCAAGGGTCGAGCATTGAAACGGTTCTCCGGGTCGAATGAATGATGACAGAATAATGTTCGTCTTTGTCATCCATGTATCGAACCAACATTGGCCGATGATTCGTAAGTTTCTGGTGATTTCCGAAAGCGAACGATATCCGATTTCTCCTCATAAAATAAACGATGCTCTCGCATCCGGTTCCATCTCTTTGCGCCGGCTTCAGATAAGCCGAAATGTACTTTTCGGTAAATACCGGAGAAAGGTTTTCAATCAGGTACAGAAGCGCGAACACGCCGCAATTATAATCGGTCGTCTGCTTGTATCGAAGCGTGTTGAACATCCTGATTTCGCAGAACCGGGCCGTGCGCTTCGTGCCGTACCAATTCTTATGAACGCCATCTTCGGTGAATAGTGCTCCGAAGTCATGGCATAGTGCCTCCATTCCAGGCGCCGTGCAATGACTCACCACGAGCGGGTATCCCTTGGAGGTCAAATAGCCCAGGTGATAGGCAAAAAGCAGCTTGCCAAGCCCCTTGCCTTGGTATGCGGGGAGCGTGGTGAACGAGTAAAGATAGGAGGTTTTTTCGGTGAGGTAGCGCGGATCATCGATGTCCGCCATTTCATCCTCTTCCATGTCGCAAAGTTTTTTTACTTCGATGGATTGCGCTTCCCCGGCCAAATTGCCATTGACGAAGAGCCACGAGGTATCACCTTCACGCAACATTTCGGCCTTATCCTTCAGGTCCGAGCGAAGGTCCGGTTCATAAACACCCTCAAAGATCATGGACTCTTTGGAAGTAACGTCGTGTCGAAAGGTGATTATCATACCATGCTCATTCCCATTTTATCAGCCTTCTCAAGCTCTTCCTCGATCTCCTGCACGATATTTTTAACGTCTATTTCCAAGGATTGCCCCTCAATACTCTTTGCCGCTTCCTTCACCATTTTCGCGGCATCGTCTATTGAACTACCCCACCCCACCACCGCGCCGGCCGTTTCATCGCCGTCGTAGTCCAACGGCAGAACCGTATACGTTCCGTCGATTTTAACGCAGGAATGCAGCTTGATATTTTTCCGATGTTCCTCCGGGAAATAAATGGCCTGCGGTTCCTTAAAGAGCAACCTTTCCGATGTCATCATGATTTCGATACCGTACTTGGCAACCGGTTTCATATCAACCAGAACACCGTTCGCACCTTGCCATACCCGTTCGGCTATGTTGGTATCCATCTCCTGAAGCAACTCGCCCGGCGGGACTCCTTGGCGCATCGTGAGGTCAATCAAATAGGGCTTCCCGTCTTTCCCAACCCGGACCTCGGTACAGAAATCTCCGCGCATGTCATAGTCCTTCAAAACGGGAGCGAGCTTGTCGTTGACTTCCTGCAATGGCTTCGGAATGTTTTTGTATTCCCGGATTTTCGTGAAGTATCCGCGGTTCTTTATTTCAAGGCCGCAACTCACAAACTTCGCATATTTTCCGTCAACGACGGACGGGTCGGTTCCGATTTCAACTTTGTCCTTCAGCCGCTCTTCTACGAGGAACGGGATAACAGTTTTCAGCGGGCCGAGCTTGTAGGCGACGGCATCAAGGATAAGGTCACTGTTCTTTATGTTGAACGAGCGGAAGGTTTCGATCAGCCCGCGCCACTTGCTCACCTTGATATAGACTTCCTTATGGTCAACAAGGTACTTCCGCAGAGCATCTACACCGACAACAGGCTTCGACGGTGCCGTGGGTAGGCCGATCTCTTTGAAGACCCCAATGGCCTTCTCCCGGTTCAATTCCAGTTCTTCCGCAAGCCCGGTTCCCCAAGTGGCCTTCCCGTATTTGTGCTGCGCTTCCCACTGGTAATAGCCAAGGCCCACGCTTGGGTAGCAGATTAAATCCACCGCGTCAAAATGGTCGCCGTGGTAAGAATGTACCACTTCGATTTCATCCATGCCGTACCCGATGTAAGAAGGCTGCGGCATCGGCGCGGAATCCTCGTTGAACAGGTGGTAGTACACCTTCTTGAAGTCGCGGGCCAGGCGAAGGGCGTATTCCAAGAATAGGCCGGAATTGTCCACGACCATGCAGATTACATCGGACGTCTTCTTGAGCGCCATTATTTTTTACCCTTCGGAATGTAGCGTTTGCGTGGGGAGGAAGGTTTATATTTGTTATTGGTCAATTGGTCAAATTCATCATACCCTCCGGAAAGCGCCATGTGAGCGACATTTCTAATGTGCCCCGGTTCCATCGCATCAATTTCTTTTGACGTATAATTTGATCCGTAGTAATCATTGTATGCCATGTAAACATCTTGAGGGTATTTCTTGCCGCTTCCAATAGATTCTGATTTCCCTTTATATTGAATCTCTCCATTCACCACTTGGACATCTGATATGGGCAATTCTATTCGTATTACATTTTTCCCATATCCCGCAGCACCTTCATTACCAGTAACATCTTGGCCTCTTTGAGTTGTAGAAAGGAAATCACCGTATCGAAGTTTTTTAAGTATTCTTTTATCAATATTACCCCCTCGGTAAAGAACAACCATATCACCTTTTATTTCTGCTCCGGCATTTATTAAATCTACTTTTGCCGAACTACCCCTACTGAATTCCGCCATATCCCCAGCGAGTTGCCGGGCCTGCTCGTCGCCGAATTGACGCTTCTGAATCTGCCTGTAAACCTCCCGCCAGCGATTATTAATGTCTTGGGCGTCTTTATAATGGTGGCTATTGTCGAATTTCCTAAGTTTCATTTCGTCAAGGAACTTGGTTGTATAGGAAATCATGTACTGAATAATTTTCTTAACCGTTTCGGGAGCTTTTTCGTAAAGCGATTGCCACCATTCGGGATGAGACATTTGATAAGCACAATGGTCAACAAGGTGTTCCTTTACGGCATTCTCAAAATCGGCCTGCGTAGCATCACCGGTTCCCTTGGCACGCTCGTCCCTTGCCCGGCTCCACGCCGCCGCTTCCCCTTCGGGGGTAAGATTATCAATAACATGGCGCTCAAAGGGTTTCATAAGATCCATGTTGCCCCTTCGCAACGCCTCTATTGACTCGTGCAATCCGGTTACAATATAGGGGTGCGGAAGGTCAACATTGACAAATATTCTATTCATGTCCTGAACGCCGTAAAACTCACCTTGACCTTTTTTCATTTCATCACTGAATTTAAGAAATGTTACTCTCTGCTTCGTAATTGAACGGACAGCGTGGGCCATTCCACTTGCATCTGGTGACGTCGGTTCCACAGCTTCCATATCGCCAGGCGCATAATCCACACCAATACGAACACCGGCTCTTTTCGCCAGAGCTTTAGTAGCCGCCTGGTCAGCCACACTCGCTGATCGTAGGCGCTTTTCCGGTTGATCTGGATTTCCTCGTTCGGGTCGAACTCCTGCTTCGGCATCAAGGCCGCTTCGAGCCTGGCCTCCTCCATCCATTTTTTGTTCTCTTCTTCCGACATTACCGGGATCTCTTTCTGTATTTCCTGGTTCATTCGGGGTTCCTTTCTGGAACAACGGTTGACCTTCGGTGAGTACGGATTCACGCATTTCGGGGGTAATGGGGATGCTCATTTGATGGGATATTTCATCAGACCCATGATAACCCTTTTCTCCGGGATTGTCTATTGAAACTTCTTCTATCTTTGCGTTCCACTTCTTCCCGTACTTCGATAGGAACTGCGGAACCTTGACATTATACAAATTGTGCGCCCATTCCCCGCCGACCCTAAGATTTTCGCCCTTAAGTTCCTGTTCTATTACACCAAGATTTCTTTGAACAATTCTCTCTGCTTGATTTTTAGTTCCGATAAAACGAGATCCACCTGTCTCATAATAGGAGCCGTTTGGTTTTTTAACCGCGTAGGCATCTTCACCTTGAAAAGTTGTTTTCTCAATTGTCCATGCACGATTTTCCCCAGAGGGTTTTTCAAGTAACTTTCTCGCCGGTTCCTTACCTATATAACCTTCTATTTTCTCCGGCATGACATCGCCTTCGTCAATTACTTGTTTACCATCAAGATCGTAAGCAAGCAACCTTTTGTTTCCCGGTTGATAAACTACTCTTGATATTTGCTTCGATAGATCATACCTTGCCGCCGTCTGCTCCCCGTTGATCCACGCCACCCGGTCGTATCCCTCTTCTGCGGCCATGCGGAGAACGCGTTTCAATGCCAATTCAACAGCCTTTCCAGAACCACCAAAGGGCGTTTTCTCTTTTAAAAACCGTTCAGCATTGTCACCTTCGGAAGATATGGGTTGCACCTCTTCAACAAACAGCACCTTCTCACCGTTCGGCCCGGTGCGGTCGTCAAGGCGGACGTGGGCAAGGACGTTCGGTTCGGACCAGTGGGAGGATTTATAGAGTCCCGGAACATCGGCAGGGCTCTCTCTTGTCCTAGCAGCCACCATATTCCTAACGTCTTGTTGCTGTTCTTTGGTCAATTCCGCGTATGGAGAAGAATATTCGTATTGAGCCATTTTATTATAAAGATTGCCCTTATCGGTAGGCAACGTCAGCAGCACCTCCCGGTAATTTTCTCCGCCGGGGAGTTTCCATTGGGAGTATTTGGTTCCCCCTGCAATTTCGTCGGTTCCAACATAATCTTCTTTCGTGAACCCATACTCTTCTGCGGCCTCCTTGATTGTTGAGTTGGTATTCATCACATCGCCACGCTCATTAAATAACGTCCATTCTCCTTGCGCGTTATCTATTGTAAAAACATTTCCGTCCTCATCTTTAAAATTAAACCGCATGCCCGTCGGGGTATCTTCAGACGGTGTTTCCCAATACTTGTCTATATCCTCATGCCCACCTTTTTTAACCTCCTCCACCCTCACCTGATTCTGCGCCACGAAGTCTGCAATTTCCTGCTTCGTCACGCTCGGTTTGTCCTTCAGAAAATCGTCCAGGCCCATCCACTTCCACTCGGCTTCTTTCACGCCGGGGGTCTTGGTAATCATATTGAACATCTGTTCCCCGGTCCCGCGCTCCTGCTTCAATCCTTGAACAGCCTTGAGCGTGGGGGAATAGAAGGGGTCAGCGGCTTTGCGGGAGAAACCTAAATCACTGCCCTTCCCCGCAATAAGGCTGATGTCGCCGAAGGATTCAAAGGGAATATCCTTTTTCGTTACCGCGACACTCGGCATTGCGAGGCCGCCAAGTTCGTCGGCGTGAGCAAGTTTTGAATCGGTTATGTTGTGAAGTGCGACGAGATTTTTGTCCTCCGGTTGCGGCCCCTTCCTCGAAAACTCTAATTCCATCTGGTTCCCGTGTATGTCCGCGTTCTTGAACAACGGCAGGCCACCCAAGTCCTCTTCCCCGCCCTTCTGCTCTTCCTGCCTGCGCTTCACTTCAGCCCGGTCGAGTCGGGCCTTCTCCTCCGCTTCGAGTTGTTCAACCGGCTTCGAGCCGCCGAAAAGATCGGTCTGCTCAAGGCGCGGGGAAGGGGCGGACGGCTCGGCAGATTCGGCAGGGGCGCCGGAGAAGAGATCGGCTTGGCCGGGGGAGGGCTTACGTTGGAACATCGGCTTCCCGTTCTCGTCGAGGGGCGGCTCTTCCTCATCCGCTCCCGGTTCCCGTGGAGGCTGCTCCGGGCGGGTGTCGGGTTCAATCTGCTCTTCGGGCGGCTTCACTGTTTCGAACGGATGCGGGGCTTCCTGCGCTTGCCGTCCGACATCCTCGAAATCGGCAAAAGGATTTTCGGACATCCCGATACTGGTGAGAAAGTCCCGGCCCTCTTCGGTATTGTGATAATCGAACTCGTCTTTTAAAACGGCCTTTGTCTTATCGGAAAGGTGGATCAATTCGCCGCGGGAGTTGCGGATTTTCTTACCCATAACGTAATCCCACTGCTCTTGTCCGCCGGGCTGGTCGAGAATGGATTTTCTAATGCCGGACTTTACATCACGGAGAAATATTTGCTTGTTTACTACGGGGTCGTCGCCGTAAGGCTGATTTAGATTTCGTTCGGGGCGCTTCGGAGCATTCTTACCATAGTCTGCACCGCCGGGTCCTGGTGTTGGAACTTCTGCGGCTGCGCCCCCTGCGACGGGCTGTTCTGGAACCTTTGGGGCGATGGGCGCTGTTGGTTCTGCGGGTTCGGGCGGTCGGCCGGGAGGTTGGGTGCTTGACTCTGGGATATTGCCGCTTTGAACTTGTTCAACCGGTCTTGAAGCTGTTTCCTCGTCTCGGATAGCGGCAAGTCTGTCCTTATACCATGTCTCTTCAGGAGAGCCTCGCTTAACATACCTTCCCTCCTCTATCGGAAGACCTTCAGTATAATAATACTCATTTCCGAATTGTTTTTCAAGAGAATTAATTTCTTCCGATATTTTATCCGCATAGGTCAATTCTGATTGCCGCTTTTTTTCGGTCGCTTCCGCAACAAGACGATCTCTAATCTTGTCCCGAAGAGCTACATTCGCCGCAATATCTTCGGCTGGTATCGTGGCCGCACCACCACCGGGAGGGGTCGGCGGCTTTCCACCGGGAAGCTGGACGTATCCGCCATCACCGAGCGGGCCGGGTTTCGGCGGAGGGACCGGAGCGCCGCCCGGAGCCGGGGGCGGGGGTTCGGGGGGCTTGAGTCCGCGTTTCGCATCTTCGAGCTTATATGCGCGGTCCATCATCCTTTCAATGTATCTGTCGGGATTGTTCAGCCATTTGTACCAAGATTTTATCCCGAATCCGGTTGCACCTTTCAAAATCATCCCCGGATGTCCGGTGAGTAATCCACCTATCATTTCCCCGCCGGTAAAAATATCGGTGAGATCGGCAATGTTTTTCTTTGCACGACGGGCATTGACAAGAGCGCGTTTATTCACTTCCTTCTCAATAGCCTTCAATGCGCCGTATTTGTTTTTAAGTTGCTGATACCCTGGCCCGGTCGCTCGTGTTATTCCTTGATCAAGCTCTTCCCTTAAAGCCTGCGCGACCGAAGCGTCTACCTGTGCTTTCGCTGCTGTAACTCTGTCGGGATTTGCGTAAAAAGCCTTCAGGGATTGGTTGAGTTCGGTAATGCGGGCCTCGATGACTTCAGGTGATTGGCCGTGAAGCTCCCGAATGTCGTTTATCAGCGACTTCGCATAATCCCTGATCTGAGGAGAATGCTTGAGATCGGGTTTAATTACCCAAGATTTTCCATCTTCACTTCTTACTCCGGTTATATTTTCAAGTTTGTCAACAATAGGTTTTGCGTTAAAATTTGCTCCGCTTTCTCCGGCGGCTGTCGCCATAGAATGATACTGGCTGTAAATGTTTTTCTTCGCTTGGTCAATGGCTTGCGCCAATTCCGCCGAAGATCGGGGGTGATGGATTGCTTCACCATTTTCGTCAGTAATTTTTATCGCGTCTTTATGTTCGGCAATCGTCTGAGCGGCATTGCTTACGTTCTGATAAAAACCCTCCATCTTTTTGAGTGTAGGCTTTCCGATTACCGTGGGCTTTATTCCCTTACTCGTACCCTCCTCGGCGGCCTTGGAAAAAGCGGACGCTGCTTTCGCAGCAATGGCTTCGGGGGGCGGATTGATTACGTCTTCTATTTTTCCGGCAATTGCTTTCCCGGCACCGCCGACAGCTTTCTCTATCGGTTTTCCGATAATCGGAATAGGCGCGGCCATCATTGCAGCTTTGCCCGCGCTCTCGGCACCCGAAAGGTTCGCCTGCCCGGCCGGGGTCTGTGTGGCCTTGTACTGTTCATATACGGTTTGTGCTTTTTTAATAGGTTCAATGATCGGCCTTAATTCTTGAACGGGCGAAACAAGCGGCTCTTCGCCAATGGCTGAACGAATTGGATTTACTACCGATTCTATTCCGTGATATACTCCTCTGGCAGCACTCGTCGCTCCCCTGAAAATTGGTGCTACGGCTTCCCCGGCAATGTCCGCAGCGGTTCCAAGTGTTCCAGCGGCAAAGCGGGCTGCACGTTCCGGGATTCCAGCGTAGAGTTCTCCGGTCGAGCCAGGTTGAAGGTGAAGAATGTCGGTTCCAAGAACTGTCGGGGCGGCGACATTTTCTACCATTTGTCGCTTTGCACCTTCACCGATACGGCTTTCAGCATCTCGAACGTATTGATCGACACGACCGATAAGGCCGGGCTTCGGCGCTGGCGCGCTTCCTTGGTGCTGTGCGATCAGGGCATCAACATCATCACCCGCCGGGGATTCCGGCTCTGCAACGGCGGTTCCCTGGTGCTGCGCTATGAGTTTGTCGATGTCATCCATTACCACGGAATTCCTTGGGATTTAAGATAGTCCTGCGCCTTCACGTTCCCGCCGCGGGCCTTTTCGATAAGCGCATTCTCGGCGTTTTGCTTTGCTTCGGATGCCTCCGGTGTCTGTGCATCGGACTTAACGACCGCGCTTATCGGTTTATGTCCCTCATTTTTCCATTTCTGGAAATCGTCATAGTCGATGCCGTTGCTTTCAAGAACATTTTTAAACTCATCAGGCATACCTTTTTCAACATCGGCATATTTTGCAATGCGAGCGTATTGGTTTCTCTGAATCTGTTTTATGAAGGTTTGCTTTTCCCGCTCAATCGTTTCTCCCATTCTTTTTGTAAAATTCTGCTGATCGAGTCCGGTGGGGTTATTTGTCACCCATTCAACTATTTTTTTGGCGTTGCCCCACATTGTCTGAGGAACAAGGGCTTTAACCTGCTCCTGTGCTGATTGGTTTGCCCCTTGAAGCAGAGAATTGAGGCCGATAGCAAGCTCTTCTGTCTGCCTTCTGTCGAGATTAGGAAATTGATAAAAAAGTGACTGTAACCTTTCTGCGCGGTCGAACCCCAATTTTGATACTCCCATGGCTGTCCTTACAGTAGCGGCGGGGTCAATATCGGTTCCGAGCTTTGTAAGTCGGTCGTAAAGACGTTGATCCACCTGCTGCATTCTACCGTAAATGTTGGGGTGCTGCGCTTTATATCTATCAATTTCCTCCATGGCCTTGTTGTGCCGAGCCGTTTCATCCCGCTCCTGCTGTGTCATGCCGGCCGTCTGCTGCTTCTCAGCGGTATCAACAACCGGCTTTGCCACGGCCTCCGGCAGCCCTGCCTGCCCGGCTTGAGCCTGAACCGTTAATGGAGTAGCGCCCGGAGCCTGAGCGGCCTCTGCGGCCTGCCGCTGTGCGATAGGCGTGGTAATTCCGGCCTGCATCTCTTCGGGTACGTTACCCTGCTTCACGACATCCTGCGCCCGCTGATAGGTGTAAGGCTGGTATCCGCCGACTCCAGTGGGCTGGTCATCCGCCTTCATCTGCGCTATTTTTGCCGCGGTATCTGCCGGTTTCCCGTATTTGACATCGGTTCCGAACGTTGGCAAGGGTTCTACCTGGCCCGAAGGCTCCTGAATCCCCTGCATTTTCTGGAACTGCTCTTCTGTGTAGTTTTTGCCATACTTTTGATTGAACTGAGCGAGAGTCATGTTGCCGGACTGAAGATCGGCGTTCATATCCGGAGCCATCCCCCCGGCAATCTTTGTCTGCGCCTGCTGTGCGCTGAACCGGTCGATAAACCCTTTCACCTGTTCCCACGTCACTCCGGGTTGACCCAAAAAACGCTTGAGAGCGTGGGGATTCATGCCGCTCTTAGCAAGTTCATCCAT
This sequence comes from Thiothrix sp., assembly GCF_028714775.1. Classification (GTDB taxonomy): domain Bacteria; phylum Pseudomonadota; class Gammaproteobacteria; order Thiotrichales; family Thiotrichaceae; genus Thiothrix. Next base: position 37,820 of record NZ_JAQTLS010000024.1, on the reverse strand, counting down.
GATCGCGGGCATTTGCGCCCCCAATCGGTGCGAATACTTATCACTCGGCTCGTCCTTCTGCGGTGCTAACGTATCCAAATCCACGTTCGCCGGTCCCGCCAGATGCCCGAAGGCATCCTTCAACTGCGCGTAGGCCACGCCGTTCTGGTAGTTGTTGTTGTGCCGGGCAACCATCGGGTCAATCACCGCTTGCGCCATCGCTCCGGTGTCTTGGGCAATGCCGGAAATGTCGCGGGTGATCGGCGCAGCTGCGCGAAGATAATCCATCGTTTCAAGCTGTGGAGGCATAGTTGATTCCTTTATACCTGAAATTTCTTCTGTTGCGAACCCGTGAAAGCACTCATAGCCGCGAGCCGGTCGATCCCGGATTGCCGGTCGCGCTGTTGTCTGGTATCGGCCTGCTGAAAAGCCACGTCCCTGCGCTTATCCGCATACTCCCGGTTGTAATACGCTTCCTGTTTCGCATTCGCGGCATCGGTAGCCTTCTGCTGTTTGCTCATCGCCCAGAGGTTCACCCCGGTATTGATGATGCCTCCTAAGAGGCCGAGGCCAGCGCCGATAACCGTCCCGAGGCCGGGGGTTATCATCGAGCTGGGCGAAGTCCCGGTTCCTACTGCCGATGCAACCCCGCCACCCGCTTCACTTACAAACCCGCTCGCACTATCGGGCATGGATAAAGCCGGAGAATACGCTGAACCGCCAGATACGCCTATTCCAAACATTCCATCTGCCATAGAGTGTCCTTATTGAGTTATTGTCTCATTTGTCGGCTTACCATTTGCATCAAGTACAACCCATCTATGATTTCCATCGGCCATTTGAATAGTTTTACCCGTTGTTAAATCGGTAAATACTTGTCCCGGTAACGTTCCAGGTTCTGATCCGCCAGAATATCCTTGCCAAGCAACTAAAATATTTTTTCCATTAACATTAACTCTCAATGGAGAATTGTTATTAAGTGCCTGAGCACCTTCTGGTGAATTATTTAGATCTGATATTTGTTTCTGGTTAAGTACCGGCATATTGGCGACTAGTTTATTGACAGCGGCAATATCCGATGGATTGCTTTTCAGCATTGATTCTATTTCGTTGGCATTAACTTGAGAAATATCAGTTACTTGTTTTGGAACTCCACCGACGTTTTGATATAGATTTCCCTTTGCGCTTGTAAATAGTCCATTTGCCGAACTTCCCGGTCCGCTTGTCGGAACACTTACTGTACCTCCACCGACATCTGTTACCGTATTGCCTTTACCTGCGGCATTTGCTATTATATCCTGAACAAAATTTCCTCCGGCCGTTGCTGCGTTTAGTGCCGAAAGATCATCCCCCTGTGTTTCCAGCATCGCCGTCAGGGTAGCTGCACTTAGATTGGGATTATTAGTCATCAGGGTAGCTATATCATTCATTGTTTTAAGCGCGTTCTGTGACTTTCCAAGCGCCATAACCTGCGCTGTGGTCATCTGTGTTCCTAATCCTTGGCTCATCAGACCGGCAATCTGTCCGGCATTCTGCGGCGTGATCCCCTGATTGATAAGCACCTGAGCCGCATTCAGCGCATCGGCTTTTATCGTTTCGCCTTGGTTGAATTGCTGTCCTTGGCTTTGAAGTCCGAGGCTTGCCGCTTGCTGTGCCGCCGTCTGCGCGTTCGCCTGTTCACTGGCAGCAATCTTTCCCTGAAGGTCGCTGCGTTGCCCGCGGACTCCGCTCTGTTCCTGGGCGAGCATGGATTCCTTCACGTTGGCCGGCACGTCGTTACCGAGGGCTGCGATCTGCTGTGCGCCCTGCTGAAGTCCGGTTGCCGCCTGTGTGTCGAACTGCCGGACCTGCCCAGCCGCGATGTTCTGGTCGGCCTTGCTGTTCCCCGCCGCAATCTGATCGATCCGGGAAATGTTCGCCTTGGCAATGTTCTGTTGATTCTGCCCCACGATAGGCTGCGGAACGTAAGGGTTTGGTGCCGCCGCGGTCGTGGTCGCCGGAGCCGCAGGAGCGGGCTGGTACGTGCTCATCACGTCCGCTTTCGCCTTTGGGAGAGGCCCGGCGGCCGCCACGGTCGAGGCTGAAGGGGTTCCAGTCGCTCCGGTCGTCGCCACGGATGGAAGTTTCGTCCCAGAAAAACCATAATCCGGCATGGAATATGGTGTCTTAAAGGTGCTGGCGAATCCAGCATCCAATGCTTTTGGAGTAGTCTGGTTGAACTTAGTGTCCACCGCCTGCCCGCCGGTTCCCGCCGCGAATCCCGGCTTCTCCGGTATTTTCAATGCCTGCCGCAGCGCGTTTGTATCAATCGTTCCCTCTTCAGCCTGCTTACTCAACTCCACGCGGATGTCTTCGGGAAGGTTCTGCGTCGCCTGTGCGCTCAAAACGGTTTCCCCTTCATGCACGTCGCCCGCCACGCGGTCGGGTTGCACTTCACCGTCCGGCCCGGCGCCAGTGTCCCTGCTCATCCCCGCGAGCATTTTCCCGCCGATAGGGGCAACCCCAGCCGACTCTTCCGGCGTATCGTCCACGGTTCCCTGCTTGCCGATAGGAGCGCGAAGCTTTGCGGTCCCGGTACGCAAGGGCGAGGCCGTTACAATAGTGATCTGGTCCTTGACCGGCTTTTTCATTTCAGCAACCCATGAGGGATGAGTCAACATAGTGTGTTCCTTATCAAATTAAAATGGAGTCGATACCGTATTTTGTGCCCCGTCGATTTTCCACCAGACGCGAATTGCAGAGCCCAGTCTGTTCTTTATTGACAATATCGCCGAGTTCGGCGGAGTCTGTTGCGTCGTAATGATACAAAATTTGTTGTCGCTAGAGGGGTCATTTGCAAGTGTACTTCCGATATAGGCGAGATCCCCATTGTACTCCGTATCGTGAAGCGGTTGAACGTAAAACTCCGTGTTGCCATAATAAAACACAAAGTCGGCAAAAACAACCGCCCCACATAAACTTCCGGTATCGACAATTATGGTTCCTCGTCCCATGAATGCGCCATTGTAATTCGCCTTGAAAAGCAACTCAAGCTCTTCATCATCGACAAGCGATTTTGCACCCTCGATATTGAACGGCCCGAACCGGGGGTCTCCGGCATCGACTGCCGCCCCTATCTGCGCGGGGTTATGAGCATCAACTATATGGGAACCGACAGACCGGACGCTTACCCATCCGTACCCATCGAAAACGAAATGCGTTTTCAGGTTGCCGACATAGACCACATTGCCTTTTGCGGGAGATATTTCCGTCCATGACAGGGTGGCGGAAACGTATTGGTAAATCTTGGTTATGCTCCACCCGTAGGCCGTTGCAAGGGCAATATACCTGTCACCATTCGCAGGAGCTCCCAATACCCCGCTCGTCGGATCATAAAACGCCAGCACCGGGGCGAGGAGCAGGCCGGTATCCAACGCCTGCCCGTCGGGTGCGCCGATCTTGTCAATCATGGCTTTCCAGTTCGCCACTTCCCGCGCACCGCATCCAATGTCCGCTTCAGTTGCCACAAACGGATCGCCGACGCTGTTTAATGTCCAACCCTTGTATGATTCCGGCATGTTCTTTCTCCTTTAATTCATTATCCCATGTAAATACATAAACCGTGGCACTCCGTTCTCGTCCTTTTTCACCCCGTAGTCTTGGCAATAAATGGATTCCATCGCTCCGCTCTCGATATGGCCGAGACAAAGGTGCCGGAAATATCCCGGCGGGATGAGATAAATTTTGTCGATCATCCCCCGAAGAAATCCCTGTGCCCACTCGATCTTTTTCATCGTCCGAACACGGTCTTCGTTGCCAAGATAACGGGCGAGTAGTTCCTTGAAAAACTCCGGGCAATCGTTCACGTAGAAAATGGACAGGTCCGGGTATCCCCGCGTGGTGCCGAAGTACGGTTTTCCTTTGAGCGGGAAGTCGTACCATTTATCAATAACCGTGTCCGTGTCCACCTTTAACATCTGCGGCCTCTCCGTGGCGAGCTTGAGTGATACCAGGTCCGCCGCCTGAATCATCGAATACGACTGCCGCTTCCCGAACTCCTTGTCGCCCCTGTCAATCGTATCGTCGATGGAAAGCGGGTCAATGGGAAACTCGTCGTGAAACTCGTATTCCACTTCGGGCGGCACTTTCGAGCGCACCTGATCGATGCACGTCTCCCGGAGGGGAGTGAGGGTTGCGGCGGTATGGTATTGGAGAAGGGTCATGTTACATTCCAACTTTGCAAAAGTCCTTTTATTGATCTGCTATCGGTAAAAATTTCCATGTTTTTGCACCGATTGTTATTGACAATGTATCATTCGCTCCATCAATCATTTTTATTGTATCGATTACCGAGCCGGTTGCTCCACCAACAAGGAGCTTTTTAATCCTTATCGAATCAAGATTGTTTTTCCTCAAGGTATCGGCCAAGTGACACTTACCCGAACTGTCCGCCGTCCCCGTAAGCGTTCCTATAAGACGAGTTATTCGAGACGTGTCGCCATAATATCTTTTTGCATAGTTTCCCCCTGTTATCGTGACGGTATCGGTTTTTGATCCGGCAAAAACCAATCCAACAATAATCAGGCAGTAATACGGTATTTTTCCACCCATAAACTACTTTCTAATCTGCAAAAGACAAGAGCGGTTCCGTAAACGGCTATTTTCCACGAACCATTAGTTGTCTGGTCGCCTATAAAAATTCTCTTATCAAAATTTCCACCGGATTGAGTGACCGCCTGTATTAATCCCTTAACGACACCCAAAACCGTTATCTGTCCATTTAATTGCGAACTTCCCGCAAGGTCATTGTTAGAAGGGGTAATTACTTCATCATAAAACTTCAATTCATCCATGTCACCGGCAAAATAATTTCGAGGATCAAAGCCGCCATCCTGTCCCCCAATAACATAATAAGTCTGTGGCGTTCCTATTACTTTTCCGGTCGTTGAATAAACAGAAATACCATTTATAAAAAATTCCCATGCTCCATTGTTATACGTTATCAACCAATCAGCCCACGTATCCAGGGCAAGGGATGCTATTGATCCGGTATTAAAATTACCTAAATAATAATTTACATATATTATTCCATTTTGCAATCCAATTATCCAACTCGCATTCGGATATGAATAATCAGCAAGAATAAAAGCATAATCGGTCCAGAGGTGAGGGCGCAGCCAAAATCGAATAGAAAACTTATTTGTACTAATGAATTTCAACGGATCAATATTTGAAAATCTTATTATTTTAGCCGTATATGGATTTGATCCGTTATAAGGAAAATGAAAGGCGTTTCCGACAACTCCGGCAACGTATTCTCCTGTTGTTGATCCGGTATAATTGCCCCAACCTCCGACAATGTTATTCCCCATGCTGTCAAGCACATTGTTTTCTGCTTTTAACCATGCAACAGGGGCGGTCATAAATTATCCTAAAATCGTTATAGGTTCTGTCAACCCTATCGTCTCCGCGCTTATCTGCTGGCCGGAAATTGACATATCCACCGTTGTTGTATCTGCCACCGTCACCGGCGGGTGCTCGTCGGCGATTACCCCGGCAATGCTTTTTTTGAGTTCCCGGTGCGTCGCATACCTCGCATCGTGGTCCGCATTGTCCGCCTTGTAGTCCGGCATCACGGAAGTATGCGTGAATGTCTGAACCGAACGCTTTGCCAGAATTTTATTGATTTCCGAGACCTTTAGAATCAAGTCGTTCACCCTGCTCTTCAGCCAGTTAATATCGTCCTGGTGCCCGTCCACCTTTTCGGGAAGGGGCTGTTTGTTGCTGTCAACTTTGTCAATCTCGCTCATGGCAACACGATCTTTCCCGAATTGTTTTTCACATCGTTATAGAAATAATCGGTCGCGTCATCGCTGATATTCGTACTGTAAAACCGGGCGTGGGCGATGTACCTGTTCGGCCCGCCGGGAGTGAAAATAATGTCGCCTGCGACTGAGGTGATGAATGCCCGATAGAGCGTCCACGACCCGGATGTCCCGATAACATGAAGTGTCTGCACCGCGCCGCCGATGGAGAGGACCACGGCCCCGAGCGACCAGAACAGGCAGCTCCCGTTTTGTCCGGCCCCGATGTCCAACGGCGCTGAAATACGAATCGCGCACGATTTCCGGGCTTCCGGTCCTTGGGCCGGGCGAGCATCATCGGAAGCTATCGTCTGAGCATTGTACCGGTTCAAAAGGGTGCCGCTGATAAAGTCCGGGTAGAGGTAGTATCCTGCGAGTTCCTTCTGTAATTCGAGTTCATAGGAAAGTCGCTTGTCCGGTTCCACCGCCCGCTTCGAGTTGTCATAGTACGACTGCCGATTCATTATCAGGTGGTCACCATCGCTCGAAATGAGCTCAAGGGCGATACGGTGAGCATCGACTTTCTTGTCGGTCTTCACCACGCCGTCGAACGGAATCTTGAGTGCCGTGGCCGCCGGCAGGAGTTCGCCGTTTTTATACAGGTTCAGGTCCACGGAAAGGTCCGTAGGATACCCGGCGGCATCGTAGCCGGTAGCTCCCTCATGGCTTTGGAGGTACGGCCGGAAATACGCCATGGCCTGAAGTATTCGGATAAACTCATGCTCGAAGGTTCCCCGGTCATCTCCAAATTTCACCAGCCGGCCGAAGGCATTGCCGCTCTTACCAGTCCAAACCTTCGACATATCCGTGCCCACGGCCCCGTCTCTGGTCGAAACGTCCCACCAGAACATATCCGTGGCATCGTAAACGAGCGAATGCGACTGCCCGTTTTTGTCGAACACTTCCAGCGCCCCGGCGCCGCCATTCCGCGGCATAGGCATATCCGCGGCTGGAACCTCATAGAACCCTATCCCCTGGTCCGGGTTGATCGCATGGCGCAGGCAAAGGTCTGTCCCTCCCGGCGCCGCTGACGGCACGAGCAGGCCGTCTTTGTAGAGCCCGGTGCCGTAGGCCATTTTTCCGTATGCCCCGGTGAACGTATCGTCGCCATCCGCAGCAACGCCGCCCGTTGTGGAGCCGTAGATCGTAATGCCATTGAACGGGTCGTACCCAATGGTGATGTCGGGGATAATGGTCTTCAGGATGTTCACACAGCGGTCTTTGGCAAGGTTATCGGTGAAGGTGGTGCCGTCGCATATCCTCACCCCGGGCTCGTTCGTGAAGACCCAATCCTGGCCGTTTGGGAGCTTCTTCACGCTCGAATAGGTGCGAACCCCGATGCCATCATTCCACTTGATGTCGTAGAGAATCGAAATATGGATTGATAGATTCACGTCGAACGTCAAAACCGAGGCCGAGTTCAGTGAGTACCATGAGTGTTTGCAATAAATAGCGCATTTCGAGGGGAACACGGAAACTTCCATTATGGTGTCCTTGAGCGGCAACACTTGGCGCGGATTGTAATAGCCGACCTGATATTCCTTCCCGGCAAAGACCTGTTGATAATAAAGGTTCGTTTCCCCACGAATTGCGGCGTAGAGAAATCCGGCATCGAATCGGCCGACGCTGCATTCCGGGAGAGGATCGTTGAACCGTTGCCAGAGCGAATAGTTCACCACACGCTGCCGGAGAATATCATCCGTGATCGTGTCGTTCCAGTTCCGGCACTGCGGGTCAAGAGCCCCAGGAATGCCGTCCGCCGTCGTGGTTCCCGCTTCAGCAACCGTAAGATGGTCAGCATCCACGTATCCGGTAACGCGCAAATAATAATAATCCGGCAGGAAAATGGTCTTCCCGACATCATCGGGAATAAACTCATCCCCGGCAATCCGGGTAATGGTTTTCATGGCCTGAGTAAATCGAAATACGCGAATGGCCTTTCCCAAAGTCTCATCCCCGCCGATTGCGCAGGGCTGCGAGGCAATGGTCGTTCCGCCTCCGGTCACGTATCCGAGATTGCTGGTTGAATACCCGGTAATCGTGACCTCGGTGCCGTCCAAAAACCGGAGCCGGGAGCCGATATCGCCGATGTCAATTGATCCGCTGGAAATGATAAGATTTTTCGCGTATCCAATGGTTTTCACTTCGGCTACCAAAACCTTTGCCGCCGCCGGCTCACCCGCAAGCATGAACTGTTCCTCGTTGTTGCCCTTGAGAATACCGTCATCGCCGAAGTCCAAGGACCGGTACACTGGTAGGTGCGTTACTTGGCGTTCAGGCTTTCCGGTAACCGGGTCTGTGGGAACGAAAAGCACCTGATCGTAACTCTCTCCTCCAAGTCCAACCGGTGAGTAATAATACTGGCTGGTAACGGTATCCAACTTCAAAATCGGCTGAAGGTCAACGCCCGCGGTGCCGGAGGTAGCTGCTTCGAGTTCCCCGCCATCGTTCGGGTTTGTCATCACGAAATGGTCGGTATCATAAATGAATGTGATGTATGGATTATAGCCCCGGAGCGCGAGTTCAATCAGGCGGGCGACATCGGCCATGCTCGATACGCCGGAAAAGTCTACGGCAATACAGCACGGATTTCCGTCGATGTTGATGTTGAATTGTCCGTTGGTAATAGCCGGGACTCCAACTGTCCCGCCCCATCCCGTCGGAATCTGATACCCGGCATCGAGCGTGCCACCGATAATCTGGTCGTAAGTGTCTTCCGAACTCGCCACGCCTACGGGCCGCTCGCTGTATTTCGTTCCGTAATCTACGAGCTTGTTATCAATGCCGTTCGCCGCGGTCTCATGGTCAATCGGATAAACCGTTCTGTCTTTCCCGTAAATCCGCGCACCGGTATAAAGATATTTGTATTTGAAGGTGGTCTTCGGCGTTGCGGTTCCATCGGGAACCCTCGTTGATGGAATTGCAATGTTGCATTTCCAATAGGTAACGAAACTCCAATCAACGAGGTTTATTCTGAATATCCCCCCGGAAACGCCTATCTGTTTGCAAAACAGAAAGGCGAAATCTCCCTGCTCTTCCACCACGGAAATGTCGTCTGAAAGTCCGCGATTGGAAAGGCAGAGACATTCCGTATAAGACTTCATGTAAACGTCGGAAATGTAAAGTCTGTTGCCTATATGGTGAAGAACCTTGTTGCTTTTCTTATGGAGAGTGGAGGAATTGAGTTGCCCGGTGGTCCAGCCGTTCAGAGTATCTTCAGGGGCCGATACGACGCTATCTACCTGGACGGTATTTTCGTTGATCCAGTTTTTTATTCGAGCGGGAATACCGGAATCGTTGACAACATAGTTTCCGATCTCATCTGGAGAGAACGTGCCATCTATTAAGACAATTTCATCGGATGTTTGTACAAACTCTATCCCGCTGCGGAATTGCGGGAACTGAACATTCGACCAGAGGGCGCACCCGCCGCAAGGTTCGAGCTTCCGGTCGAAAGGGATGTATCCGTTACTGAAGGCAATGGCATCGTTGGGAATTACGGGAATGTCGTTGAACATCCCGGACGAAAACCGCTTCCCCGTTTTTGAACTTCCCTGTTCGCGGGTAATAAGGTTCTCGTCTTGCAGAACCGTTCGTGGTGCGAACTGCTGCATGAAACGGGTTCCTTATCGGTGGAGTTTTATGCCATTGACCAATGATCCGTCCGCCATTGCCACCTGCGCCGCGGTGAGTCCGCCTCCCGGAGCTGCCCACGATACGATTTTCCGTATGTGGTACTCGGCCCCGGCAACCAGATACTTTGTCTCGATGGTCGATGCCGTTCCATAGGGGTTTACATAGGTAATAGTGGCGAACCCGTCAACATCAACGGAAATAGATTTGGCGTTCTGAATGATCTGAGGCATGAGATTTCCCGAATACAACATTTCGGTCTGCGTGTATCCGAGCAGGTGCGCGAGATACCACTCCATCGATTTGTTTTTGCCGACTTCGAGACCGGCAATTTCATCGCTTTCGACGCTCATTAAAAGCCTCCTACCAGTAAAGGGGTTCCGTGAATTTTTGGGCCGCATTCGCACCGCGGCGATACTCTCTCTGAAACTTCGGAATCCAGAAATTTTCAAACTTGGTCGCAAGGTCGCTGTCCGCCCCGTGTTCGCTCGCCTGTAATTGCGCTCGAACGAAATCCCGCAGCGCGTCTTCAAAGTCTTCGGGAATCATCAAGGGAATGTTTTCACTGATGAGCCGCGGGGGGAGAAAATTGAACTGGCAAAAGTAAATATCGGTCGAATCGCCCGGATCATCCTTGAAAGTGATATGCGGAGGTGTGCTTTCGAGCGCCGGGCTGCTGTCCACCGGAATGTCGCGGACGAACATCCTGTTGTTTCCCATGTAATACGGGTTCTGCTCTCCGTAAAGATAGGGCTCACCCATATACAGCATGTTAAGACCGTAATCTTCGGTCGAATCGACAAAAATCTTCAACACGGTATCCGGAGTGACTGCGTATACTGTTCCACCAATGGTCTTTTGAGGAGTTCCGCAGCCAAGGTTTGCAGCGATAATGTCGTAATCGTAAGTCCCGGCAACGGTTTTCAGATACGGCTCGAATCCCTTGTTTTCGGTGCCGTGAAATATGCGCTTGTAGCCAAGGCTTTTCCAAAGCCGATCTTGGCCTTTTTGGATGAACGAAAGCAAAGACCGGCTGCCCGTTGAGCGGGACCAGCCGGCCGGAAGGTCAATTTCAAGAAGGTCGAGTAATGAAGCTGTGCTCACGTAACGACCTCTGCGGTTTCAGGTTTCTTGGGCGCCGGGCCTACGGGTATTTTGGTTTCCCCATTCTGCGCCACCACTATCGCTTCGATCAGGGCTTCACGGTTCGGCAGAGCTTCGGGACTCTCGATGCCGAGTTCGTTTGCCCGTGCGATAAGAATTTGCTTGTTGAGATAATCGCCCCGGTGCGGAGACCGCATGTCTACGAGCTTCCGGGTATCCGCCGGTTCGGTTTGCACCTGATTTTCTTGGCGAGCCGCCGAAGCCGGGGGGACCGTCGGGCCGAGCTGGGCTTCCCGCAGCGCGGCCTTCATCTCCGGGCTCATGTTTTTTATCTCGTCCATGGTACGCGGAACAGCGATATCGGATGAACCGGTTTCCATCATGCTCTCCGCAATCGCCTTCTCGATCTCCGGGCGGATCTTGAAACGGAATTCAGTTGAGGAAGTCCAACCATGCTGAATGTTCCGGTTCTCCCTGATTATCCGTTCGCACTCTTCCGTCTTGTCCCACACGTTGTCGGTAAAAATCGTCGCGCGCGGGTAGAGTTTCTTCCCGGTGTCTTCGTCCGTTGAATTCATGAACTCTACGGCAGCATCATGGTTCCGGTAGCTGGTTCCTACTTCCCGGCCATCGCTTCTGATCACGCGGTAAAGCGGAAACTCTTTCCATAACCGGTCCCGGATGCAATCGAACCACGGACGAATTGACGATGCCGGCAGAACTCCGGTGGCGGAATGATAGGCGACCACTTCGTAAACCGAATTCAGGGGATCAGCGATAAGGACCCGGTTATACCATCCATCATCGTCAACGATGAATGCCACGGACAGGCTGCTTTTGGGGGAAACAGGCTCAAATCGTATCCCTGGCCTGTTGCTGTCGGTGATCCACTCAACCTTGTACCGCGGACCTTCCACGGAGGCCATGGGCGAGTCTTTATCCATGTCGGTGACACGGACATCGAACGGGCCGCGAAGTGTCTGGCCCCATTTGTGTTTGAACCTCAGACGGCACTCAAAAAAGGAAATGCCGTAATTGATGGCATCCTGGTACTGGTCAGGAACCGTAGCGAACTGTCCGAAAGTCCTTGTTTTCTCTTCCATAATTCCCTCTTACGCCGAGGTCCGCGGCGCTGCGGTGTTATTGGGTTATGCCCTTACTGCGGGCTTTGGAAAAGGGAGGGGAATTTCACCCCTCCCGATTATTTCACTGTGAAACGGCTACGATACGATGTTGAACGGCTGCACCCTGCCGACGGGAACGACGAAGCTGCCGCGGTGGATAAGCGTCGCGCTTGCTCCATCCGCTGCGCTGGCCTCGTCGAGGTCCCATCGCGGAATCTGCATACCCGAACCCTCATACGACCCAAGCCCCTTGATCTGCTTGTAGTTGTAGAACTCCGAGAGGTCGGTGTTGAGCGGGTCAACCAGATACTCCGCGAGCCCGTTGCCTCCGAGACCGATGATACAGTCGAAACTGTAGTTCGTCGCCCCGGAAGTGTTCGCCCATGCGCTCACGTTCTGCATGTTGTAATTACCCGGATACTGATAACCCGGAGTAACCGCATACGAACCGTTGGAACCGCTGATGGTCAACGTGACGTACCGCGTATCCTTGATGAGAAGGATGCTGTCTTTTATCCGGCCAACTTCGCCGGGGAAGCACTCGCGGTTCTTCGTCATGTAAACATCGGGCTTGTGCAGGTTCCCGATAATGTTGCCGCTGCTGTTGTTCGACGGGTTCATCGCCCAGTCGATGATATGCGGCGGGCAGAGCAGGAGCACCGTCGGAATACCGTCGATTTCGACTTTCTCGAACATCTGGACGTTCTCGGTGTACCATGCGATCATCGCCCACAGGTCCTGATTCGGCAGGCACAGCGGGGTCGATCCGGTGCCATTGGCCGCCATGAGAGCTTCCACCACGTCTTCAACGTAGCTTCCGCCTCCGGCGAAACTGCCGCTGGAATACCAGCCTTTTGAATCAGCCGCGCCGGTCGTTTTGGTCGGAGCGGTCTTGTTCCACAGAACCCGCGGAAGTGCCCGGTTCGGGATCAGGAAATGCGGGTTGAGCGTCTGGCTGAGACTCGTCGGGGCCGTGCAAAGCGCGTCCTCGGAAGTCATGACAAGCGCCTGGTGGCAGCGGAGGTCGAACAGTTCCGCCCAATACCGTTTGAGCGCCTGCGGGTTGCCGCTGTTCAGGTCGAGGTACTTGGTCTCGTTGCTGTAAAGGCCGTATTCCCACTGCTTCACGGCTTTTTTGATTTCCTGGTAGTAGAACTTCGCATACCGGAGATCACGGTCTTCCTCGTTGTTGAGGAGGATTGCGCCGGGACCGACGACCGGTGCTTGGTTGAGCGGCAGCGCCATGGTCATGATTACCGACTGGTCCGGCCCTTTGGACCCGCTGCCGGGAATCTGCATGATGCAGCCGAGATTTTCGACATCGATTTCCTTGCGCCTGTTAATGCGATACGACGTGGGAACGCGGCAAAATACGGAATCCTTTACCTTGTCCTCACGAAGCCGTTTTTCGTAGCCGATCTTACCGATTCCGGTTACGCCCAGGGAGGTAATATTCCTTGGGGTGCCTACTGCTACTGCGGTTGTCATAACTACTCCTCACTTTGGTTTACGAGGTGGAATGATCTGTTTTATTTCCTCTTCCGAATAATGCTCTTTCCTCATGGCCTGCTTGAGAATTTCGACTTCTCCGTCGGTCATCTCGGCATAAGATTTTCTATTCATAATCTCCAATGCCTGCGTAGCCAGTTGGTCATCATCCATCTGTCCCGCGCCCTGTCCTGCGGGAACTTCAACGGCTTTACCCCTGCGCTGGTCGAGAGCGGCTTCGAACTTCTGCCTGTCGCTTACGGCCTGCTGCAAGGGGTTTGCGTCGTTGAAAAATTCCGGGTATCGGGACTTCGCAATGGTAGCGGCAACATCGTAGGGTATTTCTACGAACTTACCATCTTTACGCACGCGGGTACACTCCTTGACGAGATAGATTCTCCGAAGAGCGTCCATCTCTTCCGGCGGTTTCACGTTGGCCTGCTCGGCTCGCGCTTTCATGCCGGTGGTGTCCGACGGATTGAAGTACGACAACACAACATCGTTGACGGGCTTCGTAAGGTTTCCGCTGGTGGTGTAAATGTCCCTGATCCCGCAGAGTCCGGCCAGCTTCTCAACAAAATCCGAATACTGAGCGTTAAGCGTCTCAATATCGGTTTTGGTAAGCAATTGGTTTGCGAACTGTGGATTGACCTGAAGCATACGAATTTCGTTGAATTCGTTTTGCACGGCCTGGTCAATTTCCTGCCGCGGGGCCGATTGTGGCGTTGCCGGGGGGGCGGGCGGTTGTGGCTGCGCTGCTTCTTTCTTCGCGGTGAGTATTTTTTCAAACGCCTCATCGCGGGCTGCCATGATTTTCTGATGCTCTTCGTTGAAGGGGTCGTAGTTCTCCGGGCGTTTCGGAATAACGATTTCTTCCGCCACCGGTTGTGCCGGGGGCTGCGGTTGTGCCGCTCTTTTTTCCAGTTCCGCCTTGAGCCTTGCGTTGTCCTCTTCGAGCGCCTTTGTTCGGACAGAGGAAGCTTCTATCGTCTGTCTCAACGAAGGAAGCTGGTGGTCCTTGAGGATCTTGATTGTCTGATCCTTGATTGGATAGCCCTTGACCATTTCGCGGATAGCGTCGGCCATCGTCCGGTCTTTCGGAGCGTAGTCGCCGAGATCCTTACGGCGCAGTTTAATATGGACTTCCTCTTCAGCATCCTCGGTTCCCGGTTGTGCCGGTGTTCCGGGTGCCGCCGGAGGTGTTCGTCCAGCTGCTCGATCCAGGCTATTTTTCTTCTGTGCCTCCGCGATTTCGTCAATGGTTTTCGAGTCCAGCGTATCGGAAACCTTGAGCGCAAGGGCCGGGTCTGTCCCGATTCTCGCGTCAAAATCCTCGACCGTTAAACCCTTAAGCTCGTTGGCGAATTCTACGGCGGTCTGCGGCGTTGCTGTCGCGTTATCCATGTGATCCTCCGGCCGCTTGTGGCGGCTTGGGCAGTGGCCTTTGTGGGGCCGGTTTTATATTCGCTGGCATCGGCGCTTGTGGCGGCTTCGGTGCCGGGATTTTCGGTTGTACGGGCGCGGCAGAAGGCGGAACAGCTTGCGGTGGCTGCGAAGGCATGGCGGAGCCTGCCGGTGCAGCTTCTTGCGGCATCCCCGGAGCTCCGGATGGCATTCCGCCCGGCTGCGGTTGCGGGTTCATCGCCTGCTTCTGCTGGTTCAGCTTAATCATGAGATCATTCGTCACCGCTTCGAGTTCCATTTCTCCCAACGCTTCGGCTTTCATCTTTTCGTCCGGGGAGAGCTGGTCAATCTTCGTGGTCAATGTGTTGAGCAGGAAAACAATGCTCGGCGAACTCGGTGGGACTTCCACGCGGGCCTTGATAAGATTGTTCAACACGGAAATGTCCGCAGCACGGCTCGTGGGCGTATTCTGCTTCTCGCTGATTATCACCATGCAGCGCATATCCTTGAGGGCCGACATATCGTTTTTGATGCCCTGGCTGCCGTCTTCGAGAGTCACGCGCTCGTTGAGCGTAATCGTGTCCTCAGAGTCATGACGATAGAACTGCCGCGGGATACTCATGAGCGAATACTGCTGTCCGGACTGAACGGCGTAATCAACGTAAGTCTCATGCCAGAAATTACGGAGGCGCCATATGGCGATGAACAATCCCATTTCTGCCTGGTTGACTTTGGAATCATGCAGACGCCCGCTTTCCGATTTACCTTCCGAGCGCCCAGACATTGCCGGGACGTTCCGGCTCACCAAGGGCCACATGCGATCAACAATATTTTCAAGTTCCTGAAATGCTTCGCTTGCGGCTGGACTTGGAGAGGAAAGGTCTTGAATCGCTTTGCCCTGGTACCCGGGAATGACCTCGAATGGCTCCGCGCCGGCGTCGTTATGTTGTTTCTTCGCGCGTTCAGCCTCTTCAGGAGAAGCAAACGCACCGGGGTCAATCTGTTTCGCCCCACCGAATCCTTCCATCTGAAGCCGAAACTGCTTCATCGACATCATGTAATTGACGTTTACCTGCATGTCCTTGACAGAATCGACTATTGCGTAAGGCTCGCCGTTCACCCGGTCATAAGAATAAACTTCAAAGGGCGGGTGCCCGACCTGAACTTCGCACTCTTCCTCGTCAAGAACTTCCTGAACGCTTATCCGCGGGCAAATGGTGGTTTTCATGCAGATGTTGTCGTAATCCGGCTTCTCGAATACCTGGTCCGGTTGCCAGCCGCTTTGTCCGAGCTTTTGATTGAGCCAGTTTATTTTATCATCCGGGTATTCGAGTTTCTTGGGTATGCGAACATCTCCTTTGTCCGTAATTACAAACTCGTATTTCGTGGGCTTTCGAATCATCCGGTACTCGTGAATCACCCGCTGCGCGTTGCCCCACGAATCACCCTGAACGTCAAACGGAACCGCACCGGTGGGCATACCGTAGGAGCCGGAGCCGCTCATAAACTGTTCGAGATCGAGCTTGAACCGCGGATTTCGGTCGCCCCATTTTTCATACATTGTGTCGGGGGTCAAAAACTGCTCGTGCCAGCAAATGCGCAGGTCTTTCATGTTCGTGGTTTTCCACATCGGATCACCGTACCACGAGTTCGGCAGGCACATCGAGAAACCGATATTTCCGAGCGGGTCCCACGTATCGTCAATGTCTATCCGCATCACCCCTTGAAATACAAGGCCCGCGATAATCATTTCTAAGAAGGTGTTATCCCAACTGCACCGCTCTTTATCGCAGTACATGATCTTTTTCAGGGCTTCGGTCAGGGTATTCGGCTCATCATCGACCGGAAGAAAATCCGGGTCATGCGGGGTCTGCGCGAGCGATGAAGCAAGGCGTTCGATGCTTACCTTGGCAAGATTGTACGTGAAAATATGGCGCCGCTTCGACAACATGAACCGTACCGCTTCCGCCGGCCACTGTCCAAGGCCGTATTCCGCATCGAGGCCGAGATACATGTGCCAGTTCTCAATGCTGCGGTCGAAATACCGCTGGTGAAACGCTTTGGCTCGCAAGGAACGCTCATAGACACGGTTGACCTCACGCGATATTTCCCCCTTATCGCGGAGCTTTTGAAGCTCGTCCATCGAGGTCTGTATCTGGGCCATTACCGGCATATTTTCACCACCATCGGAGTCTCATACCGTATCATACGCTTTTTCTTTTTTGAACTGATGACCTTTGAACTGATGATCCCGCCCGGCCCGGTTCTGAACTCCCACAGCGTTCTGCACGATCCACAGAAGTGTTGACTCGAATTCGGTGCGTCGATCTGGTGTCCACCGAGATAGGGTTTACCGGGGCAGGAGCATTCGACGCGAAGGAATTTCATTGCCCAACCACCGGAGCAGGCGCCCTCGCCGGAATCCCGCCTTTTGGTATCTGCGGGCCTATCGGAGCGAGACCGTATCCGTGCGCCATGCCGTATTTTTTCTTTTTCTTTTTGGTCTTCACTTGTGCGCCTTCTTCGGACGGATGGGAGAAAGAGCCTTACCTTTGGAAACTTTATTCCATTCCCCTATGAGATGATTGACAAAATAAAAAAGGCCCTACGTGTTTGCGCACGCAGAGCCTTTAGCGAAGAAGCCGTCCCATGAAGACGGATTTCTGGTATAATTGACATTGTTAGTTCATACCGTTCCTCCGCCCATTCATGGTTAGCCCTTCGCTAAAAGGACAAAATACTACCTGTTGCGTATATTATATAATTAAACGCAAGGGAATGTCAATACCAAAAATTAAAGCAGTAATCTTTCGGGGAAAAATTCAGCGAACATGGCAAACGGCTCTTCACAAGATTCGGGGTCGTATCCCATTCCGGTCGCCCATGCCTGGAAATCAAGCAGAGTCAAAAACGTCGGCGGGTCGATGCAGTTTCCCCAGAGCAGGAGTTGGAAAAGACGGGAAAGAGATTGATTCTTATCTTCGGTGTCTTCCATTGAATAGCTTTCTTGTTAAATTGGTTTCCAAGAAAATAGAGAGAGAAAGAAGTCACCGGAACAAAGAGAGAGAAAAAGAAAGCCCTGGGCAGAAAGAAAAATCCCTTGCTTTAACAGTCGGGGGTTGCCGGGGCACAAAAAGAATCGGCCTTCCTTGCCGATCTTTTCACTCCACTCTACACGCTTCCGGACGAGTAGAGGGAAGAAGTTGGCAAAAGAAGGCCGATTTTCCCGCACGCCGGAAGACATGCGATACTCTATTTTACTCTTTACTCCTTCAATATACCACAAAAACATTTAATTTGCAAGATATTTTTTATTCTCTCATAATCCAGTACAACCGACCGCATAAAGAACATTCATATCCGTCGTAGGTATGCCATCGCTCACTCGGCATCATCGTCTTCCGGATGGGTGTCAATGGTGTCCGGCTGCCCCACGACCGGCGATGGATGCCCGAAAATTCGCTGGTACTCCTCTTCCTCCATGCGCAGAAAACTTTTCCCTGCCGGTGCTTTCAGCGGCGGCGGGTTGGAGGAAGAGCCTTGGTTGATGTAGACTTGTCCCATTTTTTATCCTTTCGTTTTCTCCGGCACAAACTTTTCATAAGCCGGGCAATCATGTTCCCTATCCACCGGTTTAATCCCGCTGCAATTAGAAAAAAAAGGAGTCTTGCCACGGTTGAGCCATTGACAATTTTCACATTTCATAGAAGCTCCTTCACGCTACCCAACTGAAATCCGAATAAACTTTCCTCGGTTTCCCGAAGCAAGCATTCACCGCTTCGATGATACCAAAATTATATTTTGGCCGGGCGATATAGTCATGCCCGCACATCCAGCCGTCCGGTTTAAGCTTCGGCAGCCAGCGTAAAATATCATCTCTCACCGACTCAAAATGGTGGTCACCGTCAATGTAAACACCGTCAACCGAGCCGTTCTGAATCGTCCTGCAAACCACTGCGCTCTTGTCAAAACACTGCGTTATTTTGTCCGGGTAGCGCCTGCAAACCTTTATGGCCGCATCCCGCCACCGTTCGCTGCCGGGGAAATATGGGTCTATGGTGATTACGCGGCCTACGGTGAGAGCAAAGACTTCCGTGGATACTCCCATTCCGGTCCCGATCTCCACGACAAGAGAAGAGGGGTTGAAACAGTCGTGGATGAGATCGAGGAGCCCGGCGATACGGTTATGACCGTCATCGAGGACATCTGCCGGGAGTTCGACCCGCGGAAGGTCTTTCATTTCTTCGAGGCGAGTCATCCAACCTCCACGAGCCAGCACTGGTTAGAAACCAGCTTCACATTTGAACCGAATATTTCATCAACTGCCTTTTTTACTCCCTCGCTGTGTTCGGCGTAATCGTGTCCGCCGATGTAACCACCGGATTTTATTTTAGGCAACCACGCGGCGATGTCCTTTTTTACCGCCTCGTAAGAATGGTCGGCATCAACGAAAACGAATTGGAACGACCCGTCCCGAAACCCCTCTGCCGTTCCGGCGGAGTCGCCCGCGTAGATCGTGACTCGATCATAAATGCCATATCTTTTGAGGTTTTCGGTGAAGGCGTTGAGAATGCTTCCCCCGTGTTCCCGCACCACCTTGGAAACGTCCTCATTATTGCCGGACCCGCAAAAGTTGTCCACGGCCACGATGTTTAGCTTTTTCGCTTCGGCTATTGAGGCGAGATACACTAGGCTCCGGCCGAGGAACACACCCACCTCGACCATGGTGTCGCCAGGAGCGGCTTTCTCAACCATGAGGTCGTAAAGATCCGCGAAGTCGAACCAGCCGGGAATGTCTTCGCCGGGGATTTCGGTCATGCCCTTGCTCCCATTGCGTAAGGGGTGATCGTGTTCTTGGAAACGTGCCGATGCTTGCCGCCTATGTGGTTCCCGTGGATCCGGGAAAGCTGCGGGGAATGCGAATTCATGAAGTTCATATTTTCCTCCAAAGCTCGATTGTCTCCTTCAGCCCTTCCAGGTGTTCCCCGCACGCAGCCGCGAGGTCCATCCATTCCTTGTCGGCGAGCAGCTTGCGGATATATGACTGCTCGAATCCGTTGACCTGTGAATACCGCTCCTTGTTCTTTACCCGCATCCGCCAATCGCCGAGATGTATCCCATGGTGAGCCCAAAGATTCGGTTGCTTCGGCGGTTCGGGGAGACCGGATTCCTTGATGATTTTATATATCAGTGATTCATCGTACCACCATGCAGGGGAACCTTTTTCCATCAGTTCTTTGGCGTATTTCTCCCTGACCAAGCGCGTAATGTCCCACCATTCGCGGGTAACGAAATGGCACCCCGGACAGCGCGGATATCCCTCGGTGATGGACGAAACGTAGTTGTCGTAAGTTCGCAGGCCGTTCTTTGCCATAGATCGAAGGTGTTGCGTGATAATCGGTGTTTCCTCGGCCATGAGCAGCATATCGATGTCGGTGATGAGAACAGCGTCGAAATCTTTTGCGTTCGGTGGTTCATAGACGAAACGAAGGGCGGCGGTTGTGTAGCCATTGTCCGGGTATTTCAATAACCCCGAATCGGTAATATACTGCCCACATTCCGAATCCTTATCGGCGTTTCGCACAATAATAATCGGTTCTACCCCCGGCAATTCCTTCTTCACCCGATTCAAGAACAGCGGCGCATACCACTGGTAATTTCCCGAAACAATGGTCATTATCGCCAGTTTTTGCGGCTCCGGTGGTGCATCCATGCTCAGTTGGCGCAATTCTTCCTGATACGCCGCCCACTTATACCGTCTGGATGGCATGGCCTTGTAATCCGGGTGGTCCGGGGTGAACCCCGCCGGCAGGCCGTGTTTGCGTAGAAGATCGGCATTGCTCGCCACCTGTTCCGGCTTCTTAATCTCGACCCGGATCAAGGGTTTCGGATATTTCAGCCATGCCTTCACGATAGGGTTCTCGTGGAGTTCCTTGGGCAGCTCTTCCAGCCCGACTTCCCGGCAACCTTTCCACGCACCCCGAAATTGGGCCGCATAATGCAGGTCGTGGGCATAGGGCAGCTTATTCCAGACCTGGGCTACCCAGATAGCCTTCGGAACCGTATCGAGCTTCTCGGCCTTGCAGGACGCCTCTACCTTGGTCCAGACATCGGTGAGGGACCGGCGTACGGCCGTAAAATGCAGGAGCGGCGCCGGAACGTACTGTTTCCGTAGAATGTCGATTCCGCGAATGCTTTTCCCGATCTCTCCCGCCGCGTCCCGGTGGATGAATACCGTGGGGTGATAATCCGAATTGGGAGACACCCAATAGAACGGACTTTTGAGCGCGGCAATCCAATCGGTCGTGTAGCCGCGGGCCGGGTACTTCACCTTCAGGTTTTCATCCAGGATAGGCAACATGGTTTTCCAAAAGCCTTTGCCGGGAACTTCGTCGGTATCGATCACCATGATGTAGTCGAAGGGAATATTCTTTTCCTCAAGCCATTGGACTCCCTGCGCCCGCTGCTTGTTCTGGTCGGTGGAGTCGAAAATAATGTGGTGAATCTTCGGGTTCTGCTCACCGAATTCCTTGAGGAGCTTCGGGTAGACCGTATTTCCGGTTTCCCCGTTCCAGCCGACTTCCGAATGTACGAAAACCGCATGTTCCACGTGAAACAGAATGGAGCGGAGAGATTCGATTACGAATTCGTCGCCCCGAAAAGTAATTACCACCGCGCAGATTTTGGACATAGCTTTTTAATTTTCTCCCAAAGCGATTTTTTAGGGGGATGATGGGTTTTTAGATGAAAATTTTCTTCATCCTTTATAAAATTCTTTAATTCATCAATTGCCACATTAACAGCATCAAGGATTTTATTATCAATATGCTCTTTGATTTCTTTTTTGAAACAAAACATTTCCTCGGCAATCTTGGATCGAACTTCATCCGCTGGCATAAACGCACCATCTATCTTTTCCAAAAAACACTTGTCCCTTGCTTCTAATGCTAAAAATTTATTTTTAAACTTCTCAAAATTATTAGCACTACACCGGCTCGCCTTCCCACAAAATTCATAGAGCGAGTCAATCCTATCATTGGCCCGTTCAGCCTTGTTAGTATTATTATCAAGCCTGTCGTCTATGTGGTCTTCAAAATCGGCCACTTGCTTAATCACCATTGTTTCAATCGTCTGTTTTAATTTATTAATTGAATCTTTAGAAGATGCCGTTTTTTCATCAACATAATCTTTAACTTCATTCTTAAAAGCAACCAGTTCTGCGGCAACCTTTGCCCTGACTTCGCCGATAGGGACAATTAACTTTAAATTAATTTTTTTATTCATATTTACCCTTTCTTACTTGTAAAAACCCCCGCCGCCTGCAATCTCGTTTTCGTAGCAGAGAACTAACCCCATCATCATCACACACATCCATCTTTCGTGGCGAGTTCCCAGGCGAATTATGAGCCAGGGGGTTATTTTTTATCGCAGTCCGTTGCTCTGGTATTTCCAGCTATTATCCTGCTTGTGAAGGTCGAGGGAACCCCAATATTTATTACCTGTGTATTCCGACAGGGCTTCTTCAATGATTTCCTTCTGTCTTTCCCGGAGTTCTACTTCGATTGCCGGATTTCTAAGTGTGAAGGAAATATCAACGCAATCCTCGCGCTCGGAATAATCCATGCGAACGCCGAATTTTATTTCGATGAGGTCCGGCAAGAAAGAGAACACGGGAACCTTAAAAGAAATCTCCGGTGGAAACGCTTCGTTCTCCTTCGCTCCCTTGCGAGTCATGATGAATGAGAAATTTCCTTGGTTGTCTTCGGTGCGCTCCACGCTCGTTACCTTTTGCAAAACGAATTTCTTACTTTTCTCATGAAGCGTTTTGCATTTCGCGTCACCCCAAAAGCTCCGAAGATCGAAAAGGAGCGCCTCAAAGGCTTTGATCCCAAGGGGTTTTCCGTTCACCCCAAGAAGAATGTTGAGGAAAGGAGAGTTTTCGAGGGCGCACACCGCAGCGAGAACGGTTTGATGATCCAAGATGCCGGGTATTGCCTTTATATATTTTTCGTCATAGTAAAGGCAAAGCATCGTTTCCGACAGCTTCACATACCTTAAAAAATCCGATACGATGCAGGTGTTGAATGTCTCTTTGGTATGGTCTTCCAATACATGAAAATCATTCCCGACCCTCACCGGGCCGCCATCTTTGCCAACCGCCACGACCTTGATGTCACTCATTGCGCCGCCTTTTCAAAAGGTCTCGTATTTTCAGCCATCGGCAGTTCAAGCTCGGTCTGCAAAAGGTCGAGCATACTGTCGCCGGTATTGATGATAACGCCATCCTTGAGTTCGGTGGTGTAGTCCATCGACTTATGCGGCGGCACCTTCAGGAGCGTCGAGAACGATACCTTGCCGAAGCGAACATCAGACGCTTCGGGAGGATCGACAAAAATCTTGAGTTCGACACTCACGCCCTGGTTTCTTTCCCTCGCCTCGATCTGCGCCTGCTCGAAAAGAGCCTGCACTTCCGAAGCGAGCTTACCTTGCCCGATTTCGTAAAACCCCAACTTCTTCACTTCGCTCATGGACGATCCTTTCGCTGGTGGTTCATTTAATTCTTGGAAAAGGTGGTGACTCATGTTTATTAAAATCATCAATAAATCGTTTGAGTCGGTTTATCGAAGCGTCAAGCTCTCTTTGTGCGGCATCTCTCTTTCGCTTCCCGGCCTTATATAATCGCGTTTCCACCACCACCCCGGCCATGAAGGAAAAGAAAACGAGAGCGGCGATAAGGAGAATTGACATTCAGTACCACCCCTTCTCATGCGTCGCCGGGTTTTGATCGAACAGCCAACCGGGTATTTTTGGAATATTTTCATCTTCTATCGCGCATATTCCCATATCAGGAAACATGGCAAACATTGTTCGGTTATAGGAACCACAGTGTATTTGCAGATCGCACGACGCACATGGTTCCCCCTGAATACCCACACTGTCGCCAAAGTCCTTTGCTCGTGTCCAAAGAGCTTCAGGCGACAAGTGTGAGCTTTGATATTCCCATTCCCAAGGATCATAAACGACGTATCGGGCATTTGTCACGTATTTCCAATATTGCTTCGGCAGTAGACACATAGGAGCATACCGGATTGTGAACGTCACACCTTCTTGGCTTTCCATTATTCCCGCCAGTTCCGAAATGTACGGGCTGCTCTCTTTCGGGTCAACTATAACTTGGCGTGCGCGGTCGAAGTCGGCGGCCCAGCCGTAGAGTGGGAGAAATCCAAGGGAAACAATGTGGCGGCATCCGTAATTGAAACACTTCAAGGCTGTCCCTATGATTGAATCGTATGTTCCCTTCATGATCGTCATGTTTGCCCGCCAAGCCCATTTCTCCTTGCCAAGCCATTCCACCACGGCCTGCTGTCGCTGCGTCGCCCCCTTCTGGCCCATCACGATGTCCGCGTTAAAGCCATTGTGAATTGATAAATGCAAGTGATTCATCCCCGCTTCGCGCACCTTCTCGTAAGTCGAAACCGGGAGCGTGGCGTTGGAAATCATGGAAGAGCTTAAACCCATGCGAGTAAATTCCCGTATCGCATCAAGGAGATGGGGCCATATTCCAGGTTCCCCGGAACCGACTATTACGACATGATCGCAGCCCCGGCGCTGACCATCGGCAGCTTCGGCAAGAACCTCGGCAAGGGTTTTATCGCCGCGGGCTTTTACTTCGGGCGACCAGCGGTGAAAGCAAGAAACGCAGTTTGCATTACAGCGGCCGGTGACTTCTATTCCGACTCTGGTACAGGGTTTCATCGTCCGCATTCCTTTTTAATTTGGTTGCGTAAATTTCTCAACTCTCTGTATGCGGACGGCCTTTGTGGCTTCATATAACCAAATGTCAAAGTATAGCCCTTGGTAATTTTTGTTATTCCGAATCTTGGGTCGCCTTTTATAATTATTCCCCGTTTTCTTGCATACCGCTTCATCCATGGCGTAACGGTCCTGAATATTTTGTTCTGGACAAGAAGGATATTCCCCTTTGGGTTAGAATCCTTGTTTTTTAAAAGGGTAGATCGGCAATTGAGAATAAGCTGTTTTGTGATTTTCATGATAACTCATTCCCCTGTCTGCGGTTAGAAAAAAAATCTTCCACCCTGCACTTCCTCCAACCAGATGGCCCCCGAAGAATAGAAAAAACGCACTTTCCATTAAAGGTACAATTCGAGACCTTTGCGCCCGCAACATAGGGGTGTGGGATTAAAAACGATCTTTTCCTGCAATGTCGCTTTAATGCCATGTAAAGCTGTTCCGCCGTCACGTTTTTTCCCTCCACTTCCTCACCGGCCAAATATCCGGTACTTCGGTCGTGGAATACATGGCGTAGTGTATTGCCCACCCGCCGATTTCTTTGACCTCTTTGATCCGCTCTTCGGAAGCCAGAATTGCCATGACATTCTTTCTGCACTTCTCCGGGTCCGTAGAGTAGCAGGCGTGAATTTTTGACAGGTCAACGCGGAAGAATAGTTCCGGGTGTCGCTTGAATGCCTCCGATGTGTTCCAGATGCCGTAGTCCCAATAGCCGGGGGCCGCCGTCTTGAACGCCGGATGCTCCATGTGTTCAAGGGTAATTTCGATGATCTTTGTCAAGCCCGGATCACCCCTCCGGCACCCCAGGAACCCGTTGGCGGCAAGCTCGTTGTCGTGCCGGACAAACAGCGGCATTTTGCCGTTCGGCAACTCCATTTCGGCGCACATTTCCTTAATGGATACCAAGGGCCAGATGTCGCAATCGTTAAACCATCCCCCGTCCTTGTTGAGAACGGAGAGACGTATCAAGTCGGACCGGCTGGCCTGAACTCTGCCCACGGAACCTATTTTTTTGTATGCCTCTGCAAACATCGGATCAAGGTCGGACTCGCCGCACATGCGGACCTCGAAATCAGGATTGAGTGCCTTAAATTCGGCAATGTTCGCCTTTGCAAATTCCGGCAATTCCCCGCCGAGCCAGATGTAATTCATTATTCGGGGGATGTTCCAATATCCGCCCACGTTTCCCCTGGTATGTCGGACGGACGGGCGCTTGCGATAAATCTCACTCACCCCAAGCTCGGCAACCTTGACATAATCATTGGAATTCATCAGGAGTTCTATGGGATACGTGCCGAAATTATTCTCGATACAAAATACCTCAATGTCAAATTCTTTGAACGGGAACGCTTTCAACACCCGGAACTCGGCGCCTTCAATGTCGAGCGTGAGAAAGTCCACTTTTGACAGTTCGTGCTTTCGTAGCATGTCAGCCAAGGTCGTGCAAGAAACGGTGATTTTATACCTGTCGCCCTTGGAAATGTTTTTCTCTATCCGGGCACCGTGTTCCGATTCAATCGTTTCGGTGATACCTCCCCACCCCGTAAGCCCTCCCTCGACGGCCAGAAATTCTTTCTTGCACTCGGAGTCCCAAAGCCCGCGATTGTCAACCTTGCAAGAACGGTTCCTTTTCAGTTCGGCAAAGCGGGCAAGATTGGCCTCAACGCAAAGCCCGGTCCAGCCCAAGGAACGCTCGAAAAACAGGCTGTTGCTGCAAATAATTCCGTCAATGGCCCCGGCCTCGAAAAAGGTTCCGCCGCGCTTGCCCTTGAAAATGTTCTCGTTGGCCCACCGGTCCTCACCGTATTCGGAAAAGTAAACTCGCTTGCGGGTGCGCTTCGTGCCATCGGGAGATTCGTCCCAAATGGAATGAAAGAGTTTAAAGTTTTTGTCCCACGCTTGGCCTTGCCCTTTTTTTTCATTGATGTGAATGAGATGGCATTTATTGTTTATCACGATTCGGCCGCGCGGATTAAGCTCTTGCATTTCGGCTACAAAGGAATCGTCCTCAAATCCTGACAATTGATAACCTTCAGGATACCCGGCCTTTTGGGCTTCGACATCATCGAAAAACCGGAGATTGTTTCTTCGGAAAGCAATGGCCGCCGTGGGAACGCGGGGAACATCGGAAAGATCGCCATGAGAATTGCCTTGGTACATCATCAGCCCTTGGCTCCCGTCGGGATTGAGCAGGCGTGCGCTGGTGATAAGAACAGATGGGTCATTGAGCGGAGCAATCATGTCCTCAACCCATCCTTGGTAAAAAGCTGCAATATCATCATCCACCATCAGAACAATTTCCCCGCTCGTATTATCAAGGCAATCATTCCTATTCGCTGCGGCAGATTGCTTTTTGCAAGAGGCATAGACCTCGTGG
Source organism: Thiothrix sp. (assembly GCF_028714775.1). Lineage (GTDB taxonomy): Bacteria > Pseudomonadota > Gammaproteobacteria > Thiotrichales > Thiotrichaceae > Thiothrix. Next base: position 11,058 of record NZ_JAQTLS010000024.1, on the reverse strand, counting down.
TTTTCGCAAAAACCTTCGAGACAATTCATCAAGGGAGCGATTTCGTCGGCTGTTTGGCACGTGGGTATGCAGATGGAAATGGTCATTTCACCGCTCCACGCTTCGCCTCGTTGACGATTGCCTGTGCGATAAACCGTGGCCTTGTGGTGTTCAGCTTATCCGCCGCCCGCTTTGCCAGCTTCCAGACAGAATCCTTGAATTGAACCGTTTTCTGTTTCTTCATAAAGTTAATATACCGTTATGCCGATTCGATGTCAAATACTTTTTTCACTTTCTCCACCACCGCTCCGAATTCTTTCAACACCGCAAGTATTTCATCCGGCGATCGGGCGATTTTCCACCCCTCGGCCTTGGCGAAAACCTTCTGGCGACCGTGGAGAGCGCCCACCGCTCGTCCCTTTTTGTCCTGTGTTTTCATTTCAAGTTTCAGCGAAAGGAAAATTCCCGGCGCGACCTGGGCCATCACCAGATTGTCCGGCAGGCGGCCGCCGACGATTCCGAAAAACATCTTCTGAATCCATGGGGGTGCGTTGAACTTCATCCAACCTAACAGGGCATCCGGGAACCGCAGCGAGTCCCAACCGAACAAGTCAATGGCGCCGTCGGCAAAGAACTGAAGCGCGGACTCCGGTATCTCCGCCCGCTTCGTGGGGGATTTCTGCGGCTCGAACCAGATTTTTTTAGGGATTGCCGTGGGGAACTTGATACGGTACTCTTCAATGGTCATCTGGTTGTCGGGCTTCATGGTTTCACCTTTTTCCCCTCCGTCGGCACGCTCGGTATGTACCCCGGTGCATTTTTAAGTTCTTCGGGAATGCCAAACTTCTCCTGCGCCTCCACCGGCTCAAGGGTAACTCTCGAAATAAGCCGGAGAGCTTCGTCGGCCAGTTTCTTTTCCTCTTTATCAAGTCTCAAGCTGGCCCGGCGGGAAAGGTCGTCGAGCCAGTTCAAGACATCCCTGGTAAGGTCATTCACTGTTAATCCCCGTCGTAGTCGGGTTCACGATCTTCTACTATTCCTTCGAGAATCTCTTCCTCAATGGCCGTAATCTGATCGTGGTCAAAAAGCTCGATGACATCCGCGCCGTTGAGTTTTATAGATTCGATCTCCACCTGCTCCGGCTCGTCCGGCTCAAGCGCAGGCCCGAAGCGCCCGTCTCGCGCACCACGATAGGCCTTTGAATAGGTGTATTCGATCTGGCACTCAGCCTCAACGGTAAGTGTTTTGGTGATGGTTTTTGAAGTCATACCACTGCCTCCTCTTCCCACCAGTACCCGGTCTCAGAAAGCAGTTCCACGCGGGCCTTCAGTGGGATGTTGTGATTGTACCGTACCCGGCCATGGAAATGAACCTTCGCCTCGAAGAGTCGCGCCCACAAAACACTATCGTCCGGCAGAGACGCTTCAAACTGAACGAAATCTTTGTGCTGAATGCGCTCCTCCGGGGTCAACTCGAACTCGTGGACCGGGAAGCTGCCCCGCACTGCCGGCCGAGTCGCCGCCGCCACCGCCCGCGGGATCTGCGTCGCCACCTTCAGCCAATCAATTTCCGTTACTGGTTTCTGCGCCCACTGCTCGATGAATGATTTTGACATATCCTGCTCCTTCGCTTGAGAGGTTTATGTGTTTTGACGGTGAATATTAGACCTTCAATATCCCCGCCAGTTTTATAATCGCTTCTTCATACTCCGCTGCCGACTCCGCCCGCTTGTCGATCAGAAATTTATACATTTCGTAAACCTTTAAATCTCGGCAGTTATGATAATATCGGTGGGCTTCGGAAAGGACTGCTTTTATTTTTGGATTCATATATTATTTTGCCATGCCCTTGCATCGTCCAGAGTATAAAAGTTTCCACTATCCCGATCATATTGCAAAATATCAAGCCCGACTTTTCCATGAATTTTATATTTAATTTTTTGAACGTGAATAGTAATCTGGTTTTTCTCAAAGTCCCGGTGAATCGTTAAACCGTTATCCGCCTTATTATACCAGTGCGCGGACCCGGCAAGATCGTAAAGTGTCGGTACGTTGTAAATCTGTGCATCTTTGTCCTTATACATTTTTGCAGGATGAGCGACAATAAAAATCGCTATGTTGTTTCTTCTGCCAAAACGCCGGAGCCGGGAAAGAGAACGGCCTATATAATCGGTTTCTTTTTCATCAGCAAGGTTTATGTCCAATTCGTTCCACGGATCAATTACGAGCGCGTCAAACTCCCCGTTTTTTACCGGCGCATATATAAGGCTCATAAGGTCATTCAATCCGTGCCTATCTTCGGATAATTTTACAAATCTGAAATATCCCTCAAGCCAGCTTATTGCTTCGTCTATTTCTTCGGCTGTCATGTTATAAATGCTTTTACTTAAATATTTTTCGGCAAGTTTTTGAAGATGTAGCTCTGTCGGGTAGTTTTCCGGTGAAAACATACACCATTTCCAGCCGTGATCTTTTGCTATATTCAGAGCAATAGCATCCATCAATTCAGATTTTCCATGACCGGGAATGCCATTAATAATATTCAGGGTCCCTTTTGCCGGTTTATAAAACTCGTCAAGGCTTTTAAATCCTGTCGAAACTCCGCGCGCGCGAAATTTATCTGAATTAAATTCCCGCATATTTTCCAGGCGCGAAAGCGGGGAAATCAATTCCGGCCTGTTTTTTTCTTCCGAAAGCCCATTAATACGCCCAGATATATCAAGATAAAAGTTTTCGGTTTTTGAGTGTAAATCAGCAAGAGAAACGTCATCATTAAAAGAATCGTTTATTATTTTTGTCGCTTCCTCGATTGTTTTTCTGCGGATAGAAGCGTCCATTATCAATTTGGCATGGATTGGTATATTTTTTTCATGGCAGGGACAAATACCGCCCGATTCCGTATCAAAGATAACGGTATAATCTATAAATTCATTTTCTGTAAATATTTTTCTTGAAACTATTTCCCTCATCAAAAGATCGTAGTCAAAGGGCTTTTGGGTCTGAAACATTTCCGTCAAAACTATAAAAATATCACGATTGTCCGTTGAATAAAAATCTTCCGGTTTTAATCCTGTGTCCAGGGCAATCTTGAGCAATCCATAACCGCGCAGGCAGGTAGAAATAATAATATTTTCTTCGCTGGCTACTGAGGGGGGAATTCGGTCAATCATAAAACAAGCCCGCCCATGTATTGTTTTTTAGGTTCTAATTTTGTTGGCTCATCCAGCCACGCTTGCGCGTTTAAATAAGAGGAAGGATACGGAATATACTGGCCGTTATCTTTTATCCATTGATCGGATTTCATTTGCCATTGAAGAGCAGTTTTAATTAATTCAATGGTGGCAGCCGGTTCTTTTATTTTAATCCATGCTTTTGCAGCATCGCCTTTATTTTTTTTCTTTGGATAAAGAGCCCAGAAAGATAAGAAAGAAGAAGAGTCCTTTTCCTTTTCCTTTTCCTTTTCCTTTTCCTTTTCCTTTTCCTGTACCCTATCAATAGGGTATTTATAGGGTATTAATAGTCTATCGGCAAGGGCAATGACTGGGCGGTGTGCTGGACACTCTTTAGTAAGGTTTCCGTATTGATATTCGATGAATTTTGTTAGGTAAAATTTGCCGGTCTGAATTTCTTTTATACGTTCTCCGAAGGATTTTAAATCATCAATTAAAACTGTTTCGCCTATTTGAAAAGAAGCTAATTCCATATCCGGTTCAATAACTCCGGCAATATTGCATTGAGTATAAAGCCAGTCCCAAAGACATTTTAATTTCGGTGATAATTTTCTAAACCATGGATCTGACCATTTTTCGGTGGAAGTAAATCTTTTTGACATATTTTTTTTTGATAGAAAAAAGCCAGCCCGTTTCTTCTGGACGGAAGAAAAACGGCTATGCGTCCGGGGCCTTGCGGCGCTCCGAAACTGGCTATATTTTTTTAGTCGTGAATCCGTCCAGATTCTGCATGCCATAAATAATAAATTACGAAAACGAAAAGGTCAAGAAAATAATTATTTTTATTTCCCCGCCTCCACCAAGTCGTTTTTTATAAAATAATTTTGCCCGTTATCGTCCAAAATCTTTCGTGCCTTTTGTAAATAGTCCTTCCAATCAATGTCGCTTTTCTCATAGTTGAGCTTGCCGAGTTTCCAGAATTGCGGGCGGGTGTATTCGTGGAATAAAAGGTGTTCGATAATCCAGAGCGTTTCTTTTGGGTCAAGCACGGGTTCAAGGGAAACCCAGGTATAAATATTCATCGCGTTCGCCATGACAAGGGAATCCACACGGCTTGCAAACGACGCGGTATTCGGCTCCCAATTCAAGCGGATTTGCTCGGAAACACAGGTGAGGGAGGAACCGTATTTCCACCCGTATTTTTTAAGGAGATCGAAGTCGGCCGTCGCCCGCATCCCGGCCTTACTCAAAATCTGGACTCCCCACCCGCATTTTCCCAGAATTTCCAACGCGGGCCGGGTAATAGATTCTGAGGCGGGAATCAACGGATAGGGATCTGAAGTGAAGCATAAAAGCACTTCGCGCTTATCCTTCGGTCCTTTCGACGCGGCCTTTTCGAGCGCAGGCAGCAGGCCCAGCCGCGCGCGGCACGGTTGAGGCTTGTACCATGGTGTTTTGGAATTGAAGCAATATTTGCACGAAAGGTTACACGCCGTGTAAAGATTCAGCGCAAGGCCGGAAAACTCGGCGGCCCGGCCGGAGGGCTCATAAATGGTTCTCATGGGTTTCCCTTTTTCTGCAATGAATTCCATTTTTCAACAAGACATTGTTTCTCAAAGCCAAAAATTATTGCAGTATTATATCTGCTCCGAGATGTGGGAGGCATGTCTCGTCGATCTGGAAAAATGTAATTTCCACAATGCAAACATCCAAGTTTTTGCTTAAACATCCATCCGCCTAATAATGGTGGTGGGTTGTTACAAAAATCAAGATTAACAAAAACCGGTTTTGATCCGCATGAACACAATACCGGATCTATAAAATCAAGATCAGTTATCATTTAATTTCCTTTTCACGAAGCGGCAATAAAACCGGTTCTCTCTTGGCCCACGGTCGCAAAACCCTTCACGAACGCAACCGTCGCAAATAGTTCTGTCTTGGGAAAGGGTATGGATCAGCAGGTAGACAAAGGCCGCTCCGCAGCAAAGGGAAAAGCAAAGCAGGCCAAGATAGAATAGTTCCGGTGCGCCCATTTATTTTTCCCCCTCCACGAAAACAGCGATAAGCGGTCTGTTCCACACTCCATCCTTGTACCGGGCGCATGGATACCGATAGGCCGATTCCCGTATCTCCCCGCTCTTTCTGAGACACCTGTAAAGGCGGGACAATTCCCGTTCACACCATTTCCGGTTCTCCGGCAGATCGGGGAGCCATTTCGTAATTTGGATCATCGTGTCCTCTACGAATATTCGGCGTAAAACTGATCGAATCCCTGCTCTTCGGGCAAGGGAAGGGATATGTTCATTTCCTGCATCGCTTCGAGCCTGACTGCTTCGAGGAAATAGTGCATTTGTTTCGTGTCTAAGTCAGCCTTTGAAACCGGCACCTCAAACTCTTTCCCGCGGAAGGTCTTTATCTCTTTGCCGAGGTACTTGTCTTTGAAATAGCAATCCAGAGTTTTAATGTCGGTTTCGGTGTCGTCCTCGATGCACTTCAGCCAGAGGAAATAGAGGCGAAGCTGCGGGACAGACTTCGGCTTCCGCACCGGCTCGAAAGAGAGCAGCCATTCCTTGCCGGCCAGATCGAGCTTGGAAATAAAGTCGAAAAAAACCGGGAGGTCGGCGGGGGAGCGGATTATTTGGCGCATAGATCCTCGACCATTTGTATTCTTTTGCCTATCCACCTTATTACTGGCACTGCCATTGAATTTCCGAGAGCCTTGTATCTCGGTCCATCTGCCGCCTGTTTTCCGCGAAAATCAACCAAAGTATAATCATCAGCAAAACCCTGTAACCTTTCGCATTCTCGCGGCGTGAGTCTCCGAACCTGCATACCACTTTGAATGCCATGTTGATCTCGCGCTGTGCAGGAATACATTACATCATCGGAGGAAACACCGATTGCCGGATATCCGCTTCCGGGTTTCCCGCCAGCAACCGCTAATGTCGGCATTGTTTCGCTTACCCGAATTTCCCCGCGCTGGTTTTCCGCGATAGAAACAATTAAATGACCCGGCTTTGTATCTGAATCCGCCCCTTTCGCGTCCCGCTCTTGGAGACATCCAGCAACAAGCGATGTTCCCCGGCCGGCTCCATCATCGGAAGCATCAAACCCTTCGGAGTTAAGAGAATGTGCTATGATATTTTCTTGACCGCTATTTCTTCCTTCCGCAAAGGCAACTTCCGAGGTACACGGGTCTTGTGTTCCATGAAGAGCAATCACGGGATCTTGTCCTCTGCTTTCTCCTGTTCGCTCAACCCCCCGGCCACTGCCCGTAAGGCTTGGAGCAACATTGGCGGCAATGCTTTCCCCCGCTTTTCTGCTCGGCGGAGTATGCCCTTCGAAGCTGTGGCGCTCAAAAAGTACCGCTGCGGCACATTGCCAACTTCCAAGACATCCGATAACGAAGACACGACGGCGCCGCTGTGGTACTCCGGCGTATTGAGCGTCCAGAACTCGGTAGGCGAACCCATACCCGAATTGCCCCAACCCCCCAAGGAAGGCTCCAAACGCTCCGGTTTTATCAGACAGGACACCGGGAACGTTCTCCCATACCATCCACCGGGGGCGATAGCGTTGAAGGATTCCAAGGTAAACGAGGGTAAGGTTGCCACGCGGATCATCCAAGCCCTTTCGGAGGCCAGCGACACTGAATGACTGGCAGGGTGTTCCTCCGCAAATAAGGTCAATTGCATAATCCGGCCATCCTTGGAATTTTTTCATATCTCCAAGATTCGGTATTTTTGGATAATAGTGTTTTAAAACGGCACATGGGAACGGCTCTATTTCGGAAAAGAAAACAGGATTCCAACCGAGACCATGCCACGCCACAGAGGGGGCCTCTATTCCACTGCAAACAGTGGCATAATTCACGACTTCACCTTCTCCGTTGGCCGGTAGATACCCAAAAGCTCCTCCCCGGCAATCCGATGGATCTCCCCGACCTGAAATCCCACAAGGAACACAATAGGCACAAGTTTTTGATTCCCCCGAATTTGGAGCAAATCACCATCGGAAGTGACCTGCTCCGGCTTGAGACGTTCGGCGCGGACCTTCATCAATCGACTCCAGGTTCACGGGGAAGCAGGGATGGTTTTTCGGCTACTTTGAAACTTTTTATTACTTCGGGATTGTGCTTTAAAACGTCCAGAATCGCGTTATATTCGGCCGTTTTTATTCCGGCCGATGTTGTTACCCCAATTTTGTTAAAAAGCCAACCCTGCCACTGTTTCGACAGTATCCCCACTTTTTTAATGAGAGTATTCAATTCTTGCCTCTCAGGCAGGCCGATTAAGGGCTCCTTGGCTGCCAACGGAGTCTGTGGGGCTACAGAAGCGGGGGGAGGGGGCAGTGTCGGAGCCACTACGGGTTGAACCTCGGCTACAACGGCCTCCTCGGCGTTCACAATGGCATTTTCTTGGAAGAGCAGGTCTTCCTTGTCCGGTTCCGGCGCCGGGAGTTCAAGTAGTATCTTTGTCGCGTCGATCATGGCAAGCCGCTGAATCTCTGAAAGAGCGATACTCATGCTGATGTGCAGGATGTAGTGTTCCCGCGCCATGCCATCATGGGTAATGGTCTGCGCGCGCCGCTCAAGCGTCAGGGGGACCATGTGACACCGCTGAGCCACAGCGGTAATGTAATCGATGCAGGAGTTGATGTTGACGATGCTGTGGAAGGATGATGTGATGATCTCCCAAACCCCGGCGCCAGGCAGGTCCGGCAGCAACACAAAGAGCGATGCCGACTCCTTACATTTTTTTGCCTTGTAGTACGGGCATTTCTGGCCCCGACATTCGACGTTCACCCCGCCGAGTTCTGCAGGTCCGGTTATTTTCAGCCCTTCGGCGAACTCCTTGGAAATGCAGGTCGCAGTTTCTCCGTCACCCTTGCATTTCAAGACCGAGCCACCGTATCGCTTGAAAAACTGCGGGAAAAATACCCGCGGGTCCGGTAGGGGGAGCATGATTTTAATGGTCTTTGGCTTTTCCCCGTAAAGTCGCTGGAACTCTTCGATCAACCGCTTGTTTTCCAGTTCGGACGGTGTTTTCGGATCGAGCTTGAAGTAATCGAGTTCGGCAGGGTATTCCTTTCCGCCGGCCGTTACTCTTTTTTCCCCAAGCCGGATTTTTCCGAGCCGGGGGAGCCGTCGCACTTCAGAAAGTCCTTTGATTGGCATATCCTCAATTCTCCTCTCTTCTAAAAGGTATTTGCCGAACGAGCAAAATTCGGCTACTTCACAATATTTCGAGCACTTCAGGCCATCCCAATTTTCCTTGCCCGAACAGACATTCGGGCAATATCCATCTTCAATGGCATCGAGCAACGCCATTTTCTTTCGTTCAAAATACGTGGTTACTTCAGCATCGGGAAGAATTTTAACATTGAAAAGATAGATGTTGCGAAACACACCGCGACTACGGGCGATATAGGTATTCCCGTCACGGACAAGCGCCTGAATTTTCAGTTCGTCTATTTTAACCCCTTTCCACTCGGCTTTCATACGGTATTGGTTGAGCTGTAATTCTACTTCCCAAAGATCGACCGCGCTTTCATCGCGCACCAGAACGTCCCTGGTTTTCGGCCCCCCCTTGCGTTTCCCTGATTTAAAAATTTCCCCGGTTTGTTCCTTGACAATCTTAAAACCAAGGGCTTTTGCTACTTTGAACGAACCCCAGGTTTTATAATCAGTCAAGATTGTCTTACCATTCTCCGTTTCGATTACGTCGGATATGCCGGTAATATTATCACCGTTTGAATCGAATTTCATTTCCAGTACAGAGAGCTCGTCCTCGCTATTTTCAAGCACGGAATGAACCTTCGTTCCGTTTACCATGAAAGCGCTTTTATAAGGAGAACGACAATAGCCATGCTTGATTTTGAGGAAAGAACACATTGTTCCTTGAATGAGTTGCGTCGTACTTGGCTTACCGGTCCAAGGGCGGTCGCGGGAAACGAGCTGAAGATAACTGCGGGTTGCGCACCGGCAGGGCATGCGGCAACCGCCTTCCTTCAGGCAGTCGGTTACATCAATGCGCAGGCCGTCGGGGCATTCAAAAGTTTTAAGGGGCATGAAATCTCCTTCGCTTATCCATAATTATAACCAATGCCGCAAAAGATGTCAACAACTAAATAATAACTATCTAATAATTATTTTCTTGACTTTCATTTTTGCCGCGATATATAATTAGAAGTGAAAGGGAAAATCATGGTAAAGCAAAAGCAGATTACGGTAAGGGAGGAAACGGCGAAACGCTTTGTGGATTATAAGCGGTCTGCCGGGGGAAAATTGACAAACGACGATGCGCTTAATGGCCTGATGAAAAATACTAAAGTAAAGAAAATTGAATCTCTTTTTGTAGCTCGCCCAAGTCATCGTGGCGGAGGTCGGTGAAAAAAGCGATAAGCCGAACACGATTTTACTGAAGGAATGCAAGGTAATGAAGAGTTATGAGGAAAATAAAAAGCCGGAGTTGTTGTAGTTTTCTCGGAAATGAGAACTAATTGACCTATTAACTATAACCCATGCGGAATATCCGCATGTTATTTGCGCATGTCAAACCGAATAAATAATTAAACGGTAGGCCAGCGCCGAAGAAAGGAAAAGAAAATGGAAACCGAAGTTTGTAACCTGCAATTGCCAGCCAAATGCACCAGGGTACAGTTGTTGCACGAAGTACCGTTTGCAGTAAGCAAAGAATGCAAGAAATGCATATTTAAGGCAGAGGCAAAAATTGAAATCGACGATTCAAACTCTTTGCAATTCATGCAGCAGAAATAAATATTGCAATATGGTAGAGGCATTGCGGGGATGCAAAGTAAAAGAATGTACAGAATATCAAGAAATAAAAACCAAGACGGCGCTGGCAATGGAGGCGCAAATAACAATGCGCTCAAGCGGACTGTTACCGCGAATGCCATAGGAAAAAGGGTATTATAAAGCGGTACAGCGGCTTATCGCAACGTTAGGCTACACCAATCGCCTCATCGTGCGGCGCGAAAGAAAAAATGGAAATAAATCTTCGTTTCAAAATTGATTCTTTAACGTGGAAGCAACCTGTTCACGAAAATTTACAAGATTTAGAATGCTCTGTTTGCGGAGATGGTCTTGGAAATAGGAAATGGGCGCATGCCTGGGTTACAAAATTAAGATGGAGTGGTCAAGCTTCTTCCGGTGCAAGATTGTGCGAAAGGTGCGCTACAGAAGCAGAACAAAGCGCCGTCCAGGCGCAAGGGGTGTAGCCTAACAACCGGTTGTAGCTGACCCTACCGCCCGAGTTCGCACGGCGGTGCCTTTGCAAGCAGGAACTATGGTTTTTATAGTTTTTAAAATTAGGAATAACAAACACTGTCCCGGTTTCCAACAATTGCGGTAGGGCCGCTAAACCGGGGCGTTATGTTGCAAAAGTGAAGAGAAAGCCGCATCGTGCGGCTTAATATAAAACAATAAACAAAGGAGAAATAATGCAAGGATTAATTCAGGCACCCCAAATGTGCGAGACAAAATCTCTCCGTAACTTGGGTGTTATGGAACAACTGAATATACGGAAAGAAAAAGCGACGCAGGAATTAGATGAAATAAACAAGACAATCGAAATGTTCTCCGCGCATCCGGAGTTCGAGCAATGCTTAAGCCAGCTTGCGCGGGTAGGCATTTACAGATAAACGGCTTATGGCACGTCCTATGCCAAAGCCGTTCACTTTTGCAACATAACAACCGCTTCAACGCTGACTGTACCTGCACGGCCATCGGAAGCGGATAATATTATAGCAGGTACAGCAGGTTAACCCGCACGTTCGGTTGACATGGCGGCATAGCATACGGCAGCCCAAGATAAAAGAGAATTAAGAAAAAGAAATCGCGCCGCAGGAAAGAAAGAAGAATATTATGAATAACAACGAAAACAGATCAG
>NZ_JAQTLS010000023.1 GCF_028714775.1 Thiothrix sp. | reverse complement strand
GGTTGGGGCGTATGGTGCGGGTACAAAAAAAGACAAAGCCGCCGCACGCCTGAAATATGCGCGGAAGGTCTGGAAGGTGTTGGACAGGCAAGTGGCGCAAGGTTTGGGGAAGCAACCGGAACCTGAGCCTGTGGCAACAATCGCGGCTGATGCTTCACAGCAGCCCAAACAGGCGGTGGTGGTACGCCACCAACGTGGGATATTGGTGGTGGAGTTGGAGTGAGGTGAAGGCAATAAATATCAGGCATCCCTGTGCTGTCCTGCCGTTAGAGTGCTTCGCTGATTTCCGTATGTGCCTTCCTCAATGCATCCAACAACGTTTGTGCCTGCTCGTGGTGTTGCCACACTCGCTTGCAGTCGCCAGCGTCTGAGGCTATCTGCGCCTCCCTCAGATGGTTGAGGAGGTCTCCCTCTAGCATCAGGTACATAGCCCTGTGGATGTGCCTGTGATCCCTATTGTGGGGAGTTTTCCGCATCATGGCGTTCCCTTCCTATTTTATTTGGGTGTCTATGGCATAACGGTGTGGCTGGATGAAATGACTAATAATAGCGCAAATCAAGCATAACACCAGAACTGCTGACCACAAGTATGGCAATAAAAACACAACCGCCCACGGTGGAACAGGCGCTGCCACCAGCGCGGTGGTTGGCGGCGTGAGGAAGCCCCACAACGTGGGCAAGGGGCGATATGGGTTCGGGTTGTCATGGTTCGGGGGTAGTTACTTGGCTGTCTAATATAGCCGGAAGTATGGCTGCCCCCCGCTTTGGTTGGTATTCCCCTATTGGGTATCTGCCAAATCCCGATAAATCACCGCAAGAACCCAAGTATGTGTACGCATCTTCAACACTTAATGGCAGGTTTACCAGTCAGTGGCAATATCGACTATACCCGGATAGATTGGTTTTTGACCACGTTGTAACATGCAATTTAGGGTGAAGGGATATAGGGGGAATTTACATGAAACAGGTCATGGTTGGGCTTGTCATCATTTTATCAGGCTGTGCGACTACCAAAATGGCGATGGATGCTTGGTTGGGGCATCAGGAAACAGAACTAGTGTCACGCTGGGGAGTACCGCATTACAGTATGTAAGTAGCCGAGCTGAAGTTTTCACACATTCCATGAGCGTAACTCGTTGAATCTTCATGCTGCGAATGCACGAAAACTTAGGCTCATGTACTTACACGCGGTACGGTAAGCATGTCCTTACATGGCAAACAAACTGGGGGCAAGCTGGTCAGCATACATGCCGCCGCACTTTCACGGCTGACTGCTATGGGACGATCATTTCCTAGGGCAACAATGGTTGTGCTTGGTAAAATCCCGGCAGGTAGGGGGAAAGCCATCAGCGCCCAGCATTTTGTCATCGGGCAGCTACTTCCCCCCGCCCGTCAAAGCGGTGGCGATACCGAAGAAATCAGGTGGGGGGCGGTTATTAGGGATGCCGACAGTGAACGACTGTATCGCCCAAACGGTAGTCAAGCTCGAATTTGAACCGCAGGCGGAAGCGTGCTTCCTGCCTGACTCCTAGATGGAAGCCGTAAATGGCAGTATGAACATACCGCCTTCGACTTTCTTGGCTACACCTTCCGGCGGTGCGTGTGTAAGAGCAACAGGCGGGACAGCCTGTTTTTCAACTTCACACCAGTGGTCAGCAAGGGCGGCATCAAGGTAATGCGGTTGAAGGTCAGCAAGTAGCGTGTCCGGCTGAGAACAGACCTGAGCATTGAGGAAATAGCCACATGGCTCAATCCGAAAATAAACGGGTGGATACCCGGTCGGCTTTGTACAGCATGTGTCGGCACGTCAACAAGGCGTTGGTCAAGTGCGGTGTTTTTCAAGGTAGTTGTCGCAAAAATCATGCTGCCTCCCTCACTTTTTCCCACCCTAAATGCGGTGGCTTGCGGCAGTTTTGTGCTTACTGGATCAAGAGGTGAAGACCAAAACGAAAGAAACCGCTAACCCGGCTTGCAACAAGTTAGCGGCTTCGCAGGTAGGAGGCGTCTTTGCGGTAGCTTTGTTGCCTGCAAGATAACTGTAGCACAAGAATATGGGAACAAACCCATTGGCGTTGCCCGCTTGGGTTCCTGCTTTAGATAAGGCAAGCTTCCAAGCTACCGCCTGATTCCAACAATGCCACAACCCAGAGTGGTTTCCTGCCGCGCCCACTCCACGTGTCCATTTGATTGTCCGGGTTCCGGTATTTCGTGGGGACTGCCGGGCGTTTCTTGCTGGAGGTTGCCTGCATGACTTCCTCAAGGGTAAAACCAGCCTTTTCTGCCATCGCCTCAAAGGTTTCGCGCAAATCCAACAATTCTGATTCACGGCGGCCTTCAATAATGCTGTCAATGCTTCCCTTTAAGGCGGCAAGTTCAGCAACGCTTAGGGATGAAATATCAATATTGCTCATTCATTCTGCCTCTTTTCTAAACAGTGCAGCAATATGTCAGGGCATAGGGTCAAATGTCAATTGCGTTAACCCGTATTTACCCTTACCGGATTATCAATCCATGCGCTGCATCAATGCCGTTTTGAAAGCAAGCCCCCGTGAACAGTATTGTTAGCCATCAGTTCCGTGGTCAATTAAGAGGACGATAGCGTTTGTATTGTGCGGCATCTTGGCTAGATTCAGGTAAAGGATCGAAGGTCAAGGAGTATGCATGATGTACAAGACTACCCCCCCAACAACACAAGGGGGAAAGCTGGTGTTTGCCCTGTTGGTTACAATTGCCGGGTGCAGCACGGGTGTTAGCCAACCACCCGGCAAAACCGCCAGCCCCCACAAAGCTGCCCATATCCGCTCAACGTCTGCCAAACCGTACCCCACCCTTATCGACAGGATTGTCTGGAACGCACAAAAGCAGAAAGGCAAGATGTACAAGTGGGGCGGCACTAACCCCACTGCGGGTTTTGACTGTAGCGGGCTGACCCAATACGCTTTCAGGCAAGGTGCTGGCGTCCAAATACCCCGCACGGCAGCAGACCAGTATGGGGCAGCGGTTAAGATACCCGCAGCACAGGCAAAGAAAGGGGATGTGGTGTTCTTCCGCACCCATGGGCAGCAGGTCAGCCATGTTGGCCTGTATATTGGGCAGGGCAAGTTCGTCCATGCCCCCCGGACAGGCAAGGCCATAACGACCAGCAGCTTGAGCGGTTATTGGGAAAAGCATTTGGTCGGTTTTGGGCGCATTCCGGGGGTATGCCGCCCGGTATTATCCTGACAGCAAAGGGTGCAAACGAAGCCGCAAGTTTCAGGAGGGTAGCGGGGGCTGCGCTGTACGTACCGCCGCCACACCCACTTTTTTCAGGTTAGCACCATCAGCGCGAACCGCATCAGTCCTACCGCAACGGTGGTGGCATACCGCTGCGGCAATGACTGCTTCCTTTTTTGCCTTTCCCAGTGCGTCCTTCAAGTCATTGATTTTCTGTTCTAAGTGTTTTATTTGTTGTTGCAGTTCTGCTATTTTTTTAGTCCCGAGCACGTCCATAGCATTGTCCCTCTTGTTTCCCCATAGTCTAACCAAAAAATCACCACTGCGTAATATCGCGCCAGCACTATCCTACCCATCCCCAGGGAATGGCCCTTTTATTCATCTGGCCAGAAACTTAATGCCAGCTTAATGAGCTATAATCTATGGTTGATTTTTGGACTATCAGGAGAACATTAGAATGAACAAAATAGCAGCACAACCCCTGATGCATACTTCCCCACTCAGCCCTTATTTTGTGGCTAATGTGGCAGCCTGCCCAACCTGCAATGGTTTTGTCAGGCGTTCCAGCCCTGCTTGGTGGCAGCGCTTGTTAGGGGATCGCCGGGGCAGATTCCATTGCCGCCAATGCGGGGAACACTTTTACAGGCAGGGATAAACCCTGCCTCAACGCTTAGGGGGAACCATACTGCGGTGACTTGGCAACCATTGGGTTTCGTCAATGGTCAATCGCCTTTTCAATTTCTGGCGGCAACGTCTTGCGCCCACGTCCTGCGTAAGCTGAATAGCCAACTGCCAAAATGAGCATAGCGAAAATAAAGATATTCACGAAAGCATCCATAATCCACATCCACAGGCCAAAAAAACGACAAACTGACACGAGTATAGTCAGCGCCAGCCCAATGTGATGAAGAACTAAGCAATATTTTATCTAAGTTTACGTATCCTTTACCACCGCCGCCTTTTCAGCACGCTGGGCGATGCCATTGTTAAGGCTGGCAAAGAAATCATTCAGGCTGCCGCACTCCCTTCCCGGTATTTCCGATAAAGCTGCTAGCGTCTTGACACCCCCAACATTTGGCAGATGCCCACTACTGGTAGGGATACCGGCAGGCTGGATTTTTGTTGTTTGGTAAAGTGAACGCAGTTTCTCACGGAACGTTTGTCCAACGGTAAGTTTGGTCATGTAAATACTTCCTTATATTTCTGATGATGTTTTTTTAGAAATTTATCAGGAAATTATTTTTATTGGTTCAAAGTGTCATCAACCTGACGCCAAACCCTACCGAAGAAATACGTATAGGGCGACGGCAGCGCATAGTTTAGGGCAATATCATGGCGACGGCTGGGCATCCGATGCCCTGATGGGGCTTTAATGCTGCTTGTGCAAGCCTCCATCACTTAAGGGTTTACGCCTGCAATATAATTTGTATATAATTTAATCAGCATCAGCGCCCTGTAGGAGGGGATGGCTCCCGGTAGGTACTTGCCCCATCGGTTATAAGCTATAATCATGCTGAGCCTACTAATAAATATATAAAACAAGCCAAAATAAGGAATAAATCATGAAAAACAATGCACAACTAGCCACTCCAGTAAGCAACCGGGAAATGGAAAAGCGGCTGGCAAGTTTGTACAAACGCGGGGATGCAGGTGCCATGCGCTGGATGATGAGGGTGATAGCATCACAACTCCCCCCTGTTGCGGCCCCACACCCAGTAGCTTTATCTGGTTAATTGCCACGAAATAGCGCTATACACCCGTCGTGAATGCTGATGGGCTTCAGGTATCCTGATCGGGCGTGAAAATGGTTGCCGGGGCGGGCATCCCCGGCATAACCTAATAAGGCAGCAACAAATCCGGGAAAGGCAAGGATCGTACTGCTTGCTTTCCCTCAATACGCAAAACCCACTACGGGGCTTGGGTCTCCTGCCTATTTTTATTGTCATCACATTGGCACGCAATTGAATGTAGGCCGGATAAGGGATTTTGTTATGCCCATTTGCGGAATAGATGAAACTTTGTTCAATTGGCACAGTGCCATGGGCGGAAGTGTGTAAGTGCCGGGGGACATCAGGGACTGGGCATAACTGCCTCCCCAAAAACGGCAGCTTAGCAGGGGAAACTGCCTAAGCTGCTGAAGGTTGAGGGTGTGGTAAACCACATCGTTTTTGTTATTTTGGAAGGAGTAAATGGAAGCGCGGCAGGATACGCCCTACCCTACCAAGCGACAATTGCTATTGACCAATCCATTGATATTTGTCATTTACCCCAGCAACAGGCCACCCCAATGGGGCTGTGAAAAGGCACGGCATTGTGCCCATCTTTTATGGGTTTGTCTTGGCGAGGCGGAAGCCAACGTAGCTGCTAAGGTATTCAGGCGTGTTGTAGTTGCGGCTGGCGGCACGTAGGAACCATGGCCCGTTGTCCCATGACCCGCCCCGGAATACATGCGGGGCAGCCGCATCGCTGGGGCAAGTACGGGCACTGCCATCGTTTGGGGCATCCTTATAGCTGTTTACATAACAATCCTCCACCCATTGGGACACATTGCCCAGCATGTCATACAGGCCAAACTGGTTTGGCGCAAAACTACCCACCTCAGAGGTGTACTCCCATTGGTCTTTGCCACTGGCCTCCCCTCCGCAGCAATCCCCCTTACCGTAGTTGGCAAACTCATGGCTAGCTTGGTTGCCCCATGGATAGGTTGTGGCAGCCCCCGCCCTTGCGGCATATTCCCATTCTGCTTCCGTTGGCAGGCGGTAGGTTTTACCTGTCATCCTGTTAAGCCATTGGATATAGGTGTGGGTGTCCCCCCAAGTGACATTGAGCACAGGCCGGTTGCCCCTCCCCCAGCCAACGTCATCCACATGGGGGCAAGCGTTTGCTGCCTCACAGGCATCCCACTGTGCAAACGTCACATCAGCCGTAGCTAACTGGAAGGCACTGATACGGGTTTCATGCGCGGGCTTTTCATCATCGCTACAATTGCCAACCCCATTATCACGGTCTGGTTTGCAACCCATCGTGAAAGTGCCTGCTGGGATTGTCACCATCCCCGGCTCAATGGGTACAACGGGGAGTGCTGACGGGGGTTGCCCGTCACTGGCTGCTTGTGCAAATGGCAACAAGGGGAACAATAGGAGCCATAGAACCAACAACAGGGGGGAAGCCTTGGATGTCATGGGGATTCTTCTGCGGGGGTGGGTTATGTTGCTTTCTTTTTTAGCACCATTATAAACATCTTGCAAGCCGCATGACCCCGTAAGCACGGCGCTATCTGGGCCAGCATTCAAGGCTGGGGGGGACAGTGTTTTTCAAGACGGTCGTCGCCAACAGGACAAAGTAATTGGCGCGGGATGGCAATCCCCATTAATGCCTGCTGGCAGACAAAAAAAGGGGCACAGGCAGTGAGTCCGTACCCCAAAGGGTTAAAATAATCGGCGGGGCTTCAATGGATGTTGGATATGTTGGCTTCAGTTCGTGACGGGTGATGCCGGTGATGGGCTTGCACCGGCATCGTGTCACTGGACGGTAAAAGTGGAGTACCGCCCAATTCCCTCTCTATCCAAGATGTAGGAAGCCAGTTAGGGAAACTTCCATGTTATTTTGTCATTCCCTTGGTTGAGAATTGAATGGTAGAAAAAAATCAGGCTTATGGATGGCATTTGCCTGATTTTTTATGTTTCATCCGAAAGTACCGGGTCATCAGTGGTGCACCGTGTTTATCAGGGCCAGTTGTGGGGGAGACTCTTCCGGGAGACCCGCAATTCAACGCTGATGGACAGCAAGGCATTCCCGGAGGTGTCGCTGACAAACACTTGTACCAGTGTCCCGCTCCCGGTTGTCACTGCCCCGACGTTGGTGGTCAA
Source organism: Thiothrix sp. (assembly GCF_028714775.1). GTDB lineage: Bacteria > Pseudomonadota > Gammaproteobacteria > Thiotrichales > Thiotrichaceae > Thiothrix. The sequence goes on along the minus strand of NZ_JAQTLS010000023.1, from coordinate 53,771 downwards.
CCCGCCCCCCGTAGGGAGGCCGGAACGCCCACGCAGCAGCGCGGCAATCTCACCCGCCATTTCGCCCAATGCCTCTTGGTCTAACACATCCCCTCTCATGCGCGGATTATAAGCACATGATTGATTGTTGGGCAATTCCTATTCTGGCCTAGTCACCAAAAGTAAAAGGTCAACAACAACAGTACAAAGTTGGCTGCGATCACTAATAGGATTATTTTTATATCTTTCGTCATGGGGGTTTCCTCGTTTGGGGACGAAGATAGCCAACGGCGGCAACACCCGCCAGCCTATTCTGGAGCCAGCCGACCAACGGCAAACGGGGCTGACTGGCTCCCCCCTTACTGTCCCCTGACAATAACCCCATGACATGCATGGGCGTACCAAATTCAAGCCGGACAAATCCCAATATACCCCACGCCTTGGCGGGGCTGCGCCATCATCCCAGCCACCGTGTCACGCCACTGCGCGTAATGCGCAGTAGTCTTGTGGGCAGCAGCATCGGCAGCCGTTGCATAAGCTTCGTACAGTACGAACCGGCAGGGGTCATCGGCTGATTGCAGGATGTCGAAACGGTGGTTGCCCGGCTCTTGCACCGACTGTTCGTGGTTGCTGCGGCAGGCAGCGATGAAGGCATCAAGGCAATCAGGCTTGACATGGACATGGACAAGGGTGGTATGCATGGGTGTGGCTCCTGTTATTTGCTTTATGGCGCTTGCTCCTGACAAAACAGGCTAGGACTGTCGTGACACGTACTAAAGAGCAGATGATTTTAGCGGATTTTACAATTTCGGGGGATGGGTAAAGTTAGCCTTGATCAGCAGGGGGCAAAAAGAGAATTGCGGCAGCATATGCCCTTTGCCATTCTTAGCCCTTTCTGGGTAAGTCCTCTTCCTTTAATTCCCCCTTCCCTTACAAGCCCTTTTACCCTTTCCTTTTTACTTCACTGGAGGAGTTTAGGGTATACCGGCAATGCCAAGGCATTCGACATCAGGCGGAAATGCTTGTCTGAATAGTAAAGCCTGCACTGTTGTTGCTGCACATTAGACATTATTCCAAAATCCCGTACTTGTCCCCCAATCAGCGAATTGTTTGAAAAATCAACGGAAATGCGCTACAACCTATGATCAATGATCTTCTCCAAGGGAACGGGACACTCATGGCAGAGTACAGCTACAACGCCATCAAAGGCAAGGCTAAAACCTTCCGCGCCATGACAGGCATTGATCTGGGTGAATTCAACAAACTGTTGCCGTATTTTCACCGGGCATACACGGCACAGTTAATTGTTGACGGTCATGACAGTGAAACAAAGCGTGGTCGCCCCGGTAATTTGGCAACGATAGAAGATAAGTTATTCTCTATTATTTGAAGGCTTACCCGCTGCAAGAAGTGCTGGGTTATTCCTTCAACCTGTCACAAGGGTTAGCCAACCGCTGGATACATCGCCTGTGCCCCGTTTTGCAGTCGGGCTTAAAAAGCATGGGACATGCCCCAGCGCGGCTACCGGAAGAGGTATTGGAGCGCCTTTCCCATGAAATGCCGCAAGCCCTTGGGTTGGACGCAACAGAACGCCGCATCCAGCGTCCGGTTGATAGGGGTGTGCAGGAGGAATATTACAGCGGAAAAAAAATTCCATTCAGTGAAGAACAACGTGATAGCAGGCTTGGAAGACCGTGAAATCAAGTATTTGGGTGAAACGCGGCGCGGCAAAGACCATGACAAACGTATCGCAGATGAGGAAGGCGTGAAAGTGCCGGAAGGGTATGAGGTTTACCGTGACTTAGGTTATCAGGGGCATGATCCTGGTGACGGGGCAGTTGTCCATCAACCCAAGAAAAAGCCACGGGGTAAGCTATTGAGCGATAAGGATAAGGCGCATAACCGCGCCATTTCCAGCATTCGGGTGGTCATTGAGCATGTGAACAGCGGCATCAAGCGGTGTCGGTGCGTCAAGGACATCTTCCGCAATTACGTGGAAGACTTTGATGATTTAGTGATGGAAATCGCTTGTGGGTTGCACAATTTGCATACTGCCATGCGAATCCGAAACTATTGAATCTATCTATTTATCAATAAGTTGTATTTTTGAGATAATGTCTATTATGTATTTGATTATCTGCAAATTGCCAACCAGTTATTGAATTTGGTACGCCCTTCCCCATGCTTGCGAGGGCGATGTCACCACCGATATAAAACTGACCCACCCCATCAATTGAAAACTGACCCACCTCCTACAATGACCGCCCTGATTGACCCAACAGAGGAGCAGGGTGGTGCTGATACAGGAGCGTTATATGGAGATCACAATATTGCACCGACAAGGGTATGGAACCCGCCGTATTGCCCGCGAACTGGGCATATCCCGCAACACGGTGCGGGAGTGCCTGCGGCACGGTGACGGGTTGCCGCGCCGTTACTGCCGCCGCGTGGGGCGGGAAGCCAAACTGGCGGCATACCACGGCTATTTGACGGAAAGGGTGAAGCAGGCACAACCGCACCGCTTACCCGCCACGGTGTTGCTGGGTGAGATACGCCAGCAAGGTTACACGGGTGGTGTGACCATGTTGCGGGTATTTTTGCAGGGCTTGTACCCGGCGTTGCCAGTTGAACCCGTGGTGCGTTTTGAGACGGAGGCGGGCTTGCAGATGCAGGTGGATTGGACTGTATTGCAAAGCAAGCCGGTACGGTTGTCGGCATTTGTGGCGCCGCTAGGTTATTCGCGTGCTTACGTGGAGTTTGTCAGCGATGAACGTCTGGAAACGTTGCTGGCCTGCCATGTGGCGGCGTTTGGATGGTTTGGCGGCGTGCCCAAAAAGGTGCTGTACGACAACATGAAGACGGTGGTGCTGGCACGGGATGCGTATGGCGAAGATACCGTCTTGCCAGTCAAACATTTTGATAGCTTGGCTGGTAGTTTTGTTGGGTTTTCACGACCCCGAAGCAGAGGTGAACCAGTTTACGCATAGCCGCACCCAATGCAGACATTTTGGTCTTTCCCCGTGCCAGCAGGCGTTCATAAAGCGCCTTGACATGGGGGTTGTACCGAACCGCGACCACCGCAGCCATATAGAGTATTGCGCGGATATGTAGTGGTAGCAATACGTCGGATAGCTTTTGAGTGGTCGAAAATAGGTTGGATGCCTGCTAGATGATCTGGATACGCCCGACAGTAGTTCCGGGTCAGCCTGCAATACACTTAGTAAGGGGTTCAGAATCTCATCACCGTGCAAATTTTTCATTGACATGGCTTCAGAGCTAGGGTGCGGCGATATTTGACCGAGAACTGCTGTGCGCCCGATATTATGATCTTGTGCTTCATCACGGGAATTCCCGAAGAACAAAAATGGCTGGTATGTATTTGATGGCTGATTATATGCCATGTTTTTGGTAGACTCCGCGTCAAAATGCCAATGTGATGGTGTTTTGATCATGAGATGTGTTCTGTATCGAGAAGGGACTTTAATTTGAGGGTCATATCAATGCCCTGCTACGTGGCAAGTGCTCTTGTCTTGGGCTTTTCTGGGGTCGTCAATGCTGCCGACATAAGTACGGTGCGTCCCCAAAAGCCTTTTGGTATTTCCTATAGTATGGATACCCAGCAACAAGACCTCCGGTTGTCGGCGCTGGCGTTGAGCAATCCCCTACTTGCGCCCTTGGTTGCCGCTCAGGGGCAAATTCAAACCCGCAGCGACATCCAGTCCACGGGGATTAAGGCTGATTATTGGATTGCCCCCCACGTCAATGTTTTTGCCGCTGCCAATAAAATCACTGGGAATGTTATCGTGAAATTCCCCTCGCTGCCTAGTTTTGCGCCATTGCCGGACGTGACCATTAACGCGGATGGCACGACCTACAATGCGGGGGCAACAGTGGTGGCGGGGTCAGACAAACTGTTTGGTGCGTTGACGTATATCCATACCACCTATACCGCTGATGCCAGCGGCAAGACGGATACCAGCCAAACGCTTATTCCCAGTGTTGGACGGGGGTTGGGTGATGGCACTATTAACCTTGGGTTGCTTTATCAGAAGGCAGAAGCCCATTATGCCGGGCAGATGAATGTCCCCTTGTTGGGCAGTGTAACGGCCGACGTTACTGCCGAAAACAAACACAATGCCAGTTGGTTGGTTTCCTACCGCACCCATTTGGGAAGTGAAACATACCTGCGCACCAGTGCCGAATTGGGGGAGCGTGAGGGTATCCATTTAGAAGTGAGTAAACGCTTTTGATCAAAGTATTACTGGCAGATGACCACGCATTGTTTAGGGAGGGGCTAGCCATGGTCTTCAATGCATTGCTTCCACAAATGGAATTGTATCAAGTCAGCACATGGGGGGAAGTGCGTAGCACTTTGCAACAACGTTCGGTTGATCTGGCGTTGCTGGATTTATCCATGCCCAGTGAGTGTGCTTGGCAGGAAGAGTTGCCGCGTTTGTGTCAGCAATATTCCACGGTAAAATTTTGCATACTGTCTGCGTGCGCAGTACCTCAGGTGATTCAAGAAACTTTCCAATTGGGGGTTAAGGGTTATATCACCAAACTGATGGATATTGAGGAAATGCAGGCCGCCTTGGTGAAAATCATGGCAGGTGGTATCTACTTTCCACCCCAATTTTTCCCCGCCCAAGCTGCCGTTCCTGCTGCTAGCCCACCACTATTGACACGGCGGCAGCAAGAGATTGTCACCTTGCTGGCACGCGGCAATAGCAATAAGCAAATAGGCTTAACGTTGGGTGTGACGGAGAATACGGTTAAACGGCATGTTTATGACCTTTTCAAAGTGCTGAATGCCACAAATAGGGTTGAAGCGATTGAGGCTTCGCGGCGTAGGGGACTTATCGCCTGATGACCCTGAGCGGAACAACAGTACCATTAAGCCTGAAAAACGCCCTCGGAGGCAGGCTTAACCAACAACAATTAGCCATTTTCATGCGTAAGGCTATCCCGGAACTGAAGCGGGATTATGCGCAGCTTTGTCTGCATCTGGAAAACCAGCAGTGGGTGGAAGCATCAAAGGTCGCACACCAGCTAAAAGCCATCGTCAAACTGCTGGGCATGGATGAGTTACTGCCTTACCTGCAAACCGTTGAAACGGCTGCTGCTGAGGGTATCGACTCCCAACACTTGGCAGATGCACTCATACAACTCGGGGTACTCAAACGGCTTGCTTAGGAACGCATCCATGCCCGCCGCCCGCCCTGCCTGTTCAATCTGCGGCAGGGTATGGGCGGTCAGGGCAATGATTGGCAGTTTACGGTTGCGCCCGTAATGGCGTACCCACCGTGCCACTTCAAAACCGTTCATCCCCGGCATGTTGATGTCCAGCAGCAACACGTCGATGTCCTGCTGCCCCAGTTGCAGCACTGCTTCTTCCCCGCCCGGCGCAAATTCGACTTCAGCACCCATATTGCGAAGCATTTCCCCGCCGACAAAGCGGTTTGTTTCTGAATCATCCACCACCAACACCCGCAAGCCCGGTGGCAGGTGAAGTTCCGTCATTGTCTGTGCGTCCGGTAAAATACTTTCGGCGGAAACCAGCCCCAGTTGCACCTCGAAGGCAAAGCGGCTACCTTCCCCAACGGTGCTGTCAACGCTTAGCCGCCCGCCCATGGCTTCCACCAATTGTTTACTGATCGCCAGCCCCAAGCCAATGCCTTCCTGCCTTGCCGTGCCTACCGCCCGGATTTGGGAAAACGGCTCAAACAACTGCTCCAGCTTGTCTGCGGCAATGCCAACGCCGGTATCCGTGACCTCACAACGCACCTTCACCATTCCGGCCCCCACCGCCGAATTGACTTGCACGGTAAGTGTCACCTCCCCGTAGTCGGTGTACTTGATGGCATTGCCCAGCAAATTGACCAGCACTTGGGAAAAACGCACCCGATCACCCACGACGGCCACCGCAAGACTACTATTGCAGTCAGCATTATTTGCCAAAGTCAGTTCCAGCCCTTTCTGGGTGGCTTGTTGCCCCAGTAGCCCGATAACGGCATGGACGGCAATATCCAAGCGGAAGGGCTGCGCTTCCAGATGGAACGATTGGTTGCCGATCTTGGCGAGGTCAAGCACGTTACCCACCAACTGCAACTGGTAGCGGGCAGTGCGGTTCAGGCGCTCCACATAGTCTGCGGCAATCCCCCGCAGCGGTTGCAGCCGCAGCAATTCCCCCAAGCCGACAATCGCGTGTAAGGGGGTACGTAATTCATGGCTCATCGTCGCCAGAAACTCATCCTTGACCTTGTGTTCGGCTTCGCTATGTTGTATCCGTTCCCGCAAGCCACTGACGCGCAACATCTGAATCCATGACACCAAGAACATCAGGATCAAATTCGCCACGGCAATGCTTAGGTCGTGGGAAGTGTCCCAGCGGTTGTTATTGAAGGCGAGTGCCCACCCATTCCCCATCTGCAACAACAGGGCAGCGAGGTAGCTGAGGAAAAAATACGTGGCAATCTTGTTGCCCCGCTGCGCCAAGACCGCCCCGACACCCAAGTTCAAAAAAAATACTGCGGCGGTAATCCACACGATCAGTACAGTCCCCCCCGGAATGGCTCCAATAACACCGATCAGGGCAAGGACAAGCCACGCCAGCACCTGATAGAGCCTGTCCAGACGGGGGAGGTGCTGCTTAATGTCCAGCAAGACGCGGCTGAACCACAGCAGAGAGGCATCGCCCAGTAATGCCGGGGTGGTAAAAAAATAGGAATGGGTATTGCCCAAAAAGGCGAGGCTGGCAAAGACTGGGTTGGTGCGGTGGATGGTCGCCATCACCATCAGGATATTGAACGCGAACAAAAGGTAGCTGGTTTCGCGCAAGTTGAAAAACATCAGCAGTTGGTAGACCGCCAGCATTAGCATGGTGACATACAGGCTACCCAGCCACAGGTGTTCAGCAGCGCTGCGTTCCAGTATCGCACTGCTGGACAAAAATTCGATGGGAAGTTGGAGGATGGCATCGCCGTTGGTGGCACGCATGTAGACATCGAAGGTTTCGCCCTTGGGCAAATCCAGCAACCATGCCCTGCGCCGGTAATCGTCCAGCGGTTTGGCGTAGCGGGCGGTAGTCGTGGCATTCCCCGCTTGCGGGCTACCGGATGGAAATAGGTACAAGTCAAACTCATCGCCCAATAGTGCATCCAGCCGCAGATACCACTTTTCGCCAGTCTGGTTGATCACGGCAAAATGTACCCACCACGCGGAACGGGTGCGCCCGAAGTTCAGACGGTCGTTGGTGTTAGGGGTGAAATGGGCGGCAGTGGCGGGGGAGATGATTTGTTGCAGTGTCAGGTGGCGGGTGGGGTCTTCAAGGACTTCCGCAGATTTTGCCGCCGATAGTGACAATGTATGCGGGGTAAGCACGACGGGGGGCAGATTGGTCGCTACGGCAACGTTCAAGGCAAAGCAGCCCAGTAACAAGCACCATGACCAGAGAGTAGCTTTTGTCTTGCGCACTGCATCATCTCTTGGGGAAAGGTTAATGCCCAGTATATCAATGATGATCTCAGAGAACAGGAAATTTATGGGAACTATTGCTCCCCTTTGGCGGAAACTACAACTTTAGTTGTAATCGCTGGTACTTAATGCTTATTTTTCATTCAATGTGAATTTGTTAGAATTATGGAATCTATAGAAACAATGAATAGCATTCTCCTCGGCAAAGGGGAGATTCAAAATACAGCAGGATATAAGCACTAATATTTATGAACAACAGAATAATCCCGCAGAAGGGTGGCTTTCCTATCAATCCCCGCAGTTTTATCAGATGCTTTTTTATGGCGAGCCTATTAATTCCTACGATTACTTGGGCACAAACCCAAGCAGATGTTGACGCAGCACAACGTCAGTCAGAGATAATTCAGCGTCAAGAACAGGAACGGCTACGGCGTGATCAAGAAGAAGTCCGGCAACGGACTGAACGTGTCGATGGCATAGATACTAAAACATTACAACCGAAGATTGAAGTGCCAGCCATCGGTACATCTTGCCGTACTATTAGTAATGTTGTTATCAATAATGCTCCCAATCTTACCCCTTCGGTACGCCGACGTATTGCCGATGAGTTTAGTGGTCGTTGCCTTAATGCGGGTGATATTGAGCGCGTAATGGCTGAAATTACTAAGGATTACATTGACCGGGGTTATATCACCGCTCGTGCCTACCTTCCATCACAAGATTTAAGTAAAGGTCATCTTAAAATTCTTGTTGTTGAGGGGGTTCTAGGGGAAATTACAATAGATGATGATAATGCCAATAGCGTTTCAGTTAATAATGTATTTCCAAATCTCGAAGGAAATTTATTTAATTTGCGGGATATAGAGCAGGGTGTTGATCAGATCAATAGGCTCTCTTCTAATAATGCCAAGATCGACATCCAACCCGGAGAAAAGCCGGGAGTGAGTAATTTGGTAGTTCATAACCAACCCAGTTCTCCTTTTCATTTTAATATCGCCCTAGACAACCAAGGTTCTGAATCTACAGGTGCTACACAAGCTGGCCTTACTGCCAGTGCAGATAATTTGCTTGGTTTTAATGAACTGTTTTCTGCTACTCACAGGGAATCCACCCCAAGCGATCCGGGTCATAAAAATTCCAAGAGTGACAATCTAAATTTTAGCATCCCTTTCGGTTACACTACCCTGTCGATGGGTACGAGCCATTCAGAATATGCAAGCACGGTTCCCATGCCGAGTGGTCTTGCATTGGTGGCAAGTGGCAATAACAAGACTGATAATATCCGTATTGATCGGGTGATGTACCGTGATCAATCGACCCGCGCTTCATTGGCTGCAACAATTACCACAAAACAATCAAAGAATTACTTAGACGACCAATTTTTGGGGGTCAGCAGCCGTGACCTTACCGTGCTTGATTTAGATGGCAATATCAATACTAAATTTGCTGGAGGAACACTGACGCTGGATATTGGCTATGCCAAAGGTTTGAAATCAGCGGGTGCGCTACGTGACCCAGATAATTTGTTGGCTGATATGCCGCACGCCCAGTTCGGCAAGATCAAGGCTGGGATTAACTATGCACGCCCATTCAAACTCTTTAATAGGGATTTCAGTGTTACCAGTCAATTAACTGCCCAGAAAGCTGAGGACGTGCTTTATGGTTCCGAGCAAATATCCATTGGTAGCCTGTCTTCAGTGCGTGGTTCTGTCCGTAATACACTGGCGGGTGATGATGGTTACTACTGGCGCAACGAGGTATCTGTCCATCAACCGCTATCTATCGGGGGTGAAGCTGTTCCCACCCGCTTCTATGCTGGCTATGACACGGGTGAGGTGAAAAATATTGCCCCCAATATTCCACAGGGTCGCATGGATGGCATGGTGGTCGGCCTATCTGCAAAGCGGGGTAATGCCTCCTTAGACTTATTCAATACCCGCCCACTCAAACTACCTTCCTCAATGACCAAAGAATCTAGTCAGACTTGGGTCGGTATGGCGTATTCATTTTAGGAGCATCTCATGAATCATATCTATAATCTTGTCTGGAATGAAAGCCTTAGTTCTTGGGTTCCTGTTGCGGAAATAGCACGTTCCAAACACAAGGGAGGTCGTCGTTCTGCCTGCAAAGCAAGCCTTGCCGTATTGACAATTTCTGGTTTTTTGGCAACCTCCGTGTATGCTGAATTACCTGCCACCACGGTTATACCTGATGGCGGTAAAACTAATGCCTATATATCAGCTAATGGCGTACCTGTCGTGAACATCGAGACGGCAAATGCCGCTGGACTCTCCCATAACCGCTATACCCGTTACGATGTCGAGGCGAATGGCTTAGTACTTAATAATGGCAACAATGCTCAAATAGCACGTCAATCCCAGTTGGCAGGGCAAGTGATTGCTAACCCTAATTTGGTGCAAGAAGCCAGAGTCATCCTTAATGAGGTGACATCCACCAACCGCAGCACACTCGCTGGTTTTACGGAAGTGGTCGGGGGCAACGCTGATGTGATTGTCGCTAACCCTAACGGTATCACTTGCAAAGGTTGTGGATTCATTAACACTGATCGAGCCACTCTCACCACTGGCACATCCAATATTGCTGCTGATGGCAGTCTGAACGGTTTTACGGTGAACCGTGGTGACGTATTAGTGGAAGGGGACGGTGCAAATGCCAGTACGCAGCAAGTTTTTGATATTGTCGCACGATCAACCAAAGTGAATGGAAAAATTAACACAGCAGCGGGCGGTAGCCTTGGCATAACCACAGGTAAAAATGTTTGGGATTACAAGAACCGAAATGTAACGGGTACGACGGCGGGAAATGGTGCAGCCCCTTCTTATGCGGTTGATTCTACCGCGCTGGGTGGTATGTACGCAGGGCGTATCCGCATCGTTGCCACAGAGGCGGGAGTTGGCGTGCGCACATTGGGGGATGCGGCTGCCAGTGCTGATGATTTTACGTTGGACAGTGCAGGCAAAGTCGAAGTTAAGTCGGCAATCAGTGCTACTCGCGATATAAAAATAACATCAAGTTCGGACAGTGGTAGCCAAGATATATCGGTGAGCGGTGTCAATGGCAAACTGTCTGCTAACCATGACCTTGCGTTATCTGCGGCAGTGGGGGAGGTCAACTTAAACGAAGGGGAACTGTATGCAGCGAATAACCTCAACCTCACAAGCGCAACGCTGACGGATGTTTCTACCACTGGGAAAACCCGATTTGCTGGGGGTAACAATACACTGGCAACCACTGGGGCTACCAATATAGACGGCGGAACATGGGGTGCCGGAAATACACTATCGAGTACCTCAGATAGCCTTGCCATCGGGACGAAAGGAGCCACTATCTACGCCAAGGAAGGAACACTGGAATTAAAAACTACCCACAACCTTGCCTTGGCTAAAGCTAAAGTACGCTCTAAAGGGGACATGAAGCTTTCGTCCAACAATGCTGCAATCAGTACGGAGCACGGAACAGAGCAAGGTATACAAACTACGGCTGGAGACCTGACTCTGAGCGCAGCAACCGGAATCACCAATGCAGGAACAATTACTGCTGATTCGGGAAAGGTGACTGCCCGCGTTAGCGGAGCGTTAAACAATAGCGGTTCTATCCATGCGAAAACGATGCTGGATATTGCTGACCAAGCTAACGGCAGCACAGAAAGCGTCACCAACAGTGGTGTGCTGCTTGCAGACGGTGCGATGACAACCCGTGCTGCCAATATCACTAATTCTGGCTCAATACAAGCGACGACTGGAACAGTACTGAGTGCAAATAATCTGACCAATTCTGGCACTTTCATTGCATCAGATACTGCGGGAGCGGATGCGTCCCTTACTCTGTCCGGCACATTTGATAACCAGATTTCAGGCACGTTGCAGTCTAAAGGTGCGCTGACCGTTAATGCGACTGATACATGGAACAATGACGGCAAATTGCTGACACGTTCGGTCGCCAATGGAGGGAGTGCGGGCGCACTGACGTTATCGGGAAAAACGCTTATAAATAGCGGTACAATTGACGCGGCAGGCATCTCGCAACTGAGTGCAACGGGTAGCAGCGGCACCGTATTTACCAATAGCGGTATTTTGCAAGGTGTCGGTGCAATGATGCTCAATACAGAGGCGGTATTAAATAATATGGGTAGTATTATTGGTGATGCTGCCCTATCCCTTACTACGGGGCAAAGCAGCGTCAGTGTTGACAATAGCGGGCGGGTGCAATCCGGTGGGGCAATGACATTGGGTAGCACAAACCACGTTTTGGCACTCAGTAACCAGTCAGCAGGTGTTATCCAGTCTGGTGGCACGTTGGCACTGACTGCTGGTGCAATCAGCAATGCGGGAACAGTGCAGGCAGCGAGAGGTACAACGGCGAGCGGTACAACATTCTCCAATACCGGGGCTGTTGCCAAGTTCCTAAGCTCAACCACGGCAGGTTCAGAGGACAACCTGACATTTAGCGGTGCTGTTAACAATGAGGGTACACTGCAATCGGCTGGCCTCTTGGATGTCAACACTGCCAGCACCCTCAATAACAGCGGCACAATCAAAGGTACGGGCAGCGGTTTGGCACTAACTGGAACGGTATTGACCAACAGTGGCTTTATCGACAGCAGCGGTTTAACTATGCTTACCGCAACGGATACCAGTGGCACAACGATTAACAATAGTAAGCAGTTGCACAGCGACGGCGCACTCTCACTGGTAAGCGGCGGCAATGTAGTGAATACGGGTACGGGCAGCATCATCGGTGATGCGGCACTCTCCCTCATCACGGGTCAGGGCAGTTTCAACCTTGACAACAGTGGGCGGGTACAATCCGGTGAGGCAATGGCACTGGGCAGCGCAAACCATCTCTTATCGCTAGTCAATCAGGCTGCGGGGGTTTTATTCTCAAACAGAACTTTATCCCTGATCGGCAGCACCCTCAACAATCAGGGGAAAATGTACGCTAATTCTGGTACAACTTTAAACGTGGATAGCTTAACTAATGGGGGGGCAAGTAACAGTAGTGCGTTGATTTTTGGAGCGATGGACAACGGTGTCAGTAATATAGCTTCCAGAGGTATTATCAACAATTACGGGGCTATCCATTCCAATGATAACTTCACCATCAGCGGAACGGGCATTACTAACCGCGATACGGGGGGGGTGTCATCACTTAAAACACTGGGGCTGACTGCTAATACGGGTAATCTGGACAACTACGGGGCGTTGTATGCGGGTGAGCAATTGACCGCTGGTGCTACTTTGGGCAACCTGACTAATTATGTTTCCACAGGGAGGATGGACTCCTCTGGTAGCATGACGTTGACAGCAGGCAATACCTTCACCAATAACAGTGCGATCAACGCAAGCAATGATATTGCCATTACAGCCCCTGTCTTCCGCAATGAAGTTCCGGGCGGTGTCCCATCACGGTTATGGACACCAATTTCTTGGAATGCTACGTTTGATGGTGCACCTTATACGAACTGTGGGGACGGCAACCACTGTCACCACAGAGAAGGCTACACGCAACAGTACTTTGCAACGCCCCTACCTGATACTAAGCCGCAGATTATTGCCGGGCGCAATATGGGTATTACTGGTTTTAGCTCCGCATACAATACCGGGGCACTGTTGTCAGCAAGTTCTGGCAACATGACCATTAGTGGTGTGAATGGTAGCACTTTTACCAATGATGACCTTTCTCTACAAAGAATGGCTCCTTGGGAGACGTGGAGGAGGCAGGACGACGGTAACGATCCTTGGGGTACATATGATCAGGTGCGTGGCGACACCCCCCTGTCATCGTACTATGCAGCGGGGACGGGTCAGGGTGCAGGTATCTTCGCAAGAAACCTGACGGCGACAGGATTTGCGCTGGTCAACCAAAGCTCTGTTTGGGGGCCGTCAGTAGGTAGCCGTTCAGCAAGTGCGAGTACAGGTACAAGTGCTACGGGTGTAGATACCGTCAGTAGTTTAGGAATGGGTAGCAGGAACACTGTTGTGGCTGGAGCTAGCCTATCATTCGCCGGGCTTAATTTGACGTTGCCTTCCAGTCCCAATGGTTACTTCGTTGCCATCGTCAATCCGAGTGCTGAATACCTTATTGAGAGCAATCCGTTATTCAAAGTAGGGTCTGTTTTTGTCGGCTCAGACTACATGGCAAAACGTTACGGCTATAACCCGGATACTGTTATCAAACGTCTGGGGGATTCCAACTATGAGGCTTATCTGATTCGCCAGCAATTGATCCAGCAAACAGGCAATAATATGCTCAAGGGTTATGGCAGTGAAACGGCACAAATGCAACGCCTGATGGATCAGGCAGTCAAACAAGGCAAAGAATTAGGTCTTACTTATGGGAAGGCACTCAGCCCCAGCCAAAGCGCGGCTCTTAAGGAAGATTTGGTTTGGATGGAGGAAAGCATCGTTGCAGGGCAGAAAGTATTGGTTCCCCGTGTCTATCTCGCACAATCGACTAAGGACATGATTAAGACGGGTGCAGTCATTGCTGCTAACGACGTTAAGATGGATTTAACCTCACTGAGAAATACGGGTGGCACGATAGCAGGCAGTGATAAGTTAGACATCGCTTCCAAGGGTGATATAACCAACACCAGCGGCACTATCACAGGTGGAGATGTTAGCCTGAAATCTACCGAGGGCAGTATCAATAATGAAACGGTCACTTCCGGCAGTGGTAACGACAAAGAGTACAGAACCTCCATCGCTAGAACAGCAGGCATAACAGCCACAGGCAATCTTAATTTAGATGCCAAGAAAGACATCAAAGTAATCGGTGGCGATGTTGAAGCTGGTGGTGATGCCTCACTCTCAGCAGGAAAAGGTATTACTTTTGATACGATTGTGGATAAGAGTACAAGCACATCAAGAAGTGGCTCTAGTTCGTGGTTAGGAAGTTCTACCACAATCACTACTACAAGCACGGAGAAGAATGTTGGCTCTAATTTGAAAACAGGCGGTACGCTAACAACCAAAAGCGGTGGTGACACAACCATTGCAGGGAGTAATGTAGTAGCAGGCGGTGGTATGGATGTTGATGCAGGTGGTAGCTTCAATGTGCTGGCACGTCAGGACAAAACCACAACCCATACCACAAAAACCGAATCAGGATTTGGTGTCGGTGGAGGGCTTTATGGCAGTACCGCCACCACTACTGATAATTTTAAAGGCACTAACAAGGGGTCTACCATCCAAGTAGGCAGTGCTGAAGATCAGGAGACACGTATTTCGACTTTGCAATCATTGCGTGACAAGAGTAAGGAGTTGTCTTCATCCGCAGATAGTCTATTGGCACTTAAGGCCGACTACAAGAAAGCCACACCCGGTTCACCCGAAGCGGTTGCCATTAAGGAGAAATACCAAGCAGAACTTGCCACGTACAAAACACAACTTGCCGAATCCAAGGATATACAGGTGCAGCTTGATGCCATTCCATCAGGAGATTTGAAGGTCAAAGCTGAAAATTCCATGACACTGCAAGGCTCCAATTTGAACGTGGCAGGCGACGCAGACATTGATGCTAAAGAAGGTATTAACATTCTCGACGGACTGGATGAAACACGTACTACTAGCACCACGACTACCTCGACATTTATGAAGCTAGATGGTGGTGGAAGTCAGGCAGATGGCACTGCTTCTGGTAGTGCTTCTGAGACTGTTTCTGACACTGCTTCTGCCGCTGTTTCTGGTAGTGCTTCTGGTAGTGCTTCTGCTGATTACAATATGAAACTTACAGAGACAAGTACCACTAAGACTAATTCAGGCAGCAAACGTAGCGTTGCATCGAACTTGAATATTGGTGGTAATCTCCGTGCTAAAACTGATGGCACGATAACCGTTCAGGGTTCCAATGTCAGCGCAGGTGGTGACCTTGATCTTGATGCAAAAAATATTAATGTCCTCACGGGGCGTAATGAAACGTTCAGTGATACCCACACGACCACAGAATCAACGGGCCTTTACGCAAAAGGCAATGCTTCTGGTAGTGCCTCTGGTAGTGCTTCTGATACTGATTCTGGTAGTCTTTCCGGCAGTGCTTCTGGTAGTGCTTCTGGTAATGCAGCAGGTGCTGCGACCATTGGGGGGCGTACAGAGGAATCAAGGACATCTAGGTACAACCTAACTAACTCCAAATCCAGCATCAAGGCTGGTGGCAACATGGCTATTAAAGCTAAAAACGATGCATCATTTGTTGGTTCAGATATTGAGTCCGGTGGTGACATGAGCATTGATGCCAAAAGTATCAGAAATTCTGCTGCGCGGGATGTTTCTACTTCTACATCATCAAACACGCAAACTACTTCAGGACTCTATGTTGGTGCTGAGGCAAATGCCAATGGCAATGTGGATTCTTCGAGTCGCGCAGCTTCAGGAGCTGTTAACGCAGAGGCGACTGCTGGTATCCGCCAAGACCACGAATCTAGTAAAACATCAAGCCGCTCAGAAACCAGTATTACCAATACGTTTAAAGCAGGTGGTAACATTAAACGTGTAGCACAAGATACTATTCGCGATGAGGGAACGTCCCTTGATGCAGGAGGTAATATTGAACAATCTGCACGTGTGATTGAGGATGTTGCCATTCATGACACCACCGTTAAAAGTGCCAGTGCGGCTTCTTATGATGCACGACTTGGAGCTTCTTATAAATCAGGGGAAGGTTACGGCGTGAAAGGTAGTTACCAAGAATCGGGCAGCAGCAAGAATAGCGATACTAGTACCGCCGTGACCTCGAAGTACAATGCTGGTGGCAGTATTACGTCAAAATCCACCGAAAAAACAACGTTGGTTGGTACCAACTTTAAAGCGAATGGAGATGTCGATATAACGGCAGGTTCACTTGATTATCAGGATGCGAGTGATAGCACAAGCAGCACATCATCTTCAACAAACACTAATATGTCAGGGAGTGTTACGTTTAAGGGCAAAGGGGAGGTCAGTTCTAACTCCGAAGAAAGCAAGAGCAAAGATGGGTCGACCACTCGGCGGTCTGGCATCATTGAAGGGAGGAATATTACTATAAACAACGCCACTACTCCTATGGTCCCAGTTCAGGGTGTTGCTGCAAGTCAGCCTAGTGCTGTAATTGCCCCAGTTCGTGGTGGTTCTGAAAATAATATCCAGCCACCAAGTCAAGGGAGAAATATTAGTATAAACAACGCCATTACTCCTATGGCTCCAGTTCGTGGTGGTGCTGCACTTCAGCCTAGTGCCATAGACCCAGTTCGTGGTAGTTCAAATAGTTCCCCGCCACCTCAGTTCATACATCAACCACCAGATCAAGGTAGTGGTGTACCAGTGAAAGATATTGTCGGTGGTGGTCGTCCTGATCTTGATCTTGAGCGTAATCTTGAGCGTCGTCTTCTTAGTATTGGCACCGGAAAACCACCAGATCAGAATGGTGATGGACCAGATGTTAATAGTCTTGGCACTGATGAGCGTGGTCTTCCTTCGGGTCGTCCTAAGGATCAGGCTCCTAGTCCCCCACCACCACTTCAGAGTCGTGGTGTACCAGTGAAGGATGTTGTCGGTGGTGGTCGTCCTGATCTTGATCTTGAGCGTAATCTTGAGCGTCGTCTTCTTAGTATTGGCACCGGAAAACCACCAGATCAGAATGGTGATGGACCAGATGTTAATAGTCTTGGCACTGATGAGCGTGGTCTTCCTTCGGGTCGTCCTAAGGATCAGGCTCCTAGTCCCCCATCAGGTCAGGGGCGTGGGGTTCAACAAACACCACCTCTGTTCATGTAGGGTTTGCTGGCGGCATTCTTCTTGGTTGGCGGGTATCTTCCCAATGGGGAGTTTAAAATACCCGCAAGCTAGTCACCCCGTATCGTTATGCCTTGGCTAATCTAGCACAAGTTTGTGCCGCCCAAGATGACAGATTGTCGATTTTTTAGGGATAGACGGTATAAAAAGCCCTGCAAATTACGACTTTAGTTGTAGTTTCTGGGTCGTTCGGGTAATTGCTGCCCAGCAATGCGGCTGTATAATGAATGGTCATTCAGCTTGCATTAATGGATATTTTCAATGAAATCATTTTCCACACACACGAATACGCTACGCTCGGTCATATTGACTGGGCTATTCGCCATATTAACGCCATCCTCCCTGTGGGCAGCGGGTACGCCTTACGGCATCGAAGGCACCGAATCCCCCATTATTCAGGAGTCCGATACCAGCACTTGCTATGTTTACGGCAAATACCTCGTCCAAACGACAGTACCCACGGACGCAGTGGGCGAGGACATTCGGGTAACGGCACGCCAAGGCGAGGG
Source organism: Thiothrix sp. (assembly GCF_028714775.1). Taxonomy (GTDB): domain Bacteria; phylum Pseudomonadota; class Gammaproteobacteria; order Thiotrichales; family Thiotrichaceae; genus Thiothrix. The sequence continues at coordinate 36,022 of NZ_JAQTLS010000023.1, read as the reverse complement.
GACTTCATGCGACCCCAAGTCAGCAACACTGTTTGAGTTAAAGAGGGGATTAGACGATAACAGCGATGCGGTTTCGTTTGCAGGTCTGTCAGGCAACTACTTGTTTCTTGATAACGGCACTGGCTCCAGTGGCAGAACCTTGGCTATCACTGACCTCAGCGACACCACCAAACCTCCCTACAGCAGTGCTTATGAGGGGGAAATGACCCTGAAAAACGGCGCAACGCTGTCTTTCCTGCAACCGCTGGGACCAGTCAAGTCGATCACCGAATGTCCCAACGCCAGCGACGCACTCAAGGCAATGATGCCGGATGTGGTGCTTGCCGAGCAAGTGCAACTCAATCTGTCAACTAGAAAACTCACTAAGACTGGAACAAAGGAATGTGTGCCAGTCCAGTAAAAAGTTTATCGGTGATTGTTTAATAATTTTCTAATTTAACGGTGATTTATGAATAAGGCATTTCTGAATGGTTTGGCTGCGGCTGTATTGGTTGGTATTAGTATTAGTGCTAGTGCGGCAGAGCCTAGAGCTTGCGATGACCAACAAGTCTATTTGGCTGTCATGGAAAGTGCCAGAAATGACCTCCCCTCCCCTTATTCTGACATGGATGTCAAAGGGTCTGATGGTGTTACCACATTAAAAAAGGGGCAATGTAAAATGGCCTTACTTTTAAATGATGGAAGTAGTAGTGAAGAACTAAAAAGAGTTGATGTACTGTACAAAACAACAGTTCCGCTTTCCCAAATCCGTGTAACACTGGCATCATCGGCTAAAACCACACAGAACACTTCAAATAAATGCACACCAATAAAATTTCAGCGTGGACATGTTTCTGGAACGGTTAATGGCTCTATTAAACCAGAAGCCACCCAATGCTACACTGTAGCGACAGGGGCAAATCAAACGATGGATGTTACGGTAACTTCGCGTGACAAAAATACCGTTGCAACTATCTTGGATGTTGGTGATGCACGCGACCACTTCGAGTTTTTAACGAAAAAGAAGACTTATCAAATTAACGTATTTCAGCTTATGCGTTCACCCAACGATGATAAATATTCGCTGAATGTTACAATTCGTTGAAGAAATTGACCGATGCCCGCACCGCACGTTTGTAGAAATACATTGATGACGGCTTGGGCGTGAAGATGGGCAACTAAATACCCTTGGATGAAACTAGGAAACCCCGCAATGCGGGGTTTCTTTTCCGAACGGGCATCAAGGAAGCGTGCCAGTCCAGTAAATTTACACACACGAGGAATACCCCAATGAAAATCCTAAACACCGTTATCGGTGCAACCCTGCTGCTGTTCTCTGTGACTGCGGCAACCGCTGGTGCAATAGAAAGCGCGGCGAGTGCTGGTGCAGCAGAACCCGCTTTCAAGTGCAACCCGAATGGCAACCAAGCCGAATTGAGCCAATGTGCAGCGGATGCTTACGCCGCGTCAGACAAAAAGCTGAACGATACGTGGCAAGCATTGATGTCCATACACAAGCATGAAGAAAAGGTACCCGCCCAACTGAAAAAAGCCCAAAAAGCTTGGGTTGCTTTCCGCGATGCCGAAGTCGAAGCACAGTTTGCCTGTGAAGGCGGTAACTGCTGGGGCAGCATGGAAGGTATGTTACGCAACGAGGTGTTGAAGGAATTGACCGATACCCGCACCGCACGCTTGCAGAAATATATTGATGACGGCTTGGGCGTGAAGATGGGTAACTAAATACCTTTTCATGAGTCGCTATTAGCAATATTCGGCGGGCAGTGTTGAGCTGTTCCGCCGCTTTTTTATCTGTCACTAAATTAAATTATTTGTCGTGATGGACAGCAGCGGCAACCTTTACATGGGTGTGGACAAAAGTGTGACTTTCTTCATCCGGCTTCGCCGTTACCCCCCCCCCCCACCCCAGTTCCTCTCCCTCAAGGGGTTGGGGGATGAGGGGTTGTTCGGAGCGCAATGGATGGCTAAAGCCACACTTTTGTTCACATCCTCCCAAACGGCACATGACAAGTTATTCTGGTGGAGGTTTCATAGCCATCGCGCTCTGGCGTTGCGCTTCGCGGAATTTCTTCAGCTTTTCCGCCACAACCGGGTCGTTATTCGCCAACATTGCTACCGCAAACAGCACTGCATTCGCCGTACCTGCTTCGCCAGTCGCAAACGTCGCTACAGGGACACCTCTGCACAATCGAATACAGTGAATCATCCCGTTCAAGGCGAAAGTGGCACATTGGCTGAAAAAAGGTCAACGGGTATCCATTAGCGCGGAGGAAAGCAGTCGTGCCTTGAATGCGGAAGCGGTGGCGATGGAAGATGGTGCAAATGCAGCCTTGATTGGCTGTGGGTGCGCTTCACTCAACAGGTTCAGGTAATATTCTGCCTCATTGTGATAGGGCAACAAAACCATTGGTCTAATTCGTCTTGAAATTATATAATATTTATAGGACAGTTGGTGCCTAACATGATAGGCATTGGTCGCAACCAGTGCTACTGGCTGAGGCTTTAACTCTTATGCGTAAGCCCCCCAAGGGCAGCAGCGGTGTTTCTCCAAGGGCTGGCAGCCTTTTTTATTTGCATTATGAGGAACAGGTCATGGCTGAATTCAAACGACTGGTACTTAATGGCGGGCATGAAATGGTTGAAGAAGGGAAAAGCCAGTGGCCTGACTTCGTAACCCTGGTGATCGTTGACCATAAGGAGGCGTTTAACCTTGCCATGGATATTCTCCGGCAAGTTGAGGCTCAGCAGTTCCAAGAAGATAAGCGCCCTATAAGCCTTTCACTTCCGGGACAGCTTGAGTCTACAGATGACTAATCTCATAGGGAAACAGGCAATGGATGCAGAAATGTTAGGGCGTTTTTGCGGGGTAGGGTCAAATTCTCCGTTTGTTACGCCATTCTTGGTGGATGGGTACTACTATGCCACTAATGGTAACGTCACGTTGCGCGTACCGGCAGAAATGGTCGAAGGTGAGGTTCTTGGATGCCAGCCATGTTCCCAATATGATTTGGAAGAAATTTTCTTGTACCAAAACCATCGGTCATTGAACGCCTTTGAAGACCTTGATGACGGTTTCCTTCTTGATGACCCAAACTATGCAAACTATGGGATGGTTGATAACTACCAGTTCAATCCACCCTCGATGGTCGGTTGCCACTGCCTTGATGGTACGGTGTTCAGTTGGGATGAGGCGGATGAAGGCCACGTTACTTGCCGTGTCTGCGGCGGCACAATAAAACATGCGTCAGTTGCCCATGATGGGGAGCAAAAGCAAGTCGTTTTAGTCCGGTTGGGAAATACCAGCTATGCCCATGCACCGCTCTATGCACTGGTGGCTGATGTCCTTGGGCGGGAACCCATGCCTGTCACAGCCTACCTTTCCAAGGATGCAAGGAAATGGGAGATACCCCATGTTTTTTGGTCAGGTGTAGTATCCATCACACTGTCACAGCCCTATTTGCCCTTGGCATCAGCAGAACCGCCAGACATTTACTGGGATGCGCCGGGTGGTAAGTTGGTGGTGGGAATGGGTGGTACAGATAATTTTTCCAGCCCGTTTTGATTTAGCCAAAGGAGGGTAAAGGTGGATATACAGGTTACTGATGCAGGGATATGGAAGCCGGATGCAGATGCTGTAATCGACAGGATGCTACTCGTTAGTGGCGTATCCAGCGACTCAGCCTATGCGGCTATGTATGGACTGCCTCGGTCTACAGTAGGAAACTGGAGGCGGCGGAAAGCGATCCCCTATGCGGAGTGTGAGCGTTTATTCCTGAGAGGGGTGTCGTTTGACTGGCTCTTGGCAGGTCAAGGCAATGCAAACAGGCATGAAACAGAAACAGCCAATACGCAGATGCAGATTCATATTTCTGCGGCAGGGAAATGGACACTGGAAGCGCCCCAGCAGGCATGGCGAGGGGAGGGCGGTGCAAGTGACAAGATAATGCAACGTGCCTTGTTCGCCGGGCAGGAAATGATTGTAATCAAGGAGGATGACGATGCCGACCGCTTTGGGCTGCGCTATCTGGGGTTCAGTGCCACCGGGTTCCTGACGATGGAGGCGGCAAAGCAGGCCGCACCGGAGTTTGCCCAGCGGGTGCTGGGGCGGATGGTGGAGATGGTTTCATAATGCTCATCGGGTATGCAAGGGACAATTCTGGGCAAGGTCTGGAGGTGCAGATAGGGAAGCTGCGGCAGTATGGCTGTGAAAGGCTGTTCCAAGAAAAGGAAAGTGCTGGCGGTAGGGCAGGGCACACGGAACTGACGGAGGCACTGGGATATGCACAGCAAGGTGATGTCTTAGTAGTCACGCACCTCAGCCAGTTAGCCCACTCCCTGCACGGGCTAGGGCAGGTCAGCCAGCAGCTAAGCCAACAGCAAGTACGGTTGGTGGTGTTGGATCAGGGGCTAGACAGTTCATCCCAAGCGGGCATGTACCAGACAATGTTGGCTGTGGCAGAATTTGACCGTAGCCTGATCAATGGGCGCATTGCCGAAGGTGTGGCGAAGGCCAAGGCGGCTGGCGTGAAATTTGGGCGCAAAGACAAGTTGGCTGCGGCAGAACTTGAGTTGCTGCGGCAGGAGTTTAATACACCGGGCGTCAACAAGGCGGCGCTGGCAAAGAAATATGGGATACACCGTTCCAGCTTATACAGGTTGGTTCAGGAGGGGCAGTTAGGATGGGCGGGGATTGCTGAACCCAGTAAATTATACTAAAGTATAACCTTTAAGTGGTGAGGATACCAAAGTATGGCTACAGCAACATTGCGGGCTGTTGGTGGCTCAATCGTGATGGCTATACCCAAACGGGTGTTGGAATTACTGGGGCTTCATGCGGGTTCACAGGTCAATGTCAACGTCCAGAATGGGCAGTTGGTGATAATACCAAGGGTAAAACCCCGCTACTCTTTAGGTGAGTTGATGGCCCAGTGTGATTTGTCACAACCTATTAGCCAAGAAGAACGTGAGTGGTTGGATGCCCCCCCTGTTGGCTTGGAGGACATCTGATGCGGACACCTGAACGTGGTGAAATCTGGTTCACTGACCTGAACCCCACCCTTGGTAAGGAACAACAAGGCGGAAGGCCAGTTCTGGTCATATCCACCAAGACATTCAACCAGTCAGGCTTGATGGTGATATGCCCTGTTACCCAAGGCGGCAACCAGTCACGCTTTGCCGGTTTTGCCGTACCGTTGATGAACACTGGCATGGATACCCAAGGTGTTGTCATGTGTAACCAACCCCGCACCATTGATTACACGGCGCGTAAGGCACGCTTTGTGGAAGCAGTGCCCAGTTACATTGTTGATGAGGCGTTGGCGAGAGTCCAAGCAATCGTGGAATAACGCTGTATCCGCCTTACTATGTGTTGAGGTTCCCTGTAAACGCCTTGGTAAATTTGGCCTCATTTGTTCCTGCTTCAATGCCGGATGGCAAGGATGTCCAAGTGGGACTCAAGGCACGGCCTACCCGCGCAATGTCGTCAGGATCACCAGAACGCAAATCCTCCAACAAATCCCGCCCACCCGTGTTCCGGTGGTAATCTTGCTGGGCAAGGTTCCAAGCCGCTGCGTCTTGGTTGGCTGGTGAGAAGTCTTTTAAGCCTAACTGTCCCGCCTGCTTATCCCACGTACCTTGGAGCATTTGATAACGTCCAGCAGCCGTACTGTCCAAGCCTGCATTCGGCCCTGACTCAATCCTTACAGGAATACGCGGATGGTCATCATAACTTTCAAAACGTTGCCCACCGTAAATGACGTTATAACCGGGTGATTCAGTACCTGCTATCGTATCAAGCAATGCCCGTGCTTCTGCTGGGAGGCTTTTGTTCACTGTCCCTCCCACATCACCGGACGATGCCGTAGGGTGATGACTGCCACCAGCCCCCCATTGGAATTGCTGGGGTTGGTGTTCTGCCCTGCTACCAAACACTTCACCCCTGATTTGCTGGGTAGAACCATTTTCAGATGCACTTAACATATCGCTGCCAACAACCCGGTTAAAGCCAGCCCCATAATCCGTACCCCAATCCTGTTCCCGGCCTGTGGCAGCACGTCCAACAGCACCCGCAATCCCTTGGGACAGCCCTGACGCGGTGGCGGCGATGTCCACCAAACCCTTATTGGCAAACTTGAGCGCATCACCGACAGGTTCCGGTACTGCCGCCAATACATTATCAGAGGTGCGCTCAAAACCCGCCTCAGATGCAGAACGGTTTGCCATGTCACCGATTAATGCCGCCTTGTGGTCATGTTCGCCCTGTAAACTGGCTTTGCCTGTTTGGATTGTCCCTTGGGTATCTGCCATGCCCGCTTGCGTATTCCCCCTGAGTGCCTGATAGCCAGCAGGCGAAGTGCTGCCCACATCCAAATTGGCAGCTCCCGTGGCTTGCCCCAGCTTGCCCGTACCTTCGGCCTGCAAGGCATCCATGCCGGAATGGCCTTGTGCGGTGATATCGGCTTGGTTGGCTGCATTGAAGTTATGCACGGCGCTGTCTGCCGCAGCACCTTGCAGCCCCACCAATTCACCACCATGCTGCGCCACAAACCGATCCACCAGACCATTGAGTTGCTGGTTTGCCTGCATGTCCCCCCGCTCTGCCCGCTGTTCAAGGGCAGTGAACTCAGTGCGGGACATGCCCGAGGCATCTTGCACTGCATTACTGATGTCCCCACTGAAGGAAATCCCGTGTTCCTCCATGCGTGACTGTACCTGTGACCAACTTTCGGAGCGTTGGAGGGATGCTGCGGCCTTCTGGGCCAGTGCATCATTTTGCTGGATACCTGCTTGGAGGTTATTGGCGGCGGCATCCGAAACCCCGTCCTGTTTGGTGGCAGCCAATTGGCTGGACAACTGGGTAGCTGTTTGCCAGTTTTCCTTAAAGCCAGTCTGTTCGGCGACCTCAGCGGCTTTGGCGTAGTTTTCTTTGGTTTGGGCATCTGCTTTGCCCGATAAGCCGATCCCCTTACCAATACTCCCCAACAGCCCCATACTGCTGTTGAAGCTCAAACCTGTTTGGGCGGAGAGGGTTTCAGCGGCTGACTGCATCTTGTCGAGTGATTGCGACAATTGGGTGGATTGCTGCTGTGTAGCGGTATCCGATGTCCCCAGTGACTGCTGGACTTGATGGTTGAACGATTGCATCTTGCTGAATACCGCCGATGAGGACGCCATGTGTTCCACCGCGTCGGTACGCGCAGCCTGTATGGACTGGCTGGCCTGTGTTGCCATGCTCGACTTGACCGCATCACTCATGTTTGCCGACATGGCGTAGCTGCTGACGGCCTGCTGGGTTATCGCACCACCATCGCCGGTAAAGATGTTCCTTGTCCCCATGCCATCAGTTTGGGTGAACGTACCAACGTTGCTGGACGGTGCAGTGTTGTGTGCGAAGTGGTTGGCATTGCCAAGGCTACTGTTACTTAAGGCGATGTTGCCAGTAGTCGCTTCTTCTGCCCCTTTTGCGGCAGGTGCTGCATAGGAGTTCATCACCCCACCGGCAAGCTGTGCCATCATTGCCCCACCTTGGTTGATTACCATGTAGCTGATCATCGGGATCGACATGGAGAGGTAGCCAGCAATCAGCCCCATATCCGCCAAGGCTTGGTGCAGCCCAGTATTGGTCGCCATCGACAAGGCCGTGCCACCTGCAATGGTGGTTACGGCACTGGTGGCGGCATGGGTGCTGTAGAGCGTCACCCCGAGGTTAAGGATGGCGTACAGCGGTGCCCACAGTTGCAGCCACAGCATTGCCTTGATGTAGCTCATGACCACCTTGCCTGCTGTAGGCAGCAGCATCAGTGCAAAGGCAAACGGGAATATCCCGTAAATGAACGCCTCAAAGATATTGCGGGTCAGCGGCAGTACCCGGCCTGCCAGCTCCCCCAGTACTGCGTAAGTCCTGCGCCGTTCGGTTTCTGCCCGTGCCACAGCAAAGTCCTGTGCGGCAGCGCCTGCATCCACCCGTGTGGCGAATGACTGCAAGCCACCACTCATGGAATTCGCCATCCACGCTTGGCGGATCGTCTGCTCGGCAGACAGGCTCATGCCCGTGAGCCGTTGGTAAGAGGATGGCATCGCGGCAGCGAATTGTGCCGCTGCGGCGGATGGGTTTGCCCCTTTCCCCAGCTTCTGCCCGTAATGTTGTTTGGCGGTTGCCAGTGCCGCCGTCAAGTCAGGTGTCAGTGCCGATACAGCCCCTGCGCGGCAATTCAGGATATTGGCGCGGCTCCCGGAACTGTCCTTATAAGCAAAACTGCGGGATTGCGAGGTGTTGCTTTGGATGAATGACCACGTATCGGGTGCGGACAGCAGGGTATCCCACTCATATAGCCCCAGCAGGATGTCGTAATACACGCAATCCTGCCAAAACTCGCTCAGGTTTGCCGCCAAGCGCGAATCCGTCACCTCAAAGCGGGTGGAGGCCATCACCAGTGATTGCCCAAACAGCAGCCCGGTCTTGGAATAGCTCAGGTCATCCGGCAAGGCAAACACCGTGTCAAAGGTGCGGGCGAGGTAATCGCCGATCTTGCTGGTTGTCCCGGCGGTTGCCGCCAACCCAAACGGCACATTCGCCACCACACGGGTGAAGGCCGGGTTCACGCGGTCAACCACCGTGACATTGGCCTTGGGGACCATGAAGCCCATGTAGACAAAGATCATGATCAGCAGCCACTTGTAGTTAAGCTCCTTACCGAATGCACCCTCCAACATCACCCAAATCAGCCCCACCATTGCCACCACTGCCAACAGGCCGGTGTAGTTGCTGTTTTGGGTGATCGCGGCGACGGCGTTGAACACCGTGCCAAGGTATTCACCGCCGCCGTAAGTGAAGACTTCCCAAGTGGGGCTTGCCATGTTGCTTACCCCCTGCCTTAGTTCGTGCCAAACATGACGGATTTGAAGATGCTGGGTGACAGCCGCGTGATGATCTGCTTTTCCTGCTGCTGGGTACGCTCGGTGAACGCCAATGACTCGTCGAATGCCTTCACCACATCATCTTTGTACCTGCGCACTTCGGAACGGGCATCCAGTAGCCCTTGCTTGAACTGTGCCAGCTTGTCGTCATCTTTCTCATTGGCCTTGAGCAGCGCCGAAGCCGCCACCATCTTGCCCAGCAAGTCGCTTAAGTAGGTCGCCAAAATGTCCTTGGCAATCAGGGTGGCGTACTGGGTGATCTCATTGCTGGCACTGGAGGGCAGCAATGCCGCCTGCACCGTCAGGTACTTGAATACCGGCAAGGAGGTGGCGGCAAGCAACCCCTGTTGTTCGGCGGTCAGCTTGGTGTCACCCATGATATTGTTGTTGATTGCGGTGAGGATCGTCTCCACCTTCTTCACCAGCCCATTGCTTTCGGTAATGGCGATGGTGAGGTTGGAGGTCACTTGCAGGCACTCCATTTCCCCCTTGCCATCGGCACAGCCCTTGATGGGCACACTCCCACCGCGCAGCAGTGCATTGAGCAGTTGCGTCCCCCGGTTATCCGTCAGGATGGAGGGCAGGGTGTTGGAAACCGTCAGGGCATCTTCCCCACCACCGTCCTTGTAAGTGACGACCGTGCCGGACAAGTTCATCATCACTTGCGCAATGTCGGTGTTGGTCTGGAAGAAGCCATTCTTCATCAATGCCCGCCACGCGATGTTGCCTTTGGTGGCGTTGATGGCATTGCCCGCCGCATTGGGGTCTTTGTTGTTCAGGGTGCTGTTGCGCTCACCCCCGGAGGTGCAGGCCAGTAGCGCATCGGCGTAGTTGCTGCCGCCCTTGGTTTTGGCGGTGATGCACTCGCCCTTTTCCTTACTGAACATGGACAGCGCACCACCCACCAATTGCGCCCCGGATTCGCAGGAGTCGATCTGGAAGTTGTTGAACTTCTGCGCCCAATCTTGGAGCTTCTCCAAGGTGGCGGTCAGTTGCGGTGACAAGGAACGCATCCCCACCATGAAGGCGTAACTCACTGCTGCCGAGCCTATGTTACGTAACATCGCCACCAGTTGTTCCTTGTTGATGAAGGAAAAACCACCGGCAAACAGGTCAATCCCGCCACACCCGGCACGGAAGGAAGGGAACTGGATGCTCCCCAAGGTGTAGCTGCGCGACGGGACACGCAGGAATACGGAACCCCCGGTGTAATAGCTTGCCCCTTGCCCTTGGTACTCACCGGCTGGGGTGACATTGGCGTAATTGAGGTCGCCAAAAAAGCTATTCATATCGCCTTCCAAACTGCTGCCTGCCGTGGCGGGCAAGGCCATGCCCAACAGCAGGGTTGCCAGCGCAATGGCTTGCAGGGCTTTTTTAAGTTTCTCGCTCATGGTGTCATCCCCTTGGGGGTTGGTTGGCTTTGCAGGTAGTGGTTGTATTGTTGTTCTTGCGCCTGCAACGGGTTGGCGCTGTGCTTGTTCAGCACCGTGTAAATGCGGCTGCGCAATTCATCCCAAGTGATGTAACCGTAACTGATCGGCTGGATGTCACGCTTTTTGGGGTTCACAAGGAAGATTGCCGGGGTGGATTCCACCTTCAGGGCAATGCCTGCCTGTTGCCCACTCTTGAATTCGGGGTATTCCGGCAATCCCGCCCCGTCCAAGGAAACCGGCACGACATGGAAGCCGTACTGGGCTGAGAACTGCTTAATGACCGGCGCTATCTTGATGCAATACGGGCAGGTGGACTTGAAGAAGAAAAACAGCCCGTATTCTTTGGAAGCTGCCCGCATCCCCTCCTCATTGATCACCAGCTTGGCATCATTGACCGCATGGATAGCGGCGTCATCCACGGGTTTCACCAGCCGGTAATCCAGTTGCGGCGTGCCCAACAGCACCTGCTGCCAAACTTCGGCGAATTTGCCTGCCCGCGCTTGGGTTTGGGCATTGATGAGCATGAATGCCTGCACGTTTGCCGGGGTCGGGTCTAATACTGCCCGCGCTTGTATCCGCTCTAACTCCTCTTGGAACAGCTTCATGCGCACCAACGGGTCATTAGGGTCTTCTTCCGGCTTGGGGGACGGTGCGGCAGGCACGGCAGCGGCGGCAACCACCGGCTTGGGTTCCTGCGGCTTTTTCTTGGCAGGTTTGGTGGGTGTTTGCTCGTACCAAAACCAGCCTTTTTCCCCAGCCTTGTAGTACGGGGTTGGGGGTAGGGTAGGCAGGGCTTCGGCGGCATCCGTGCCAGCCGGTACAGTGGTGGCGGCGGTTGTGGCATCCGTGCCTGTTGGGCCAGTAGCTGCTGCCACTGGCACGCAGGCACAGGCCAGCCATGCCAACAATACCAGCAGCAGGTATAGGGGGAGGGGTGGGTTATGGTGGTGCTTGCGTGTCATTTGGGCAACAGCCGGATAACTTTGTCTTTGATCAGGTTGCCAAGGTCGCTGCTGCCCGGCTTGATGGCCTTGTCCGCATTCGCCAAGGCATCCGCAAAGAATTCGCTGAAATCTATCTTGCTGAAGTCAATTTTCTCCAGCTCCTCCGGCGTGAACCCACGGCAAACAGGGTTCTTGGCATCCCCCCAGCCCAAGGGGACATAAGGGCGTCCCTGTTCGTGGATGATCCGCGCCAGCTTGGAGTTGAAGCAGCAGAACGACTTGTAACGGTTCCTGAACAGTGAGTTGTCCTTGTAATCCCCCACGTAATGGCATAAGCCCGCTGCCAGCTTTTGCCCAAGGATTTTTTCATCCGCCGAACACTGGGTCAGTTTGATGGACATGCCCCAGCCTGAATTCTTGCAGCAGTTCTTGAAGCCAAACGGCATTTGCTTGCACGTCAGCCCCTGCCCAGCAAAAATATTGAAGCTGCCGTCAAAGTCCTTTGCCATTGCCTCGGCAGCGGCAAGGTTGCTGGCAGCAACGCCAAAGTCCCCGTTGGCCTCATAAGCGCCATCAAAACAGTTGCCGTCTTGGCAGTAATTGGCGGCGGAGCAATCCTCCACAGTACGGTCTTTGCCCGGTACGCTGCATTGGTAAGCCTGTTCCCACGCCACACAACGCCCGTATACAGAATCGTTGCAGGTGGAACTGGATTGGGTGCAGCCTGCGGCACGGAGTTCCGCGCAATAGTCATCTTCGCCCTTGCTGCCAGTGTCGTTGTAGCACTGGTACGTGTCAGTGTATTCCCAACAAGTGCGGGTGACGGCAACCCCATCCACGATCCGGGGGTTGTTGCTGTTGGTGCAGGTGCTGGATTTGGCCTCACACAGCGGGTTGGTGGCATAAGCCCCGCAGCCGTTTGTCCAAGTGTCTTGCCAACTGGTGCAGGCATAGGTGCAGGAGGGGCTGTTAAATTCAACGGTGAAATCCACCCAACCCGACCCAGCAAAGTCCATCGTCACACGGGGGTAACTGTACAGGGTGGATTTTATGTCCGAACCGTTGGGGACGACGCTGTAATATCCCCCACCTCCCGGTGGCCGCTGGAAATACATATTCCAGCTCCCGTAACTGTAGGCAAGCCCAGCTTGGGCAGTGACCTTGATGGACTTGATATTGGAGTAATTGCTGATGGTGAAATAGGCGGCTGCACCTTCACCACCCGATGCCCGGATAACAAGGTTTGCCCCCACCATGCGGTTGCTGATGCTGGCAGCGGGCAAACTGCTTGACCAGTAAAAGCCACTGGCGCTCACCGATCCGGGGTTGGTGCAGGTGGGGTTCCCCCACCCAGCACACGCCACACCCAAGGTGCGCTTGCAGGTGTTGTCAACGGCCTTGAGGTATTCCATGCAGGTGTCAGTGCCAACAACCGGCGGGTCTTTGATGGTCAGGGTTTTGCAGGCAGTGCCTGTGCCCGTGCCGGGGTTGTTTTCCGCGTCAGTGATCAGGTTGTCGGTGTGCTTCACCAACGGGTCTTCCCGGTCAAGGCTAAAGGTGGGGCGGGTGGTGATGCTGTTGAAGGTTGACCCTTCCGGGCTGTCAGGGCTGGCAACCAACAGGTGCGAACGGGCAGTGTCCTCCAAGCCGATCCCGGCACTTTGGTAGGCGGTTTCGGGGGGACTGGCGGTGGTGAAGCCCGGCAGGGTGTTGGCATCCACCGCAGGCAGGGCAATGCTTGCGCCACTGCTGCCCATAAGCTTGCCCGCATCCAAGGCTTGCGCTTGGGTCATGCCTTCCGCCCACGCGGACTGCAAGGCCAGCACCAGCCACAACACCAGAGCCAATGCCGCCAGTTTTAGGGCAAAAGTCCGGCTGGTAGCCACGCGCCCGTACACCGTCATGGTTTGCCCCCTTGCAAGGCATCCAGCCATTGTTGGTTTTGTTGTTTTAGGGCAGGGTAGCTATCCAGCGTCCCGCCCAGTTTTTCCAGCGCATAAGCAAGGCTGACATCCCCGCTGAGGCGGACATGCCGGAAAGCCGGGCATCCGCTGTCCTGCGCACAGGTTTGTACGGGTTCAAGCGGTAATACGAAGGTCGGCACTTGCTGGATAGTGAGGCGCTCAAACAAGGTGGGGTCAATGCCCATGCCTGCCACATCTTGCCTATCCGCAGGTAATGCGGTGGCTTGCGGGTCAATGCCTTGGACTGCCAATAGCTTGCGGGAAGTGGCTTTCACATCATCATCCACCAACCCACGCAACACCAGTTGTGCACCGATTTTCCCGGCATCACTGAGCAGTTGCTTGAGGCTGGCATCGGGCATAGAAAACGACACAAACACCAGCGGCACTAACGGTTCAGGCGCATTGGGGGCTTGTGAAGGGGATTTGGCGCTTGCCAACAATTTGTCAATGACAGACTGGGCTTGTTGCTGCTGCTTTGCCCCGGCCTGCATGATCGCGCTGATGTCGGGCATTGCCGTGCCGGGCTGTACGGGCTGTTGGTCGAGCCGTTGGAGGGTTGCCTGCCAATCCGGGCTGTGCGTATCCGCACCAAGCCCTTCGGTGGGCAACCCAGACAGCAGGAAGGCGGGCAATAGCAGGGTCAGAAGGCGCAACATAGGCGTTTCCTGAAAATGAGGTAAGCAAAATCTTCGCGGGTCGGGTACTCCTTGCCAGCCCCGCTGAGGAGGGTACTGCGCCCAAAGGTGTTCAATCCTTTGCCGGGTATCCCACCCTTGGTGGCAGGGATCGGGTACAGCATCTGGAGCTTGTACTGGTTCTTCATCACGATGGGTGCGGGCTGTGTCTGGCACATCGCGGCATTGGTGCTGGTGTTGCGTGCCAGCAATTGCTTGTGCATCTTGGTCAGCATCCGCTGTGTCAGCAAGGTGGAAGACTCCACCCCGCCGGTATGGTGGTGGCTGCTGCCACCCATTGGGTAGTTCGCCCCTTGGCAACCGGAACACCAAAACAGTTTGTCTTGCGGGAACCCGGCAGTGGCGGCGGCACAATCCACCCCACAGGCGGCTTGGGCAATGGGGTTGGCAAACAAGGCCGCTTCCGGGCTGATCAGTATGTTCAGCTCATCGTCCTGCCACAAAGGGTCAAGCTCGGTGATGTAGAGCATGTCAAAACTTTCCGGTTGCAGGCAGGTGATTGAGGTCAGCAGGTTCATCCATGCCAGCAGTGGATAGATATAGAAATGCGCGTGGTACATGGCCTTACGTTCACCGCTGGCATCGTTCGTGCCTTGCGCCACCCCAAAATCACCGAATGTGACCCCACCCAACAACGGCGAGCAGAACGGCTTTTTCACCACCTCGGATACCCGCGCCGGTTCCCAAAAGCTCACCCCAATACCAATACGGATAAACAGCGGCGCGGGGGCAGGGCAGGCACACAGGAGGGACGGCTTGTCCCCTGAATCTTCCTGCCCAAAACTGGCATTGAGTGGCCCAATGCGCAGCGGGAAAATGCCTTTCCAGTAAATGTCGGTGATTGGGTTGGGGAACTTGCCCTTGCAGGTGTTGGCCTGTAGCGGGGCAGGCAACACCAGCAGCAGTGCCAGCAAGGTACACAGCAGTTGGGTCAGGCGCTTAGTCATGGACTAATACCTCCTGCATTTCCAGCATCTCCCCGCGTTGGTGCAACACCACCGGCACGTATTCCACCCGGAAACGCTGTGCGAGGTAGCCACCTTGGTCAAACCACAGTTGGGTTTTCCAATCCTGCATCAGTTCCAGCACCTTGCCATCCGTCAGGATCGGTTTGACCGGCTTGGTGCTGGTGGTGATGTACTGTTTCGCCCACGCCGCTTGCGCCGCATCCGTAGCGTCAAACAGCAGGATGTCCTTGGACAGTTGCATCATCGCCAAGGGGTTTATGGTAGTGCCTGCCGGGGCAAACACATTGCCGTCTTGGTCAGACAAGTCATGGTCGAGTGTCAGGGTCATGTCGAGGGTGCGGGTACGCGCCTTGGGCGCACGCGGGAAATGTTTGCCGGGGGGCTGTTGCGTGTAACTTTGCCACTTTTGGCGGGCATCCCCTTCGATTTTTGCCAGCTCCCCGGAGGCTTGTGCCTGTTGCAGGCGCTGCATCAGCACGTCCAAAAAGCTGCGTTCGGCAACCGGGTAGACCTTGCCCACCACCCCCAAATCGGTGCTTGCCTGCACCACCAACGGCTGGGCAGCAAACAGCTTGCCAGCCAGCAGCAACAGCAATGCGCAAGGCAATAGCCACACGCTGGGTTTAGAACAGGCGCTGTGCACGTCCCACCACTTGGCTGTTGGGTATCAGCCCCATGTCGGCATAGCGTGAATCAAACGAATCCGGGTGCGGTGTCCAGACAAACACCGCGCCATCAGGAACCGTGCCTGCCGGGGTGTGCTGCAATGGCTCACCCGTGCGGGCTTGGGGCTTTGCCCTGCCAAATTCTTGCCCATTAATGTAGAACGTTGTCCCTGCGGGGTAATCTTTGCCCCATGTCAGCCTGTCACCGGCAATGCCTGCCACCAGCTTGATAAACAGGAAGCTGGGTGGGTAGAAACGGTTGGGTGCTGGGTAGAAACCAATGGTGTCACCCACTTGCAGGTGCGCCTTGTCACCGGGGTAGGCCACGTACACCCAACCGGGCAGGCTGTCGCTGGCATTGATGCCGATGCGGATGTATGGGGATAGCTGCCATGACCCCCACCAGAGCAAGGCCGCTATGCTGCCAGCCAGTGCTACCAGCCGGGCAAAACGTGCCAGTACCGCCTTGCGGTTCATGGTTGCCCCCCTTGCGGGCTGGCGCTACCCACGGCAGGGGTTCCCCAAAAGGCATTGGGTGTGGTGCTGGAAGGGGGAACTGGAAGCGTTGCACCCTGCATGGGGTTAGCCAGTGCAGGGGCAGCCGCGCCAGATTGGACAGGTTGGGCGGCAACAGGTGTTGCCAGTTTCATGATAGAGGGTGGGGTAGCAGCGGTGATCCCTTGGGTTGCCATCGCCACTGCCACCCGCTGGCGGAGTTCTGGGGTAAGGTCGGGTACGCCACCCACCACTGCCGGTGCTGCCAGCACAATGGCATGGTAATCCGCAGCCATGGCGCGGGACTGGACATCAAGCTGCTTGGCAAAGGTGGCACTGGCTTGTGCTTTGCCTGCATCGTCCATGTCTTGGTGTGCCACGAGGCTTTGGGCTTGCTCCTTGACCACGCCTGCCAAATCCAAGGCGATAAACGTCGGTGGTGGGAAGGCCAGCCGGGCAACCAGCAAGGCCAATAAGCCGCCCACCAATCCAAAAGCCAAGCCACTTGCCATGGGCTTCAGGGATGCCCAGACGCTTGCCAGTATTTTCATGCTAATCCCCCTAACGTTTGCGGCTTTGCGCCACCAGTTGCCCAACCGCTTGCGTCAAGGACAAGCCCCGCACCTGCATGTCACGGATGGCCTGCACTTCCTGCGCCTTGGTCGAGTAAAGTTTTTCGGTGAACGGGTCAACGATCAGCCGCCCCACCGCTGTGCCACCCGGCCCCAGTATGGCGATTTCGGAGTACTGGCCTGCTTGGGTGTCAATGCTCAACAACAGTTCTTTCAGGCTGTCATCCATCATCATTTGCCCTTGCCGTTGTGCTGCCGCAATAGATTCTGGCGATTGGCGCATCAGGAATTTCCAGTCGGAGTTTGCCAGTGCTGCCTTGGCGGTGTTGGAGCTGTAATAGTCATCAATCCCTTGGGTGATGGTCATGAATGCGCCGCCAAATTTGCGTGCCGTGCGGTAGCCACGCATGATGAAGTCCCCCGCATTGCCGCTGCCCATCAGCCGCCACGCCTCATCAATGATGCACAGCTTGCGCTGGCGGCGGTCGCCCAAGTACATCGCCTCGGTAATGCGCATCATCAGGATCAGCAACACCACCCGTTGCAGGTCGGGTTTGGCATCCAGCTCGCCCAGTTCCAACACCACGAAGGCATTGTCCAAGTCAACGTTGGCCTTGCCATCAAAGATTGCCCCGTATGTCCCCTCGCGGGTATAGGGGTACAGCATCTTTCCCACTTCCTTCGCCGATTGGTCAGCTGATGCGGACAGCCATGCTGCCACGGCGGTGATGTCAGCATCATTCCCGCTGGCCTGCCACACCTGTTTGATCGCTGTTTCAAGGTCTGACATTTGTGCCGAGTCCAACGGTTTGTTGGGTGATGCCATTAGCGCCAGCAGGTCTTTCAGCAACGGCATTTCCATGTCCATGCGTGCAACCCATGTAAACGGGTTCAGGCGGATATGGGCGGATTCAGAAAACTCCAAGAATGTCCCGCCCACCAGTGTGCACAACTGCTCGTATGAACGCCCGGAGTCGATTACCCAGCAGCGCCCACCCGTGCCCAAGGTGCTGGCGACCATTTCTTGGGTGAAGAACGATTTGCCCGCCCCGGAGGTCGCGGCAACCGCCACGTTGTAGTTACCCTTCTCATTGTCGAATGGGTCGAGGTACATCAGTTGCCCACGCCGCCCCACCAATTGCAGCAGCGGGGTGGCAGTGCCTTGCCACTCCCCAACCAGCGGCAGGGTGTTGATGGTTGACCACGTAAGGAAGGTGCGGAAACGCCCCATCCTGCGCATCTCCCCGTGCCACGCAGGCCCCGACATCAGCGGCAGGGCTGACAGGAAGGCGTGCAACGTAATAAAGCGGTCACGGCTCAACACCCAACCTTGTGACTCAAACAATGCCTGTGCGCGTTGGCACGCCTGTTCCGCGTCGCCTTGCCGGGTAAACAGCACCAACTGGAAATGGGTGTCGAGGATTTTGTGGCCTGCGCTTAACATGCGGTCAACGAACTCCCACTCTTGCTTGCGTTCCCGCCATTGCGGCAGGAATTTCCCCACCGGGGAATCCGCCATCTGGGTGGCGCGTGCCGCCTTCATCTTGGCGTTGCCCGCCGCACCCATGGGGTCAGGCACATCAACGGTGACACTGGCGATGAATGGCCCGGTGTAACGCAAGGTGTTGCTGAACAGGTCGCCGATCAGGTCGCCCATCCGCCATGCAGGCCATGCCGTGGGGAACTGGCGCACCGAGAACGGGATCACTTCCACCTCATGCCCCTCATGCACCAGCCCTAAGCTGTCGCGCCCCACCATCAGCACCGTGTCAGGGT
The DNA here is from genome assembly GCF_028714775.1 of Thiothrix sp. Taxonomy (GTDB): domain Bacteria; phylum Pseudomonadota; class Gammaproteobacteria; order Thiotrichales; family Thiotrichaceae; genus Thiothrix. Next base: position 17,594 of record NZ_JAQTLS010000023.1, on the reverse strand, counting down.
CTACCGCCTGCTCCCGCAGCAAATGCCGCCCATCCCAATCCAGATGGCGGCGCGGGCGGTCTTTGGGGTTGAGGATGGTGTCCAGCAGGTTGACCAAACCCCCCGCATCCATGTCTATGGCGGGCATACCCGCCGATTGCAGGATGCCCAAGAACGAGGCACGGGTACGCCGCAGCCATGCGGCCTCTTCCGGGTCAGCCCCGCCGTGGGTGGCAACCCCCAAGGGGCGTGTCACCGACATGAACAGCCTAAAATTCCGCAACAGCATGGGCTGTCCCGACAACAGCGATTGCCAGTTGCCATGCTGCAAATAATCCAAGCGTTTTTGTGCCAGCTCGCGGAAAATGCCGCCGCTGGTGCGGGCATCAGCCCAGCGTTGCAGCTTGGGGTGGATGTCCGGGGAGGCATACAGCATCACCTGTATGCCCGTGCCTTCCTTCAAGCCTTGGGTGAACAGCCCGGTCAGCACCTTTATTTGTGCCTCGCCCAAGGCTGTCGCCGGGGCAACCTCCAACAGGAAGCCCACGCTGTCCTCGGCATAAAATAGCCCAGTCTGTTCGTCATACGCCTCATACGGCAACAGTTCAGCCAGACGGTGCGTATCCACCAACCGCTTGGCCTCCCTGATGGAAACGGGCATTGCCCCGGCGGCATAGGCATCCGCCGGGCTGGTTTCCTTGAACAGTTGGCGGATATGGGCGCTGACCCAATCACGCAGTCTTCTTAGGCTCATTGCAGCAACCACCGCCCACTGTCCAACCGCAGGTAAAGGTAGGTTTCATCGTGCAGGTCGCCATCCTTGTCTTCCCAACGGTCAACCCAGATGCGGATTTGGCGCGGGCGGGTCAGGATCGGGTTGCCGGGTGCAACCGTCTCCAGTACGCCGCTGTTGCCCCCCACTGGCACACGGGCGCTTGCCCGCAGGGTGGCAGGATGGCTGCTGGCCTTATTGCCGCCAATACCCAAGACATCATCCGCATCGGTAGTGGAGGTGGCAAAGGTGATGCCGCCGCCGGTCGTGCTGTTGGCGCTTGTTGCCGCCTTGCTGTCCTTGAGCCTGCCAGCGGTGGACAGTTTGTACACGTCACTGACGGGCTTGCAGCCCACCCCGTTGGGCAGGCCGCAGGTAAACTTTGCCGGTTTCATGTCACCCAAGACGGAACAGCCCGGCAAAACTGCCAAGCTGGACAAAACCAGCAGGAGGGGGATAAGTGTGTTGTGCCGTGTCAGTGCCATTTTTTGTATCTGCCCAATCGGTTAAAAAGAGGGGAAGCCCGCCAAGCAAGCCTCCCCAAGCGCTAGGGGAAATGAAAGTTATGGGGGGCTTGCCGGTTGCAGCAGCCAATCCCGCAGTTGTTGGGCGCTGCCCGCGCCTGCCTGTACCCGCCCGTCACCCGCCACCAAGGTGGGTGTGCCACCAATGCCAAGGTTCAGTGCGGTTGCCACCACCGCATCCAACTTGCCCAAGCAAGGGTTGGCATTGGCATCCATTGCCGGGGGATTGCCTGCGAACGCGGCATCCAACGCGGCTTTAGGGCGGTTGGCGCACAGCACCGCTGCCATTTCAGGTTTTGCTTCGGTATGTACCGGGAACAGGATTTCGTAAATGTCCAACTCAGCGGCTAGCGGTTGCAGTACTTGGTGCAATTGCTGGCAATACGGGCAATGCGTGTCTGACCAGATTGCCAGCTTGGGTTTGCCCGGCGTGCCCCAATGCACCGCACCTTCCAGTGGCAGGCTGTACCAACTGATCCGGTTGGCTAGGTTGGCTGTTGCAGCTTCCGGTTCTGGTTGTGGCTCCGCTTGGCCTGCGGTGGCAGTGGCTTGCCCTTGGCGGGTATCCGGCGCACCTGTTGCCGCGCTTGCCACCGCTTCACCTTCCGATTGGGTCAGGTCTTTGGCGGTTTTCAGGTCATAGATATGCCCCACCACCAAGTAACGCCCGCTGGCATCCGCGTACAGGGTGTTGCCGCTGGCCTTGATTTCGTACAGCCCACCAATGGCGGATGGCTGGACGCTGCTGATGGTGGTGGAGGGCAGGGCAGTACGGATATGCCGCCCGGCCTGCCACTCCCCAGCCCAACCCCACGCCAATGCCACCAGCACAATGGCGGCAAGGTAGGCGCACACTAGGCCGCTAAGCCTCATGCCAACGCCATTCACTCATCACCCGCCGCATCGCCATCACCAGCCTCTTTCAGGATGTCCACGTCACCAAAGTCAAAGCCCTCATTCAGCACGATGTCCACCGCCCGACCGCTGGCAATCTCAATCACTGGGTAGGTTTCATTGGCGCGTTGCAAGTACCAGTCCGCCACTTTCTCCAAGGTCTTGCCAAAGCCGTTCGCCACCCCGAACTGGGCGATCTTGGAGGGGTCAACGGTGGTGGTCGTGCCGGTGGTGGCACTGGTCGAAATGCTGCTGTAGGCTTCCGAAATCCCGGAACCAATGCCGCCTGCCACCCCGGACACCAATGCCTTGGCAATCATCTGGCCTTGCTTGCTGACCAAATTGCCGCGCATCCCGGCCTTGCCGTCCTCCCCGGAAACGAAGCCTTTGACCGGGCTGTCCACGACCTTGCCGTCCAACATCACACACGACATGCGTTCCAGCCGGAGGTAAGCCCGCTCAGAGGATATGTCCCCGTAGCCTGCCGCCGTCATGTGGCAGGATTTCACGCGGGAGGAAAACTGGTTGGGCAACGTGCCGCCGTCCACCAGCCGCAACAGCACTGGCTGCGGGTTGGATTGCGCCTGCCCACCCGTAGGGGCATCCAACCCCGACAACAGCACCGCCTTGACGAAGCTGCCCGCAGGCAGGTAGGTGTTGATGCTGTGGTTGCTTGGCTTGCCACCGTCTGCACCCGCTGCCGGGGTTTCCCCATCCTTGCCCTTGTCGCCTTCCGCACCCAAATCGTGCCCGTTTTTCCAGTCTGCCCCCAAGTCAATGCTCAGGATGCCGGGTGGTTTTGCCGCGTCGGCTTGCCCACCGGGTGGGGCTGGCATCATGCCGGGCATGGCAGCAGGGTTGGCAGCGCCCGCCGCAGGTGGCGGGGGTGGCAAGTTGGCAGGCATGTTGTCTTGGGGTGCGGGTGGCAGCTCACCCAAGTTGCCGCCTGCCAGTTCCGCCTGCCCCGCGCCTTGTTCCCTAGGTGCGTCGGCGGGTGGTTTGCCATCCGGGGCGGGTGGCAGTGCATTGGCATCAACTGCCGCTTGCCCGTCCACGGGTTTCCCTTCCTTAACCGCCTTGGCCAGTTCCGCCAGTTGCGCAGCCAAGGCATCGTTCTGTTTCTTCATGTCTGCCAGTTGCGCCTCAGAACGGGTGATCCACACCTCGCTGGGGTCAAGCACGGCGGTGGGCGTGGTGTAGCTTTTGGTGACGGCCCCGGCATCGGCTGACTGCGCGGCGGCATCCACCTTGCGGTTGGGGTCAGACCACCACAACCCGGCAATGACCAAGCCCACCAACAGTGCCAACACTGCCCCGGCGATGGCCATTTGGCGGGTTTTGACAGTGGCGCTGGCATCCATTACAAATCCTCCCCGTTGGCCTTGACCACGTAAATGCGGGTGGTTTGCCCATCAGCCAAGGCCATTTCGTCAACCGCCACGGCCTTCACGTCCGCCCCGTTGGTGACGCTGGTGGCCTCGAACTGGCGCTCATCCAGCGTGGTCGCCCCACGGGCGGTGAATTCGTAAACCTCGCCGGTCAGGTCGCCGTTATAGCGTTCCAGCAGCACCAGCGTGCCGGGCATGTCAATGTTGATGGTTTCGTTTACTGGCTCCGCACCGGGTAATGTCCCCAAGGCCATGCCCCGCATCATGCCCTTGAGGGTGTTGACCCAGTTGTACGGCCTGCCATTAACGGCAGAATATGCACCACCGCCATAGCCGTGGCTGTCGGCTTCCGTTTGGGCATCCGGCTTGGCCTGCGCGTGCAGCACCACCGAGTCAGATGGCATGTCCTTTGGGGTTGCCAATACCGTGTAGGTGGCTCCTGTACCATCTTTCACGAACACCGAGAACGGCTCTTTCTTGCCATCGAGCAAGCGCACAAACAGTTGCCCACCTTCCTTGTCCGGCTCCACCGCAAAGCGGTCATCTGGCCCCCAAATGCGGGTGATGCGCCCTGAAGCCATTGAGAAGCGCGTCAGTTCCTTGGTGGAGATGTCCGCCGCCACGTTGTCGCCATCCTGCACGGTCAAGTCCTGCACTGCCCATGCGCTGGGGGTTTGCCCCAGCAACAGCAGCAGCCCAATGCCCCATGCCCGGTTGAAAGTCCTCTGTGCCATTGCGTTTAGCCCTATGCGTTTACGTTATTGCGGTTGCGGTGCGGTCGGCGTTGCCACAGCAGGTGGCTTGCCGTCCACGATGGGGATTTCTTGGAAGGCAATCACCAGCGGCTGTTGTGCCCCCATCTCCATGTCAATCCGGTATTTGCGCTGCTTTTGTTCGGTGATGTTCTTGCCAACAAACACCGTCTGGATGCCCACGAACGTGACTGCCAGCCCGCGTATGTCCACCGATTGCGGGTAAAACACCGAGGATAATTGGTTGCGCACAACCTTGCCCACGTCATCGGTAAATTTGCCGGACAACTCGCCAAACACTGTCGGTGAGGCGAACTTCAGGAATTGGCTTGTCTGGTACTGGATGTTTTCAGGGCTGTAGTTGAGCATTAAAGTGGCGTAGTACATGCCCATCTGCTCCAGATACTCTGGGCTTGCGGTGTCACCTGACACCCAGAAGGAGCGCTTGAAATCCGGCGGCACAACAATGGTCTTTTGTGCTTGCCCGGTGGCTGACATCAACATTACCAGCAGCAGGACATTGGAGAGCAGCAGCCCCGCTGCGAGCAGTTTTAATGCCCCCTTTTGGTAGCCGGTGTCCGCCAGTTTTGATAAATATTGGCTGCGCCTCATGATGCCCCCCTAGCCGATGAATTCGCGTTGCCACGAGGCCGCACGGCTTTTTAGCCACCAATCCGATGGCGTGTACCAATACAAAAAGCGCACCATCATCCCTTTCCCGCCATCGTGCTTGAGGCGTGAGAATGCCCGCGCAATGCCGACGCCAAGGATCAGGCCGGGGATAATCAGGCCGAACAGCCCACCCAAGAGGATGAAGGCAATGGCAATCACCGCCACATCCGCATCCCAAAAGAACAACTGCGGCATGTCATCCAAGCGGCGTGGGATCAAATACTTTTCTTGCCCGTCCATGATTACCCCGGAACTGGTGGTTTAGAGGGTTGCCGAGGCAAAGATTGCGTTAATGATGGTCGGGCCAATCGAGCCGAAGATCGCCAACACCACGCCCAAGATGGCAATGGTGGCCTTGCCCGTACCTGCTGCCACGCCAAGCATGATCAGCCCGCCCGTGATCGCAAGGCCGCGCCCCAAGTAACCTGTAGCCGCGCCGTAAACGAAGTCGTAAAACGCCTTAAACTCCGTGCCACTTGTCCCGGCATAGGCCAGCACGGGCAGGCATAGCGCCATCAGCAGCAGCGCCCGCTGTTGGGTGCGCGTCAGGTGGAAGGGGGGAAGTTGCAATGTTGTACCCATAAGGGTTGTCTCCTGTTGTTAAAAAAATCGGCCGTTTTATTGTTGGTTTTCTGCCGCCATGCTGTCCCAGATGGGCAATTCGGTGAGGGTATTGTCCCCAACAGCATCCGGCATCGGCGGGGGCAGGGTATCCGCAGGCACGCCCACGGGGGCTGCCCCGGCAAACACGTACACTGCCGACCTTTCTGCGTAACCAGCGGGGCGTTGGAGGACTGCTGGGAAGGCAAACACGGGGACAGGTGGCCTTTTTGCCGGGGGTTTGGCGGGGAATGTGGGCCGTTTCCACGGGAGGGAAGTGCCGTCTGCACGGCATCCTGCACCCGCAAGGAATGGGTTGGGGCTAACGCTGCAAGCTGCCAGCGCTGTTGCCAAAACTGCCATCAGCACCCATGTGCTTTTGTTGGGATACCTCACCACTGCTTCGCCTATGTCCTTGTTTAAAAAGCCCGGCAATTGTCACAAGCACCCAAACGGCAAGCAATTTTTCATCCCCAGCACAAAATTCATGCCGTGGGCGAAAACTTGACAATAGAATTTACTTATGATTTTGGCGGATGGCTGTCGGCAGGCAAAAAAAACCCCGCACAAGGCGGGGTCGGCTGTTAAGGGGCAGGTAAAGGCTACTTGCCCAACATCCGCTTGGCGAGCGCCACCTCTACGGAATCACCGTTGGGGTTGAGCACATCCAAGCCAGTGTCGGGCATGTCGCCACTGGTGCTTTGGCTGACCGCGATCTTTTCCGCCATCAGCGCCAAGCACGCGGTTTGTGCGGTGTTTTCATAACCGAGGAAGTACACAGCAACTGGCAACCGCTGCCCAATCCGCCAAGAACGGCGGGCAGCTTGCTGGAGCGTATAGACGCTATAGCCGGTTTGCATGAACACGATGGTTGGGAACTCCAACAAATCGAGGCCAGTTTTCACCAGTTCCGGGTTGCACACCAGAACGTCGATACCACGGTCAACGCGGTCGAGTATCCAGTCTTCCCTTTGTTCAGTGGAAACGCTGGAGCGCAGCACATCGGTTTTCAGGCCAGCAGTACCCAACAGCGTTTTGAGGCGCTGGGAGGTGTCCTGTTTGCCGGTGTAGGTGGTGTACACCAACACGCGGCGTCCTTTGGCCTTTTCAGCCTTGCAGATGTCCAGCAGCTTCTGTTCCTTCGGCGTCCAACGGGCTAGGCTATCCACTTGGACAGTGCCGCCCGGCAGGATGCTTTCAGTTTCACCAAACAGCGCAGGCGCTCCTGCCAAGATGTCCCCAGTGCGCGGGTGGCGCACGGTTTCATCACGGAAGCAGGTTTCAGGCCAACGCAGCAGCGCATTCAGCACCACACCCAGCAGGGTAGTGTCGCCTTTTGCCAATGCCCTACGCATTTCATACGTCAGGTCTGCTGACAGGCTTTCATACGCATCCCGCTGCCCGTCCTCCATCCCCACTTCAACATAATGCTCATCGTAACTGGGCAATACGTTCCCACCGATGTCCTTGAGTTTCAAAAACACCGTGTAAGGCAGGATGAAACGGCAAATGCCAGTCGGGCCGAAGCCCGGTGCTTTGGAGGTGCGCTGCGAGTCCTTTTCCCCGCGTGAGGTTTTATGGCTCCCGCCCGTTGTGCTTTTGAACACGTCTTTGAGGATGCCGTGGTCACGCATGAATGCCATCACCGCACCACCCAAAGAGCGGTTGCGGTATTTGTATCCATCTTCGATCATACGGCGTGGGTTGGCACGGAACAGCAAGTGGAACAGGTCATCCGCATAACCGCCCATCAGTGTGCCAGTCAGAAGAAGCACCTTGCGGGCTTTTGCTGCCAACACTCCAAAGGCTTGGCCTTGTGCGGAATCGCCGTTCTTGAACTCATGCGCCTCATCAGTCACCAGCAAGCTGAAATAACCATCGGGCAATTGCCGTTTGATAAATTCGGTTGGCTGGTAGCCGCCTTGCCCAAACGAAATCTCGGTTTTACCCAAGGCCCGTTCAATGCGGTCGGCTTGGCGGTCGTTGAACACCATATTGCCTTCATCATCCATCAAGTTGACGAACTCATGGATGTTGTCAGCCAACATATTGCCCAACATCTCCTCACCAAACATGGCAATCAGGCGTTCTGCCGTCTTGTCACCAATGGTGGGGAGTTGCTTTAACCCGTCCAAGACCAGCTTGCGCTTGCCTCTCAGGGGTTCCTTGCGGATCAGTGTCCACAGTTGCTCACCGCAGGTATGTTCCACGCCGTCATCATCAACGTGCTTGTGGTTGCAGGCCAGACGTTTGTCAGGCAAACCCCGTTCAGTACGGTAAACTTGGCCTTCTGCATCACGGTAAACCGTGCCGCATTTGGGGCAAGCCAACAACTTATGGGCGAAAAACTCACCCGTGTCAGGGTTACGCCCGCTGACCAGCTTGTGGGCAAAAGCGTGCTTCCATTCATAGCCCATGCGCATCCGCACACGTCCCATGACGAAGTACTCAGGCGCATTGTTGTTGCCCCCGGTTTTCACCATTTCACGCAATTGCAGCAGACGCGCCAAAGTGTCCACACCGTTCAATACCCAGACGCGGGCATTGGGGACAGTATCCTTGATCTCACGCCGCCACTTGTAAACCAAGTGGGGAGGGCAGATGACCAAGGTGCGTGGGTAGCCTTCAGCTTGCAGTACCGCAGATGCACAAATGGCCATCATGGTTTTGCCAGTCCCCATTTCTGCGTTGATGATCCCGGCTTTTTCACCTTGATCCACCAATAATGCAGCCATGGCATGGACAGCCTCACGTTGCGCCGCAAACGGCTTTCGCAACAGCCCATCCATCACCGCATCGCGGGCCGGGCGGGCATCTTCCGGGTGGAAGATGGGCGGGTTTTGTTGGTCTACGGCATCACGCAAGGCAGTGCCGAAGTCTTTTACGAAGTCTGCCAAGGAAATGGCAGGGGTGGTGTTGGCGATAGTAGTCATGGTGTTTCTCCTTGAATTGAAAATTGGGGAGAAACATCCCCCAGCGGGTTGTTTGCCCCCGCGTGGGTTAAAAATAAAAAAGCAGTAAAAAGCCCGGCAAGGGGCGGATGAAGTTAAAGGAAGGCCACCAACATACCCGAAGGTATGCCGCCCAGTGCTAGTGGCACGTCAGGGCTTTATAGGGTTTGCTGCAAAACCGTAAGGATTGGCAGCTAGGGCGCGTTCAAGGTGGAACGCCACACATAGGAAACCTTGCCGCCCGGCACTGGTGCTGACCAGTCAACGGCTGGCAAGGCCACCACACCCGCAGGTGTGGTAATGCCCCAAGTTAACGTTAGTGGGTAATGTTAGTTGCGCGATTGGCGCAAGAGTCCCTTGCGCATGGCGATAACCCCACGTATTTCACGGAGCCGCGCAATGCTTTCCCGGACACATTCACGGTTATGCTGGGCATCACCGTTGTGGCGCTGCCCAAACCAGTCATGGACTTCCCGTAAGGCATTGACGCCTTCACGCAGCAGGGTTTTCCACCAGTTACGGACGCTAAGCCGCCACGGGTGGTTGATGGCAGGTGCCAACGCCAATAACCGCAGCGGGCAATCTGCCGCGTAATGGACATCTTTGGCATAGCTCAATTCCGCTTCACCCTTCCGGTCTAGCCCAAGCCAGTGCCGGTTTGGGTCAAAGAAGACAAGTTCCTGAACCATCAGGGCAGGGATGCCACCCACGCGGTGGACGTACCACAACCGGCAATCATCAGGCTTCCCATCACCCGTTACCTCATAATCCACCACATCAAACAGTTGCAGGTGGAGTTCCAAGTAGCCATGTAATGCTGCACAACGGCTGGCATCCATCGGGATGCCTAAATTCAAGTCGATAGGTTTCATGCTGTTTCTCCAAAGTAAAGTGCGCCGGAGAAACAGCCACCCCGCAGGGAGTGGTTGCTCCCCGGCAGGGTTGGTTAATGGGTTAATCCCAACTTTTGGGTTGGTTGTCGATGTGTGGGTAACGCCGTTTCAGTTTTGGGTTGCGCAATAAGTTGCGGCAACCCGGATGGCGCACCCGGTCACGGTAATAGGCGTTGATATGGCGTGCATCCGCCTGCATGTCGTGGCAAGCCTGTCCGCCCCGCTGGGAGAGGGCAGGCAACCCACGGCTACACTTAGTTTGTAACCCCCTATGCCAGATATTCCGCAGGAAATACTCCCCAGTGATAGGAAAATCACCGGGGACATTGATACGGATGGAGGGGTTTTGTTTGCTGGCTGCAAGCACATCCAGCAAGGCACGGATGGATTGGACGCGGTACCTTTTCATATCCAGCAAGGCAGGGATGGATTTGACGGTTGCCATCACACATCCCCCGCCGCATTTGCCCTTTCCGCATTGCGCAGCAACACGAAAGCAATGGCTCTCCGGCAAATCTCCTCACCCGCGTTTTCGACAAAGTGTCGGGCAGCTTCGTCACTATCAAAGCGTTTGGATTCATCATAACGCTGGATTTCTAGCTTCCCACCAACCTCGACGATTGCCCAGCCTTGGCTTAACGCTTTTTCCTGACTGGCACCTGACCAAAAGACCGTATCCAGTGGGATTGCGTCATAGAAAAAGTGGGATACCTCAACAATGATGGATCGTCCGCCATCCACTTCAATGATTTGCCCAACGTTGTATTCGCCTGTCATGTGTTTCTCCTTGAATTGATAGTTGGGGAGAAACATCCCCCAGCGGGTTGTTTGTCCCCGCGTGGGTTAAAAATAAAAAAGGCAGTAAAAGCCCGGTAAGGGGCGGGTGAAGTTAAAGGAAGGCCACCACACCCGAAGGTGTGGTAATGCCCAATGTTAAGCGGGGGATTTGAAGAACAGCCCACAGTTTGGGCAATCATAAAACCCTTCCCAATCTGGCAGGCCAGTAACCACGGCCCCGCAACCCATCATTTCTGGGGCATCAGTTGGGCAGATAACAGCTTTGCCTGTGCCAAGCTGGCTTGGCGTTATGCGTGTGATGGGTTCCCCATCAGCCACTACATCAATCGGGATGTCCGTAACCATGATCAAATTTCTCCAAAGTAAAATTAAGCGGTCAGGCAATCACCCAACTGCCCAATGTCCAACGTGTATAAATGGCCTGCGTATTGCCCCTGTAAAGGGTAAAGGCTAGTGATTTCAACCAAAGGGACTTCATCAAGCCCATTGACTTCATACCAATGCCCGACACGGGCATCACCAACCGGGAACAGTTCGCTGAAAATAGCCAACCCCTTCCTTATAGGCTGGTGGTATGTAGGCCACTGGTCATAAAGGAAGACCGCAGAAAAAAGCCCGTCCGTGACTTCAAACAGCCATTGGTTCCAACGTTGTTTAAGCACAGTTTGCCCCCTCAATTTACGGACACGTAAACCGCTTTCACGGTGTACCGCCCACTCATGGTCGGCCACTACGATGGTTTCATCCAGCGCAGTGGGTTCAGCATTCCAAGGTTCAGGTTTCATGCAACATCCCCTTGCTGGCGCTTTTCCCGGTAAAACGGGTCACAGCGGGCAAGCCCGGCCCGTGTCAGCGTGTAATACGCTTCCCCGTCGGTAACGGCATCGGTTTTATGTTCGACCAAGAATTGCAGGAGACGGTCGCTTTCCGCCCTTGAAAGGTTTGTGCCTTCAACGGTTTCTTGCCAAAAATCCCAGAAATCCTGCGGGTCAGCACTGGGGAGATGATCCATTGGGACTGCCTGAAACTGGTATGTGACACCTACGAATGTGGTGATGGTGATTGCCGCACTCATGCTTCACCCCCTTGAACCAGAAAATACTGGCTTTCGGTGATGGCACTGTCCGGCAACATCCGCCACAAGGTATCCAGATAGGACACGATGAAATCATCGCGGCCTATCAGGGAGTTGGCATCCCAATCCTCCAATATCTCCATATTGCATTGGAAGACGTGCGATCCGAAGACCAACACTGCCCTACCAACATCAACGATGGATGTGCCACTCAAGTCACATTTGCCAACTGCCTCAGTTGTCCAAAGCGGCTGGTCGGGTTGGTAATTGAGTAAGCCACCCAACACAGTGTTGGTGGATACCCCATCCCTGTTAAAGACAAACAGGCGTTTAAAGTTGCCATCTTGGGCAACGGCTGCCCGGTATTGGTGATTCATGATGTTTCTCCAAAAGTAAAAGCACACCGGAGAAACACCACCCGCAGGGAGTGATGCTCCCCAGCAGGGTTGGCCGAACGTTAAAAATCACCGGATCATCAGCATGTCCCCGTAGGTAGGGCTGTTGGGGGTGAAGTCGAGGGCGCGGATCACCGGCACGAACACGTCAGTGTCGATGCGTTCTTCCGTTTGTGAGCCATCAAGGTTTTCATGGATGCGGGTTTCAGTGCGTTTTTCTTTGTGCGTGCTGCCCTTGATCAGGTACACACGCCCATCGTCGGAACGCACCACACCACCCACTTGCCCTGCGGCAAGTGCCAATGCCGTGTGCCACCCCGTCATCTGGCGCAGTGGTCGGCGGTTGGCTTGGGCAGCAGCCTGCTGGAACAACCCGGTAAACTGCTGTTCCAGCGCACCTTGGTGCTTGGCAAGCTCCTGTTGCAGTTGCGCCGCATCCAAGGATGCCGCAGCAAACTTGAATGGGCGGCGGGTCTCAGGCACGGCAGGGACGGTATAAGGCTGGAAAAACCACGTTTCAGGCAGTTCGTCTGGCACAACATCACCCACCCCAATAGCCAGCAGGTGCTGGCGCAAAGCGGTGTCAATATTGCCATTACTGCGCTGCTTGATGCCAAACAGCACGGTTTGCTTGAACTTGTTGGTGGCAGCGCAGAATACCTTCACTTCCCGGAAATGGGTGGCAACCCAAGCCGACAATTGCTTGTCGTAACTGGTTGAGGGCAGGATCAGCACCATCACACCACCAACCTGTAACAGGCCGTGGGTGCGTTGGTAAAAGTGCTTTTCCAAGCGCGGGCGGCTGTCCTTGAACAGGCCGTTTGCGCCATTGCCTTCATCGTCTTTCACCATATCCCCGTAAGGCGGGTTCAGCCACAGTAGGCCAAATGAACCGGGGGACACAACGCAGCCATTGAAATCACCGTGGATACAGTGGTCCAGCACGGTTTTGGCGTGCCAAGCGCGTTCAGCGTCGTATTCAATGCCGAAGGCAACGGTACTGCCTTTGCCCAATGCGTGTTTGCATTCAGCCAGGGCCACACCTTCACCCGCGCACGGGTCAAGGATGCGAAGTTGGCCTGCCCCATCCTCTGCCGCAACAAGTGCGGACAAGGTACGGGCAATGGTCACATCATCAGTGGGGTAGTAACCGTTCTTGATAAAGTTTTGCGCAAGGCGCGGGAACATAAGTGCTTTAGCCATGATAGTTTCTCCTAAGAATTGACATTCGGGGGAGAAACATCCCCTGTTGGGAGTGCTTCTCCCAGAGGGTTAAAAATGAAAGGTCGCGGCGGGATGGTCAGGCTTGCGTTTCCGCTTGCACTTGTACCTCCAGAGCCTTCACATAAAAGGACGGGTCATCCCCAGCAGCGGGGACTACCCACCAACCGGCATCTTCCGGTTGGTCTGCCGCAAAAGCGTTCAGGACAACCTTGGATATGCCATGCCTGCGCAACACTGCCAGCGCAGCAGCGATTGCTTGCCGTGCCTCAGGGATGCTGCCAGTAATAGGCCCGCCGTTTTTCTTGGTGCGTTCCATACGTTTCCCCTTAAAGGATATTTGGGGAGAAACATCCCCCAGCGGGTTGTTTGCCCCGCGTGGGTTAAAAATTAAGAAAGGCAGTAAAAGCCCGGTAAGGGGCGGATGAAGTTAAAGGGAGGCCACCAATATACCCGAAGGTATGCCGCCCTGTGCTAGTGGCACGTCAGGGCTTTATAGGGTTTGCTGCAAAACCGTAAGGTTTGGCAGCTAGGGCGTGTTCAGGGTGGAACACTACACATAGGAAACCTTGCCGCCCGGCACTGGTGCTGACCAGTCAACGGCTGGCAAGGCCACCACACCCACAAGGTGTGGTAATGCCCAAAGTTAAAGCCGCCTTCAAACCCGCTGCCATTTGCCATGCTGGACAATCCCATCCGGCAAATAGGTCACAGCCCGCACTATCCCGTGCAGTTGTGCAGCACGGAAAATGGCAAGCCGCTTTTGGCGGTGTAACGTTACATTTGCCCCAGTTCCTGTGGCAGACTCCCAGCGGCAGTGACCGTTGGGCTGTACTACAGGCTTGGTTTTTGGCTTGTGTTTTGGATGTACAGTGATGCCATTGAGTTTCATGCTGACACCCCCTCATCCAATGCGCACTTGAGGACATCCCAATTGATGCCGATCTCGGCATTATGGGTACGGTCAATCAGGGCAAACAGTTTGCGGGCATGGTCGCGGTCAATGGGACATTCTTCCCCGCGATCCTCCAAAACAGAATCAAAGTCCTCGGTGTACCAGTAGGATGTGACCATCGGCTCATCCACGCCGTTGTTGGCGACCAAATGCACGAGGCGGTTGAGGTAGTGGGCGGCATTACCCGGCATATCCGTTTCAGGGATTTCAGCCAAAGTAGCCATCATCGCCTCAAGTTGCTGGTTAAGCAGTTCAGTAGGCGTCATCGTGTTTCTCCAGAAAAATTAACGTAAAGGTATTACGCCGGACAAACACGTCCCCTACGGGAAAGCATTTCCCGGCAGGGTTAAGAAAAGAAGTTAGAAAATTAAACGGTCAGGCTCAGTCCTCATCGGGAAGCATGATGGTTATGACATGTTCGCCATTATCACCACCACCAGAATGCAATTTGAGGTTGATCTTGCGTGCATTGACACTGCGTCCGTCACGCGGGATGGCATACAGTTCATACAGCAATGTACCGCCTTGGTTTTTGGGTGCAATACTGATCCCGTACCTCGCCATGTAGAGGACATCCCACAACCGTCCGGCAGTGCTTTGCCCAAGGCGGCGTTGCACGGCAGCAACTTCGTCATTATCCCACTCGACAAAGCGATTCCAAACGGCGCGGGTTAATGCAACTGGCACACGAAAACCCGCTTCATGGGCTTCGCTGGTATCCGATACATCAACCAAATCACCGTCTTCAATCGCTTGCGCACGTGGGTAAGTGTGCATGACTTCTGCGTCATCCCAGAAACCATCACCCCCATCGCCACCTTGCGGTGGTTCTGACGGTACGGGTTCAGGTGGTGTGCGCCCGTAGTCGGGGTCAAGCGTGAGCTTGCCCATGTGGGCGCTGCCATCGGCACACAATGCGCCGGAACGGACATTGGCGCTGATAATGGCAGACATTTCGCTCCCCAATTTGGCGTAGAGTGCATTGCAGTTGAAACCAACCAAGGGTTTCATCCAGCCAAGCGGGGTTAACATCGCCATCACCACATCACGCCAAGTGTCCAGCAAGGGCACTTCACTGATGTTCCTGACCACGTTCCAAAGGTCGTAGTAGCACTGGTCTTGCCCACCCCCCATAAAAGGCAGGGCTGCTGTTTGGTTGGACTTGTCTGGCGTGGTCATGAGCGGGTGGTACAGCACCATCAGGGACAATTCCCCAAACAGGTCTGTTGGGATTTTTGAACCGTGGTACTGCATTTGCCCAAGCCACTCACGGCTGAACCAGCCGCTACCAACCTGCTTGCCACTACCAAGTTGCTTGCCATCTTGGCGGATCAGGAAAGAGCTGAGCTTACCGGCTGACATCCTGCCCCTCAGTTCCTGCAAGGCGGTGTCACGGCCTATTAGGGACAAGTAGAGGAACTGCCCGTCAGGGTTGGTTAGCGCCCCAGTACAAAAGATGTTGCTGGGGAAGTAGGCATCACTGCCCGGCCCGGCCTCAATGTTGGCGACAGAAAATAAAAGGTATTGGGTATCGGTAATGGTTGTGTTTGCAATGGCAGTCATGGTGTTTCTCCTATGGGACATTTAGGGAGAAACATCCCCTTGGGAGTTGTCTCCCAGCGGGTTAAAAAATAAAAAAGGCTTAATGATGGGGGACAACGATTTCCCCGTACAGGGCATCGCTGCCGTCATCCGGCATGGCACGTACAACCAATGTGCCGTCAGCATCCTTGCGGATGTAAACGACATCAGCGCCGACTTTGACCCATGCCAAATTGTCGAAACTGTCAGGGTCTTCAACCACAAGGATATGGTCATCAGCGCATTCGGAACCGGGGTCTTTGATGATGGAAGCCATCATTCACCCCCTTCCACTACCGTGGAATCCCATTCCCCGTAGGTCTTGGAAAGTTGCCCAGCATTTGCCATGTCGTCGGCCTTGTCTTTGGCCTCCTCTGGCGATCCTGCGTGGATTTCGATGGTGTACACCTCGGTGTAACGCACCTCTACGGTATAGGTCTTTTCTGTCATGGCATTTCTCCTCAATCGGTTTGATGGGGGAGGAAATACCGCCCCACAGGGGAGCGGCACTCCCCGGTAGGGTTGGTCAGGTTTACAGTTTTTCCCACACTTGGCGGGCAGCAATGAACTTGAAGCCCAAGGCTTTCAGGCGGTCGCACTGCGGACGCAGCTTGTTACGGCCTACCGTTGGGTCGAGTTTTACTTCGTCCCCAACGTTGGCTGCATGTACCTGCGCCCAAAGTTCAGCCCCAAACGTGTCCTTGTCCATTTGCTCCAAGCGGAACGCTTGCTCTTCCTCAACAGACATCACTTTTATGTTGTCCGCTGGGGCAGCATCAGGTTCTGGCTGGGCTTCTTCGGCGGCTGGGGCAGCAACTGGGTTGCCGTCCTTTACCTCAACGCCCACATAGCCTTCCCCACGGGTGGGGACAAGCCGATGGGTTTTTACTTCAAAGCCCATGCGCCGCGCCATCTCCTCTGTTGGCTCACCGTCATCATCAGATGCTGGGACAGCTTCCTGTTGGGTAGGCTGGCTTGCTGGGGCAGGTTCGGGCTGGGCTGCATGTGCAGCTTCCTCCTCCTCTGCCGGATCAACCTCTAACGGCTCCACCTCACCTGTTTCATCATCGAAACCGGCAAGGACAAAGCACGACAGGACAGCACGCATTTCAATGACAATCTTCCCGCCAGCCATGTAGTGGGAGGGGTAAATTTTGTCAATGCAGAATTGGCCTGTGTAAGTGCCCGCATCATATTGGTCTAATTCAGGGTTTTTAACCTCGAATTGCCCGATATGGGTGGATAACTTACCGACCTTGAATGACCCACCAGCACGTTTAGGGATGTCGCGGATCATTAGTGTGCCATTAACAACAACAGCTTCAGTAGATTGGTTCATAGATGGTTTCATGGTGTTTCCCCTTGGATTGAAAAGCATTGGAAATTTGGGGGGAAACATCCCCCAGCGGGTTGTTTGCCCCCGCGTGGGTTAAAAATAAGAAAGGCAGTAAAAGCCCGGTAAGGGGCGGATGAAGTTAAAGGAAGGCCACCAACATACCCGAAGGTATGCCGTCCTGTGCTAGTGGCACGTCAGGGCTTTATAGGGTTTGCCGCAAAACCGTAAGGCTTGGCAGCTAGGGCGTGTTCAGGGTGGAACACTACACATAGGAAACCTTGCCGCCCGGCACTGGCTAAGCAGTCACCGGCTGGCAAGGCCACCACACTGAAATGGTGTGGTAATGCCCAATGTTAGGTGCAAGTGGGCAAAGCCCACTTGGCAACCAACCGCGCCTACAGTACGGAGCAGTAGGCTGGTTGGGTCATTGCGATTGTAACACTGGCTGCGCAGCTTCGGCATTCGGCGGTATTCAGCGGTAAGTTAACATCAGGCCAACATACGTTGGCTTTCTGCTTTGCCGTTGACGCCGTGGTGCAGGCGCACGCGGGAACCCGCATCCAAGCCAGCTTGGACGCCATCGGCATCCAGATGGTTAGCCTTGCGCGGCTTGTGGCTTCCCAGTTTGCCGTACTTCTGCGCCATCCAATTTTTTATGTCTTGGTCTGGTGCAGGTGCGGCAAATTCACGGACAGCCACTGCCACATTGTGCAGCCAGCCTTCCACAAAGGAGGCCGTTGCCTTACGGGCATCCTCCCGCGCCCACTGGAAGCGGTGTCCATGAAGTTCAGCGTCCCACGCCGGGTCG
>NZ_JAQTLS010000022.1 GCF_028714775.1 Thiothrix sp. | reverse complement strand
GCCTGTAGCGCCAGTAGCGCCTTGAGCGCCGGTAGCGCCTTGAGCGCCAGTTGCGCCTGTAGCGCCGGTAGCGCCTTGAGCACCAGTTGCGCCTTGAGCGCCGGTAGCGCCTTGAGCACCAGTTGCGCCTTGAGCGCCGGTAGCGCCTTGAGCGCCGGTAGCACCAGTCGCGCCTTGAGCGCCGGTAGCGCCTTGAGCGCCGGTAGCGCCAGTTGCGCCAGTTGCGCCAGTTGCGCCTTGAGCGCCGGTAGCGCCGGTAGCGCCAGTTGCGCCTTGAGCACCAGTTGCACCAGTTGCACCAGTTGCGCCGGTAGCACCAGTCGCGCCTTGAGCGCCGGTAGCACCAGTCGCGCCTTGAGCGCCAGTCGCGCCGGTAGCGCCAGTTGCACCTTGAGCGCCGGTAGCGCCTTGAGCACCAGTCGCGCCTTGAGCGCCGGTAGCGCCTTGAGCACCAGTTGCGCCTTGAGCGCCGGTAGCACCTTGAGCACCAGTCGCGCCAGTGCAGCCTGTAGCGCCAGTTGCACCTTGAGCGCCGGTAGCGCCTTGAGCACCAGTTGCACCAGTTGTGCCTTGAGCGCCGGTAGCACCTTGAGCACCAGTTGCACCAGTTGCACCAGTTGCACCAGTCGCGCCTTGAGCGCCGGTAGCGCCTTGAGCACCAGTTGCGCCAGTGCAGCCTGTAGCGCCAGTTGCGCCAGTTGCGCCTTGAGCGCCGGTAGCGCCGGTAGCGCCGGTAGCGCCGGTAGCGCCTTGAGCGCCGGTAGCGCCGGTAGCGCCTTGAGCGCCGGTAGCGCCGGTAGCGCCGGTAGCGCCTTGAGCGCCGGTAGCGCCTTGAGCGCCGGTAGCGCCGGTAGCGCCGGTAGCGCCGGTAGCGCCTTGAGCGCCGGTAGCGCCTTGAGCGCCGGTAGCGCCTTGAGCACCAGTTGCGCCTTGAGCGCCGGTAGCGCCTTGAGCACCAGTTGCACCAGTAGCGCCTTGAGCGCCGGTAGCGCCTTGAGCGCCGGTAGCGCCTTGAGCGCCGGTAGCGCCTTGAGCGCCGGTAGCGCCGGTAGCGCCGGTAGCGCCTTGAGCACCAGTTGCGCCTTGAGCGCCGGTAGCGCCTTGAGCACCAGTAGCGCCTTGAGCGCCAGTTGCACCAGTAGCGCCTTGAGCGCCGGTAGCACCTTGAGCACCAGTCGCGCCAGTGCAGCCTGTAGCGCCAGTTGCACCTTGAGCGCCTGTAGCGCCTTGAGCACCAGTTGCACCAGTTGCACCAGTTGCACCAGTTGCACCAGTTGCACCAGTAGCGCCTTGAGCACCAGTTGCGCCTTGAGCGCCGGTAGCGCCAGTTGCACCAGTCGCGCCTTGAGCACCAGTCGCGCCAGTTGCACCTTGTGCCCCTTGAGCACCAGTCGCGCCAGTTGCACCTTGTGCCCCTTGAGCGCCAGTGCAGCCTGTAGCACCCTGTGCCCCTTGAGCACCAGTCGCGCCAGTTGCGCCTTGAGCACCAGTCGCGCCGGTAGCGCCTTGAGCGCCGGTAGCGCCTTGAGGGCCTACATTACCGTGGGAACCATGAGAGCCGTGGGAACCGTGTGAGCCATGAGTTCCGCAGGAGCCGCCAGTTCCGTTGCTGCCATTAGAACCGCCAGTACCGTTGGAGCCGCCAGTGCCGCCGTTGGAACCACAGTTATTATTCTGACCTCCTTGGTTGCCTTGGTTATTCTGCACTTGTTGCAGCAATTGGATGATCATGTTGAGCAGTGCCATCATCAGCGTGGACTGGCTGTCACCACCACACATACCTAACAGGCCACCCAGCCCTCCCATGCTGGAAGTGGAACCCGTGCCGGAAGTTGATGAAGTGTTGCCGTAGCTGTTGTTGCAGCTATTGGTAGACGTAGTATTTTGCGTATTCAAGTTAAGCATTCTTTGCTCCTTTGCTTTTGAACCATGAGTCGGTTGAAGTCATTCCAACCTGTTTTTTACCTGCTGATGGTTTGCACAGGCGGGCTGTGCCGAGTGGTGGCTTCAGAGTTCCTTTCCGAAACCTGGGCCATGAGCGCCATCAGCGGATAAATGCTTTTCTGTGAGCACACGATGGGGTTTGTGGCTCATCTCCATGTGTTTTGGAGTATGAGTCAGGTTTTTTGAGCGTGTTTATGTGGCAGGGATAAATGCGCAAAAGTGTCTTACGAACGGTTTGTAGCGTTTTACTGCTCCATTTGTCTGGAAGCGTGTGAGATGGGGTGCGTCTGCAATGGATAATGTTTTACATGATTAATCAGGTGTGCGCCTTTCATGCAACTTCCAAAAAATATTGATATTGATGATGCGTTGACCCAAGCGGTCTGGAAGTTCAATTTCCGGCCTGACTTGTATGTGCATGAGAGCTGGTTGAAGGCGATGCCGGAAGGCGAAGTCCTCCAGCGTTTGGTAGGTGTGCATTCCACCAACAGCCGTGTGCCCCACTATATGTTGACCCGTTTGGGGGTTGCTGAAAGTGTGTTTTTTGACTTCCGTAGCCCGCTGTCACAAATTGCGCTGTGGGGCGGCGAGGATATTAAGCAGTTGGTCGAGTATCTGGGGGCGGTGTTGTACGCTGATTTGGCGCGGTTGGTCATTACGCGGGAGGACATTACCCGCTTACGGCACATTGTCGGCGAAGATTTATACGCATTCATGCAACAACGTGCGCCCGTCTTAACCCACAAGGTCGGTAAGCCCCCTGCTTTTCCGGGCAAAATGGGGTTGAGGAACCGCATGGCCTTGGCGGGGTTGCTGTGTTTGCGGGCGGCATTTAACCGTTTCCCGGATGCTTTTTGGAAGCGCTTAATGTTTAAGTTGGAACGTGACTGGTACGTGCAATGGAAACGCCACGCCAGATTCGGGGGGGCGTGGGATCGGGCGTCGGGTGAATGCGCGGTGTTGGTACAGAAAGTTGCCATTGAAATAAAAATAGGTGTGGGACGTGATGGAAAAATTCTTTTCAATTAAACCGTTGGGGGCGCAACTGCATTCAGGGCAACAAATCTTGAAGGCGGCTGATTATGAGCAAATGATGACCTATGAGCAGCTTTTGCAACAGCTTGAACAGCGCTACCGGCAACGCGAAAAAGTGGCAGCCGTGGCGCTGGCAAAATCCATCCAGCGGGGTTTGGAGGAGGGTAAAGGCCGTGCCAGCCAACAGGCGGCAGAACAGATGGTGTTATTCGCAGGGCGGGTTAACGACACGCTTGCCAAATTGGAAGATGAGTTGGTCGAACTTGTTACTACGGCGGTGCGTAAGGTAGTGCGTAATCTGGATTTGGATGAGCGCGTGCGGGAAGCCGTGTCGGGCGGTTTGGAGCTGGTACGCGGTAGCCACAAATTATTGGTAAGGGTGCATCCACACCAACAAGCAGCAGTGGCGGCACAATTGGATGCGATTCCGCACCGTTTCAGTAGCTTGGAAGTGGTGGGTGATGCCCAGTTGCAGCCTGATGATTGTATTTTGGAATCGGATATTGGCATCGTCAATGCCGGGTTGGAGCAGCAGCTTCAGGTTATTGAGCAAGCTCTTCGGATGGCTTTTTTCCGTCGTGAAGCTGGATGATTTCTTTAAGTTTTTCCAGCTTGATATTAGCTTGGCTAGAATGCTGGCGGGCTACCTCGACTTGTGCGTTGGCAGCCTGTAGGGATTGGTATATGGCATTCAGTTCTCCCCGTAACGCTTCTTCTTGTTTGCGAAACTCTTCCAGTTCGGCGTGATAGTGCATCAGCATCGCGGGGTTAAAGGGCTGGTTTTGCAGGCTGGCAAACAGGGCATCCTGATGCGTTAGCCGCCAGAGCTGGAAGTCAGCCAGTTGTTGTTCCTTTTGTCGCACGTTGATTTGCCAGTCAGCCAGTATCTGCCGTTGGGTTTGCAATTCAATAAAGCATTGCTCCATGCGGCGTTTACGTAGCTTTTTCAGCTTTTCCAAATCCATCACTGGCCTGCCAGTTGCAGCAATTGCATCGCTGTCGTATTGAAATGGGAATGTTCATGCGGCGGCTGTTTCAGGAATGCTTGAATAGCACCCATCTTACGGATAGCTTCATCTGCCAGCGGGTCGGAACCGTGTTTGTATTCCCCAACCCGCAGCAAAAACTCAATTTCCTTGTATTTGGCGAGCAGGTTACGGATGTGGGATGCGGCAGCGCGGTGTTCGGGGGATACCAGTTGCGGCATGATCCGGCTCAGGCTGGCGAGTACATCGACGGCAGGGTAGTGGTTGGCGGCGGCTAAATCCCGCGAAAGCATGATGTGCCCATCCAGCAGGGAACGCACTTCATCCGCAATTGGGTCACTCATGTCATCACCTTCCACCAGCACGGTGTAAAAGGCGGTGATCGAACCGACCGCTGAGTTGCCCGCGCGTTCCACCAGTTTGGGCAATTCGGAAAACACGGATGGCGGGAAACCTCGGCGTGCAGGCGCTTCCCCAGCCGCTAGCCCGATTTCACGTTGGGCGCGGGCGAAACGGGTGAGCGAGTCCATCAACAGCAGTACACTTTGCCCCCTGTCGCGGAAGTATTCGGCAACAGCAGTGGCAACGTAGGCGGCTTTCAGGCGTTCAATCGCAGGCCGGTCGGAGGTGGCAACCACCATGATGGTTTTTGCCATGCCTTCCTTGCCCAGTGCTTCCTCAATGAATTCGCGCACTTCGCGCCCACGCTCGCCGATCAAGGCGATGACGTACACATCGACATCGGCGTGGGTAATCAACATGCTCAGCAGCGAGCTTTTGCCAACCCCCGCACCGGCGAAAATACCAATGCGTTGCCCGATCCCGCAGGTAATCAAACCATCCAAGGAACGGATGCCCAGCGATAAGGGGCGGCTAACCCGTTGGCGTGACAAAGGGTCGGGCGGGTTGGCGTAGATGGGGTAACGTTCGGTCAATACTGGGTGGACGGCATTGCCGTTTTCTTGGATGCGCCCGATGCCATCCAACACACAACCCCGCAGGGCTTCACCAACGGGGACTTCCAATATCTTGCCAGTGGTAATGACTTGGGTGTGGGCGGAAACACCTTGCATGTCACCAATCGGAGCCAGCAGGGCAATATTTTGTTCAAAACCGATCACTTCGGCGGGAATTTCACGCAAATCACCGGGATTCCTGAGCAAGCACAATTCCCCCAGTTTGACACGCGGGACAATCGCCCGCACCACGGTTCCGGTAACTTGCACGATACGCCCGTGGAGCACCAGCGGTTGGCAAGCGTCCAGCGCGGTGCGCAGGTGGGTGGTCAGTTGGCGGAAGTTAAAGGTTTGGTAGTTCATGTCAGGCGAATCTCACCGACAGGGTTCAGTGAAATATTGGGCGTCAGTTCGGGAATGGAAAGCACTGGCAGCCCGCTGAAACCGATTTCGATATGCCGCCGTACATGCCGCCGCAGTTCCAAGCTCGTGAGGATGACTGGGCGCACGCTATCCCCGCTATGGTTAGCCTCCAATTCGCGCAAGATGTTGGCAAATTGTTGGGTTATATCGGGAGATAGGGCGAAAAATACCCCCGCTGGTGTTTGGCGCAGGTTATTTTGCAGCAGTTTTTCCGTTTCAGGCGCAAACATATAGACCGGCAGTACGCCCGTGCCATTGGTGAAAGCGTAAGAAATCTGGCGTTTCAGGCTGATGCGTACCCGTTCAGCGAGCATTCCGCTGTCTTTTTCGATTTCGCCGTACTCGACCAACGTTTCCAGCACTTGGCGCAGGTCGCGGATGGAAATGCCTTCGCTCAACAGCCGCCGCAGTACATCAACCGCTTTGGTGGTGTTGACGGCGCGTTGCGCTTCCCGCACCAGTTCCAAATAGCCTGCTTGTTCGAGCTTGCCGTAGAGGGTGTGTACTTCTTGTATGCCAATGAATTCAGCAGCATGGCGACGTAACAGGTAGGCCAAATGGTATCGGATGGTTTGGATATTATCGGGAGTGTTCGGGTGTGTGCCGGGAACCAGTTCCGCATTGCCGGGGCTTGGGCTGGGTGCGGGCATTTCCGGCGGCATGGCAGCATTTTGTTTGGGGGTAAGTTTGCCCTGCGCAACCGGCACGCCACGGATGGAAATGCGGTAAGCATCAGCTTCCAGCGGGGTGGAAAGGCGTAGGCTGATGCCGGGGATGGGGACGCCCAAATCCAGATAGAATTCCCGGCGCAATTGCACGAATTCCTGATTCAGGGCTTCCGGGGCAATCAGGGCTTTGGCTTGGGTGGGTAACTCAACCAAAACTGGCGACAGCGGGCGCATTTCTTCGGTTGCCAGTGTGGCTTCCGTACCAGCAAGTTGGGCGGATTTGCCATAGGCTTCTTGCCCGATAACGGTGGTCACTTCGGCGGCGGCAAATTCCATGCGGTTTTGCACTTTGCGTAAGGCAAACCCGGTAATGCCTAGCAAGATGCCTAAAAACAGGAAAACGGTGGTGGGGAAACCGGGTATTGCGCCCATCGCCGCAACAATGCCGGAGGCTGCCAGCAGCGCACTGGGTTGTGCGAGTAATTGTTTGCCGATGTCGGAGCCGAGGTTGCTGTCTTCATCAACCGTGATGCGGGTGACAATAATCCCAGAGGTGATGGAAATGAATAAGGCGGGTATTTGTGTCACCAAGCCATCACCAATGGTGAGGATGGAATAAAGCTGGAGGGCGTCGCCGATGCCCATGCCATTTTGTAATGTGCCAATCGCCAAGCCGCCGATGATATTGACCATAATAATGATCAGTCCGGCAATGGCATCGCCTTTGACGAATTTCATTGCGCCATCCATTGAGCCGAACAACTGGCTTTCCAACGCCAGATTTTCACGCCGGTGGCGGGCGTCTGCCAAGGTGATGACGCCTGCCCGCATATCGCTGTCGATACTCATTTGTTTGCCGGGCATGGCGTCCAATGAAAAACGGGCGCTGACTTCCGCAATGCGTTCTGAACCTTTGGTGATGACCACGAATTGCACAATGGTGATGATCAGGAATACCACTAAGCCGACAATCAGATTGCCGCCGACGACAAATTCACCGAATGTTTGGATGATTTTACCGGCATCCGCTTCCAGCAAAATCAAGCGGGTGGAGGCAATGCCCAAGGAGAGGCGGAACAGTGTGGTAAGTAACAGCACAGATGGGAACGAGGCAAACG
This sequence comes from Thiothrix sp., assembly GCF_028714775.1. Classification (GTDB taxonomy): domain Bacteria; phylum Pseudomonadota; class Gammaproteobacteria; order Thiotrichales; family Thiotrichaceae; genus Thiothrix. Next base: position 57,008 of record NZ_JAQTLS010000022.1, on the reverse strand, counting down.
CCAGAGGCGTGGGGATATAAATGCCAACCATCAGTAACAGGATGGCGATGCCCATGTTAAAACCGATCAGCAAGTCGAGCAGCAGGGTAGGCATTGGCAGGATCATCATGGCGATGATCGACACCAACAGCAAGGCCAAAGCTACGTCGCTGCGGCGTGTCAATGATTTCAGGAAGGCTTGGGTTTGACCGGACTGCATGGGGAAAAGGCTCCTGCTGGGGGGTTAGGCCACCTGATTGAGTGGCGTGACATACAGGGTTCGGTCATTGATGGCAATGATCCTGACTTGGGTTTGGGGTGGGCAATCTGAGCCTGCCAGTTGCCAGAGCTGGTTATCCAGACGGGTGCTGCCTTTGCCGTCGGTAATGCCCTGTTCGAGCGTGATGACTTGCCCGATGAAATGTTTGCCGGGGTATTCCGTAAGCAGGGTTTGCAGTGTCAGCACAAGGTCGGTCAGCAATGGCGCGGATAATACGCCCAAGACGATCCATAGCAATTGCCAGCGCCAGATGCCATCGGGGTTAAGTAACATGAGTAATCCGGTCAGTCCTGCACCAATACCCAGCCATTTCAGCCAATCGGAAACGAAGCGCTGCTGGTAATAAAGCCATAGGCTGTTTTGTTGCTTGATGTGCTGGGCGGTACGGAAAACCACGTAGTGCGCCTGCGCCCGCAGGTTGGTTTGCTTTACATTTTGCCAGCCGTCTCGCAAACGTTGGGCAAAGGTTATCTCTTGCTTTTCTTGTTCCATAATACCCTCATATAGCAGTCTGGCGCATGGCTTGGGCAACCCGTGAGATGGTGCTCTCAGGTATGTATTGGTCGATTTTTCCCTGATCCGCCAAGTCCTGCGCAAGGGTCGGGTTACTGGCAAGCGGGACGTTTTGCCGCATGGCAATCTCCACCATCTTGCGTGCCATCATGCCTTTGCCAATGGCAACAATTAACGGCAGTGGCGTAACACCCGGTTCGTATTGCAACGCAATGGCCATGCCCATGTCGAGGATAATGAGACGGGCTGTACGGATACGCTGCTGAATGTCCTGTTCTGCCAACTCCCTGCGTATCCCGTGGCGGGCTTCCCGGACGTGGGGGTCGCCATAAGAATCTTTGAGTTCGTGTTTGACTTCCTGCTTGGTCATGCGCTGGTCTTTGAGGAATTGCGAGCGTTGGAACAGGTAGTCAAGTACCGCCAGCAGCACCAGTATCGGCAAGATGAACAGGATCAACTGGCGGGTCAGGTGTTCGATGACGTGTTGTTGGCAGACGACATCGCACTGTTCAACCGCGTGCAGCAATTCTTTCAGGCCAGTGCGTAACACCATCAGCAGGACGCCGCCGACAATGGCAGTTTTAAGTAGTGAAATCAGGGTGGTAACGAACTGTTTGGTGGAAAATATCCGTTTGAAGCCGTGGGAAAAGCTGATTTTGTCCGGGTTGGGGATGATCGACTCGGCTGAAAACAAAAAACCGAACTGCACGATATTGCCTAAAATCCCCGCAATAAGCATGGCGACGGAAAAGGGGATGGCTATGGCAAACAGCCCCCGTTGCAAGATCGAATCAATGCCAACCAGAAGCGCTTGATGGAACTCCAGCGTGTAAAGCTGTGGCACAATCAGGAACATTTCTTTCAGTTGTTCTACTGTCCAATCCCACGAAGCCCAGATGTACAGCACCGCAACCACCAGCACAAAGGTGGATGGGATGTCGGTGCTGCGGGCAACTTGCCCTTTCTCGCGTGCTTTGTCTAATTTGCGTGGCGAGGCTTTCTCTGATTTTTCTTGGCTACTTTCCCCGCTCATCGTAGCAAGGCTTCCAGCGTGGGTAAGGCATCCCCGATTTTGAGGAAGCTGTTTTTCATGTAATCGGCGATGAACAGCGTATAAAGAGCCAGCATGAAAAAGCTCACACCGCTTTTGATCGGCATGGCGATCAGAAAAATGTTCAGTTGCGGCAGGTAACGCCCCACCAGCCCAGAGCCAAGGTCAACCAGAAACATGATGCCAATGAACGGCCCTGCCAGCAGCAAGGTGGTATACAGCAGCAAATCCAGTTGTTTTAGGAAGAAATCGGCAACTTCAAGGCTCATGCTGAACGCGAATTGGTCAAGAGGCCAACTCTGGTAACTGAGGAACAGGGTTTGCAGCAGCGTCATAAACCCGCCCGTGACCAATAGCAGGGTGGTCAGCAATAAACTGAACAGATTGCCCAGCGGGGAAACCATATTGCCGGTGGTATGCGAGAAAAATAGCGCACTCATGACCCCGCGCTGCATGTCGATCATGAACCCCGTGGCCTTGATTGCCCAAAACGGTACGCTCAAAACATAGCCCAATAGCAACCCCAGCACGCCTTCTTTCACCACGATTGCCAGCATGTTCAGGCTGCTGAGGTCAATGTTAAGGAATTGTTCGTGGGTCAGCGGCAACACATACAAAGACAGGATCAGCAGGATGCCGTTACGCAACGTGGTCGGGACGACCGGATCAGTGAGGATCGGCAGCACCGCGAATGCCACCAGTATCCGGGGGGCGGTGAATGCCCATGCCATTAACCAAGACTGGATGACGCTGGGTTCCATCAGTGGTGACGGATCAGGGGGATCTGATCAAAGGCGTTTTGGGTGAAAGTGAATAGTTCCGGCCCCATCCAGCGCACGGTGGCGGCAATGGCGAACATAATGGCAATCAGCTTGAAGCCGTGCGGTAAGGTTTGTTCCTGAATCGAGGTTAATGCCTGCAACAAGCCAATGATCAGCCCCACGATGGTTGCGGCAAGAATGGCTGGCATGGACAGGTACAAGACTAGTTGCATGGCTTGCGCGGTGTAGTGGACGATCTCTGTCTCATTCATGGCTAATAACTCAAGATCAAACCGTGGATTAGGCGCGACCAACCATCCACCAGCACGAACAGTAACAGCTTGAATGGCAAGGAAATAACCATTGGCGACACCATGATCATGCCCATTGAAATCAGCACATTGGATACGATCAGGTCAATGATCACAAAGGGTAGGAACAGCAAGAAACCGACCTGAAACGCATTGGTTAATTCACTGACCATAAACGCTGGGGTTAAGACCAGCAAATGGCTGGGCGTAATGGATTGGGCGTATTTGGCAGGCCAGATTTTTTGGGTGGTCTGGACGAAAAACTGCCGTTCGCTTTCACTGGAATGCTTAGTAAGAAAATCGCGTAAGGGGTTGCTGCTGGCGTCCAGCGCGTCCAGTAGTTGGGGGTTGCGGATGTCCTCAATGTTGATGTTGTGGGTGTTGAAAATTTCATAGGTTTCCATCGCCACGGGAGCCATGATGTAAATCGACAGGATGATGGCAATGCCGCTGATGGCGATGTTCGGCGGTTCCTGCTGCAAGCCAAGCGCACTGCGGATTAGGTGCATGACAATCACCAGCTTGACAAAGGAACTGATCATGATGGCAATGAACGGGGCTAGCCCCAATAAGGTCAGGGCTGTTACCAAAATGACTGGATTGGGTAAGCTTTCCATGCCTCAGTTGCCTTTGGCTTTCTTACTGAACAAGTTGAGGATGCGGATGCCGACCCGTCCGTTGATTTCAATCAGTTCCCCCGAACCAATCAGGCGGTTTTGTGAACGTATCTGCACAATTTCAGGCAGGGTCATGCCCAGTTCCAGTATATAACCGGGACGTAACTGCCTGACTTCATTGAATGACAAGGTTTTTTGCCCGAGGTCGAAAGAGAGTTGCACAGGTACTTGGCTGATGTGTTCAATGTTTTGTTTTTGTTCATTATCGCTCATGGGTCTCCACTCGCTGTTGATGGTTAAAGCGGTTTTTTCGCGGGAGGTAAAGCTGGCTTCGCAGTAGTAACCTGAGTCAATGCACAGTTTGACCATGCCGTGCTGGTGGAAACGGGTGTCTTCCAACAGGATCAGGTCGGAGGCTTGTAGCTGGTTGACTTCCTGCATGGTCAGTACGCTGCGGCTGATTTCTAGGCGTAGCGGGGTGTGGTGTTCTTCCCAATCGGGATTGGAGTCAGAAGGCCAGAAGCGCAAGCGTTCTTGTACGTGCGGGTACAGTTGCGGGTCAAGCAATAGCAGGCCAGTGCCTTGATATAGCACGGAATTATCCACCGTGGACATAATCTGCATTTCAAAACCAAAGGGCATGGAATACAGCGGGCTTTGTAATCCGGCAGACATGGATTGGATGCCAAGTTTCAGCCCAAGCCCTTGTTCGGCTTCACGTAACAATAATCCGAGTGCATTTTCCACGACGCTGATCGAAAGGTTTTCCGGTAGTTTTGGCAGCATATTGTCGGGGACAAATTGGTTGATGCGCTCTTGCAAGGGCCAACTGGTAAGCCATAGCCCAGCCGTTGTGTTACCCAGTTCCAGTGTTAGGCTGATGGGGCAGATGCTTTGGGTGCTGATGTCACCCGGCGTCATGCGGAAACGGAAAACTTTGCCTTCATCGACTTGGAATCCATAGCCTACAGTTTTGTTTAGCAGCAGGTTATTCAGACGCACCGCGTGCACAGCCAGCTTGGGGAGCCGTAGGGGTTTGAGGTGAGTTTTCGGGGTATCCATTCTTATTATTGTTCCCAATATCGGCCTTGATGTTCATGACGTTAGCTATCCAAGTAGCACTATAAGGGCTTGTGGGGCTAGGAGCTTGTGTTATTGGATAAGTGGGGGGGATCAGCGGATAACTTGGTTTTGGGTATCGCTGGCTTCCATTGGGTAGCGTTTCTGGTGCGTTGATCTGGGGGCGGTAGACGTGTGGGGCGGGATGGCTAATATTGAGCGTGTCTATATGCTGCCGTGATTATTTGATATGGGTAAGAAATGTTTGGTGTCGGGTTGGATTGTTTTTTTATTGCTGTTTTTCAGTGGGGTTGCTGTCGCTTCACCAATTTCGTGGAAAGAGGATAGCTATTCACACTTTTCTGATCAGGAGCCATTGACTGATTTGCTGAAAACATTTGCAGCCTCCCAAGATATTCCGATCGTGGTCAGCCCTAAGGTCAAGGATGTTGTCAGCCTGCATTTCAAACTCAGGAAGCCTGTGGACATTTTTCAGGAACTGGTCAAAACCTACGGGTTGATCTGGTATTACGACAAAGAAGCCTTGTATGTCTACAAAGAGGACGAGGTGCAAACCGCATCTGTCAGCCTCAAAAAAACCTCCCCGGCAGAGTTCACCAATTCCATGAAGCGTTTGGGCGTGCTGGAAGACCGTTTCCAATGGGAAATTTCCGAGGTGGACAACATCATTTACTTTACGGGGCCTGAGCGTTTTGTTAGCTCGGTGCTGGACATGGCGCAGGTGATGGATACCCAGAGTCTGGAGAAGCGGCAGGTGTACCGATGGAAGGATAAAAATGGTGTGGTTAACTTTAGCTCGGAAGACCCGGTAGGGAACATGGGTTCCTCGTGGGATGTGAAAACCGGCGACAAGTTTCCGGGTTTCGATATGGTTGATGTCGTCAAAAATAAAAAATAGGCCAACTTATGCCAGTCCAGCACACAGCGTTTATTTTGAAAGTCCTGAGCGGTATTAATGCCGGGGCTTCCGTCAGGTTGAAAATCGGGAGTGTCGTTATAGGACGCTCCATGAACAGCGACATTATCCTGCATGATGAGGCCATTGCTGACCAACATGTGCGTTTACAGATTACGCAAAGCGGTATCACTTTGCAGCCGCTTGCCCGCCCTGTTTTTGTTGAGGAGGTTGATGTCGCCCCTGAGGGGATAGGTTTGCAACCCTACCAGACGGTCAGGTTGGGGAATGTTGAATTCATGGTGGTGGATGCGCAGGGCGGCGGCGCAAAAGTATCTGCCGCGTCCAGTCCAGCGGTAACTAGCCGCCCACATCAGGCTGATGGACAAGTCGCATCCTTGGGGGGCAAAGCGGATGTTATTGCCGAACCGGATAAAAAACCCACCCCTAAAAAATCTTGGGGTAGTGGGACGTATGCAGCGATTGGTTTAGCCCTGTTGTTATTGGGCAACCTCATTTTCTTTGCGCCACAACTCAGTGGCTTGCTGGAACGTTCTGGGATGGTGGATTCTGCTGAAAAGCGTGCCAGTGCCTTACTGGAAAGTTTAGGGAGGCAGGATTTTAAGTTGCAGAAAGAGGCAGATGGTTCGGTCAGTTTACGGGGCTATAGCCGTACCACGGTGGAGCGGAATACCCTGATGCAACAGATACATGACGCCGGGATTCAGGCCAATGTGCACATTTGGTCACAGGAAGAAATGGCTGATAGTGCCGCAACGATTGCCCGTTCTTTGGGCGAGTTGGGCATCAAGATGGGTTCCGAAGGGGTGGATGGCAAGCTGGTGGCACAAGGGTTTGTCAGTCAGTCTGGTGTCTGGGATCGCGTCAAGGCCGTTATCTTGAGTGATGTGGGTGGGGTGCGTGCAATTGATGATGCCAAACTCCAGTCGATGGACGGTTATATGGCTTCTTTTGTGCAGTTCGTCGAGAAAAACGGACTTTCCGGCAGGCTCAAAATTACGACGGATGGCAAGAAGGTTATAGTTAAAGGCGAACTGACGCAGCAAGAGGTCGAAAAGGTCGGCAGTTTGCGCAAAGAGTTCATTGATACTTACGGAGTGGGGCCTGCCATCGCTCTGGACGTTACCGATGTACGTGCGCGGATTAAGTTGGCTATCCGCAGTGTTAGTGTGGGAAAGGCACCATTCATGGTATCTAAGGATGGAAAAAAGTATATGGAAGGATCGGCGATAGGTGATAATTATTTTGTTAAATCCATTGCGCCAGATCATGTTGTATTAATTAATAACGGAATGGAAATACCTTTTTATTATGGTATTGAGGAGGGGAGGAAATGATGATGCTGCAAATCGAGCGCAATCTGAGAAATGATGTGTCCGGTATTTACAAAAATGAACTATTGGACAAATTTAACCAGGCAGCTTCACAAGTCCGGTTTGAATTGAACCAAGGGGTCTCCCCTGATGAATACGACAAGTTGAACAGTTTTTTACAGGCAGTGGAAGCGAGTTGCGAGGTCGTTGAGCAGTTTTGGGCGAATACTCATTAATGGGACGTCTGAAAGATGGGCATGGAACGCAATGTTTATACAGGAAGTAGTGAATTCCCTGCGTTTGATGTTAGGCATCGGGAATTTTTTTTACGGATGATTAATTTTTAGGAGAAACTAAATGGATACAACAGCAGTAAGTACTTCAAGTACTAGCCTGAGTTCTATTGATTCAGCGCTGGCTAGCACGCAGAGCATGATGCAAACAGCAATGGCCCAACAGCAGCAAATGAACCAGATGAAAATGGAATTTGATTGCATCATGACTCAGTTGGCAATGCAGTCCTCAGTTGAAGAAAAACTGACGAGTACCATGGAACGTCAAGCAGGCCAAATTGCCCAGTAATGGCAGTTCTGTTGTTTGAGTGAACCCCAGTGATGCCAGATGCTTTTTTGGCATCACTGCTAAAAGCTAATAAGGAATATAAAAATATGCAAGCGAGTAGCGAGTTACTTCAATTAATGTCAGAAGTTGGTTATCTGGCCTGTTTCAAAGGGGACGTTGGGCGCTCACAGATTATCATGGATGGTGTCGAAGCAATCGGTATTGAACAGATACCTATCAAAATGGGTGTTGCCATCGCTAAGGTTTATGCAGGCCAATATGACCAAGCGATCCATATTTTGCGTGACCAAGTGCTGCTGCGCGAGCCTGACCACATGAGTGCCAAGTGCTTTTTGGGGATAGCCCTGTCACAGAAAGGGCAAAAAGCAGAAGCCAGAGAGTTACTTGAAGATGTGGTCAAGCGCGGCAACCCAGACGAAAGTGTCATTGCTTCTGCTTACCTGAGCCTTTAAGGAGAAATCGTATGCTTGATGCCAGCGTCTTGTTTAGCCCTGTGGATCAGATGGGTGGTGTTGCGAAGCCGCAAGCGCTGCCTTCCCCCTCTGCGCAGGATGTCATGCGTTTCGAGCATATTTTGAATCAGGGAACTGCCGGGACAGATGCTGTCATTCCGGCAACCCAGCAAGATACACAGCTTTTGCAATTAAAGCCTACCGTTGAGCCGGGCACGACGGATTTCAAACAGGCCGCGATCAATACTATCTCGGATATTGATGGTTCTTATCATCGGATGCTTGACCAACTTTCCAATATGCCCAAATTCAATGAGTTCATGGCGGAAAAACTGGGTTCACCCGAGAAAAGCGGGATGCGCACCTACCCCGAGGTAAGCGCCGAGCGTGCTGGCGATGGGCAGAAACAATTGCAATCAATGGTGAAAAATTCCCAAGACTACATGGGAGCCACGCTGGAATATAACAGCATGATGACCCACTGGTCGATGAATGCCAATATGTGGATGGGTAAGTTCAGCCTTATTTCCTCTGCTGTCAACCAAGTGGCGCAAGGTTTCAAAACCCTGTTCCGAACCGGAGGCTGATGCTTCCAACCCAGCGGCAATGCGAGGCCGGATATGACAACCATAAGTAAAAAGTTATTCCCTGTCGTCTGCTTGGGGTTGCTAGTCCTTTTAAGTGGCTGTAAGACCGAGTTGTACAGCAAACTGGAAGAGAGTGATGCGAATTCCATGCTGGCAATCCTGCTTAATAACAAGATTGAGGCCGAAAAGACGGTAGACAAGAAAGCGGGAACCTATTTCCTGCACGTTGAAGAATCTCGTATTCCACAAGCAGTTGCCTTGTTGCGTGAGCACGGCTTCCCTAAAGAAAAAGTCGTCAGTATGGGTGATATGTTCAAGAAAGAGGGGCTGATTTCTTCCCCGCTGGAAGAACGGGCGCGTTTCATTTTTGCACTTTCACAGAGCGTGCAGGAAACCCTCAGCCAAATTGATGGCGTATTGGTGGCGCGGGTTCATATTGTGTTGCCGGAAAATAATCCGATAGGAGAGACGGCACAGCCTTCCTCTGCATCAGTTTTCATCAAATACAACCCCGCTTACCGGATTGAGGACATGAAGTCCGAAATCAAAATGATCGTGGAAAAGAGCATCGAAGGTTTGAGTTACGACAAAGTGTCGGTGGTGCTGGTTCCTGCCCAATTGCCCGCTGCCGCTCAGTAAAGTTCGGATTCACCTGCTGGGCGGGTACGGAACAGTTTCAGCAGCCACATGTATTGTGCGGGGTTGCGGCGGATCAGTGCTTCCAGCGCGGCATTGGCGGCAGTGGCATCCTGTACAGCATTGTTGCTGGGGAAGTTTCCCAGCGGCGGTTCGATGGTAATTTCGTACAGCCCGGTGGCTGGGTTGAAAAAGACTGCCAGTGGTATGCACACCGCATTACCCAACTTGGCAAGACGGGCAGTGGTGGTTAGGGTGGCTTTGGGGGTATTGAAAAAGGGTGCGAATACCGCGTTTTTTAAGCCCAAATCTTCATCCGGCAGGAAGAAAAACAGCCGTCCCGGTTGCAGGCTGCGGATGACTTTCAATAGGCCATCGTCACGGGTCAGCATGAATTCGGAGTAGGTGCGGCGGCTACGGTTCACCAAGCAGTTCAGTACTGGGTTGCTGAGCGGTTTGGAAAAACCGAACATGCTGTAATGTCCTGCCAATATTGCTGGGGCAAACTCCAGCCACGCGAAATGTGCCGTTAACAAGATGATGTTTTGCCCTGCATCTACCGCACGTTGCAGGTGTTCTAGCCCAATGATCTGTTGGCGTTTATCCAGATAATGGCGGGAGCGGAACAAGAGCAAACTGTAATCCAGCAAGGCATTAGCGTATGCGTGTAAATGTGCTTGCGCTAGTTGTTCGTGTTGGGATTCGCTTTGTTCCGGGAAACACAGCCGTAAATTGGTCAGGATGACCGTGCGGCGTTTGTGGTTGTGGCGGTATAACCAGCCGCCGATGTGTTTGCCCAACCAGCGGCGAGCTTGCCAGGGCAACCACGCAAGGATCGCGAACAAGCCGACGCCAACCCAAGTAAGCCAATGCTTGGGAGCTAGCAGGTGCAGGCTCATTTTTTTGCACCCATGTCGGTAGCACGTTGCAGGGTCAGTTCGGCCTGTTTTTGTTGGGTAGTCTCGCGCCACTCGGGGGAGGTTTCCGCCCAGCCTTGGGTATGTTGCTGGATGATGTCGGCAAGTGCGTGGATGTGTTTGGTATTGGCATTGAGTGCCGGGATGTAGTGGTAGTTTTCCCCGCCTGCGTGTTGGAAGTATTCGCGGTTTTCGACCTGAATTTCTTCCAAGGTTTCCAAGCAATCCGCCGCGAAACCGGGACAGATCACGTCAACCTGCTTGATGCCTTCACTTGGCAAGGTTTGCAGGGTTTTGTCGGTGTAGGGTTGCAACCATTCTGCTTTGCCGAAACGCGATTGGAAGGTGACGCGCCATTCGTGCGGTTTCAGGTTTAAGGCTTCTGCCAGCAAGCGGGCGGTTTTATGGCATTCGCAGTGGTAGGGGTCGCCCAGTGTCAGGCTGCGCTTGGGGATGCCATGAAACGACATCAGCAACAGTTCGCCGCGTGGGTACTTTTCCCAGTGTTCCAACACGCTGCTGGCAAGGGCTTCGATGTAGCCGGGGTGGTCATGGTAATGGTTGACCAGCCGCAATTCGGGCATCCAGCGCCAACGCTTGAGTTCGTCGAATACTTTGTCGAAAGTGGTGGCAGCGGTGGCGGCACAGTATTGCGGGTACAGCGGCAGGATCAGGATGCGCCGCGCCCCGGCTTCCTTGAGTTTGAGCAGGCCGGATTGGATGGAGGGCTTGCCGTAGCGCATTGCCAGTTCGATTTTGACCGGGCCGTCAAAGCGGATGTCGATTTCTTTCTGCAAGGCTTTTTGTTGTTGCAGGGAAATGTCCATCAGCGGGGAACCGTTTTCCGTCCACACCCCTTGGTATTTGGCGGCGCTGGCAGCCGGACGTTTGTTGAGGATGATGCCGTACAGGATGGGATACCAAAAGACACGCGGGATTTCCACCACACGTTGGTCAGACAGAAATTCTTTCAGGTAACGGCGCAGACTGGGCGCATCCGGTGCATCTGGCGTGCCGAGATTCACTAGCAAAATGCCAGTACACTCGGATTTACCGTGAAAATAGTCTTTTTCATTGAGAAATCGGCTCATGGTATTATCCCTTTTTTCCGCGTGAAGGATAAACCATGTTGCCTGACCTGCAAACACTCGCACACACGATACGTGATATTGCCCGCGAAGAGATTTTGCCGCGTTTCGAGCATGTGGGCTTTTCGGTCAAACAGGATGGCAGTTTATTGACCGAAGCGGACTTGGCAACCAACCAGTGCATCCGCGAATTCCTGCACACAAACTGGCCTGAAATTGCTTTCTTGAGTGAAGAAATGGAACCCGCCGAACAGGACGGCTTGCTGCGTGATGCCGATGCACTGTGGTGTCTTGACCCTCTGGATGGAACCAGCAATTTTGCTGCTGGAATTCCGCTGTTCGCGGTGTCGTTGGCCTTGTTCCGGCAGGGCGAAGTGGTGTTGGCGCTGACTTACGACCCGATCCGCGATGAAATGTTTACCGCACAACAAGGGCAGGGCGCGTGGCTTAATGGCAAACGTTTACAGTGCCAGCCCAGCGGATTTGCTTTGCGCAATGCCGTGGCAATCGTGGATTTCAAACGGCTTTCCCCGCAGTTAAAGCAGGCGCTGATGCTCAATTCACCGTATGGTTCGCAGCGTAATTTGGGCAGTTGCGCACTGGAATGGGTGTGGATGGCGGCTAACCGGGGGCAGTTATACTTGCATGGCGGTATGAAATTGTGGGATTTGGCGGCAGGCACGCTGATTTTGGCGGAAGCGGGCGGTTATGCCAGCACGTTGCGGGGTGAAAGCGTGTTCCGTGCGTCGATGGAGCCGCGTTCGGTGGTGATTTCCCCCGACCGGGAATTATTTGCGGCGTGGTTTCGCTACTTGCAGGAAAACCAGTAAGCCATGCCTAAGACCCTGCATCCGATTGGCATTTTTGATTCCGGCTTGGGCGGGATTTCGGTATTGCGCGAAATCCAGCGTTTATTGCCAGCCGAAGACTTGATCTACGTGGCGGATTCCGCCCATGCGCCGTATGGCAGTAAGTCGCCGGAGTACATCCGTGAGCGCAGCAAACGGGTGGCTGATTTCCTGCTGGAACAACAGGTGAAAGTGCTGATGGTGGCGTGTAATACCGCGACAGTTCATGCGGTCGATCATTTGCGCGAAACTTTGCCGATCCCGGTGGTGGGGATTGAGCCTGCGGTCAAACCTGCTGCCCGTATGACCGCAACCGGGGTGGTGGGGGTTTTGGCGACCCAACAAACGGTCAATAGCCCGCGTTTGCATCGTCTAATCCGTGAATATGCCAGCGAAGTGCAGGTGATTGCGCAGGCGTGCCCCGGTTTGGTGGAGCATGTGGAGGCGGGGGATTTCAGCAGCGAGGCGGTGCGCCAATTGCTCAAGCATTACACCTTGCCGTTGCTGGAAGCGGGGGTGGATACCTTGGTGTTGGGCTGTACCCATTACCCATTCCTGTCGGAAGCGATTCACGATGTCACGCACGGCAGGATGACGGTGTTGGAAACCAGCACCCCGGTTACGCACCAATTAATGCGGGTGTTGGCGCTGCACGGTTTAGGGCGTGCGGAGGGGCGGCAGGGTGAAGTGCAGTTTTTTTCGGGGCGTCAGGATGAGCAGCACTTAATCAGTATGCAAATGCTCTGGCAGCGGGCGGTCACACCGCAACCACTGCCAGAGCCTTACCGTTAACGGCTTTAGATTGCCGCGAACGCTTGCTCCAAATCGGCGATGATGTCGTCGATATGTTCGATGCCCACGCTGAGGCGGATGGTTTCTGGTCGGACACCCGCACGCAATTGCTCGTCTGGCTTCAATTGGCGGTGGGTGGTGGATGCTGGGTGGCAAGCAAGTGATTTTGCATCACCGATATTCACCAAGCGCTTGATCATTTGTAACTGGTCGTAGAATTTCACGCCTGCTTCAAAGCCACCGTTGATGCCAAAGGTCATCAGTGAGGCCGGTTTGCCGTCGAAATATTTCTGTGCCAGTGCGTAATACTTGTCGCCTTCCAATGCGGCGAAGTTGACCCACTCGACTTTAGGGTGGTTTTTCAGGTAGTTGGCAACGGCAATCGCGTTCTCGCAGTGGCGTTCCATACGCAGCGCTAAGGTTTCCACCCCTTGCAGGATCAGGAAAGCGTTAAACGGCGACAAGGCTGAGCCGGTATTGCGCAATGGCACTGTCCGCGCCCGCCCGATGAACGCTGCCGCGCCCAAGGCTTCGGTGTAAACCACGCCGTGGTAGGAAGGTTCCGGCTGGTTCAATACCGGGTAACGCTCTTTGTGTTCTGCCCACGGGAATTTGCCGGAATCAATGATGATGCCGCCCAGTGAGTTGCCGTGGCCTGCGATGTATTTGGTCAGGGTGTGGATTACGATGTCAGCGCCGTAATCAATCGGGGTGCACAATATCGGGGTGGCAACGGTATTATCCACAATGACCGCGACGCCGTGCCGATGTGCGGCGGTGGCAATGGATTCGATGTCGACGACATTACCCGCTGGGTTGCCGATGGTTTCGCAGAACACCGCTTTGGTTTTGGCGTCGATCAGTTTTTCAATCGCTTCTGCGCTGTCGTTTTCGGCGAAACGCACGTCAATGCCTAACTTGGGCAGCATGTGCGCAAACAGGGTGTATGTGCCACCGTACAATTGTGGGGTGGTGACGATATTATCGCCCGCTTCCGCCAAGGTGAGGATGGCGTAATTGATCGCTGCCATGCCGGAGCTGGTCACTAAGCCCGCGAGGCCACCTTCGAGTGCGGTGATGCGCTTTTCCAGAACATCGTTGGTGGGGTTCATCAAGCGCGTGTAAATATTGCCCGGAACTGCGAGGTTGAACAGGTCTGCCCCGTGTTGGGCATTATCGAATTCGTAAGAAACAGTTTGGTAAATCGGCACAGCGACGGATTTTGTCGTTGGGTCAGTCGTGTAGCCAGCGTGTATTGATAGGGTTTCTTTTTTCATCAGTGATCCTCCTTAGTGGAGGTGCAGGTATAGCACAGTGTTAGAGCGCTGACAAAGCCTGTTCAATATCGCTGAGCAGGTCAGCGGTATCTTCCAGCCCCGCTGAAATCCTCACTAACCCTTCGCTGATCATGTGTTCCGCCCGCTCTTCGGGGGTATAGGTGGAATGGGTCATGCTGGCAGGGTGTTGCGCCAGACTTTCCGCATCGCCCAAGCTCACCGCACGGGTGATCAGGTTCAACGCATTCATGAAACGGCAACCCGCTGCGAAGCCACCCTTGAGTTCAAACGCGACCATGCCGCCCGCTTGTGCCATCTGGCGTTTGCCCAGAGCGAATTGTGGGAAGGTTTCCAATCCGGGGTAATGGCAGACTTCGACCTTGGGGTGATTGGCAAGGAAGTCCGCAATCGCTTGCGCATTCTGGCAGTGCCGATCCATCCGTAGCGCGAGGGTTTTCAAGCCGCGTAACACCAGAAACGCATCCTGTGATGACATCACCGCGCCAGTCATGTCCTTGATGCCGTAAAAGCGTACTTGTGTCAGCGTTTCTGCATCCCCAACAATCGCCCCGGCAATCAGGTCGCCGTGCCCGCCGAGGTATTTGGTGGCGGAATGCACCACGTAATCCGCACCCAATTCCAACGGACGTTGCAGGTAAGGCGTGCAATAGGTGTTGTCGACCACGACCTTGCAGTTCTCGTGCTGGTGGGCGATTGCGGAAGCCGCCGGAATATCCACCAGCCGCATATTAGGGTTGGCGGGCGATTCAAAGAATACGATTTTGGTTTTCGCACTGATGCTAGCAGTGAGATTGGCGGGATCGGTCAGGTCAACGTGCCTGATCGTGACCCCGAATTTCGCCAAACCGTGATTGAAAAAGGAATAAGTACAGCCATAGAGCGTTTTGTCGGCAATGATTTCATCGCCGGGGCTGAGTAACGTCCATAACAGCGCGGCAGTTGCGCCCATGCCTGACGCTGTTACCAAGGCTGCTTCCCCGCCTTCCAGATCGGCGATACGTTGTTCCAGCAATACCGTGGTAGGGTTGCCGACCCGTGAATAGACGAAGCCCTGCTGTTCCCCGGCAAACCGCGCACTGCCATCTTCCACGGTGGGAAAGGTGTAGGTGGAACTCATGTGTACTGGCGGGTTCAAGTCACCAGTGCCTGCATACGGGTCGTAAGCGTGGTGGATGGCGCGGGTCGAAAATCCCATTTTCTGGTGCATTGTTTTGCTCATTAGTTGCTCAAACCTCTCCCAGCCTCCCAAAGGGGGAGGAACGAGGAAAGGTTCTAGGGTAGCGGTCTGCTGTTAAGCGGCGTGTGCGTGCATCGGAATGTGCCCGCCATCCAGTAAGGTGGGGTAGAGGTGTACAACTTCATCGTCAATGCGGCGGGTTACGAGGCTGAAAATTTCCCGTGTGTCATCGACGAAGGCAGCGTGATCCCTGATGCGGAGTTCTTTGCCCTTGCACCAGCGTTTCATGTACTGCCCAAAGACACGCTTGATTTCGCCGGAGCCGGATAGGAATTTTCTGCCGGTATTGCGTACATCATTATCTTCATGCACCAGCAATTCTTGGTAAAGCTCGCGTTCTTCGATTTCTAGATGTTCGCGCACCATTGCCATGTACCTGAAAAACAATTCGCAAGACACCGTGGTGTCACAAATGGAGCGTTCGTTGATCAAGTAACTCAGTACATTTGAAAGTTCGGTAATCTTGTGGTTTTGCTCATTAAGCTCCATGTATGAAATCATGGTTCTCTCTCCTGTGGTTAACTCTGTCCTAGCATACATATCTTACTAAATATAGGGTATTCAGATGAGGTCAATCGCAGCATTTAACAGATAAATTGCTTAGGGTTCGCACTAGG
Source organism: Thiothrix sp. (assembly GCF_028714775.1). Classification (GTDB taxonomy): domain Bacteria; phylum Pseudomonadota; class Gammaproteobacteria; order Thiotrichales; family Thiotrichaceae; genus Thiothrix. The sequence goes on along the minus strand of NZ_JAQTLS010000022.1, from coordinate 41,133 downwards.
GCAGGCTTGCCATTACCGCAGCGATGCAGTTACGCCATTCGCCAATTTCAGGAGAGGTGGAGTTGGGCAACAGTTCACCACGGTACAGTCTGCGGGCTTCGAGTGGTTGGTGTTCCCGGATGTCTTCCCACAGTTCGGTGAAATCTGTCCAGACAGTGCCCAATAGGCGATAGGGGCGGGAACTGAGCCGACCGTCCAGCAAAGTACGCAGGTGGGAAATTTCCACCTTCAAGGTAGATTGGGATACTTGCCCATCCCCATACAGTGCGGCGTGGCAAGCTTCCAGCGTAAGCCCCATCGGGTGCAAGGCCAGAATGCACAGGATTTCAGTCATGCGCGGGGTAAGGTGCAAGGGTTTGCCCCGGAAGCGCACCTGCGGTTTGCCGAGCGCGTAGATTTCCAGTTCTGCTTGGGGTGTAAGCTGCGCCAAACGTTGGGCAATGCTAAGCGGCGCGGCTTTTTTTAAGGTTTCCGTGGATTTACGGCGTAAAGGGAGGGGGTCTACCTTGGGTTGAGCACTCATTTCTTCTGATCCTCGCAAACTGTGATTAACTTTTCTTATTAAATCTATATTTGTGATTTATCAAGTTCGGAGTGTAGGTTTCCTCCAGCATCGTAGCAATATCACCAATGCCGGGGTTTACCCTTGAGTCCCTCTACGCTGCGGCTAGTTGGGGGCGTGGCCTTTCCCGCACCCATTTGTCGATGTGGCTTTGCAAGGTTGCCGGGGTGACGGGTTTGGTCAAGTAATCATCCATACCGGCAGCGTAACACTTGTCATCGTCGCCTTTCATGGCGTGGGCGGTCAGCGCGATGATGGGTAATTCCCTGAATTTGCCGTTGTCCAGTTTGCGGATTTCGCGGGTGGCGGCGTAACCGTCCATGATCGGCATTTGGCAATCCATTAGTACGAGGTCGTAGTCCTGCTCTTGTACCATGCGCAGTGCCTCTTTGCCGTTGGTGGCGCAGTCAGTTTGCCCGTAACCTAGCCGTTTCAGGATGGTGAGCGCCACCTTCTGGTTTACCAAATGGTCTTCGACCAGCAGGATACGTAAGTGCTGCGGGTTGGGCGTCGGCTTGCTGATTGCCGCAGGGGGAGCGGGAGGAATAGGCGCAGCGGGTGCGGTTGGTTTGGTGGTTTTTTTGTTTGCCATCTGCGGGGTCTGCACTTCGGCAGTAAACCAGAAGCGTGAACCCACGCTGGGTTTGCTTTCTACCCCCATTTCGCCGCCCAGTAGCTGGGTCAGTTGTTTGCTGATTGCCAGCCCCAAGCCAGTGCCGCCGTGTTGGCGGGTGCTGGAACCATCCAATTGGGAAAATGCACCGAACAGTTTGGGTAGGTCTTCGGCATCAATGCCGCAACCCGTGTCTTGCACCTCGAAACGCAGCAACAGCGCATTCGCCTTTGTTTCCACGAGCTGGACATTCAGCAGTACCCGGCCTTTGTCGGTGAATTTGATGGCATTGCCCAACAGGTTGAGCAGAATCTGGCGCAAGCGTACCGAGTCACTGACGAGGGTGGCGGGAACCGCATGGTCGATGGAAAAGCCCAGTTCCAAGCGTTTGTTATGGGCAGATTCCGCCAGCAGGTCGATGACGCCCTGAACCATGTTCAATAGCTCGAAGTTGCCCTTGTAGATGTTGAGTTTACCCATCTCAATGCGCGACAGGTCGAGGATGTCATTGATGATGCGCAACAGGGTTTCGCCACTTTGCCGCACGGTCAGTGTCAAGTCGCGTTGCTCTGGGTTCAGCGGGGTATCCAGCAACAGTTGGCTCATGCCGATTACCCCGTTCATGGGGGTGCGGATTTCGTGGCTCATGTTGGCAAGGAATTCGGACTTTAGGCGGGTTGCTTCCAGTGCAGCATCGCGTGCCTTGGTGAGCGCTTCTTTGGTTTGTATACGTTGGGTAATGTCACGGGTAATGCTGGTGAAGATGACATTATCGCCTACCCGTGCTTCATTGATGGTCATTTCAATAGGAATGGGTTGCCCATTTTTGTGCCGTGCCTGCAATTGGCGAGGTTTGCCAACGATGTTGGTTTTGCCGCTGCTGAAGTAATGCTGGAGGTGGCTCGCGTGGGATGGGGCTTGTTCGGCATACATGAGCAAGCTGACATTTTGCCCCTGCAATTCTTGCTGGGTATAACCGAATACGTCCAAGACGGCGGTGTTGGTTTCGATGATCATCCCTCTGTTGTCGGCGACAATGAGCGCATCGGGGATGGAGTCGACGATGATGCGGGTTTTTTCTTGGTTGGCACGTAGGGTTGTTGCCAGCGCTTCCCGTTCTTCAATGCCTTGTGCCAGTTGCCGGTTGGCTTCACGGGCTTCTTCGGTGGCCGCGTGTGCGTCACTTAGGGATTGGTAGAGGTTACGCAGGGCTGCTGCCAGTATTCCCAATCCCACCAGCCCCAATGTGAGCAAGACCAGGAAAGATTCGGTCATGGACTTTTCAGTGGCAGCTTCAAAGCTACTGGCTTCACGGCTGATAGACATGACACCGGCAAAATCACCCACTTTCCAGTCAGTTTTGGGGGAGCCGGTGTAACTGTTGTGGCAACCGATGCAGCTTGCGGTCATGCGGTTAGCCATCGCGTAACGCAATTGTTTATCGCCCTCTTTGTCCACTTCAAAGCGCCAGACAGGTTTGTCCGGGTTTTTGCTGAGTTCTTGTAATGCCCAGCGCTCGAAGTCATCACGTGCGCCGCCAGTTTTGTTCCACGGGAAGGGGTGTGCGCTGTAAATACGCATCTGGTACTCTGCATCATTGTCCTGCGCCAGCGATTTACTGAGGTCTGCCATCAATGCGGAAGGCACGGGTAAGGTTCCCGGCTTGTTGAGGTAGTCGTGCGTCAGTTGGATGCCGCTGGCTTGGGCGCGGGGGACAATCTGCTCCGAGTAGAACATGCGGAAACGGTTGATGCTGTCGGCGAACTCGTTGGCCTCGTAGATCGCCATTTCCTCATTGATCTGTTGGTTTTGTTGGTAGTCAAACCAAAAGGCAACCGCAGCACCGACCACCAGTATGGCTGTCAGGATGAAAAGGATGTAGCGGGTAAAAAAACCATGACCGCTAACCTCATGGTTGGGATGTTGCTTGGGTAGCATGACGCGACCTATAACGTTATAACTTTTTATATGGATTATGGAAGGTACGTTCCATGTACCACTATCTTCCATGATTCAACGCTTGCTGGCAACTTAACCCAAGGTGAAATACATACGGTTTTACATGGATTGGTTAACGGCAAAGCAGTAACCCTCGAAGTTCCAGCAGTTTTTTCTGCATGTTAGCCCGTTGGGTTGCAGGTTGGATTTGGTTGATCAGGTTATTCAGCACCCAAGTTTCCTGCACGATAGCCCCTACTTTTGCGGTGTTTTTCTCACAGGTGCTGGTTACGGGGACAACAGGTACGGTGGTTCCATTACAGCTTACGTTGCCGCCGTAGTTGCCGGTGTAGGCATTGCTGGAAAGCCAGCCGATATTGGAAAAGTCGTTGCCGGGGTTGGTGCTGGTCGAGTTCGGCAATTGGTTGAAGGGGTCACTGTTGTTCAACAGGGAAATGCCGGATACGCAACCGGACGGGCTTTTGAAGGCGAAGATACGTTTTTCTGTGCCAGCGACCCAGCCGAAAGTGGGTGGTCTGCTGCCGGTATAAAACAGGCTGAATGACAGGTAATCCGCCGCACCGTTTTCTTTAGGCGCATCTACCCGTGAATTGTTTGCCCAGCTTACGCCAGGTACGGATGTGCGGATATTGTCCACCTCGAAACGGCTAGTGCCAGTGCCGTGGGGGACGGCGATGGTGACTTGTGATGACAAAACCATATCGGGCGCGGGGGTGGAATCGGGGGTCATGTAGACCACGTATTCATTGCTGCTGGCTTCGTAGCCAATACGGAACTGGACGTTAGCAAAAGCGGGGGTGGTGCTTAACAAGGCAAGTACGACGGCACTTGTTTGTAAGGTTGTGGTTGCTCTCATGACACTGCTCCTTATGTACTGAGTTTTTTTATCATTGGTTCTCGACGCCTCTAACGTTACAGGGGCGGGGGTTTAGAAAAGGTTGGAAAAGCGCCGTTTTCACACCAACCTTTTTTGAACCCCTGTTTCGCATAATGACCATCACCTAGAAAACTTATTATTAGGGCTAATATAACGAGGGTGGGGCTATGGACATGCGATATAAACGCGGACTGTTGGTATTACTGGTCGGCTGGTGGGTAATGGCAGCTCCTGCTTACGCCCGTGTGGTTGCTGATACACCGCCACAGGGTACGTATCGGCAATTGGCGACGGTGTTTGGTAACAAACTGTATAACCGTTTATTGGAGAGTGATCATTTTCTCAAGGTACAGGGGCTTTTGGTGGGGTATTGGGAACAGCAAACGGCTCATCCCCAACATCCAACCCGTAAGAAAAATGGTTTTACGCCAGCAATTCCAAAAAACGTTCCCTGACCAGAGGGGTGCACAGCAGGTTGCCTGCACTTTCAAGCAGGGTTTGGGGATTTTTGCAGTTCAGGAGCAAGGCTTCCATGCCCGCATCAAGGTGGTTGCGCCATTCCTCAATGGCGGGGGCGGTGGAGGCGGATAGCAATTCCCCGAGGTAAAGTGCGAGTGCTTCATCCATGTGCTGCACGCGCAAGGCGTTGGGTAATACCAGAAAATCTGCCCACACCGGCATCAACAAACGGTAAGGTTGTGAACCGACTTGTCCATCCAGCAACTGGCGTAGCTGCGTTAGGATCGACTTGATCGTACTGGTGTTGGCGTTGGCATTTCCATGCAAAGCGTGGTGCACGGCGTCCAGCGTCATGCCTGCCGGATGCAGCGCCAAGATGCATAGGATTTCAAGCTGGCGTTGGGAAAGGTGCAAGCGTTGCCCCCGGAACAGTACCCAAACTGCTCCCAGTGCATGGATTTCCAATTCCGCTCGCGGTTGGCAAGGTGGCAAGCGTTTGGCGATGGCATTTGCCATGTACCCCACCGCTTTTTCAGTGAGTGAAGAATGTTGTTTCCAGCTCATTGAAATATCAATTGCCCCGGCGATTTGCCCAGATTGTGGATGCACGATAGGGGCGGCGTAGCAAACAAGATCATGGTTGACAGGTGCGAAATGCTCCGCTGCAAACACGGTACAAGACCGTTTATGGGCAAGGGCGAGGCTGATGGCATTTGTGCCTGCATCACGTTCTGCCCAGCTAGCGCCGGTGATGAAGTTGATGCTATCGGTGAATTTTTGTAAGCCAGCGCTGGCGGTTGTCCATAGAAATTTGCCGGAAGCATCGGAAATGGCGGCAGCAATCGCATTTTCTTTGCTCAGTTGCCTGATGTTTTCCAGTTCGGGGGCGGCTGCCAGACGTAAGGGCGACGCTTCCCACGCAAGTTGGGTAAGGTACGTCTCTTCGAGTGGCGTATTGCCGAGTTCGTGCAGCAGGTTCTCCGGGCAGCGCCGCCAAGAGGCAATGATGTCAGTATTAATACCTTGGGCACACGAACTCGTGCAGCGTGATGGGTCGCTACAGTGGTGGCATTTGCTAAGAAATTGTCCTTTCAGCGATTCCGTGTCCTTACGGCGCTGACGCAACGAAGCTAATAGCTTCTTATCTATCATCACGTAACCTCGCAATTCGTGATTATTTTTTATATTCTGACACCGCTCATCTTAGTTGTTCTGATCTGGCTAAACAAGTGTCAACAAAAATAAGCAATGATTGGCAGGCTACCATAAAAAGTGTCAAGTGCGGTTTACATTGCCCACATTTTTTATGCGCGACCAGCGGTTATGATGCACCAACCTTTTTTAAACCCTTGCTACCCATAATGGAAATAAAAAGGACAGGTTTCTACAAAGGCGGGAGCAATAGTATGAAGATCAACAATAAATCTAGCGTCTTTTCCTTGTTACCTTGTATGGTATTGGCGGCGTGCCAGACATACGGTGTACCAGCTTCTGCGGGTTACAGGGGGTATTGGATGGACACAATCAATCCCAACCAAGGCTACTATCAGCCAGCTTGGCAACCACCGATGGGGCAGGGCGTAGGGATGGTCGGCAAAGCGTCTTATTACGCCCAGCAATATCAGGGGCGTCCGACGGCTAGCGGCGAACCGTACAATATGTATGACATGACGGCTGCCCACCGTGACTTGCCCTTTGGCACATTACTGCGTGTCACTAATTTGCAAACCGGGCGTTTTGTCATCGTGCGCGTCAATGACCGTGGCCCTTCCAAACCGGGGCGCATTGTCGATGTGTCGTGGGCTGCCGCCTTAGAGCTGGGCTTGGTTCAGCACGGCTCAGCGGATGTGCAGGTGGAAATCGTAAGGTAAGCGCTGCCAGCTTACAGCAGCGCCAGTGCCTGTTTCGCAGCCGTGTCAGCGTTGGTGGCTATCTGTTCAAGTTGCGCATCTGTTTTGGCGAGTACGGTAATGACCGTGTGTTCACCGGCCTGTTTTATCAGGATATAACCGTGCTCCCCCTTGATAATAATATGCTCAAATTTGCCGCCAACCAGATAGTCTGCCGCGTATTTTCCCACAGCTACCACCGAGGCACTCATCGCACCCGTCAGGTCTTCGCTCATGCCTGCCGGAAGCGCGGAACACATGACCAAGCCATCGGTGGTAATAAATGCAGATGCTTCAATGTTGGCATCTGTATTATTGAGGTCGGTCAGGAGTTGACCTAAAGTTGCTGAATACATTTTTTACGATCCCCAGAATATTTCTTGCCGATAAGCTGACAGTATAGGAAATAAATTGCTTTCTACATAAGCATATTTTAGTGAAGTTAAAATATCGTCAAAAACTGCCAAATAAAATACCAAAATAAGTAGGGAGGTGGCAACCAGGGAATAATTGCCCCCCTCCCAAGCGTGGTATTCTATTTATAGTGCCCCCTTGGTGTTTTGTGTTTAGTTAGGTTTCTTATTAGGCGAGAAGGGTACTCTTGTGTATGAATAGTAATCAACCCGCTCTTTTCGATAATGTTGACCTGTGTCAATTATTTGCACATGCCCGCTGCTTAATTGCCCCATTACCGGGTTGCGCTGCTGGGTAGCCGTAGTATGCCTGTCGCCAAGGCTGTCCCCAAGATGATCACGCTGCCGCCGACGAGCATACCGGCATCAACCGTTTCACCCAGTAACAGCCCACCCCAGAATAGCCCGAATAGCGGGATCAAAAAGGTGACAGTTACCGCGCCAGATGCCCCAATGCGGGTAATCAAACGGAAAAACAGCAACCACGCCAGCGCGGTGCAACCAATTCCCAATCCCATGACTGCCAGCCAAGCCATGTGCCCCGGCATCTGGGCAGGCCAGAACCACCACGCAAACGGCAGTAACATCACGGAAGAAGCAAATTGCGAACCAGCAGCATTCACCAGCGGGGGCACATTACCCAAATGGCGTTTGGTGAGGTTGGTGGCAAAGCCGTAGAACAGGGTCGCCAGCAACATGGCAACAATCGCCCAACCCGAGCCGCCCGGTTTGAAATCCGCCTTGCCAGCAGCCAATAGCAATACGCCAGCAAAGCCCACGGCTAGCCCCAGCAAGCGCGACTTGTCTAACTTATCGCCTAACCACAGCGCCCCAATCAAGGCGGTGAAAATAGGGGTGGTGGCATTTAAAATGGACGCCAGCCCCGAAGTAATCGACAACACCGCCCACGCAATCAGCACAAACGGCAGCGCCGAACTGAACAGCCCCAGCAAGGCAATGGAACCGGCATGTTCGCGCAATAGCTTACCCTGCCCACGCCATAGCAGCAGCGGCATCAGGCAAGCTGCGGCAATTGCTACCCGCAGCCAGATCAGCGGTGCTGCACCAAATTCCGGCGCGGCGTAACGCATGAACAGGAACGAGCCGCCCCACAGCGCTGCCAGCAAGATCAGGTCGAAGAGGTTGTGTAGTTTCATGCGTTACGCCTTTCAATTTCTACCCTCCGCCTGTCGAACCCGGCTTTTATCAACTTTGCCCACCTGAAATGGGGCTATGCTGGGGAATACCAAAGGAGGGAGCGTTATGTTCAAACAGTTACTGATTAGCCTGCCAGTCGTGATGGGAATCGTGGGTGGCTGCGTTTTTGCGGAAAGCGGCGCACCGTTGGAACCGCTATACAGCGCACAATTCACCGACGAAGACGTGAGTATTGAGGTAAAAAGCACGGGTTGTACATTCCCTGAGAATTTTACCATCACTGCCGCAGGCAAAGGGGGAGTCGATTACTCAACCATCGGCATCCACCGCGATACCCCGGACGAGTGCAAAGCAATGCCGGAAATCATTACCTTGCATCTGGAGTTACCCGCCGCACTGGCAGCACTCAAAGAACCTTACAAACTGGAAAATCTGTTTGTGAGCAAAGGTAAGCCTGCGTTCGTGCCGTGATTAAGCGCCGCGAGTGGGTTTGCCTGCCCACGGCACGACGCTTGCCACTAACTCTTGCACGGCTATCAGCGGGTCGGTTTCGTCGGTGGTTTTAACCTTTACGCCGTATTGCTTCATCTGGTTGATGAAACTTTTTCCGCAAGGGCCGGTGATCAAATAATCCAACGCTAGCAGCGGGTGATCGCCGCGCTTGTCCCATGCGTGGATCGACATTTCCATCGACAACTCAATCGGCGCGTCGGTGCGTAAGGTTTGCCCAGCCGCCCATTCATACACCAAAAAACTCCGTGCTTTGCTGGCGTGTCCGGTAATGGTACGCAAATTTTGGCTGGTAACGCCGATTTTCATGATAGTGACTCGTTTAGTAATGGGGTTTGTCGTGCGGGGGATGGTACAGCACAATGCCCCAAAGATCGCCTTTAGCCTATTTCATGAGTTATAGAAATAGAGTCTTTGCATCAAAGTCGTTTTGCCATCAATGCCGCCACTCCACGCTCATTTTCCCCGCCACTGGCTTCAAATGCTTGCATGACGTTGCCTTGATCCGCCGCACTGCGATTCTGGCTGAGTTTGTATTTGGCTTGCAGCGATTCGATGCTGATTTCAAAACCGACGATGGCTTCCAGCATTTTGTCTGGGTAACTGGGAATCCATGCGCTGGGGGTATCGCCTTCGTAGTGATGGCTGAGGCGTTCCACTTGCGCTTTCAACCATGCTGTATCGTGGATGACGCGAACCTTCCCATAAACATGCACGGCGGTGTAATTCCAAGTGGGTACGCCCGTTCCTTCATACCATGTCGGTGAAACGTAGGCGTGTGCGCCTTGGAAGATTGCCAACACCTGCGGGTTTGCGGTCAAGTGCTGCCATTGCGGATTTGCTTTGGCGAGATGTCCAGACAGTGTGAGCGTTTCACCCTGTTCCAGCAAAAACGGGATGTGGCTGGCGAAGGGAACGCCTGCATCAACCGTGACCAGCGTCCCGAAGGCGTGGGCGGCAATGAAGCGCAGGATTTCGGTTTGGTCATGTTCGGCAAAGTACTGGGGGAGGTACATAAGCGGTATTCCTGTTATTCAACGTTGTTCCGGTGGTATCCCCTGCAAGCGTAGCAACAAATGCTGATGCGCCACCCAATCCACCGGGCGAAACTTGACGGTCGTGGAGGCAGGATCATGCCCAAGATAATTATCCCCTTTCCAATTGGTGGCGGGGCGGATCGGGCGGGGCATAAAGCCACCGCCACAATTCGGGCAAGTGTTGCCGAGCAAGCTGACGCAATCGCTGCAAAAAGTACATTCAAAGCTGCAAATCATCGCCTCGGTGGCATGAGGTGGCAGTGGTTTGTCACAGTTTTCGCAAGTGGGACGTAGTTCAAGCATGGGGAATCTCCTTTGGGAGCAATGTTTTTAATTTACGCCCGCCAGTGATGGCAAAGCCTTCGCGCTCATAAAATGCGAGAGTTCGCTCAAACGCAGGTAAAGGTGGTGTGGTCACTTCTAAGCGTGTCCAACCTTTACTTGCACCGAATGCACGGGTGGCTGCCAGCAATTGTTTGCCCGTGCCGTGCGAACGGTAGGCGGGGCGCACATACAGTTCGGGAATCGTGCCGAAACTGCCTTCGGCGTACAGCGCGTAACTCTGGTACAGGGTCAGGAAGCCTGCGGCTGTGCCGGATTCATCCGTTGCCACGAACGCATGGTAATGCCCGTCGCGGATGAAGGTTTGCAGGCGCTCGGTAGTAGCTGGCAGGTCGAAATTGAATGCCTGTTCGCCAATGGCCTGCATGATTTCCTGCAACAGTTCGCCGACCATCACGGCAATGGTGGCGGCGTCAGCGGGTGTGGCGGGGTGGATGTGCATGGTCAGTCCTTCTTGCTTGAATCAGACAGCAGTTGCAACAGGGTTTCAATATAGATTTTGTCCGCCAGTAGGTAAGTATTGGCATGAGTACCACCTGTAACCGCCACCACCCGGACATGGGTAGGCAAAGCATGGGGTATTTGTAGGTCTGCGATAGGCGTTTGTGTATCTGCCGTTCCCTGAAAAATAACCACAGGAACATCAGGTATGCTGGTCAACGCTTCTGTCAGCGAATAGTTATGAGGCAATATTGTGGCAATGGGTAAAGCTGCCAAAGGGTAAAGATACCATTTGACTTGTAAAGAACGAGTCACAGCAACCGATAGCGAAGGAGCGGCAGATTCCAAAATCAGCCCTGCTGTTGCATCGGTTTTGGCGGTATACGCTGCCAGCATCGCGCCCAGTGAACGCCCAACCAACACTGTTTTCTCCGCAGAGCAAGTTTGCTGAATAGTCTGCATCGCTTGGGCAATCAATGGCTGTAGGCTTGCCAGTTGTGCGTTACCTTTTGCCCCATCCTGCCCCGGATATGCCAATGCAAACACCGTTAATCCTGCGTTGCGCAAGTGAGGAAACAGTTGGTGTTCGTAAGTGGTGATTCCGCCATGTTGCCCCGGAAAAAATACCACACACCCTGTTTGTCCTGCATCGTAACGCCGTATTAACAAAGTATTTCCGCTGCTATCGGTAACGTGGAACGATGTGGTTTCAGTTGTGGCAGCGTCAAGAGTAATGGACGGAAACAGGTGGCTGTCAAGGGCAAACATCAATGCATAGACTGCAACACCAATATACAAGGTTAGCAGTAAGGCAACGGTGTTAAACAAGCGTTTCAAGACAATACACTCATGGGGATTTTCTCCTCAAATAAATTCTACATCGGGCAGGTTGGCGTACACCTGTTCGACCGTTTCACTAGTTTCCAACACATTCACCACGACGGGCAACGGTTCGGCAAAAATTCCCGGTAAATCCTGTTCATGCGGATTCAGCAACGGAAACGCCAGTTGTTCGGTGGGCGGGCAGAATTCGGCAGCCACGCCCGGCTTATTGCCCCGCGCATCGACCCGATACCAACCGGAGTCGGGCAAGTAGAGGGCATTCAAACCATGCAAACAAAACGGTGGTTCATCAGTGATGGTCAAACGCTGGTAACACAAGCCCGCCGGAATGCCATTCGCCCGCAACAATGCCGCCAGCAAGTGGCTTTTGGCGTAGCAATAGCCCGTGCCGTGTTGCAACACCTCCGACGCTTGGCACGTCACCGGATTCAGGCGGTAATCCCAACTGTGTTTGATGTGGTCACGCACAAATTCAAAGCAGGTTTTGGCGATGGATTCCGCTGTGGTGCAGTTTGCCGCCAACGCTTGGGCTTGCGCCAAAATGGATGGGTGTTGCCAGTCGATGTAATGGCTGCTGGCTAGGTATGCTTGCATGAATGCTCCCAATGATCGTGCCGCTTGCGCCGTTCTTGGCGGTAGTTGGTAACTGATGTTACACAGACGCACTGCCTATCCGCTATATTTTGGGAGTGAAACCACTGGCTTAAGCTGCGTCGACGTGACAGGATGGTGTGTTACGTTAAGCCTCGCATTCACCGAACAGAGCAGTCTCAAACCCATGTCCTCTATTGTTCGCGCCAGTTTTCTCTACTTTGCCCTCGTGCTGGGTGCGGGTTTTCTCTTGGGTAGCGTGCGCGTGCCCTTTATCGTGCCGCGCCTTGGTGAACGCTGGGCAGAGCTTGCTGAAATGCCGATCATGGCAGTCATCATCTTTGTCGCGGCGGGCTACATTCTCCGGCGTTACCCTGAAGTGCAAACCCGTGGTCGTGCGCTGGTGGTCGGGTTTACGGCATTGGCACTGTCCGTCAGTGCAGAACTGGCACTGGCTGTTGTACTGCAAAGCCAATCGCTGGCTCAATTCCTCGCCAGCCGTGACAAGGTTTCCGGCTCGGTGTATCTCGTCATGCTGGTCGTGTTTGCGCTTATGCCGCGTTTGCGTCTATCCCGCCATCCATAATTTTGCCAATCAAACCCGCGTAATTGAGTAACGAAAATCCTACGTCCGTTGAAATGCCAGTGCTAACCTGAGTGCATAGCCACTGCATGGAATCACCACGATGGACACGCTTCCCACACCTTCCGCTGAAATCCCTGTGCGCGAACGCCTGCTCAAAGCCGCGCTGGATTGCTTCCTCGCCGACGAATACCACCACGTCACCACGCGCCTGATCGCGGAAAAAGCGGATGCCAACATTGCGATGATCCGCTATTACTTCGGCAACAAGGAAGGCTTGTACGAAGAAATGATTCGTGAAACCCTCAACCCATTGCTGGAGGTGTTGGATGGGCAAATGCTCAATTCCCCGCAAGGCTTGACCGATTTTTTGCGCTTGTATTACCGCACCATGAGTCAGCACCCCGAATTTCCCAAGCTGATCCTCAAAGTGCTGGCGTTGAATCATGCCCCCGGCAAACGCTTTATCCAACAATTGCTGGAGCGCGGGCGCACCCGTACTAGCCGCAAAGTCGACACACTCAAAGCCGCTGGGCAAATTGATGCAACCACTGACCCCGACATTTTGCGCATGGCGTTCGTCAGTTTGGCAATGACCCCAATGTTGCTGAAAGGCATTTTTGAACAGCAATTGGGGCGCGAGATGGATGCCGATTTTCTGGAAACACTCGCGCAATTCAACGGACGTTTACTCCTCACAGGGCTAACACCATGCAACACCTAAGCACGCACCCCATCAAAGTCTGGCTTTACCAGCGTTTGCTGGCACTGGCGGCAAAGATTCAAGGCATTCCCGCCAAGGTCACACCGCCGCCGTTTCGCTTGTTACAAATCGGTTCGGCGTTTTGGCAGTCCCGCGCCTTGTACGTGGCGACCCGCTTACAAGTGGCAGAAGCCTTGGGTGATACGCAAAAAAGCACGCAAGCATTGGCGGACACCTTGGGCTTGCACGAAGACCATTTGTATCGGCTGTTACGGCTGCTGGCGTCCCTCGGCATTTTCCACGAAACCGCGCCGTGCACTTTTGCCAATTCCCCAGCTTCGCACTACTTGCGCGAAGATAACCCTGCCAATATTCGCGCCATGATCCTGATGCACAATTCCCCCGAAATGGTGCGTCCGTGGCTCGAACCGCTGGAAGATTGTCTGCGTTCGGGTGATATTCCCTTCAAACAAACGCATGGGGCTGATTTATTTAGCTATATGGATGCGCATCCCGCATTTGACCGGCTGTTTGCACAGGCGATGGATTCGGTTGAAAACCTCACGGGCATAGCCTTTCTGGACGATTTCAACTGGGGCGCATTCCAGCGGGTGATTGATGTGGGCGGTTCGCGTGGGCACAAGGCGTTGACCATTCTTAAAGCGCATCCACACCTCCGCGCCATCGTGTTTGACCGCCCGCAAGTCATTGCCGAAGCTAGCACTGCTTGGCAAGGCAAAGTCGCGGCGGACGTGTTGGAGCGCGTGACGTTTCAAGCGGGCGATATGTTGGAAAGTATTCCGGTAGCGCATTCGGATGGGGATGTGTATGCCTTTTCCGCCATCTTCCACGGTCTCAGCGATGCGGATAGTCGGCGACTGTTGCTGAACCTCAAACACGCTTGCGGGGAAAAACGCCCATGGGTGTTGATCGGCGATGCCGTGCTGGCGGAGATGCAGGTGGATCGCACGCTCGCTTCGTTTGATATGCAAATGCTGATAGGTACTGCGGGGCGGGAACGCACTTTGAGCGAATGGCAGCAGTTACTGGCAGGCAGCGGCTTTACGCTGGTGAAGGTGCTGGATGCGCGGACGTTTGCGAAGTTTTTAGTGCTGAGGCGTGAATAAGGTGTCCTATTGGGCTTGGCTTGTTTGCTCCAACACATCCCGCACTTGTTGCTGGAGCGATGGGGCAAGCCTTAACCCGTTTGCGACTGCTTGATCCAGCATCGCTAGAGCGGTGTGGGTGTCCACGAGCTTGCTGCGGTTTGCCTGTATCAGCAGCCCCGCAAATCCTGTAATACGGATGCCGAGCTGTTGGGCAATCTGGCGACCTTTGCGTTCGTCGATAATCAGCGGAAGGTGAAGACTGGTAGCCAGTTCGATAGCGTTTGCTTCGCCCGCGTCCAGTAACAGCAGGAGAGAGGTGAGACGTTTTGAGGCGGGTACATCCACGACGGTAAAGCAGGGTAAATTCTCTAACTGTACGGTAATGTTGGGCGAACCTGCTTGTAATTCTGCCAATACCACGGTAGGCATCAGGATTTGTTCAAACAGCTTGCATAACAGCCCTAATGACTCTAATTTTTCCAGCACAATCAGGCTGGTGGTGTCGCTGACAATCACGGACTTCATGCAGCAAATAGCTCATCCAGCGTTTGCAAGTCTTCCTGTAAATCGTAATCGGCGAATGGAATGTTGAGTTCACCGAGCAATTCCAGCGTGGCGTGTTTGTTTTTCCCCAGAACCTTGCCTAATTGCCCAAGGCTCAAGTCGCCGTTTTGAAAGGCTTTGAGCGCCATCCAGTTTTTCAACCCATTTTCCATCAATTGGTGGCTGAATGGCAGGGCAACACCCAGCGGCTCACCACGTCGGGTGATGAGCATATACTCATTATTTTGCAGCAAATGGCTCAATTTGCCGGGATTGGTTTGTAATTCCTTGATGCCGATGACGTTCATAGCGAATCACCTTGTACTAACGTTACGGAGTACTTGAGTATAGCATGGCTGTGCTGCCCGTTACCCACTGTTTCCGAAACCCGCAGCATCGCCAGTAACAATCCTAACCAGTCAGATTTACCCCCAACCGCCCATCAATCTCCGCCAGCGCATCCCCAATCTTTCGGCTTTCTTCGCCCGATACGCCTTCTTGCGCCGCAATCGCCTGCCATTGTTGGGTGGCTGAACGCACTTGTTCCAGCATTTCCCGCCAGCGTTTGATCCCGCAACTTGCCGCGACGCGCTGAATGTCTTGCAGGCGTGGATTGCCGCTGCCTGCAATATCGGTGGTGTGTTGGTTGTTGAGGCCGCTGTTGAAAGTCAGATCAAATGCCGGTGACAGTTCCCAACCGTGGGCGCGGCGGATGAAGGCAAAGTTTTTGGCGTGATCGTCCTTGTTGTGGGTGAGGACGTTGAACAACATCAGGCGAAAGGCTTTTTCGGCTTCCGCCATGCTGCGGGTAATGTTGAGGGTGGCATTGATGACAGTTTCGTAGCCAATACAAGGCAGCCGATGGCTGGCGTAAATGTAGCCCGACAGGCTGAGGACGTGATGCCGCGTATTGTCTTCGCGGTCAAAACGGCGCACCGCAAAAAACTCATCCGCAAGCGCATCATGCCCAACCCGTAGCAAACGGCATTCCGGCATTGTCAGCCCCGCCTGTTGCGCCATGCGGGCGTAGGCCAACTCAATGCGCCCCATATCAGGTGAATCTTCCCTCGCCCGAAACTTCACCATCCAGTGTGCATAACCCGGCGGTACAGACCGAAAACCGGACAGGCATTCATCTGCCTGATCGGACAAGGCGACGGTCACTTTAGGGCGTGCCCCACCGGGCGAACCACCCTGCACCTGCAATTGCTGCAACACTTGCGGCGTTTCCCCCTGCAATAACTGTTCGGCAGAGTGTGCCAGTTGCGCAATATCCACCGTTTCCGTCAGGGCTTCGGTGGGAATTGCTGGCTCGTATTCCAGTGTGCCCATTGCGCGTGAACCGATGTAGGCCAGCCGATCCAGCGGGGTGATTTCATGTGCTTGCCAGCCCGTTTGCTGACGGAATGCCCGATCCATCAGCAACAAACCCCAGCCATCCGGCAAGGAGTCGTAAAAAACACCGTGCAAACCACCAAATTCCTGTGGCTCTGGGGAAAGCTGCGGTTCTGCCTGAAACGGCAGCGTGCCGGGGGACAGATCAAACCCCGTCTTGATCCAAGTCGGGTCATACTGGAAATAAATCCGCCCACGCGCATCCGTTCCCAGCTCACCCACGGTCGTATCAGCGATATGCACCCGCAAACGTGTGATGTGTTTCATAAACTCCCCCGTTGGCGCGACGTGGTTTGCAAATCGGCGATGGTTTGCGGTGGCTTTTCCGCAAACAGGCGGTTGAAATCATCCATGCAATTCAGGGCGAACGCGAGTTTCAGCAGGCTGTGAAAGCTAATTTGCCCGGTGGTTTCAAAGCGTTTGATGCTGGCTTCGGCAACGCCGGATTTCTCTGCCAAAGTGCGCCGCGTGAGGTTGGAAGCCAACCGTTGCGCTTTGGCTTGGGTGGCGATGGTTTTCAGCAGCGTGTCGGGTATTTGGAAAATAATAGGCATTATAGTATCCCTAAAATCGCTAAAATGAATACAAGAGATATTATAGTATCTTTTGTTAACTCGTGCCGATCCCTGTTACGCCAACGCAGGCAATTCCACCGCAAACACCGTGCCGCCGCCGTCTCTGGCTTGGCAAACCACGCTGCCGCCGTGACGGGTGGCAATTTGCTTGACCAGACTTAAGCCTAAACCCCAGCCGCCTTGCGCTTCGCCGTGCCCGGCGGGGCGATAGAAGGGTTCAAAAACGTGGGCTTGCGCGGCGGGGGGAATGCCTGCGCCGCGATCCAATACTTGCAGGGTAACGCTGTCGGCAGCGGGGCTAAAAAGTCGCGCGATGACATCCCCGCCGCCGTGCCGTCGCGCATTTTCTAGCAAGTTACGGATTAAACGGCGTAGTAAACGCTCATCGCCCATGACTTGTAAGGTTTGGGCTTCGCAATCGGCAGCCACTCGCGCACATTCTTCCACCAGCAAGGCGGCGAGGTCGACGGGCTGGCTTTCGAGCGGAATTTCCAAAGTATCCAAACGGCTGGCGAGCAGGATTTCTTCCACCAATTGGTTGAGTTCGCGCATGTCTTGGCGCATCGCAGTGACGGCGGGCGTGTTTTCAAGGTGTTGCTGTTCGGCAAGCATGGCGAGGCTCATTTGCATCCGCGCCAGTGGCGAACGCAATTCGTGCGAGGCATTTGCCAGCAATTGGCGGTGTCCGGCAAGCAGGGCTTGGATGCGGGCGGCGGATTGGTTGAAACTGCTGGCGAGTACCGCGACTTCATCGCAGCCTTTCACGGTCATGCGGGTTTCGAGTTTGCCTTCGCCCAAAGCTTCCACGCTTTGGCGCAATTGTTCCAAACGGTAAGTGAGGCGACGCGCAATCGGGTACGCGCCCAGCGACACCACCAACGCGGTCAACATCAGCAGCGGAATAATCGGGATGTGGGTTACGCCTTGCGCCCGCAAATGCAGCAACAAACCGGACAGTGCCGACACCAGCAACACGCTGCTGATCACCACCACGTAGATTTGCCAGAACAGCCGTTTGCGCAGACGGTGGAAACGGCGCGGCTCTTCCACGCTTTCAACATGCTGCAAGTAATGCTGGTGCAAGTGTTCGCGCATCGCTTGCGCACCGTGGTTGGCTGGGCAGTGGCGTTTAAATTTCATAAGGTATCATCGCTGTCTTGCGCACGGGCGAACACATAACCTGCGCCGCGCAGGGTCAGGATGCGGCGCGGATGCTTGGGGTTGTCTTCAATCGCGGCGCGTAAGCGTGAAATATGCACATCAATCGAACGGTCGAAGGCTTCCAACGGTTCGCCTTTCACCATGTCCATGAGTTGGTCGCGGCTCAATACCCGTCCGGCGCGTTCCGCCATTGCCACGAGCAGGTCGAATTGGTAACTGGTGACTTCGCGCACTTGTCCATCGACGCGGATTTCACGGGCTTCGCGGTCGATTTCCAAACGTCCGAAACGCAATACGGGGACATGCGCAGCATCGCGTGTGCCACGGCGTAAAATCGCTTTGATGCGGGCGCGTAATTCACGTGGTTCAAACGGTTTGGGTAAGTAATCATCCGCACCTATTTCTAGGCCGATAATGCGGTCGGTGGCATCGCCGCGTGCAGTGAGCATCAGGATCGGGATTTGCGCGGTATTGCCAACGCGTAAGGTGCGGCACAAATCCAAGCCATCTGCATCGGGCAGCATCAAATCCAGAATAATCAACGCCCAATGCCCTTGCGCGGCGAGTTGCAAGCCGCTTTTTCCGGTGTGGGCGCACGTCACCGCATAACCCGCTTCGGCGAGGTATTGCACCAGCATTTGGCTTAAGCGCACATCGTCGTCAATCAATAGCAAAGGGTCTGGCATGATTCCTCCCAGGCATTTCTCCAACAAGCAAAGCGTTACCCCATCGGAGTAACGCCGCCTTTTGTGTCACAAGCGTGTGACTATAGTGCTTGAGAATCCCGATTAATGCAGCAAATTAACCGCTTTGGCGCGTTGGTCGGGGGTTGCGGCAATGCCATCCAGCACCATGCTTAATGGCAGTTGTTGCACTTGCCCATTGTAGGCTTGCGTCACGCTGGGCTGTTCCATGTGCCCCATGCGCAGGTGTCCATCGTGGTGATGGCTGCAACCTTTGCCCGCTAAAAAGCTCAGTAAGGCAATGATGATCACGCCGAATAGCGCTTTTCGCTTGCAGCAATGTTTGCCGTGCCAGTCACCTTTTTCACCACCAAACGGGCGGCATTTGCTCCAACGGCAAGCGCCAAACGGTTTGCTGTCTTGCGCGTTATTCTCAGGGGTTTCAACGGTGTTCGCGGTGGTTTCGCTGGTTTCCGTGGTTTTGGTTTCGTCAGTCATGAGATGTACTCCATTCAAAATCAGTTACTTGGTTTTCGTCAACCAGTGTGTGATCTGGTATGGGTACATCATGCGCGGCGGGCATTGCTGGAATGTGGCGCGAATGTAAAGTTTTGTGAAGTGCTGGGCGGTGCGCAAGCCAACTGCACACTATAATCGAACTAGCCGGAGGATCATCATGCCTGAACCCAACCACAGCCGCATCCGCGCTTTCGCCACTCCCGATGATTTCTGGAACTGGCTGGAAGCCAACCACGCCAGCGAGCCAGAGCTGTGGCTGAAGATTTACAAGAAAGCCTCCGGTCAACCCAGCGTTGACTGGAACGAAGCCGTGATCGAAGCCCTCTGCTGGGGCTGGATCGACGGGGTAAAGAAGTCGCTGGACGATCAAGCATTCCTGCAACGTTTCACCCCGCGCCGCGCTGGTAGCAACTGGTCAAAGCGCAACCGCGAACACGTCGAACGTCTGCTCACCGCAGGACGGATGCAGCCACCCGGCATGATTCATGTGGAAGCTGCGCAAGCCGATGGGCGTTGGGAAGCCGCCTATGCCCCCGCCAGCGAAATGACTCTGCCGGATGATTTCATGGCAGCACTAGCGGAACGCCCCGTTGCCCAAGCGTTTTTCACCACCCTGACTAAGCAGAGCCGTTACGCGATTGCCTACCGGCTGCAAACCGCCAAGAAACCGGAGACGCGGCAGAAGCGGTTTGATCAGTATCTCGACATGTTGGAGAAGGGTGAAACCTTGTATTGAGGCAGAGCAATTGCCTTGCAGCAAGCCCGCGAATTTCTGGAACAATACCAGCTCTAACAAATAGATAACCACCAAAGGAGACCATCATGAAAATCAACGTTGAAACCACCAACGCGGCTCCAATCGAGCGCGTCAGGGGCTTCGATGCCGAGCAGACGCATTCCATTGAGCAACAGCAAGGCTGGCAAGCCATTCTCAACAACTTCAAGCGCCACGTTGAGGCGAAGGAAGAATATCATGCCTAGCACTGTCAAACTGCATCGCGTAATGCGTGCACCACCGGAACGGATTTACCGCGCCTTCCTTGACCCTGACGCCATGGTCAAGTGGTTGCCGCCACACGGCTTCACCGGCAAAGTACATCATCTGGATGCCAGCGTTGGCGGTACATTCAAAATGTCGTTCACCAATTTCTCTACCGGCTCAACCCATTCATTCGGTGGGGAATATCTTGAACTGATACCAAACGAACGTATCTGCCACTCCGACATATTCGACGACCCAAATTTAGCGGGGGGAATGCGTAATACCATCACCTTGAAACCGATATTCTGCGGCACGGAAGTCAACATCGTCCAAGAAGGCATACCGGATGCCATTCCAACGGAAGCCTGTTACCTAGGTTGGCAGGAATCGCTGACCCTGCTTGCACAGCTTGTCGAAGCAGCCATTCCAGATGAATGAAACACGACTGGCCTGATGCTGCCAGTAGGGGAGCGCTAGGCTATACTTTTACAACACACCAAAGGAGCAACATCATGAAAAATAACCCTATCGGCTGGTTTGAAATCTATGTGCAAGACATGGAACGCGCCAAAGCCTTTTACGAAGCCGTCTTTGATGGCAAGTTGGAAAACTTGGACGGCTCTGACGCAATGTGCGAGCCGGACGCTTCCTCTCCACCCATGGAATATTGGACTTTCCCCATGTCGTATGAAAATTACGGCGCAGCGGGCGCATTGGTGAAAATGGAAGGAGTCCCCTCCGGCGGCAACACCACCGTAGTGTATTTCCATTGTCTGGATTGCGCGGTGGAAGCCGCCCGCGCTGCGGAAAACGGTGGCAGTATTTTCAAGGAAAAAATGTCCATCGGTAAAAATGGTTTCATGGCCTTGGTGCTCGATACCGAAGGCAACATGATCGGCCTGCACTCGATGGCGTAAAGGCGTTTTCCGTGCGCCGAGCCGACGACTTGATGGGGCGAAACTCAAGGTTGTTTTAGCTTTTCCTCGTTAAGGCGGTTGGCTTGCAAGTACGCTGGGCGGGCATAAAGCCGTGCCACATACGCCTCGAACACCGGGTATTTTTCAATCGTGCCGAACAGCATTCCCCAGCCGAGATGCGAGCCGACATACACATCGGCGGCGGTGAATTGTTCGCCGCAGAGATAGGTCGTGTTGGCAAGCGCCTGTTCCAGCGTGTCGATGGTTTTCTCATAGCTGCCGAAACCGACAAAAGCGTATTTGCCCTCAGGGATTTGCCAGCCAAGGGATTTGGCGGTAACGGCTTGTTCCAACGGCCCTGCCGCAAAAAACAGCCAGCGGAAATACGCTGCTCGTGCCGGGTCATTGGCGGGTGGGATCAGGTTTTTTTCCGGGAAACGGTCGGCGAGGTAAGCGCAAATCGCGGCAGTTTCCGTCACCAAGGCAGTGCCGTGTTGCAAGGCAGGCACTTTACCCATCGGATTGACCGCGATGTATTCCGGCGCTCGCATGGTGGTGGCGTAATCCAGCCATACGGTTTCGTAGGGTTCGGCGATTTCTTCCAGCATCCAGTGGGCGATGCGTCCGCGTGATTGCGGGTTGGTGTAAAAAGTCAGTTTTGTCATGATGGCACGCTCCATTGTTGTTGAGATTTACAAACAGTATAGCTGCCATGCCCTTATCCTTTTAGTGCTACGGCGTGATACCATTACTACCTATGAAAGAACGTATCCAAAAACTCCTCTCCCGTGCTGGGTATGGCTCACGCCGTGAAATCGAACGTCTGGTTGAAGCAGGCGAAATCCTCGTGAACGGGCGTCGTGCCGAAGTCGGTCAAGCCATTGACGAGCGTGACCAAGTGACCCTGCGTGGGCAACGCCTCTACCTCGAATCGCGCTTGCACGCCACGCCGAGAGTGCTGATGTACAACAAGCCCGCAGGCGAAGTTTGCACCATGAGCGACACGGAAGGCCGCGCCACGGTTTTCGATAGTTTGCCTGACATCCGCGCCGGACGCTGGATCATGGTCGGTCGCCTCGACATCAACACCGACGGTTTGCTGCTGTTCACCACCGATGGCGAACTTGCCAACAAGCTGATGCACCCCTCTTCCGAAGTCGAGCGCGAATACGCCTGCCGCGTGTTGGGGCAAGTCGATAACGAAATGCTGATCCGCCTGCAAGAAGGGGTGGAACTCGAAGACGGCAAAGCCAATTTCCTGCGCATTAAAGACGCAGGTGGTGAAGGTGCAAACCACTGGTATCACGTGGTGCTCGCCGAAGGCCGCAACCGTGAAGTGCGCCGTTTGTGGGAATCGCAAGGTGTGAAAGTCAGTCGCCTGATCCGCATCCGCTACGGCAATATCGAGCTGCCGCGTTACCTGCGCACCGGGCATCACAAGGAACTCGAAGTCAGGGAACTGCGCAAGCTATACGGCTTGGTCAATATGACTTTCGATGACGGTTCCGATTTCAAGCCCGCCGCCCGCCCTAGCCAGCAACGGGCAGGCAGCAATGCCGCAGCGCGTCCGGCTCCACCCCCGCGTCCGCGCAGTGGGTCAGCCAGAACGACAGGCAGGCCAACTAGGGAACGATAGGCAGGCAAACGCCCGGAATCCGTCCGAACCCCACCAAATGCCGTGCCCAATAGCCATTTAAGGGGCTGGTGGTGACACGTTTTCCGGGGCGCGGGGAATGGATGAACTGACCATTCCCTAGATAAATGCCCACATGCCCTATGCGCCGCCCACGGGTTTGGAAGAAAACCAAATCGCCTTTGCGGGCAGCTTTTCTGGAAACTTTAGACGCCACACGGTATTGGGCAGCCGCTGTGCGTGGAATTTGCACGCCTCCCGCCCGTTTGTAGGCATATTGGGTGAGGCCGCTGCAATCAAACCCCGTCGAAGGGCTTGCCCCACCGCGCCGATACAGCTTGCCTTGCTGCTGTTTGATGTTCCAAACCACTTTTTTGCCGGAAGCGCGTTTAGCTTTCAGGCGTTTGCTGGCAACACGCTGGCGCTGCGCCTTGTGTGCCGTGCGGTGTTTGCTGGCAACGTGCGTCACTTTGGCTTTGTGTGACGCCGCCTGAACCGTGTCCGGGGTAAAGCCAAGCAATAAAACGGCTAAGAATCCTGTCAGGAAATACCCAAACAGGGACATTTTGCGACTGCTGCACATCGGTCAGCCCTCTTGAAAAAATGGATAATTTAGGTGGCAGACCCGACCGAGGCCAGATACCCCGGCGGGCGTATCGCCACCACACACACTACTTTAGTGCAAAGTCGCCCCTGATTGTCGTATAGCCCGTATTCAAAACTCGGAGTGCTGCGGTTACGCCGCGCCAAATCTGCGCGGATTTCTGCTTCCTTTTCCGCCGGGAAATCGAAACGCAATTCCATGTCGGTAATGCCGGGGCGCACAAAATCCACGCTCAAATGCCGCGTCCACACATGGTAAGTGGGGAACACTTTCGAGCACGCCAGCGGCGCTATCGGGTCAGCGAGTGATGCCTGAAAGCCGCCAAACATGCTGCCGCCCATATTGCGCGAAATCCATGTCAGCGGTAAGCGGATACGGATGTGCCGCCATTCGTTTTCCAGCGCCAGCACCTTGATACGTAGCATCCACCACGGCGGATACAGTTCCAAACGGCGACCTTCCGGGAGGAATTTTAGCCATTGGCGCGAGAATTTAACAACGTTAAAGCCCATTAGTTTACCAACTCGTGCAACAAAGCGGCGTGCCGCTGGGTTTGCCGCGCCAGCCGCAAGCGTTCACTGCGGAAAATGCAAACCAATTCTTCCAACGCGGTGTCAAATTGGTCATTGATGACCACGTAATCGTATTCGGGGTAATGCGAAATTTCATTTTGCGCATCACGCATCCGCCGCTGGATGGTTTCCGCGCTGTCTTGCCCGCGCCCGTGCAGGCGTTCGCTCAAGGCGGTCGTGCTGGGGGGTAGGATGAAAATGCTGGTCACGCCTTGCGCCCGTTCACGGACTTGCTGTGCGCCTTGCCAGTCGATTTCGAGGATCACATCTTTGCCGGTTTCCAATTGCGCATTTACCGACAGGCGTGATGTGCCGTAATAGTTATCGAACACTTGCGCGTATTCGAGGAAATTGCCATCGGCGACTTGCTGGCGGAACGTTTCCACCGGGGTGAAGTGGTAATGCACGCCGTCCTGTTCGCCGGGGCGCGGCTGGCGGGTGGTGTGCGAAACGGAAACGGCGACATCCGCCAGCCGTTCGCGCAAAGCGTTAAGTAGACTGGATTTGCCCGCGCCGGAAGGGGCGGAAACAATATAAAGTTGGCCTATACTGGTGTTCATCTGAAAATCCGCCCCGATTGCTTACAAATATGCGATTATAAGCGTCGGGACGCTATAGTTGAAATGCACGGATGCGAGCTGTCAACGATTGAGGTGTATGTATGATTCAGGTTATTTCCATACCTGCTTTTACGGACAATTACATTTGGCTAATTACCAACGAAGAGCGCAAGTACGCAGCACTGGTTGACCCCGGCGATGCGCAGCCCGCGCTGGACGAATTGCAGCGACGTAACATGCAGCCCATTGCCATCCTGATTACACACCATCACCGCGACCACGTGGGTGGCATCGAAAAGTTTCTGGAAGCCTATCCGGGCTTACCCGTTTATGGGCCAGCCAGCGAACACATTCCGGGCATGACCCGCGCCTTGGGCGAAGGCCAGTCGGTAACGTTGGAAGAGCTGGGTTTGCATTTTGAGGTGTTGGATACGCCGGGGCATACGGCAGGGCACATTGCTTACTACGGCGAAGGCAGCTTGTTCTGCGGTGATACCTTGTTCGGTAACGGTTGCGGGCGCGTGTTTGATGGCACGTTGGATGCCCTGCACGAATCCCTGCAACGCCTTGCCCGCTTGCCGACAGAAACGCTGGTGTACTGCACCCACGAATACACCGTCGATAACATCGGTTTCGCCAAATGGGTCGAGCCGGACAATGCCGCTTTAGCAGTACGCTTGCAGGAATGCTGGGACTTGCTGGATTCAGGCCGCGCTACCGTACCGTTTGAACTGGGGCTGGAGTTTGACACCAACCCGTTCTTGCGTACCCACATCCCCGAAGTCATCGCCAAGGCCGAAGAAATCGCTGGGCGTGAAACCCATACCTCCGCCGATGTTTTTGCTGTGCTGCGTATTTGGAAAGATACCGAATACGATTAGAGCTTGATGAAATGCTCGCGGTAGTATTTGAGTTCGTCGATGGAGTCGTGGATGTCACTCATCGCCAAGTGCAATGACTCTTTCTTGAAACCTGACGCTAACCCCGGTTTCCAGCGGTTGGCGAGTTCTTTTAAGGTGCTGACATCCAGATTGCGGTAATGGAAAAACTTTTCCAATTCCGGCATATGTTTGGCAAGGAAACGCCGGTCTTGGCAAATGCTGTTGCCGCACATCGGCGATGCACCTGCGGGGAGGTATTGGCGCAGGAATTCCAAAGTGGCTTGTTCAGCCTGTCGTTCGGTGCATTCGCTGGCTTTGACGCGGGCAACCAAACCGGAGCCGCCGTGTTGTTTTTGGTTCCAGTCGTCCATTTTCGCCAAGGTTTCATGCGCTTGATGGATTGCCAGTACTGGGCCTTCCGCCAATATATTCAAATCCTTGTCGGTGACGAGGGTGGCGATTTCGATAATGACATCGTTGAAGCTGTCCAACCCGGTCATTTCCAAGTCGATCCAGATTAGATTTTCCTTATTTACACTCATATATTTTGCTGCTTGCGTTACACTTGCTTAAACTTTGAAGAATCCGAAATACTACCAGAAATGCCATGCAAACATTTACTTACATTTTTCTCACTTTCCTGTTCGCCTCCACCTTGGTGCAACTGTATTTGTCCTTGCGCCAGAAACAGCACGTCAGCACCCACCGCAGTGCCGTTCCCGCCCCGTTTGCCGATAAGGTGACGCTGGAGGAGCACCAAAAAGCTGCTGATTACACGCTGGCAAAAGGTGCGTTTGGGCGGATCGAAGTACTGATTGGCCTTGTCATCCTGCTGGTGTGGACGCTCGGTGGTGGGCTGGACTGGTTGGATGCGCAATGGCGCAGTGTCGGTTGGAGTGGGTTGTATACCGGGGCGGCGGTAGTGGTCAGTATGCTGGTGATTTCCAGCCTGATCGACATCCCTTCTGCGCTGTACCGCAGCTTTGTGTTGGAAGAGCGTTTCGGTTTCAACAAGATGACGCCGGTCACTTTTGCCACGGATTTGCTGAAAACCACCGCGCTGTCACTGTTGATTGGCGTGCCCTTGGTCATGCTGATTTTGTGGCTGATGGAATCTGCGGGGGCGTATTGGTGGTTGTATGCGTGGGCGGCGCTGACTGCGTTTTCCCTGCTGATGACGTGGGCTTACCCCAAATTTATTGCGCCGTTGTTCAATAAGTTTAATCCCTTGGAAGAGGGCGAAGTGGCTGACCGTTTGAATGCGCTACTGGCACGTACTGGCTTTAACAGCAAGGGCGTGTTTGTGATGGATGGTTCGCGCCGTTCTGCCCACGGCAATGCGTATTTCACCGGCTTTGGTAAAAACAAGCGCATCGTGTTTTTCGACACCTTGCTGAAACACCTGACCCCGGCGCAAGTGGAAGCGGTGTTGGCGCACGAGTTGGGGCATTTCAAACGTAAGCACATCGTTAAGGGGATGTTGCTGTCGATGAGCATGACGCTGGCAGGTTTTGCAGCGGTGGCGTGGTTGATGCAGCAAGAATGGTTCTATACTTCCTTGGGTGTCACCCATGCCTCGACCTACATGGCTTTGCTGTTGTTTGTGCTGGTCAGCCCGGCGTTTACTTTCTTCATTGGCCCGTTGATGGCTTGGTGGTCACGTAAGCACGAATTTGAGGCCGATGCCTTCGCTGCGGAACAATCAAGCAGTGCGGAACTGATTACCGCCCTTGTCGGTCTTTACAGGGAGAATGCGAGTACTTTGACGCCTGATCCATGGTATTCGGCATTTTATGATTCGCATCCGCCAGCAGCGATACGGATTGCGCATTTACAACAACAACCCTGAAAGAGTAGTGAAATGAAAGCTGTAATGATTCTCTGTAGTGGCTTGCTCCTCATGCAAGTAGCTTATGCTGGGGGCGACCCCGCCAATGGGCAAAAGCTGTTTGAGACATCCAAATGTTTGAAGTGCCACGGCACGGAAGTGTTCACCCGTCCTGACCGGAAAGTGGCTGATCTTGCCGCACTGGAAAGTCAGGTCAGGCGCTGTGATGCAAACTTGGACACGAACTGGTTTGATGACGAAGTGCTGGATGTCGTCGCCTATTTGAACCAAACGTATTACAAATTCCCGTAATACGTGGGCAAACCGGGTGTTTTCCGTCACAATGGACGGATGACGGAAAACACTATCCTTACTCCCCCTTCTTCCGGCATTGGGCAGGTAATTACCCGCTTTGGTGCTGATCTGCTGGTCGAAACCGACCATTCTGAACTATTACGCTGTACCACGCGCCGTAAACTGGAAGTTGCCTGTGGCGACCGTGTGCAATGGGAACGCCAAGCGCAAGGCAATGCCGCTGTTACCCGCCTATTGCCGCGCCGCAATGTGCTGGAACGTCCCGATTTCCGGGGAAAAGC
Organism: Thiothrix sp.; assembly: GCF_028714775.1. Taxonomy (GTDB): domain Bacteria; phylum Pseudomonadota; class Gammaproteobacteria; order Thiotrichales; family Thiotrichaceae; genus Thiothrix. The sequence goes on along the minus strand of NZ_JAQTLS010000022.1, from coordinate 13,595 downwards.
CCGCGCCATTGCCGCCAATATCGACTTACTGATTGTGGTGACGAGTTGGCAACCTGCGCCCGTGTGGGAAATGCTTGACCGTTACCTGATTGCTGCCCGCCGTTTACCCGCCGATGTCTTGCTGGTGATGAACAAGGCTGACCTGCGTGCCAGCCACGCCAGTGCGGAAGCGGAAAACTGTTTGGCAGAATACGTCAAGATCGGCTACCCGATACTGCATGTATCCGCCGACCATCAGGAAGGGATCGGTGAAATTCTCGCAGCCATCCAAGGCCGTACCGCGATTGTGGTGGGGCAATCTGGGGTGGGGAAATCGTCGATTGCGATCCAGTTATTGCCTGATGAAGTCATCCGGGTCGGGACGATTTCGGAAACTGGGGAAGGGCGGCATACCACCACGTCAGCTACGCTTTACCGTTTGCCGTCCGGTGGAGCCTTGATTGATTCGCCGGGAGTGCGTGATTTTGGGCTGGTAGGGCTGGATTTTGCGACTTTGCAGGCGGGGTTCCCTGAATTTTCACCGTATTTGGGGGAATGCCGTTTTAATAACTGCACCCATAACCATGAGCCGGGTTGTGCAATCAAAGCGGCGGCGCAAGCAGGGGCTATACCACCCCGGCGCTTTGCGCGTTATTTGAGTTTATTAGCAAGCCTTTGAGTTAAGTGCTTGTTGCATGGCTTGTTTGCGGCGCACTTGCTGGCGTAATTGTTCGGAACAGTATTCCTGATAGCACAGTACGCTACCCATCTGAAACAAGAGCAGGCCAGCGCAAATGCAGACGGCAAGAAATGCCCAGTTGATCGCTTGTCCTGCCAGAAGGTGCGTAATAAGGTCGGCAGCACCAACGCCGAAAAATAGCCATACCGGAACCCAGCGCATTTTGCATAGGACGTGGAATATGAAGCCGGTTACAGGTTGGCTGTTTTTGTCATTATAAAAATACATCGAATTGGTCTCATCTACTTAGCTGCTAAGTGGGGGCTAAGTTACTATCCCCAGCGCGGGCGGCTAATCTAAGCCAGCGATACCCCCAATGCAAGCCTAATCCACTGAAATCCGACCGTTGGACATAGGTAGTTACCCTATGTTTGCGGTAGAATATGCACATGTTAAGTGCATTCCACTTGCGCCGTTTACATCGGCTTTCTTTGAGTGCGGCAATTTTCGTGGTTGCGGTCGGAGGGATGGTTTTGCTCGGCTGGTGGGGTAGCCTGCCGATGTTTTACCGCTTGACGGGTGGGTTGCCGCAGGTCGAGCCGACTTCCGCCGTGGCTTTTATGCTGACCGGGGCGGCACTGTATTTCCTCCAACCCATTACAATTTCACCTTTGCGCCGTGACCTTGGTTGGGTGTTGGCAGTGCTGGGATGCTTGTTGGGTTTCTTAACGCTGTTGGAATACGCTCATTGGTTGCCGAATAAGTGGCTTGAAGGTTTATTGGCTGACTTTTTGCCGTGTTCCCCGCCTGACCTGAAAATGTCGCCCCACACCGCATTAATATTTACCCTGACGAATATCGCACTGCTGTTACTTGGTTCTAACCGGGGGGCTTTGGTTCGGCTGACGCAATGGTCAGCGTTTCTGGGGGTGATGGCGTTGGTAGGGGTGTTTCTGGGGTATGCCTACGGCGAAGATGTGTTTTTTAACCTGTTTGGGCAGAAAGGCATGGCTTTGCACGCGGCAACGACCTTTACGGTGCTGGGTTGGGGGATTGTGTTGGCGCGTCCAGAGCAGGGTTTTTTCAGGATCGTGGCGGCAGATACGGCGGGTGGGGCATTGTCGCGGCGTGGGCTGTTCCTGATCGCGTTGTTCCCGATTTTGCTGGGTTGGCTACCGTTGTTGCTGGCATCCATGGCTTTAACTCATCGGGAAGTGGAATCGGTGCTGGCAACGCTGCTGGTGTTCATTGCGGTGGTGATCATGATTCGGTTAGCTTACCGCTTGCATGAGCAGGAATTGCAATATCGGCAGGTGCAAGAAGATGTGCGTCAGCACCAGACGGAGTTGGCGCATGTGTCGCGCTTGAATACGATGGGGGAAATGGCTTCCGGCCTTGCCCACGAACTCAATCAGCCGTTGGCGGCGGTGGCAAATTATGCCGGGGCGTGCCAGCGAATGATCCAAAGTGGGCAAACTCCCGAACGCTTGCTTGAACCCTTGGCGGGCATTCAGAAACAGGCATTGCGGGCATCGGAAATTATCCGCCGCTTGCGGGCGTTTGTGCGCAAACAACAGCCGCAAAAACTGCGTGTCAGTTTGGATGGAGTTATCCACGATGCTTTGCTGTTGGTTAAACATCAGGCAAACCGCATGGATGTGCCTCTATTGTTGGAAGTGCGGCAGGGTTTGCCCCCGGTGGCGGTGGATGCCATCCAGATTGAACAGGTTATCTTGAATATCGTGCAAAACAGCATCGACGCCATGCAGGTAACACCCAGCCATTTACGCCAGATATTGCTTCGCGCTTTCGTGAATACGGACGGGCTGTTGCAAGTGGATGTGCGCGATACTGGGCCGGGCATGGATGATGAACTCAAAACCAAAGTGTTCGATGCCTTTGTGACCACCAAAGGGGATCGCGGCATGGGTATCGGTTTGGCGTTATGCCGTTCGATCATCGAAGCGCACGGCGGGCGCTTGTGGGTGGAATCAGGGGTAGGGAAGGGAACGACGTTTTCTTTCACCTTGCCGGTGGACTAAAACGCCGCCCCCTTTGCGGTTTACTTGCGTACACCTTCAATCGCCAGAATCATTTCCACTTCCTTGGAAGCTGGCCCCAAGTCTTTTTCAATGCCGAAATCAGCCAGTGCAAACTTGGTGCTGCCTTCAAAACCCCGGCGGAAACCACCCCACGGGTCGCTGCCCGCACCGATTTCTTTCACATCAATCGTCAGCGGTTTGGTCACGCCGTGCAGGGTCAGGTTGCCTTCGAGTTTGCCGCCGCTGTATTTGGTGCTGACGAATTTCGCTTCCGGGAATGCTTTCACATCGAGAAACTCGTCGCTGCTTAAGTGCTTGTCGCGCTCAGCGTGGTTGCTGTTGATGCTGGTGGTGTCGATGGTCACTTCCACTTTGGCATCTTCCGGTTTCTTTTCGTCGTAACTGAAATTACCGCTGAATTTGTCGAAACGTCCGTACAGCCAGCTATAGCCCAGATGTTTGATGCGGAATTGGATGAAAGCGTGCATCCCTTCGGTGTCGATGGTGTAATCTTCCGCGTGTGCCGCAGTGCCAGTGAACAGTCCCAGCGCGAGTAGGGAAGTAGCAATTGCTTTTTTCATGGGTGGTCTCCGTTATGCCTTGCCTAACATGCGTGTCAGGGTTTGGTCTTTCCAATAAAAGTGGTGGATGAAGGCAGCCAGCGCGTGTACGCCGACCAAGAAAATGAATAAGGTTGCCGCGATTGCGTGGATGTCGCCTGCCCAGTCAGCGCGGTCTTTATCCGCAGGCAGCAGCGCGGGTAACTCAAACAGGCCGAACACGTCAATGCCGTGGCCTTTCGCCGTCGAAATCAGGTAGCCCGTGAGCAGCAGGGCAAACAGCAAGCCGTAGATGCCCACATGCCCCAGTTTCGCCAGCAGATGGGTAATGGTTGGCGCGTCCCCATTGGCAGGCAAGGGGCGCGGTTGCGAATAAATCCACGCCAGCCGCAACAACAGTAAAGCCCCCAATACCACGCCGGTCGCTTTGTGCAGTGTCGGTAGTGTGTGGTACAGGCGGTCGTAATATTCCAAATCAACCATGTACGTGCCGACGCAATACATGCCGATCAGAGCCACCGCCATGCCCCAATGCAGCAGGATCGAAACCCAGCCGTAAGTGTGTATGGAATTGCGTATTTGCATGGTTAGTCCCTCACCGATGGCAAATCAAACAGCAGGAATTCGGCATTGGAATCCGTACTGAAATCCAGCTCCGTTTCCTCGCGTATTGCTGCCGCATCGCCCGCCTTTAAGGGCGAACCATTCAATGTTAGTGCACCGCGTGCCACATGCACATAAACAGCACAGTTTGCTGGGCGGGTGTAATGCGCTGTTTCGCCCGCCGTTAAAATGCTGGCGTACAAATTGGTGTTGGTATTCATCGTCAATGAACCATCATGCCCGTCTTCCGACACCAGCAGTTGGAGTTTGCCCCGGCGCATTTCCAGTGGGAGATTTTCCTGCGCGTAACTGGGCTGGATGCCACGTGTGTTGGGCAATAACCAGATTTGCAGTAGATGCACGATTTCTTGTGCCGAATGGTTGAATTCGGAATGTAAAATCCCGCGTCCGGCACTCATGCGCTGGATGTCACCGGGGCGTATGGTGCTGCCATTGCCGAGGTTATCTTGGTGCGACAACGCGCCTTCCATCACGTAAGTCACAATTTCCATGTCCCGATGCCCATGCATGGGAAAACCGCCCTTGGCTGCCACCCAGTCCTCATTGATCACGCGCAGTGAGGAAAAACCCATGCGTTGCGGGTCATAGTATTCCCCAAAGGAAAAACTGTGGCGGCTATCGAGCCAGTTATTTTTGAAGCTACCGCGTGAGTTGGCGGGGATAAGTTCCATCGTGCTACTCCTGATAAGGCGTTTGCTTTACATGAGTAGAATGATAGGATTTAATTAGAAATTGATAAAGGCATCAAAATTGAATTCAGCTTTAACGGATAGTTAACATGAGCCGTTTGGAATCTATGCAGAACTTTGTCGCGGTGGTGGATGCGGGTTCCATTACCGCTGCTGCTGACAAGCTCGGCTTAACCGTGGCGGCAGTCAGCAAGCGTCTGAAAATGTTGGAAACTGATCTCGGTACACGCCTGCTGACCCGCAATACCCGCCAGCTTGCCGTGACCGAAGCAGGGCAGTATTACTACCAGCATTGCCGCGAAATCCTTGAGGAAGTGGGGCGCGTCGAACAGCACTTGCAGGCGATGCAGGGCAAGCTCAGCGGTTCCTTGCGCATCAATATGCCGATGACTTATGGCAAAGTGCGGCTGACGAAACTGTTACTGCGTTTCTTGCAATACCATCCTGATATTCACCTGACCATGCAGTTGGATGACGCTTATGTGGATGCTGCCAGTGGTGATTACGATGTGGTAATCCGCGTTGGGGCGTTAGATGATTCGCGGCTGGTTGCCCGCAAGCTGGAAAACGCCTATTTGCAGGCGGTGGCATCCCCGGCTTATCTGGCGCGTTACGGTACGCCGCAAACGCCAGAGGAATTGGCAGCGCACCGCTGCTTGATTTACACCAATGTCAGCCAGCGCGAAGGCTGGACGTTTTACGATCAGGCTGGCAAACAGATCAATGTGCAGGTACGCGGGCAGTTCTGCGCCAATAACGGCGAAGTGCTCAAACAGGCGGCGGTCGCCGGGGTGGGAATTGCTTTCATGCCAGATTTTGAGCTGGAAGACGCACTGCTCACGGGAGAATTGGTGCGTATCCTGCCGGAGTATGCCGCACCGCCGATTTCAGTGTATGCGCTTTACCCCACGCGCCAGTTCCTGCCGGAAAAGACGCGGGCGGTGGTGGAGTTTTTAATCCACGAGTTACAGGTGGGGTAAATGTTGGTTAGAACTGCCAGATGCCTGCAACAAAAAATCCCTTAAATTTGATGTCCAAGTCATGCTTGCCTTCAGAAGGTGGATCGAAGTAAAGGGTTTCGTCCCGATAGCCAGCTTTCACTTCCATCGCAGGTCGTGGTGTCCAGATGACAGCGCCTTCAAGGATGGAATTGTAACCTTTGGCCTTTTCGTGGGTTGTCCCAGCCCATCCTGTCACGGTGGTGCTATTCCATGCTGGTCCGTAAGAGGCGCTGCCCTCCACGCCAACATTTCCCCGCATTGTCCGCCCGCGCAGTTTGGCGGCTAGGACATCGGTGGTCATCTTGAAATTGCCGAAATTGCCTTGTCTGGCAGCATCAGGAACTCCTGCGACCGTGTGATTATAAAATTCCTTGGTTGTTTTGGAGTGAAGATAACCTACCCCAGCGTCAAGATAGCGGGATGGCGTACCCATCCGGTAATAGCCATTGATCTCGCCGCCGATGATGTCACCGTCAATATCCACTCGGTCGGTTTCTGCTTGATCCAGATACATTTTTTGCTTGAGGATGTTCCCACTATTCAGGACGCCTTCTACGTGTATCTTGCCAAAGCTTTTTTCTGCGGAGAGTTTCAGAAAGTTGGTGTCCAGTGTGCCATGAGGCGCGTTGGAACCGGGTGCGCTGGCGGTTTCGGTATATTTTGAGCCATTTGCTGCCCAAATATCCGCTTTGACTTTGATGCCTGTGGGATCATCGGCTGCCCAGCAAGCATTTGTTGAAATAATGAATAGCGCTGACAAGGCCAGCAGAACTTGTTTTTTCATCGCTTTCGTTGATGGGGGGCTGATATTTTTCAAGGAAACATTGATTTGCTTGCTCATGACGCACTCCCTTATATTTCTAACGGCATGTATTTGTTATGAAAATAACCGAACGAAACTGCTTTTTTGTTCATCTGATTACACGGAACTACAGTTAAAGTGTAGGAGCGCTGTATTCAAAACTCAACGAAGCATAGGATGTATAAATGTGATAAATATCAGTTTATTGTGAGAATCTGTCAGGTGGAGGAAGGGCTGTTCTTTTTATTGCTGGTTGCGCATATGTTGATACATATCATTAGTGCCTGCTTATATACTGATTAAGATAGGCGACTGCTATTTGAATGGTTTCCTGTGTCATCCTCACGGGGAGCGGAGAGTGAAATGAGTTACGACGTATTATTTGATGGGTTCAGTACCGAAGAAATTTCCGCCATACTCGGTGTGTTGGTGGGGCTTGTTTTTGGTGTTTTCGCGCAACAAAGCCGTTTTTGTTTACGGGCAGCTTGCGTGGAATTTTGGCGTGGTCAGTCGGGTAAGAAATTCGCTATCTGGCTGCTGGCTTTTGGTACAGCCATGATCGGTACGCAGTATTTCATTGACGCAGGGCTTATTGATACCCGGCAAATCCGCCAGTTGAATAACGTAGGCTCAATGTCTGGTGCGATTATTGGTGGCTTATTGTTTGGTGGGGGCATGGTGTTGGCGGGTGGTTGTGCCAGCCGCCTGTTGGTGTTGTCTGCTACGGGTAATATGCGCACGATGGTGGCGGGGCTGGTTGTTACCATTGTTGCACAAGCATCGCTGCGCGGTGGGCTTTCCCCGTTACGCGAAGAAATGTCGTCTTGGTGGTTGGTTGATGGTGATTCCCGTAGCTTTGCCTATTTACTGCCATCCTACGGCGGTTTGTTGTTGGGGACGGTGTTTTTGTTGTTTGCCCTATGGTTCGCCAAACGCCATGAAGTCAATAAGTGGTGGGGTTTCGCCGCAGTCATTACAGGGCTGAGTGTGGCATTGGGTTGGTTGTTGACCAGTTGGCAGGCAGCAAATTCTTTCGACATCGTGCAGGTCAAAAGTGTGAGTTTCACGGGTTCTTCCGCAGATACGTTGATGGGGCTGATCAACCAGCCGCAGTTGCCACTGAGTTTTGACGTGGGTCTTGTTCCCGGTGTGTTTATGGGTTCGCTGTCTGCGGCATTGCTTACCCGCGAGTTCAAATGGCAGAAATTTACCGAGGACAGTGGGTTTGCGCGTTTTTTGATTGGCGCTGCTTTAATGGGTTTTGGCGGTATGTTAGCAGGTGGCTGCGCTGTGGGTGCGGGCGTAACGGGCGGGGCATTGCTGGTCATTACGGCTTGGGTCGCACTATTCAGTATGTGGATTGGGGCAGGTGTAACCGATTGGTTGGTGGATAGGAAGGCGGATGAGGCCAAGGCGGCGGCAGAAGCCGCACAGCTTGGTAACTAACATTGCGGTTGTTGGCAACCTTACGCGGTTTGCCGTTTCTGCCAAAAATAATACCCCGCCAATACCAGTAATACGAAACTCAGCACACCCGCAGTAATCAGCAGTTTATTTTCTTCAATCAGCGCTTGGTTGCCGCCGATGAAGTAGCCAAACAATGCCAATACCAGTGACCATAATCCTGCGCCGAGGATGGTATATAACGCGAATGCTGCCGGATTCATCCGTGTCAGTCCCGCAGGCAAGGAAATCAAGTGACGGATCCCCAGCACTAAGCGTCCGGTAAAGGTTGAAATCGCGCCGTGCTTGAGGAAAAAAGCATCGGTTTTGTGCAATAGGGCAGGGCGCACGAAAAAGTATTTGCCATACTTTTCCAAAAACGGGCGACCAACCCACAAGGCGAAAGCATAGTTGATGGAAGCACCCACAAGGCTACCCAAAGTGGATGCCAATACCACCAATGTTAAGTCCATTTTACCTTGGTGTGCCAACATGCCTGCCGGAATGACCACCAATTCACTCGGAATGGGCAGCACGGTTGATTCCATTGCCATCGCAATAAAGATGCCCAAGTAACCCCATGCATCCACTGTGGCTAATACCCAGCCGACAAAATCATGCAACATATCAAATCCTTGTATTACAAATGTTCGGAAGCGTAATCCGCCAAGCGTGAGCGTTCCCCGCGTTGCAAAGTCACATGCCCAGCGTGTTCCCAGCCCTTGAGGTGGTCAACCACATACGTCAGGCCAGAGGACGTTTCCGTCAGGTAAGGCGTATCAATTTGCGCGATGTTACCAAGGCAGACCACTTTTGTCCCCGGCCCTGCGCGAGTAATCAAGGTTTTCATCTGTTTAGGCGTGAGGTTTTGCGCCTCATCAATAATGATGAAACGGTTGAGGAAGGTGCGCCCGCGCATGAAGTTCAGCGACTTGATCTTGATCTTGCTCATCAGGAACTCGTCGGTGGCGTTGCGTCCCCATTTGCTGCCCGTGGTTGGCTGGGTCAGGACTTCCAAGTTATCCATCAACGCGCCCATCCACGGTGCCATTTTTTCCTCTTCCGTGCCCGGTAAGAAGCCGATGTCCTCACCAACGGGCACGGTCACGCGGGTCATGATGATTTCTTTGTAAAGCTGTTCGTCGAGCGTTTGCGCCAACGCTGCTGCCAGTGTCAGCAGCGTTTTACCCGTCCCGGCAACACCCAGCATGGTAACAATGTCGATTTCTGGATCCATCAACAGGTTGACAGCGAAGTTCTGCTCGCGGTTACGTGCAGTAATTCCCCACACTGCGTGGCGCGGCTCGGTGAAATCGCGGATGGTTTCGATCACCACATGGTCTTCCGCTTTTTGGCGCACAATGGCTTGAAACGGCTGTTCGCCCGCAATAGCAATGAATTGCCCCGGCAACCAATCGCGGATCATCGGTCCGTGCAGGCGATAAAATGTATGCCCACGCTCCTGCCACGATTCCATCACCTTGCTGTGCTGTTCCCAGAAATCCGCTGGCAACTCGTGGAAGCCTGTCGGCAACAGGTCGGTGTCATCCAGCACTTGGTCGTTGAAATAATCTTCCGCCTTCAGTCCGATGATGGTGGCCTTGATGCGCAAATTAATGTCTTTGGAAACCAGAATCACATCCCGCTCGGGGTACTTGTCCTGCAAGCTGAGTGCCACCGTCAGGATGGTATTGTCCGGCGAATCCCCCGGCAAGTTCGGCGGTAATTTCTGGTTCAGTGCTTCCGTTTGGAACAGCAGCTTGCCGCTCGCCCCGCCTTTGCCATTGGTTTTGAGCCAATCGCTAGCCAGTGAAATGCCTTCGCGGATGCCTTCCACCCTCGCGTCGGAAATCAAATCATCCATAAAACGGCTGACTTGGCGCACATTGCGGGCAACTTCGGAAACACCTTTCTTGCCGCGATCCAACTCCTCCAGCACCACCATCGGTAGGAAAATGTCATGTTCCTGAAAACGGAACAGCGCCGTCGGATCGTGCATTAACACATTGGTATCAAGCACAAACAGGCGTTTTTCATGGCTATGCTGGGTGTGTACCGGGCTCATAATGTTTCCTTGATAGTTCTTTAGGCGGTTTAGGATAGCGCTTGGGCTGCCTCCAGCACGCTGGCTACATGATTTTTGACAGAAACCTTACGCCATTCATTGCGCAGGATGCCCTGTTTGTCAATCAAGAACGTACTGCGTTCGATCCCCCGCACCTGTTTGCCATACATATTTTTCAGCTTGATGACATCGAACAGGTTGCACAGTGCTTCATCAGCATCGCTCAGCAATTCAAACGGGAATGCCTGTTTCGCCTTGAAATTCTCGTGCGACTTCAGGCTATCGCGGGAAATGCCGAATATTTCCGTGCCTGCTGCCAGAAATTGCGCATGGTTATCGCGGAAATCTTGGCCTTCTGTTGTGCAGCCGGGTGTGCTGTCCTTGGGGTAAAAATAAAGGACAACGTTGGCCTTGTCCTTAAAATCGGATAGCCGGAAGGTTTTGCCAGAAGTCGCTGCAACCGTAAAGTCTGCCAGCGGGTTGCCAATCGTCGGGATAGTCATGCGTTTCTCCTATTTCAGGGTAGAGTGTAATGCTTGTGTTTCATTAACCGCGCCAGTAGTATGCTGTCAAATTATTTTTTGGAGGATCGCATGTTTCGCGGCAGTATGGTGGCAATCATCACCCCAATGACAGCACTGGGGGCGGTTGATGAAGCGGCATTGGAAGCATTGGTAGCCTTCCATCTTGAAAACGGCACGGACGCTATCGTGGCAGTGGGTACGACCGGCGAATCGGCAACCTTGAATTACAAGGAACACCGCCATGTCATGAAACGTGTGATTGAGCTGGTCGCGGGCAAGATTCCCGTGATTGCAGGCACAGGTTCCAACAGTACGGCAGAAGCCATTGAAATGACGGAAATCGCCATGCAAGATGGTGCTGATGCCTGTCTTTTGGTAACGCCGTACTATAATAAGCCTACTCAGGAAGGCTTATACCAGCATTATAAAGCGATTGCCGAACGGGTTGCCATTCCGCAAATCCTTTATAACGTGCCGGGGCGTACTGCCTGTGACCTGTTACCGGAAACGGTCGAACGCTTGTCGGGCATTTCCAATATTGTTGGTATCAAGGAAGCCACGGGTAATCTGGAGCGAGCCAGAGACATTATGAACCGTTGTGGCGACCGCATGGATGTTTACAGTGGTGACGATGCTACCGCGATGGAGTTGATCCTGGTGGGTGGCAAAGGTGACATTTCAGTTACCGCGAATGTCGCACCGCGAGCCATGCATGAAATGTGTGCTGCTGCATTGGCAGGCGATCGGGAAACCGCTGCCCGCATCAATGCGACGCTGGAAGACTTGCATAAAGATTTGTTCCTTGAACCCAATCCAATCCCGGTCAAATGGGCATTGGCAAAGATGGGTTACGGGGATGTGCAAGGTATCCGTTTGCCGCTTGTACCGCTTTCAGATGCGGTTCAGCCGAAAGTGCTGGCGGCGATGCGTAAAGCAGGAATAGAGTGTATTAGTTAATAAAACGGTATATACAATGAACCCCATGAATATCCGCCATTTGTCATCCGCCATCCTGATCGCTAGCTCAGTGTTGGTTTTGTCAGCCTGCCAATCCCTTGATTTTGATGTGGGCGATCGAATTGACTATAAGAACAACAAAAGTATCAACGCACTTGAAGTTCCCCCTGACCTGAGTGCGCCTGATTACGACCCGACCTATTCTGCTATGCCGGGTGGTTCGGTCAGTGCCAGCGCTTTGGCGCGTGGTGAGGCGCGGCATAACAGCCGCGCTGTCCTGCCAGTGAATGCAGGTATCCAGCTCATGAGTAATGGCAATGTCCGTTGGTTGCAGGTCAACGCCCCGGCAGACGCCGTGTGGCCAAAGCTGCAAGAATTCTGGCGTGTCATGGGTGTGGACATCAAGCGTGATGAGCCGCGTGTTGGCATCATGGAAACCGATTGGGCTGAAAACAAAGCTGAAATCCCGCTCGACTTCATTCGCAAAGCCTTGGGTAAAGCGTTTGAAGGCATGTATGACGCCGGTAGCCGTGACCGTTTCAAAATCCGTTTAGAGCGCCCATCTGCGGGGGCGACGAATGTTTACCTCAGTCACGAGCGTGCCGAAGAGCATGTGAGCGGTACGGGTACGAAGTGGGAATACAAGCCTTCCAAGCCGGAATTGGAAGGCGAAATGCTTAATCGCCTGATGATCTTCATGCAGGGTGGTGATGCAAGCCGAAATGCTGCGCCAATTCCAGAAGCCAGCTTGACTTCCGTGCCTGTGGCGATGACCCAATTGGAAGGTGGCTATCCTGCCTTGATGGTTGGTGGTGGTGCAAATGATGTATGGGTTCGTACCGGCGTCATGCTGGGGCGCATCGGTTTGAGCATTGAAGACCAGCAGCGTGGCAAGGGTGTCTACGTTGCCACTTACCAAGGCGATACAGATCGCGGTGAAAAGCAAGGCTTCTTCACCCGTATGTTCAAGTCTGACCGTGATGTCATGAAGATTGGTAGCCACTACCAAGTCATGATTGCCGATGCGGGCAACCGTAGTGTCATTACCATCGGTGATGTGGATGGTACGCCATTGAAAGCAGGTGCTGCACAAAGCATCTTGGAACGTTTGAAGTCTGAATTCGAGCGCTAATGCTGCGTTTCGCCTCGCTGGGGAGTGGCAGCAAAGGCAATGGAACCTTGATAGAATCCGGCAATACCCGGATTCTTCTTGATTGCGGTTTTTCCTTGGGAGAAACCGAATTGCGGCTCCATCGCTTAGGTTGTCCTCCTCAGTCGCTGACGGCGATCCTTGTTACACATGAACACGGCGATCACGCATCCGGTGTCGGTCGCCTTTCCCGTCGTTATAACCTTCCTGTCTGGCTAACTGTTGGCACGTATCATGCGATGCGTGACACCCGCTTTGCCCAAACCCATTACATTAACGTCCATCAAGAGTTGGCTATCAACGATCTGCATGTTGCGCCCTTTCCTGTGCCGCATGATGCCCGTGAACCCTGTCAGTTTGTTTTCAGTGATGGTGCTCGCCGCTTGGGAATCCTGACGGATACGGGAAGCTATACCCCGCTTATTGTCCAAATGTTGCAGCGCCTTGATGCTTTGATGTTGGAGTGTAACTACGACGCCCAAATGCTTGCGGATGGCCCTTATCCGCCTTCTTTGAAGTCGCGGGTGGCTGGGCGCTATGGTCATTTCGACAATCGGCAGTCCAGTGAACTGCTGCGGCAGCTTGATTTGAGTGGCTTGCAACACCTGATTGGTATGCATTTGAGCGAAAATAACAACCTGCCTGCCTATGCACACAAGGCTTTATGTGCGGGGGCGGATTGTGAGCAAAACTGGATTCAGCTTGCAGATCAACAGGATGGAATTGGGTGGTGTGAATTGTGTTAACTAATTTCATAAAAGTGTTGACGACCCCTGTGTGGTCTGTATAATGCGCAACTTCTTCAGGGGCAAACGCCGCTGAAACGGGAGGGAAATCAAGCACTTAGTGCAAAATCCCTTCCCAGTGGGTCGAAAAAGTTTTTAGAAAAAGTGCTTGACACCTGATACTGAAAACTTATAAGATTCGCCCTCTTTCACAGCCCCAGAGGTTGTGCGATGTTTAAAAAGAGAAGCCAGAAAACTTGTGTGGGGGCTTGTGGTAAGTGCAATAGGCACAGAAGCAAGCAACCCAAGAAGTTCACGTTAATACGTAATTTCGATGGATTGCTCTTCAATTTCA
>NZ_JAQTLS010000021.1 GCF_028714775.1 Thiothrix sp. | reverse complement strand
AAGCCGGTGTCCCGGATGGATTCCTTGATTTCTTGGTACTTCTCATTTGGGGAACGCCGGGGGTTCCCGGCAAAAAATGAAATCCGGTCAACATCCACCACCATCGTCGTGACCTGTATCGGGTCGCTGGGTGGTGGGATGTTTCCGGGGTTGCCGAAATGCCCTGCGAACAAGCTGCTTTTCTTTTTGGCTTCTTCAATCATGCTTTTGCCCCCCTGCTTTTATGATTGCGGCATTGACTGCATAAACGGCATTACGCAACTGGTACGCCTCATCTTCATCGAAGTTCTCTGCCAGATTCTTGAATGTGTCGAAATAGGCGCGGTCAACAAAGGTCTGTAACCAGCCAATTGCCCATTCCGGTATTTCAATGTTCAGTGTGACTTGTGTTTCACTCATGGCTTCACCATTATTTCTGTCATGACTTCATCCCCGCTTTAGCGTCCGGTCATGAAACTTTTGTTCCGCGACCTCCCCTGCAATTTCCCTGATTAATTGGATAAGGGAACTCTGTACGCCAGAATTGAATGACTCAAAGTTATTGCCGAGGCTTGCAGATAGCCTCATCAATATTTCTGCATGGAGCGACCTGCCCGCAGCTTTGGCGGCAGTTTCCAAGTGGTGGCGTAGTTCTGGATTGAGCCGTACTGAATATGTTTGTGGGCGACTGTCTTCGCTCATGACTCCTCCGCCTTGCCCCATCCCTCCATGTCGCCTATCCCCAATACCCTCAGCGCATGAATGATGGCTTGCTGGCTGTCATTGATGGCGTTAAAGCGGTTTGCATCGTTGGTTGCCAAGGCCATTGCCCCTGCCAGCGTCATGCTTTTGAGTTGCCAGGCAATGTCTTGCTTTTGCTTTTTGGTCAGGCGGATGACAGGTGGTTTTGCCACCGCAACCTGCTGATGGTAATCAGGGCACGCAGCATCGGTAGATGCCGAAACCTTGTGCAATTCACACCAACCATCCCCGCCCTCATCCTGCACGCGGTATGTACATGATGCGCATGTGCGTCTGGTATTTTTTGCCTTGCTCATGCTTTCACCTCCTGCATATCGCCATTCAGCCAAACGGTGATGTCGTCGCTGTCTTCATCCGTGCCGATCCAATACAGGCTACAGGGCAGGTATTCGCCGCTGGTATCGTCGGCAGGGTCGGATGGTTTCCAGTAGCGCCCATTTTCCAGCCATACCATTTTTTCAACGGTGAGGGGGCTACCGCCCAAGTCGGTGTATGTATTCATGTCCGTTGGCATAGCAGATAGCAGCCGTTCAATATCGGCTGGCAAATCCTGTAGGCGGGTTTTGATTGCATTCCGGCGGATGCGGGCCAGGTCATTGGAGCCATTCTCCTTGGCAAAGTGTGCCTCGGCAGCTATTCCTGCTGCACTCTCCAGCGACGAACACAACCTGTCCAAAGATTCCAACAGGCTTGCGTCATGGCCCTGCTCCCCGGACTGTTGCCGCTGCAACACACAAAACGCAGCTTTGCCTATGGCATCGTCAAGTGTTGCCCTCATGGCTTTGGCCTGCTCAAAGGTCAGCGTCATTTGCATTGCCTCACCCCAAAATACATCAATTCCGATAGTGACAAATTCACCCTTGGGCAAGACGGACAAGGCTGCGCTATCGAATGCTTGTGGGAAGTCTGTCCGCAAGACAGGGATAAGTGCATTGTTTGGGTTGTTATCTGTCATTAGGGTTTACCGCCTAACGATTGCTGCAACTGTTTAAGCTCCACCAGTGCAGCTTCCATTTTGGCTATTTCCCACGCCAATGCCTTAGCTGCCGCTTCCTCTGGCGTATTCCCCCAACCAGTACAGCAGTTCTTTTTTGTGTTGATTTCGGCACACCATTCACGGGTATCTGGTTTGCCACAGAACCCACGTATATCCATCAGGAAAGATTCAACAACAGTACCGCCCAAGTCGATTTGTTTCCGTCCATAAATAGGAACCCTGCTCATGCTTTCCCCTCCTCAACATTGAGGTCAGGCAAAATCCCCAGTTCGGCGATAACCGCCATCAGCGTCTGTTTTGCCACTGGATATTTGGTCAGGGTGTGGATAGGTACTTGCAGGGTTGCAGCCTCCCGCCACGCAACCGAAGATGAGATCATTGCATCCATAATGGTGATGTCTAGGTTAGGGCAACCGTCATCCTGTTGGATGACAGCGGCTAACTCACCTGTCATGGCTCCGCGCATCTCTTTGACCACATTTGCAGCGTCGCGGGTGCGGTCAACCCGGTATAGCACCCCATATAATGGCGGGGTTGGTAAGCCTGCATTGCAGAATGACGTGCGTAGCCGCATCAGCATACTAACTAGCCCACGCGAGAATTCGCGTGCTGACATGGTTTCTGTGGGGATGGGGGAAAGCAGCATGTCTGCCGCAAAGATGGCTGCATCCTGCAAGGGGCCAATTGCACCTTGGGTGTCGATCAGAATGAAATCATAGGAAGGTTTGAGTTTGTTTAGCCGGTAACTGATGTACCTCCAGCTATCCGCCGTTTTTAATAGCCAACCCTGTAGTTGCCCTTCCGGGTCATCGGAATAGATCAGGTCACAACCAGCAGATGTGGTGTTGATGGTATTGACCAAATCTCCCGCAGTCAGTAACCTCACCAACCCATGACCAGTATCTTTGGTCAGTTCGTAGTAGCTGGATAGGGCGGGTTGGACATCGGCATCCACCAGCAGGACGCGCTTGTCAAGGCTAGCGAGATAACCACCGATATTGGCAGTTAGCGTGGTTTTCCCCACTCCACCTTTGGTGGAGCAGATGGTGATTATTGTCGGTTTTTTCTCAAAATCAGCACTCATAACAAAATCCCCTAATTTGCTGGTTAGTAAAGAATTCTGCTATTAGTAGAGCATCTGGCTTTTAATCAGGTGTCCAAAATTAAGCAAAATCCCCCCTAAATGGGCAAAGGTATCTTTGCCCGTGCGTTTCGCAGCCAGAAACTGCTTGTTAGCTTGCTCTTAGTACTGCCAATGATGCCTCACCCCGCTTTAGGAGGAATGCATTAAGGTCGCTTTTCAGGTAAACAACCCTTTTGCCGATACGGTAAAAGTGGGGCTGTTCAATCCCCAATGCTCGGCGCTCAGAACGCCAACGGGCAAGCGTTTCGCTGCGAATACCCAAGTAGCCTGCGGCAGCTTGGGTTTGGAGCCTGTTCTCCATCGCAAAATCAGCGGGAACAGGGGGGGCAGAAAGCACTTCTGCGTTGCAAGTTTTGGTTTTGGCAGGTTGCCGTTTAGGTTGTACCTTCCGGTGTGGAGGCATAGTAAAGTCCCCTTTAAGTTGTGTTCAGACAAGTTAAAGTGCTTTTTATTGAGTTTTCGCGCTTTTGGGTATGTCCAGAAAATTAATGAATGTGTGGGTATATAACCAATACCTACAACTCGTTGCACACCATTGATATGCTGTAAATCACTGATTGGCCAAGTAATTGACAAGCTAGTGGTCGGGTTCCTGTAGCAAGGCGGTAACGCCTATCAATTTCTTCGTCAGGCCAGAAAATATCTCCCAAATAGCCCGCATCCAAACTGACATCCGACAGGCGCGACCATAATGACAGGTCAATCCAGTCCAGTACGCGCAGACGGTGTAATCTACCCAGCCCCACCATAAAGCTAAGCAGCTTGAACTTGCTTTTCTGGTGAGCAACATTCTGGCAAATACCGCTACCAGCTAGTGAGTAAGGCTGTTTGCGGGCTGCTTCCAACGCTTCTGAAAAACGCCTGAACAACAGGGTATCTGGTTGTCCGACTTCGATAGGAAATAATACCGTCGCTGCTGGTATTACAGGGCAATACCCCCGCATAACCGCCTCCAAATATTCCTCCACCAGTGTACCTTCAGCCTCTGCCCGAACTAACTGACTGCGGTGAGACAGTGCCCCAATCCACTGTGACACTCCCCAATGTAGATTTTCACTGTGGCACTTTGCAGGATACCAACTAGGCAATGAATTTCGTTTCATCATGACATCTCCATAATCTGCTATAAAAAATAGCTATAGAGTGCAGGATTGTGAAGAAATTCACCCATTCAAAGAGAAAAATGAACCAATCAAACAAGATTAGGGTTAAGAACGATGAGTGGTATTATTATTTTCTAATTAATAAATGAGCCTGAACGGGTGCGTGTATTTCAGTCATCAAGCCTGCTTCTGTGCCTGTTCAGGCAGAAAATACGGGCTTGGGGGCTTGTGCACCAATGAATCAATCACATGGTGGCAATTAATGCAGCGCCCGTTAATGCCCTTGGGCACATACAAGCACGGCAAGGTCAGCAAATGGACAGTGCTTTACCGCTCTAATGTCCTATTTATTTGATGATTTATATACAGTCGCTCTGAAGCCACGCTTTAACTGGGCGTGGGGGAATTGTCCAAGTTGGCGGCCTTTTTCATCGCTGCTACCGCCGTTTCCATCGCCTGCCGTACCGGATCACTATCTAAACGGGCATAAACTTGGGTACTTTGCGGGCTTTGGTGATTCAGGGTTTTGCCGATAATGACAAGGCTTGCGCCTGTACGGGCTTGCCAACTGCCTAGGCTACGGCGCAAGTCATGTATTCGTAAATCCTCAAGTCCTGCTGTTTTGCGTATCTTCTCCCAACTGCCTTTGGGTTCTAGCAGGTGACCAGTATTGTTTAAATTTGAGGGAAATACCCACTCACCTGTTGCTACTTTTTGCCGTTCTTTGAGCAAAGTTGTACTCGCTGCAATCAGGGGTAAAACTTGTGCTGTACCGTTCTTGGTCATGGGGATGCGCCATTCGTTGCGTTCAAGATGGATGTGTTCCCAACGCATAGCTAATACGTTGCTTTTGCGTGCCCCAGTGAACAAACACATCAGGAAAACGTCCCGTGTGGTTGGGTCGGGTAGGTTATTAACAGCATTGAAGAACTTGTTCATTTCATCCGGTTGCAGAAATCTATCCCTCGATGTCTCACGGAACTTTTTTACTCTGGTGCAGGGGTTTGCACCTTCAAAGAGTTCCCATTCGATAGCTTTATTGAACATGACTCGTAGTATAGCCAAGGCATGGTTGGCGGCATAAATACCCCGTTCCTTACCTATTTTTCCATGCCAAGTGATGACTTCACTGCGCTGGATTTCGGAGAGTGTCCGTCGTTTCCATTGGGTCATGTGGTATTTGAAGCGCTTCTCATCGTCAGCCCAGCTACGTTTGCGAATTTTTGCGTGGCGTTCCAGGTAGATGTCAAATAGTTCTTCAATAGTCAGTTCCTTTCGGGCTTCTTGCCGCAATGCTGTTGGGCTAAACCCTTGGGCAACCTGTATGTTCACTCCTTGGGCTAGTTCACGTGCTTGTTGTACGGTAATGCTGCTGAATGCACCTAACTTTATCCGCTCAGGGCGTCCATGCACCTTACGATATAAGTAAAAAACTTTTTTCCCGGTTGGGTACACGCGGACGCAGAGTCCGGTTAACTGTGAATCATAATATGTAACGCATTTCCCATTTGTTGGGGTGGGTAAGTTTGCGATTGCTTTTTGACCAAATAATAGTCTCTGTACGGTGTTCATTCAACTACTCCTGTGCTACCAATGTGCTACTGCGTAACGCTATTCAACGGTAATCAAAGACAACAAGAATTGACAAAAGTTGGTGAAATCGGCTGGCTTAACCTTATGATTATCCATGTGAAACTTTGGTTTTCCATAAAAATCATAAAGATGTTGGCTTGGCTTCTCTTAGAATTTATAATCCCCGGATTCATCCAGAACCGGGGATTATTTTGTGTACAAGCATCTGCGAGACTTGCTGTTCCTTCTTCCTGCCGAAACCTCCCACCACCTTACCCTTGATGCGCTGAAACTGGCTAACAAAGCCGGTTTGCTGGGTCTTATCCGTTCCAACGCACAGCCTGCCGCGCCGACACGGGTGATGGGGATTGATTTCCCTAACCGCGTGGGGATGGCTGCGGGCTTGGACAAAAACGGTGAATACATCAACGCGCTCGGAGCCTTGGGTTTTGGTTTCATCGAAATCGGCACGGTCACGCCGCGCCCGCAACCGGGCAACCCCAAGCCACGCCTGTTCCGCCTGCCGGAAGCGCAAGCCATCATCAACCGCATGGGTTTCAACAACTACGGGATTGATTACCTGCTGGATCAAGTCAGTAAGGCCAGTTACAAGGGTATCCTTGGCATCAACATCGGTAAGAATTTCGACACAGCAGTGGAAAACGCCGCCGATGATTACCTGATCGGTTTGCGCAAAGCTTACCTGCACGCACATTACATCACCGTCAACATTTCCTCGCCGAATACGCCCGGTTTGCGCAAGCTGCAATACGGCGATGACCTGAAAAACCTGTTGGTGACGTTACGCGAAGAGCAAAGCAAATTGGCACAGCAGCACGGGCGTTACGTGCCAGTAGCGATCAAGGTTGCACCGGATTTGACGGAGGCGGAAATCCGCGACATGGCAGGGGTGTTTTCCTCGGTGCAAATTGATGCGTTGATTGCCACCAATACCACGCTGGACAAGTCAGCGGTACAAGGTTTGCGTCATGCGGATGAACAAGGCGGCTTGAGCGGGATGCCATTGACCCAGCATTCAACCGAAGTGATCCGTCAGTTCCGTGCAGACATGGACAGCAAAATTCCGATTATCGGCGTGGGCGGGATTATGTCGGGCGAAGCGGCGCAGGCGAAATTGGCTGCGGGGGCTAGTCTGGTGCAGGTGTATACCGGGTTTATTTACCGGGGGCCAGAGCTGGTGAAGGAATGTGTCGAGGCCACAAAAAAGGCCGGTTAAAACCGGCCTTTTTTTCAGATCGTCAAATCTGGATTACTTTGCAGGAGCAGCGGCGGCTGGAGCAGCAGGTGCAACAGCGGCTGGGGCAGCAGCGCCAGCAGCAGGAGCAGCAACTACTGGAGCAGCGGCAGCAGCAGCTGGTGCAGTGGCAGCTTTTTCAGCCATTGCTTTGCGCTGTTCGTCTAACTTCTTGAAGAAAGCGTCAGCTTGGGCGCGTTGCATTTCCATTTGTTTTTGGATTTGCTCGAAGCTAGGCGCTTGTTGCATACCGTAGCCAGGCATTGTCATTGGCGCGTAACCAGGCATCATCATTGGGCCGTAGCTAGGCATTGTCATAGGCGCTTGGCCTTGTGCAACTGGCGCAGCCATTTGACCTTGTGCAGGTGCTGCCATCATTGGAGCTTGCATAGGCGCTTGCATCATGCCCGGCATACCGTAACCACCCCAAGGGTTGTTGCCGCCATTTTGTGAGCTGTTGCTGTAGCCGTACAGGTTGTTGTAGCCATTGCCGTAGCCATAGCCGTTACCGTACAGGTTAGCTGCGGTGTTGCCACGGCCTGAACCAGCGGTGTCAGCGTCCATGTCAGTTTTGCCTTTGCCTTTGAAGGTGATGGTGAATTCAGCATCGCCATCAGCGTTGCCTTTACCACGACCCCAGCCGTTTACGTCGCCGTTACCAGCGCCGTAGCCGTTACCGCTACCGCTGGTGTTGCCTTGACCGTAGCCTTGGCCTTGACCAGTGCCAGTGCCGTTGTCGAAGCCGTCGAAGAAGTTAGCAGAAGCTACGCCTGAAGCTGCGAGCAGTGCGACCAAGAGTGCGATTTTTGTGTGTTTCATGAAATGTACCTCTAGCGGAAGAAAGTACGCCAAGCGGCGCGTTTTAAAAGGGAAATGCTTAATATAAGCAAATCATAATATTCTGATTGTCTGAGCGCAAGCCCCTTTTGGCAGATTGTGTGAAATAGATTGATATTTATTAGGGAAAGACAAAAACGGGGCAAGGCAATACAATGCGCAGCAACGATTTGCCATGACGCATGAGGATAACATAAATGACGATCGGCCCCGTGATGTTAGACATTCAAGGCACAGAACTCAGCGCTGACGACGCCGCCTTGCTCAGTAACCCCTTGGTTGGTGGGCTGATATTTTTTACCCGCAACTACGTCTCGCCGACCCAAATCGCAGATTTATCGCAAGCGGTGCGCGAAGCGGCAGGCCACGACATTTTGCTGGCAGTGGATCACGAAGGTGGCAGGGTGCAACGTTTCCGCCACGACTTCACCCGCTTGCCCCCCTTGGCGAAGTTAGGCGCGAAATACGAGGATGACCCGTTGGAAGCGCTGCAACTGGCGCATTCCGCTGGGTGGCTGATGGCGGCGGAAGTGCGGGCGGTGGGGATCGACTTCAGTTTTGCCCCGGTGCTGGATTTGGATTTCGGTGGCAGCCAAGTGATTGGCGACCGCGCTTTCCACCGTTGCCCGGAAGTGGTGACGATTTTGGCGGGGGCGTACATCGAAGGGATGCGCGAAGCGGGCATGGCGTCCACCGGCAAGCATTTCCCCGGTCACGGCTGGGTGCAGGCTGATTCGCATTTGGCGATTCCCCGCGACAACCGTCAGCGCTGTGCGATCATGGAAGAAGATGTTTACCCTTTCAAAACACTGTTTAAGCACGGTTTGGATGCGGTGATGCCTGCGCACGTCATTTATGAAAATGTGGATGACCAGCCTGCGGGTTTCTCGTCGGTGTGGTTGCAGGACATTTTGCGCGGGGAACTGGGTTTCGATGGGGTAATTTTCAGCGATGACTTGAGCATGGAAGGCGCAAGTGTGGCGGGTGGTTACGCTGCCCGCGCAGAGGCGGCATTGGCAGCGGGTTGCGACATGGTGCTGGCGTGCAATAACCGTGCGGGGGCGCTTGAGATTTTGGAAAAGGCCAAGCTGCAACCCTCAGCCGCTTCCACCCAGCGTTTGCAGCGCATGTGCGGGAAGCCGTTCATGAACCGCAGTGCCTTGCTGGAGCAGCAATACTGGCGTGAATCCGTCGAACAAGTAACTGCGTTGGTGTGAGGAAACGTCATGGGTATTAGTATTGAACACGCGCAGCAGGTGATGGCAGAAGCCGACCTGTTGTATTCGGCGGCAGACATCCAACAAGCCTTGGACGTGATGGCGGCAGAAATCATCACAGCGTTAGCAGACAAAAATCCGCTGCTGCTGTGCGTGATGAACGGCGGGGTGATCACTGCGGGGCATTTGCTTACGCGCCTGAATTTCCCGCTAGAACAAGATTACCTGCACGCCACCCGTTACCGGGGCGCGACCAGCGGCGGAAAAACCATTACGTGGTTGCATGAGCCGGAAACGTCATTGGAAGGGCGGCACGTATTGTTGGTGGACGACATCCTCGACGAAGGTT
The DNA here is from genome assembly GCF_028714775.1 of Thiothrix sp. GTDB lineage: Bacteria > Pseudomonadota > Gammaproteobacteria > Thiotrichales > Thiotrichaceae > Thiothrix. The sequence continues at coordinate 63,139 of NZ_JAQTLS010000021.1, read as the reverse complement.
ACACCTTGCGCGAAGTGGTGCGTTGGTGTCGGGAGCGCGGTGCGGCGGGCGTATACGTGGCGGCATTGGCTGAAAAGAACCATGACCGCCGGGTGGAAGGTATCCAATGCGACTTTTCTGCGCTGCAATTGGTTGACCGTTACGTGTTCGGTTTCGGCATGGATTACAAAGAATACTGGCGCAACGCCAACGGTATTTACGCAGTAAAAGGAATGTGAAATGACCATTGAATTTGCCGTGATCGGCGGCACTGGCTTGACTGAAATCGAAGGGCTGGAAGTGACCCACCGCGAAGTGGTGCATACCCCCTATGGCGAACCGTCCGGGCCGATTACCCACGGGCTGATCGACGGCAAGCGCATTGCGTTTCTGGCGCGGCACGGTTACACCGCCAATATTCCGCCGCACCGGGTCAATTACCGCGCCAATATGTGGGCGTTGAAAAGCCTTGGGGTGGAAAGGGTTGTGGCGATTGCTGCTGTCGGTGGCATTACCCCGGCGATGCAGCCGACCCGTTTGGTGATTCCTGACCAGATCATCGACTACACCTACGGGCGGGCGCACACCTTCTTTGAAGATGGATTGGAACACGTTACCCACATTGATTTTTCCTGGCCTTATTGTGCGGAAGTGCGCAATGCCTTGCTGGCAGCAGCAGAATGTGCCGGAGTGGAAGTCGTGCCGCACGGTACGTATGCCGCCACCCAAGGGCCGCGTTTGGAAACTGCCGCCGAAATTACCCGCTTGGAACGTGACGGTTGCGATCTGGTGGGCATGACCGCGATGCCGGAAGCGGCGCTCGCCCGCGAATTGGATTTGTGCTACGCCGCGTGTGCCGTGGTCGCCAATTGGGCGGCAGGCAAATGCGACGAAGAAATCAGCATGGAAGAAATTCACCACAACCTGACCGTTGGCATGGCGAATGCCCGTAGCTTGTTACGTGGTCTGGTCTGCTAAGTTGAATGGATAATACCCAACCTCCCTTGCATTTGCAGGCGGAGGTTTCACGCCTGTTAGCGGCTTTTATCATTGCCACCCACGCACTCGCTGGGGTGGTGCTTATCTTGATGCCCGCCTTGCCGTGGTGGGGAATCCTGCCGTTATTTGTCCCACTGATTATTTCTTTCCGCTATTACTGGCGTTTGCACATTACCCGCAGCCATCGGGATAGCGTACTCGATGCGACGTTTTACAGCGTGGATGTATGGCGCGTGCATACGGGCAGCGGCAGTAAGTTTGCGGTGTTAAGCGATAGCAGTTTCCTGCATCCGTGGTTGTGCGTGCTGAACTTGCGTGCCAGCGGCGGTAAGTTGTATACCTTGATTTTGTTGCCAGACAGTTTGCCTGCGGAAGTGTTGCGGCGCTTGCGGGTGCGGGTGAAATTCAGCAACCCGCCCAACCGGACAGCGGGGCGGGCGCTGCGCTAGACGAAGTGCTTAGTCGACTTGAACCGTGCCAACCTTAACGGATGGGACGCCAGCACGTACCTTTCTGACGTTCACATTAACGGTGGTGTTGCCACTGTTAGTGTTGTGGGTGGTGTTACCGCTATTGGTGTTGGTGGTATTGCCACTGTTAGTGTTGGTGGTCGTGGTATTGCCAGTCCCGCCGTCGTGATTGCTCGTTGTGTTATGGCTACCAACCGCATTGCTGCCTGAGCCATTCACGGTGTTATCAGCAAATACACAAGGGGACATCAGTGTGGCAGAGAGGATGCCAGCAGCAATTTTGCTAAACAGTTTCATATTTTATTACTTCCTTGATAGTTTAAACATTCTGGGTTTGGTGGACAGTTGGTGGCCTGCCTTCCGTCCGTCAAGCTGCCGAGCCGCTGGGTTTGCCTTTACGTGGCATCGAATGCTGAACGGTAGCTTAACAGGGTTAACGCAAAGATTTGGATCGGGTTGACAGGAAATCGAAAAAATTTTACGTGGCACGGTGCGGGATGATAGCGGGGGAATGGGTTGTGCAATGCCCCCAAAAATGGAAACCCTCCCCGGCGCAATGGGGAGGGTCAATAAGGGCTCTCTGGTGTTTTTATGATGATCTATAAAGGGGACTATCTAAGGCTTGCTTCCGGCTAGCTGGCCATCCTGACTGGCTGGCTGAATGCAAACTTAACGGGTAAAACGGCTGGGATTTGATTTGGTTGACAAGGCGCGGCGATTTTTTTTGATAGGATCATGTTGCCGCTATCCGCTACAATCAAAACAGGCCATTACTGCGAGTCGATACCATGTCTACCGCGACACTGTTAGAAATTGAAGACAAACTCATTACGGCAGATGAGCTTTACGCTATGGGTGATATGCCCGGTGTGGAACTAATAAAAGGAAAGTTACGCAACATGTCCCCAACAGGCTACGAACATGGCGCAACAGAAAGCGACATTGCCTTTCACCTCAAAAGTTTTTTACGTCAGCACAATCTCGGCAAAGTCATGACGGGTGAGGTCGGTGTATACATCCGCCGTAACCCTGATAGCATCCGTGCGGCTGATGTACTGTTCATTTCCCACCAACGCTTGCAACAAGTGCAATCCAAATCGTATCTGGATGTTGCGCCAGAATTGGTGGTAGAAGTCTTGTCGCCGCGTGATTCGTGGGTGGATATGGCAGAAAAGCTGGAAGAGTATTTTTCTATCGGTGTGCTGCAAGTGTGGTTTGCCAATCCGCGTAACAAAACCTTGCAAGTGTTTACCTCCGCGACGGATTCGGTGCTGCTGCGGGGTGATGATTGTGTGTCAGAAATTGCGTTCCTGCCCGGTTTTAGCCTGAATGTTAGTGAAATTTATAGTTAGACTATGGACATCAAGCAACTTCAAACCATCCTAGCCCAAGGCGAAGACAGCCAACACCAGTTCAAGCGTAACTTCACCAACGTGGATTCCTTGGCGGCTGAACTGGTTGCTTTTGCCAACGCTGGCGGCGGACACCTCATCATTGGCGTAGAAGACAGTGGCAACATCACGGGCTTGAGCCGTGAAGACATCGCCCGCCTGAACCAATTGCTATCCAACGCCTCATCCCAGCATGTACGCCCACCGATTCACCCCACCACACAAAACATGACCCTCGAACAAGGCATGATAATGGTCGTGAGTGTGCCTGAAGGCTTGAACAAACCCTATATGGATAACCAAGCCCGCATCTGGGTCAAGGCAGGCGCAGACAAACGCCACGTCACCGCCCGTGAAGAAATCCAGCGTATGTTTCAAGCAACCGGGCTGATCTATGCCGAAGAAACCCTCATACCCAGCACCACCCCGCAAGACATCCAGCGGGTACGCCTCGCCGAGTACTTTGAAAACCGCTACCAACAAACGCTGGAAGAGTCGGGTTTGCCAATAGCGCAAATTATCAAAAGCCTGCACATCGGCAACGGGCAACAACTCAATCTGGCTGGCCTACTGCTGTTCGGTAAAAATCCGCAACAATTTCGCCCCGCTTTCATGGTCAAAGCCGTTTACATCGACGGCACAAGCATCGCCAGCCAACACTACCGCGACAGTGAAGACATCGAAGGCTCCCTTATTGCCCAGTATGAAAAGTCGCTGTCGTTTATCACCCGCAACCTGCACCGCTTGCAGGCAGGGCAAGGTGTAAATAGCCTCGGTAAACTCGAAATTCCCGAAATCGCCTTACAAGAAGTGTTGGTCAACGCCCTAATCCACCGTGATTACTTCATTTCCGCACCGATCCGCATCCTGATGTTTACCGACCGGGTAGAAATCATTAGCCCCGGTCATTTGCCTAACCACTTGACCATTGCGCAAATCCGTTTCGGCTTGTCGAATATGCGTAATCCGATCATTGCTTCGCACGCGACCCGGCAAATGCCTTACCGGGGTTTGGGCAGCGGCATTCCGCGAGCGCTGGAAAGTTACGCTTTTATCCAATTCGTTGACGACCGCGAAGGCAACCAGTTCAAAGTCATCATGCAACGTCCGGCACAACAGGGTACGACTAACCACAGTGTTGCCGTTTGACCCATGCAAACACTCGACGCCAAAACCGTCCCGCTAACGGGAACCAACCTGATCGAAGCTAGTGCCGGAACCGGCAAGACTTGGACTATTTCTTGGCTATACCTGCGCTTGGTCGCGGTGTACGGTCTGCGCGTAGACCAAATCTTGGTCGTTACCTACACCGAAGCCGCCACCGCTGAGCTGCGTGACCGTATCCGTAAACGCTTGGCGGATGCCTTGGCATTCCTAGAAAACCGCGTCAGCGAAGAACCCTACGAAACCTTATTGGAAGAGGTAGAACTGCCTGCCTGCATCCAACGCCTGCAATTGGCGCTGGTCAGTTTCGACGAAGCGGCGGTTTTCACCATTCACGGTTTCTGCAAACGGGTACTGACGGAAAATGCCTTTGAAGCCCGCTTGCCGTTTGAAAGTGAATTGGTGACGAACGAAGACAGTTTGCTTACCGAATTGACGGATAAATTCTGGTATCAGCATTTCCTCACCCCCGACACATTGCACCTGAATTTGCTGCAAAAGCACAACCTGACGCCCGATAACTTGCTGGCAACGGTACGCAACTTCATTGGCAAGCCGTATTTGCACGAAGACATTCCGATGGTGGATGCGGAAAATTTCGCAGTGTTGCAAACCACGTTCAACAGTGCGTTACAGGCATCTCAGGAAACATGGGCGGCGGAACGTAATACCGTGCTTGATTTGTTGCTATCCGGCGTATTGAATGGCTCGACTTACCGCAAAGATTATGTGCAGAAATGGGCGGAAAAGCTGGATGCGGGGCTGGGGGAAGTGGGGTTTCCTGCTGACATTTTGGAGCGTTTCACCCCCGCGTTTTTGCGTGAAAAGACCAAAGCGGGTAAAGCTACGCCCAGCCATGCGTTTTTTAATCAGGTTGAAACCTTATTGGCGGCTTACACGGCTTTGCACACCAACGAAACGGCGGCACTTGAACACTTGCGTTTGCAACTGCTGCATCACTTGCGGCGCGAATTGCCGATCCGTAAGCAGCAATTGGGTATCCTGACTTTCGACGATTTGCTGCTGCATTTGAACCAAGCACTGGAACAACATGCCGATTTTGCCCCGCGTTTGGCGGCGAAATACCGTGCGGCGCTGATTGATGAGTTTCAGGATACTGACCCGATCCAATACGCGATTTTTGGGCGGATTTATTGCGATGCGCCAGAGCCAAGGGTGTTTTACGTTGGCGACCCGAAGCAGGCGATTTACGGTTTTCGCGGGGCGGACATTTACACCTACCTGCAAGCCGCGCAAACCACCGAACACAAGCACACGCTGGGGAAAAATTTCCGCTCCCACCCGGATTTGCTCAAAGCACTCAACCACCTGTTCAAACAGTCGGATGACCCATTCCGTAGCGCCATCACCTACGAACCCGTCGAAGCCGGAAAACCCCAATCCGATTTGTGCGTAACGCCACATTTACCTGTTGTACGCCTTTGGAACTGGACTTCCCTCGACGAACACAACGCCACCCAAGTCGAAGACCTGATCGCCGAAGCAACCGCCGACGACATCGCCCGCCTACTGACCGCTGGGCAACAGGGTATCGCCACTGTTGGTGATGAGGCACTGCAAAGCAAACACATCGCGGTATTGGTGCGCACTGGCAAGCAGGGTGAAAGGGTACGCCAAGCACTGTTAGTACGCGGCATTTCCAGCGTACAAAAGTCCCGTGACAGCATTTTCCGCACCCGCGAAGCTGCCGAACTTCGCGCGGTCTTGCGTGCCATCGCTGAACCGGGCAGCGAATCGGCGCTCAAGCAAGCCTTGGTTACGGAGCTGTTTGCCTACAACGCCAGCCAGTTGTACGCGCTCGACCAGCAGCCGGAGTTGCTCGAAACCGAGTTGGAAGCCTTCCACGCTTGGCATAAAGTTTGGCATACGCAAGGTTTCATGCCGATGTTCCGCCAGATGCTGCGCCAGCGCGGGTTGTATGCGCACTTGTTGTCCTTCGCGGATGGCGAACGCCGCCTCACCAATTTGCTGCACCTTGCCGAACTCATCCACACCGAAAGCCGTTTGCATGGGCATGGGATGCACGCGCTGATCCGTTGGTTGCAACAACGTGCCAGCAGTGCGGAAGAGCAGGATGCGCACCAGTTACGTCTCGAAAGCGATGCCAATTTGGTGCAGATTGTCACCATCCACAAAAGCAAGGGGCTGGAATACGGCGTGGTTTATTGCCCGTATTTGTGGCAGGAACGCGATGCCAAAGCCCGCACGTGGTTTAGCTGGTACGACGACAGCGGCGAAGAAGGCAAGTCCCGCCTGCAAGCCGATTCGCTCGCTGATAATGCGCAACGGGCAAGTTTTTGGGAGGCGGAACGTGCCGAAAACTTGCGCCTGTTGTATGTCGCACTGACCCGCGCCAAATACCACTGCACGGTGGCGTTGGTCAGCGGGCTAATCCCCAAGTTCGACTACTATTCCGCGCTCGGCTGGCTGCTGTTTGGTGGGATGCCGCAACACAAGGACATCCTCGGCAAAGCCCTCAAAGGCGGGATGCCGCCGGAAGAGCGCCAACGCTTGATGCAGCAACGTTTACAGGAAGTGGCAGATACCTCTGATGGCTGTATTGGCCTTGAACCGTTACCCGTTACTGCTGAGTCGATCCGTTACCAGCCGGAAATTTGCACAGATACGCAGGAAGTCCACCACTATAACTTTACCTTGCCGCCCGTACCCAAGGTCGGCAGTTTCAGCGGTTTGGCGGCGGGTAAAGATGACGAAAAGCCGGATTACGACGTGCTGGCCTTCGCTTCTTCGCAGTTTGCTGAGCGTAGCCGCAGTGAGGCGGGGAAAAACGAGCCGTTTCCGCGTGGCGCACAAGCGGGTAGCTGCTTGCACAAGATGCTGGAAGAGCTGGATTTCATACAGCCACTGGCGGGGCAGCGTGAAAAAGTGCTGGTTCCGGCACTGCAACGTCACGGCATGGCAGAACGTTGGTTGGGGGCGGCGGAACGCTTGCTGGACAAAGCCTTGAATACCCCACTGCAAACGCGGCTGGCGCTTTCCGCAATCCCTAAATCCCGGCGTTTGGATGAGTTGGAATTCTATTTCCCGGTTGAGCGCCTGCGCCTGAAACCCTTGCAGCGCATCTTGCACCAACATTTGCCTGCCGCGTGGACAGACATCCATGCCGCGATCGACAAGCTGAAATTCAATACCCTGACGGGTTACATGAAAGGCTTTGTGGACTTGGTGTTTGAGGCGGGGGGACGCTATTTCATCGTCGATTACAAGTCCAACGAATTGGGCAGCACGGCGGATGATTACACCCCGGATGCGATGCAGCAGGCGATGGCGGAACACCATTACTACCTGCAATACTTGATTTACTGTTTGGCGTTGCACCGTTACTTGCGCCAACGGATTCAGGATTATGCGTGGGAAACCCATGCGGGCGGGGCGTTATACCTGTTTTTGCGCGGAATGCAGCCCAATATTCCCGGTTCTGGGGTATTCTTCCATAAGCCGGATGCGGCGCTGATCGACGCGCTGGATGACCTGATGCAAGCATGAGGGGGGATGGATATGACAAACCGCATGTATTTCCTGCTGTTGCTGGGGCTGTTTTTGCTGCTGGCAATCGCGTTGGGGATCGCGCCGTGGTATCGCGCTGACTGGATGTTGGAAAACGTGCTGTCGGTGTTGGGGGTGGGGTTTTTATGGTTCACCCGCAATTCGCAGCCTTTGTCGCGCACCTCCTACACGTTGCTGTTTGCCTTCCTGTGCCTGCATGAACTTGGCTCGCATTACACCTATGCAGAAGTGCCGTATGACCAATGGTGGCAGTCGGCGTTTGGCTATTCCTTGAACGAATCGCTGGGTTTTGAGCGCAATCATTTCGACCGGCTGGTGCATTTCCTTTACGGCTTGATGTTGGTGTATCCGTTGCGGGAAATGTTTATGCGCGTGGCGGGGGTGAAAGGTTTTTGGAGCTATTTTTTGCCGCTGGATGTTGTGATGTCCACGTCCATGCTGTACGAGTTGGTGGAATGGGCGGCGGCGGAAGTTTTCGGCGGCGGTTTGGGCGCAGCTTATCTAGGGATACAGGGTGATATATGGGATGCGCACAAGGATATGGGATTGGCAAGTTTGGGGGCGTTGTTGGGCGTGGTGCTAATAGCAGGGGTGCGGTCGTGGTTGCAGCATGAGTAATTGGCAACGTGCCTTAGCGATTTCCGGGCTATTGTATTCGGCGATCTTGTGGGGGCTATTTTGGTATCCGTTCCGCTTGCTGGATGCGATGGGGGTAAACGGGCTGGCGGCGATTTGCATTGCCTACACCTTGCCGCTGCTGGTGGTCGGCTGGTGGTATGGCAAAGAGGTGTTGCTTGCCCGCCGCTATTGGGCGTGGTTGCTGGTGTTGGGGCTGACATCCGGTTGGAGCAATGTCGGCTACGTGCTGGGGGTGCTGGAAGGCGAAGTCATGCGGGTGTTGCTGCTGTTTTACCTGTCGCCGTTGTGGACGGTGTTGCTGGCGCGGGTGCTGCTGGGCGAACGCTTGAGCCTGCTGGGTTGGTTGGTGGTGGTGCTCTCGCTGGCGGGGGCAATGGTGATGTTGTGGCAACCTGCCATTGGGCTGCCGTGGCCTGCCAACCGTGCGGAATGGTTGGGCTTGTCGGCGGGTGTTACCTTTTCCTTGAGCGTGGTCGCGGGGCGGCATTTGGGGGATACGGTCAGTGATGGCGCGAAAACGGTGGCGGTGTGGTTCGGGGTGGCGTTGTTGACCGCAGGCGGTTTGCTATTTTATCCGCAAGCCGCATTTCAGGGCTATTCCGCGTCAGCGGTTTGGTTGCTGCTGGGGTTGGCGGTGGCGATTGGCACGGTGACTTATGCGGTGCAATACGGCGTTGCGCGGATTCCGGCTAGCCAGTCGAGCGTCATTTTCCTGTTTGAATTGGTGGTCGCAGCAGTAGCGGCGTATTGGTTGACCCACGAGCGTATGGCATTGCAGGAATGGTTGGGGGCGGGAATGATCCTGACCGCTAGTTTGTTTTCGGGACGGATGCAGGCGGCGTGATGGGGCTGTTTTTGCGTTGACAGCAATGCTGGCAATGACTACATTGAAGGTTGTTGTTGGACGGAGATAATATGTTATGGCTACCTTAAGTATCCGTAGTTTGCCTGATGATATTCATGCCGCTTTACGTGTCCGGGCTGCTTTACGGGGGCGCAGTATGGAGGCAGAAGCCCGCCAAATCCTGATCCAAGTTTGTAAGCCACCACCGAAACAAGCCGATTTTGCACAATTACAACAATGGGTTGATCAGATGTACGGCGATAAAAAGCCCACCCAAGTTGTCGATGCGCTGATAGCTGAGCGCCGTGCGGAGGCAGTGCACGAATGATTGTCCTCGATGCTTCGGCGCTATTGGCGTTTATGTTCAAGGAAACGGGGCATGAGGTTGTCACGGGTTATTTGGATGATTGCTGCATTTCCAGCGTTAATTTGTTGGAGGTCGCGTCCCGTTTCAGCCGTGATGGTTTGCCTGTCGCACCTGTGTTGCAACTAATCAGTGGCTTGGGCATAACGATTATCCCGTTTGAGGAAACTCATATTTTGTCAGTGGCAGCGTTGGCAAAAGTGGGTAAGGAATACGGCTTGTCGCAAGCTGATCGCATTTGCCTTGGGTTGGGCCTGTTCTTGGATTTGCCCGTGTTGACGGCGGATAAGGTTTGGCAGGATGTGGGGCTGGAGATGGAGATTGTTGTATTCCGTTGATAGTTAAGTGTGATCCTAACCGCTAGTTTGTTTTCGGGGCGGATGCAGGCGGCGTGATCCAGTCAGCGAACCACGTAGTCAATTCGCGGGTATCGCCCAAGCTGCCGAGACGATGTTCAATGGCGTCGTGGTTGCCCCACAGTACATCAGCCCAAGCACCATCGGCTACGCCCGCTTCCATCTCTTTGCAATAAAGCCCCAGACCGCGCTGGACATAGAATCCATAAGTACGGCAAGCCACCGGGCGATGGGCATAAACCGGGCAAGCTCCCGTTGCTTGATCCAGCATCGGGCAGACAATCGGGCGCGATGACTGCGTGGCGAGTGCTGTCATTTTCTGACCGACTTCTTGGAGCTGTTCCGGGGGAAGTGTGGTTAGCCCAGCGCATAGCAAATCCCATTCGGCTTGGGTGAGCCGGGGAATCTCGGCGAGCCGGTGGCAACAACTATCGCAACCCATGCGGCATAACCAATCAGGATGTCCATCCCGGATGGCTTGTACACGTTCTTCAATATCGGCGTGGAGTTGGGAGAGTATGTTCATCCGGGTATCAGTCTTTTGGGGTGAGCGTTAGTAGTTTGTCAGGACGGTGCTCAGTGATTGCCCGCAGCCCTGACGTAGGCATCGCGTTTGGCTTGTAACCCATCCCGGATGCTTTGCGGCACGCTGTCGCGGATACTGGCGTAGGCCGCTTCCGCTGGTTTTTCAAGCGCAGGCAGCACGAACGAAGGGGTTTTAACCTTGTGCCCATTTGCCGTCACTTCCAGCCAATCATAGCTGCCACCCACGGGTGGCATGGGGAGGGCTACCCACTTCCGCGTAAATATGCCCTGCGCAGACAGGGTTTGGTACAGCTCCCCGACTTGGGTGGCTGTAAGGGTAAATTTCTCATGCCATTCGGGTGTGCCAGTGCCGGGATAATCAGGCCACAGCACCATTTCACCCTGACCCGCTGCCGTTAGCTGGATCATGTATTCGTAATGGTAAGGCGGCGGCATACTGCCCGCTACCCACTGGTAGGTCAGTTCAAAATCAGCCGGAACGGTAACATCAGTAGTAGGTTGCATAGCCATACCCCGCGTGCTGGTAAACAACAGGAACAACGCCGCCACTAAAAGGCTGTATGGGTAACTTTTCATAACGCACCTCCGGTGTCGTGTGTGGAATCAAGGGTGTTATTATGCTACCACAGCGCGTTTGTTTTCGCCGGAGGATGAAAAATGAAGGTTAATCGGATTTTCCAAGGCTTATTACTGGTGTGCGGGCTATTCCTGCTCGCCGCCTGTTGCCGCAGCCCGGAACAGCAATTGGGCAAACTGGCTTTGCCTGCCGTGACCACGCAAGTGTTGTTGGTGACAAGTGCCGACTGGAATGCCTCTGAAGCGGTGTTGCAACGCATGGAAAAGCAAGCGGATGGCTGGCACGCAGTCGGCAAGGACATTCCGGTCAGGGTAGGGCGCAACGGCTTGGGTTGGGGGCTTGGCCTGCATACCGATGGCACTAGCGGGGTGCAGAAAAAGGAAGGTGACGGGAAAGCGCCCGCCGGTGTTTTCGCCTTGGGTAATGTGTTTGGTTATGCCGCGCAAGCCCCCGCTGGTTTGCAGATGCCCTACCGGATTGCCAGCGACCGTGATTACTTTGTGGATGCTACCGATTCGCCCGATTACAACCACTGGCGCACGATCCCGCCCGAGCAGGCGAATGAGCCAAAACAGCGTTGGAATTCTTTCGAGCGGATGCGCCGCGATGACCATCAGTACGAATACGGCCTGATCATCGGGCATAACATGCTGCCGACCACCGTGGGGCGTGGCAGTGCGATTTTCCTGCATGTGTGGTTAAACCCGGAAACCGCGACTTCCGGTTGCACCGCCATGAGCCGCGAAAACCTGTTGGAAGTGCTGACCTGGCTCAAGCCCAACGCCCAGCCGTTGCTGGTGCAAGTGCCAGCGGGTGAACTGGCGGACTTGCGCCTTTAATTTTTCCAGAATGCCAGTAAGCCGTTGGTTTGTTCCAGCAAGTAATTCTTGCGCCAGTGGTCGCCTTGGGTGGTTTTGAGCAATTGTTCCAGTTGGCGCAGGCAAGCGGCTTGGCGTGTTTTGTCGTTTTTCGCCCAATCTTTCAGGAGTGACAGCAACGAACTGTCGAGATCAAGGTCTAGGTAAATGGGTTTGGCGTATTCCTGCAAAATACGGTTAAACAATTCCTGCTTACGTGGGGCGGGCAAGGTGCTGTAGCACTCCCACAGGGTCGTGCAGGTGGTGCGCATCAGGGTGTAAATGTGGTTTTCCGGGTCATCCATTTTGTCAGCCAATTGTGGCAGGCAACTGATCACGGCGAAGCACAGGTCGGTGGTTTCGCGGGTCGGGGTGGTGGCTTTGCGGGCAGTATCCAGCATTTTGCGGATGGTTTCGGCAAGTTTTTCGGCACTGCTGCTGTAAATATACCCGCTGGAATTGGCGTGGCGTTGGATCATGTCCGCCAGCATTTGCTGGTATTTGGGTTCAGCAGGTTCATCACCACCCAGCAGGTCGGAAAAGCAGATCAGTAAGGTGTCGCGGAAATCACCGTCTTGCAGTGCCTTTTCCTGCACAAATTCTTTGAGCTGCTGGTGTGAAAGTTGCTGGAGGATGTGCTCAATTTGCCCTTGGCGAGTGGTTGGTTTTTGCATGGATTGCCTTGCCTGTTTTTCATTGTGGGCGCAGTGTATCGGCTTCAAGCTTGAGGGTAAATTAAAGCCATGCGTTATTTGAAACTGTTTTTGCTTGGGTGGGTTCTATTGGCGCTCGGCGGCTGTAACGGCTTGCCGAATGCCAGCGATGCGGGTCTGGTTTCGATCGCCCCCAATGTCTATGTGGAACCCGTCATGGATGGCATGAGCCGTCGCCAACTTGCCCAAGCAACCGCAGATGCGGAACAGGCCATCGGCGCGGCGTATGGTTCCGTGCGCACCCATCCCCCCATTTACGCTTGTGCCACCGATGGTTGTTACACCCACATGGGCGGCAGCATGGGTTCCACGGCGGAAGCCCTCGACGACCGCATCGTGCTGTCACCGGGTGGTTTGAATTGGCATTTCATTGCCCACGAATGGTCACATGCCGAACTCTTTAGCCGCCTAACTCCCGCGACTTGGCAGCGGATGCCGCAATGGTTCAACGAAGGTTTAGCGGTTGCTATCAGCCAAGAGCCAGAATATTCCGAAAATGCGTGGCAATACGTGCTTGCCAACAACTTGCCATGCCCCCGTTATGAAGAATTGCGGGGACTCAGGACGTTGCCGCAATGGTCGGATGCGGTCAGTTACTATAACCAGCAGAATGAATCGCACCGGGCGCGGGGTGAGATGGAAGTTGCCCCGGTGTATGCGGCGGCAGGTCATGTGGTGCGTCCGTGGCTAGCGCGGGTGGGTTCTGCCGGTTTGTCGAGGCTCATTCAGCGCATGAATGCCGGTGCACCTTTCGATGCGGTATTTTAGTAGCCGTTAATACACTTGGAATAACTGCCGGTGATGGTTGGTATGGGCGCAAATCCGGCAGTGGGTTTGCACGGCATTATCCGTTGCAGGGTAGTGGAAGGGGCTACCGCAGGCTTGGCAATGCGCGGGTATTAGCGGAACCTGTGCTTGCTGTTGCACCTGCATGGGTTTGACGCGAATGGCGTGTTGGTCGCAGCTATCTTCGCAAATGCTGCATCCGGTGCAATGGCTGGGCTGGAAGGTGTAAGCAGATATTTGCCCGTTGGTGGCTTTTTCCCGCGTGATGGCTTGGTGTGGGCAAAGCAACGCACAGGCGTCGCAGCCATTGCAGGTGCTTGTGTCCAACGTGGGAACAAAGGGATACAAGGCGGTGCGCGGGTTTTGTGCTGCGGGTAACAGGGTAGGCCACGGGGCAGCAGCCGTTGCGGTGGGGAATTCCTGTGTGTATTCGATGCCTGTTTCTACCGCAAGGGTCATGGCTTGGCGGAAAAACTGGCGACGGTTAGTGGGGGGCACTTCAACCAGCGGGGCAAGGCGTTGGTGGGCTTGTTCCCATTGTGCGGATGAAAGTGTTGCGTGTGTGATTAAGGAGGCTGTCCGGCTGGCAAGGAGGGTCTCGATGTTTGCCAGCCGCGACAGCAAAAGGTCTTGCCCCGGATAAGTAGGGCAAGTTTCACAATACCCGCGTGAAGACAATACCTGCTGGTAGCCAGCGTGGTAATGCGCTAGTAGCCATGAGGGACTGAGGGCATGGAGGCAAGGGATTACCCCGTCACCTGTGCGCCCATCCTTGGAGCGTCCACAGGCGAGGAGTAAAGTCTTGCACCCATCCAGCATACCTTTTGCCGGATGCAGGTCTTGCCCTAACGCGGATTCGGGGCAAGCGGCAACACACAAACCGCAACCGTCGCAACGGCTGGTATTGATGCGTAAGCCGCTATCGTCCAGCAGCCATGCGTCTTGGGGACAACTGTCCACACAACGGGTACAGCTTGCCACTTCGCAACGGCTATGGACGCAACGTTCAGCGGTAATTTCCGGGATTACCCATTCCTGTTTTAATTGCTTAAACCATCCCAGCGATAAGCCCATCTGTTACCAACTCGGGGCAGTGCCGGGGTAATACTGCATCGGCTGGGGTTGGATGGCTGCCCGTTGGCGGGCTTTCATGCGGGTTTCGACTTCCTCATGGCTGGGGCGCGGGGAACCGAGTATTTCTGCCAGCATATCGCGCAATTTGTCGGCATAGGTGCTGGTCAGCAAACCAAGGTAAGCATAAAACGCGGTTTCGCAATGCTCAGCGACCCGTTTGGTAAAAGGTAACAGCCAGCGCAGTAAGTGTTCATCCATGAACGTGGCGATTTCTTCCAAGAGCAGTGGGGTGTTATCCGCCGCCGCTTTATCCAACAGAAAAGCAATGAAGAGCAACTGGTTAACCAAATGGTCATCTGCCATCTTGCGCCAGTTGGGGGCTTCCAAACCGTGGCGGGCATACCATTCGCGCACGTCAAACATCGGTTGCTGGCAAACCAACTCCTCATCATCCAACCACACCGACTCGTTTGGGGAAGTATGGTAACTGCCATTGAGGTAAATGTCGGCGAAATCGGTGGCAAGTGCATCCAGCTCGCTATCCGTGATCGGTTGGGAAAGCCCTTCGGTGGCGGGAAAATTGATGGCCTGCAATTCCGCCAACCGTTCCCGCGTCAGTTCAGTCGCGTGTAAATCTGCCAGCAGGCGTAAGTAGTCGGTGATTTCCTGCATTACTTCGCCCCCTTGTCTTCAACGATACCTTTGCTGTGCGGCACGAACACAATCGAGGGGTTGGTGAGTTCGGGATTTGCCATGCTTTTCACTTGGCGTACCACTTTCTCATGCGGGGCAACCGCTTTGGTGGGGTAAGTCCCGGCACGCAATTGGTCGATAGGGCCGATGTCTAGCACGCGCATCATGCAGGCTTGCACGCAATACGGTTTGCGCCCCGCGTCGATTTCATCCACACACATATTGCACTTGGAAACAATATTTTGGTCGGGGATGAATTGCGGCGCACCGAATGGGCACGCAGCTTCGCAACGGCGGCAGCCAATGCACAGGCTGGAATCAATGTCGACGATGCCATCCTTAACGCGCTTGAAAATCGCTCCGGTAGGGCAGGTCGGTAAGCAAGCTGGTTCTGCGCAATGGTTGCACGACATATTCACTTTGTAAGCGTAAACGTCCGGGTATGTCCCGCCCTCAACATACATTACCCGCCGAAAACGTGGCCCCGGTGCGAGGCCGTTTTTGTCCTTGCAGGCGATTTCACAGGCGCGGCAACCGATGCAATCCACATTGTTGTGGACGAAACCAAACTGCTGGACGGGGATGACCGGCGTGTACGTTTCCTTTTTACGGCGTTGGACAGCTTCTTTTACCTTGGCCTTGTCGAGAGTTTCATTTGCCATGAGTGCTTCTCCTTAGCTTAAAGGTCACGCCGGAAAACGTGGCTGCGGGCGGTGGATAACTGATCCCACCCCGGTTTGTGGGCAAGGTCGGTTTTCTGCACATTCGCCAGCACCGTGTTATAAGCGAATGAACCCGCCGGGCTAGGTTCATCCAATGTGAGCATGTCTGGGTTGCCGGAACGGTCTATGCCATTCTCGTCCAAGTCCAACCATGCACCTTCGTGCAATACCAGCACGCCCGGCATACAACGCTCAGTAACATAAGCGGGAACCACCACTTTACCCCGGTCGTTGAACACTTCCACCGTATCGCCGGTCTTGATGCCGAGCTTTTTCGCGTCAGAGGCGTTGATGGTGACTTCCTGTGAATAGGTTTCACGCAACCAGCCGACGTTATTGAAGATGGAATGCGTGCGGTGACGCGGGTGTGGTGAAATTAAATGGAACGGGTGTTTGACGGTCTTTTCCTTGTCACCCAAGTATTCCCACGGCACGATCCATTTAGGGATGGCGGGGATTTCATGCCCGTAAGCGGTTTTTGTCCAGTCGTCGTATTGGGCCAACTGCCCGGAAAAGATTTCGATCTTGCCGGAAGCAGTAGGCCACGGGACGCCTTTTTCCACATTGTCTTGGAAGGCAACGTGCGGGCGATCCAGCTTGAATTTGTACACGCCACGTTTCTGGAATTCCTCCCATGACATTTCAACGTGTTGGTGTGCCATGACCTTATGTTCCCACCATTCTTGCAGGTAAGCATTATCTACCGCGTCATCATGCTGGAAATAATCGCGGTTGGCCTTGGGGTTATAGCGCTTGCCAAATTGCTCACCACCTAGCCGGTAAGCCAGTTCGGTGTAGATTTGGAAGTCAGTTTTACTTTCACCTAGCGGTTCGATCACTTTGGGGCGGTGGATATAGTAGTGTCCCTTGTACCACGGTAATGCCACATCGTGACGCTCAAAATGCGTTGCTACCGGCAGCAGTACGTCTGCGTACAAGCCGGAAGGGGTAATGGTCGAATCATTACACACCACCAAGTCGAGCTTGTTGATGGCTTTGATTTCCTTGTTGATATTGGTGAGCTGGTTAAACCAGTCCGAGCCTTGCCAGAAAATGCCGCGAATGTCGGGAATCACCCCATCGCCCGCCTTGCCACCCGGCCATAGGCCGATGTCCTCGCGTTTCACATTCGGGTAGTTGAGTACGCAATGCGCCCAACGGTCGGATTTGATCGACTCGTAAAACACATTGGCGAATTCGTCGTAAGGGTAGGCGACCCCCTCGGCGTGCCACGCCTTGCCGATACCTTCCGCACAACCACCGAGGATGCCGATATTGCCGGTCATGGCTTGCAACGCCGCTGCCATGCGGTTGTATTGTTCGCCGTAAGCATTACGCCCCGGAGCCCAAGACGCTTTCAGCGCGGCGGGTTTGGTGGTGGCGTACAGTTGCGCCAGTTTCTTGATGTCATCAGCCGATACGCCGCAGATTTCCGCTGCCCATTCCGGGGTTTTCGGGGTGTTGTCGTATTTGCCGAAGATGTAATCCCGGAAGTTTTCTTTGTCCTTGGCCCAATCTGGCATCGTGCCAGCATCCATGCCTTGGGTGAATTTATTGATGAAGTTCTGGTCTTGCCAGTTATTGGCGAAAATGTGGTGCACCATCCCTGCCATCATTGCCGCATCGGTATTGGGGCGGATCGGAATCCACCACGCATCATAAGCAGAAGCGGAATCGGTGTATTGCGGGTCAACCAGCACGAATTTGCAGCCTTGCTGTTTCGCCATGCGCATGTAATAGAAGGTGTTGCCGCCGTGGAAGGTGTAAGCCGGGTTCCAGCCCCACATAATGATCAGCTTGGCGTGGGCGAAAGTATCGTCTTCATTGCCGTCTTCAATCGTGCCGAAAGTAATGCGCGAACTGAATTTTGTGCCTTCATACGACGGCACTGACCATGAACTGGTGCGGCAACCGTACATCCCTAAGAAACGCCCCAGCAAACCTTCGATCTGGTCGGATTTGTGCAATACGCCATACGACGCGCCCGCGTAGGATTGGTCGAGCAGGGCAGTGGGGCCGTATTTGCTTTTTAGCTCCTCCATCTTGCCTGCGACATGATCCAGTGCCGCATCCCACGACGCGCGTTTGAACTTGCCTTCGCCGCGTGCACCAGTACGTACCATCGGGTACAGCAAACGTTCTTGCGAATACAAACGCGAACGGTAGGAACGCCCGCGCAAACAAGCACGCAGTTGCGGTTCCTCGAAAGTGTCTTTGCCGAATTCACCGCCCTTTTGGTAACGCCCGTCATCGGTGGAAAGGCGCACGATCACGTCACCTTTTTTGTGTGCCACCAGCATGTGGCGCGAACCGCAGTTGTGGGCGCAACTGGTGACGACTGTGGTCAGGTCGTTATCGCGGGGGTAAGGCTCATACGCAAACGCTTGGGCTTCCTTGGGCTTGAGCGTCAGCCCACCGGCTGCGATGGCAGCAGAACCCACTGCTGTGGTTTTCAGGAAGCTGCGCCGATCCATCTTCAGGGCGGATTTCAGCTTGTCTTGCCAGTCTTGTCCACTCATGGCTTGCTCCCTTCAATCAAGAAACGTAGGTCAGATTCGGTGGGGCGGTCTTTCGCCCAGTCAGGTACGGTTGCACCCGCTCCCGGCCAAGCGTGGCGAGGGTAGGGGAAACTGGTGCGATACCATGCGCGTCCGCCGTGGCAGCCGTAGCAAGAATCGCCACCGTTAGCGGTTGCTTCCTGTTCAATCGCGGCGGCATTGAGGTAGTTAACCTTGTGGCGGTTGGTGCGGATCGACACATGGCACAGTAAGCAATTGTTCTGGAAGGCCGCACCGCTTTCATGCCAAGGCCCCGGCAACCCCATGTTCTGGTAAGGAAATTGCCCATGGCAGCGTAAGCACAGATTGGGGTCAACCATTTTACGCATGGTCAAATCGGTGGGGCTGTCCGCTGATGTACCGGAAACTTCGTCGCGCGGGTTATTGCCTTGATGGCAGGTGGTGCAACTCATCGTGGCGACTTTCTTGATGAAAGGCGCGGTCAGGTGACGCTGGTGGAAAGTCATTTGTTCGCCCGCGTAAGTATCGAGGGTTTGATACCACGCCAACGTATCGGTTTTCTTTAAGCCTGCCGGGGAAGCATCACGGGTTTTGCTATCCAGTACTTCCTGATGGCATTTGAGGCAGTCTGCATCGGTGGCTTTGTCGATAGCAGGTTTGAAATGGATGGGGTCGTAGCGGGCGCGTCCGTAGTCATTGGTAACTAGTGTCGCGGCGGCTACTTGTGTCGCTGGTGCTGTGGGGGGTGTGGATGGGGCTGCTGCTTCCTGCGCTTTTGGGCTGGTATTGCTTGCCGCAGGGGCAGGTGCGCCATTGGAATCTGACATGAAATGTACGCTGAAGCCCCCCACCAATGCCAAGATAATGGCTACGACACCAACCCACCACTTGTCTGTGTTTGCATTCATGTAACGTGACTCCTTTAATTAAACCCCCCTCAATCCCCCCTTATCAGGGGGGACGTTGGGAGGAATCTTTTATTACTTAGCTGGTGGTGTCCAAGTTTGACCGGACATTCCGTTCATCCCTGACATGCCATTCATGCCGCCCATGCCAGACATCCCGTTCATTCCTGACATGCCATCCATGCCGGACATCCCGTTCATTCCCGACATACCATTCATGCCGCCCATGCCGGACATGCCATTCATGCCGCCCATGCCAGACATCCCGTTCATCCCTGACATGCCATTCATGCCACCCATGCCGGACATCCCGTTCATTCCTGACATGCCATTCATGCCGGACATCCCGTTCATCCCCGACATACCATTCATGCCGGACATCCCGTTCATCCCGCCCATGCCTGTCTGAACAGGAACCCATTTGGTACAGACTTTGTTACCAGACATTCCCGACATGCCATTCATGCCGCCCATGCCGGACATCCCGTTCATCCCTGACATGCCATTCATGCCGGACATCCCGTTCATCCCCGACATGCCATTCATGCCTGACATCCCGTTCATGCCGCCCATGCCATTCATGCCTGACATCCCGTTCATTCCCGACATGCCATTCATACCAGACATCCCGTTCATGCCGGACATGCCATTCATGCCTGACATTCCGTTCATGCCGCCCATGCCATTCATCCCAGACATTCCGTTCATGCCAGCCATACCACTTTGGGCGTCAGCCCATTCAGCACAGATCATAGCAGTGTTACCGCTCATGCCAGACATCCCGTTCATTCCCGACATGCCATTCATGCCACCCATGCCAGACATCCCGTTCATTCCCGACATGCCATTCATGCCGCCCATGCCCGACATCCCGTTCATACCTGACATGCCATTCATGCCCGACATTCCGTTCATTCCCGACATGCCATTCATGCCGCCCATGCCCGACATCCCGTTCATACCTGACATGCCATTCATGCCGCCCATGCCCGACATCCCGTTCATTCCCGACATGCCATTCATACCAGACATCCCGTTCATACCAGACATCCCGTTCATACCAGACATCCCGTTCATACCAGACATCCCGTTCATGCCGCCCATGCCAGCCATGCCTTGTTGGTCTTCAGCAAACGCGACGGGGGAGAGCAACATCGCACCAACCAACATAGCCAAGGTTTTCTTAACAAACTGTTTCATTTGAATCCTCCAGTGAATGAGTTAACTAACTGTTACGTTTCGGAACTTACTTGTTGGTATGCCACCCACGGAGATCGTAAGGGGGAAACATGCCAGCGCGAGTGAAGGGGGTAAACCAATTGCCTTGGTTCTCCAGAAAGTGCAATGAGTAGGGGTAAGGTTGTTCCACGCCCTGCAATGCGGTGGAATACCACGTTGCGTCTTTGGTGACTTCAGTGACGGTGGGTGCGGTTGCGGGACGTTCCGCCGGATGTGTGCCTGCTACATAGGCTACATCTCCTGCCTGCACGGTAGTGGCAAACAGCAGGAATACGGCAATCTGCATTGGGGGGCAGATGAAATTCCGCATGTGCATGTTGTGTTCCTCCTCAGGTTTACGCTTCTCTCATCCGTCTTGACAGCAGGATTTGTGCCAGATGTGCTTTTATGGGCATATCTAACTGATATTCATGGTTTATGTGGTTTGCTGGTCAGAGATGTGGCGGGTTGTTGGTATTTGAGTTTCATGACACTTTGTCATTAGTTTAAATGACATAATGTCACCAGCTAGATTGGCGGGACATTTTGTCATGATCTGGAGTACACTTTTGGGATCGTCATGGCAAGCAGTGAAAGGGATGCGTATGTCTGATCCAATGCGGATGTTTTATAAACAACACCTGAGCCGCCGTTTTATTGTGTTCCTGTTCGGGGTATTGGGCCTGGTGTCGGCCTGTTTCCTGCTGATGTTTTATTACTTTTACAGCGAACAGATTGCGGGTGAACGTACCCAAGCTTCCCATTCCGTCAGCCTCTTGCTGAAATCATCGTTGGAACGCGCCATGTTGCGCCGCGACTTACCCGGTTTGCGCGACATCATTAGCGATCTGGGCAAACAAGACGGGGTGAAAGAGGTGATGATCCTCAATCCCGCAGGCGAAGTACGTTTTGCTTCCAAACCCGAACGCTTGGGGCAAACAGAAGCTCCGATCATCCAGCAATTCTGCCCAGACTGCACCTCAGCAAGCCTGCCTTTGGAACCTGTTACCCGTTTCTTTACGCCTAAAGATGGTGGCGGTGAATTGCTGCGTACTTTCCATCCCGTGCGGAACAAACCGGAGTGTATGCAATGCCACGGTAGCCGCGACACCCATCCGGTCAATGGCATTTTGGTGGTCGATTACGATGCTGCTCCAATCCGCGAAAAAGGTTGGATGAACATATTGATGCTGACGGGAGCGGGGGCGGTGGCGGTGTTGTTCAGCGCCCTTGCCGCGTGGTGGTTTATGCAGCGCTATGTATTGCAACCTGTCAGCCGTTTGGATGAGGCCAGCCGCGCCCTTTCACAAGGGGATTTGACCACCCGCGTGCCGGTGCGGGGCAAGGATGAAATGGCAAACCTTGCCAGCGCTTTCAACCACATGGCGGAACGTTTGCAACACAGCCATCGGGTCTTGGAAAGCCGTGAACAGTTCCTGCAAGGCTTGATTGATGCCGTGCCAGACGGGGTGCGGGTGATTGACCCGTATTTCCAGATTGTGCTGGCAAACCGTGCGTATGCGGAGCAAAGTGGCTTTGCTTCCCCCCAAGAGCTGTGCCAGCAATACTGCTACAAGGTGACTTACCAGCGCGATACGCCTTGCCCACCCTCGTTGCGCACTTGCCCGCTGAATACCCTGAATGCGCAACAGCCCACCCTGAAATTCATGGAAACCCTGCAACGTGCTGACGGTTCGCTGCTATCCACCGAAGTCTATGCCGCCCGCTTGCCTGTTGCCGCCGATGAATCAGAATGTTTGGTGGTGGAATCAGTGCGGGATTTGGAAAAAGCCGTGCATTACTCGCACGAGCAAAAACTCGCGGCACTGGGCGAATTGGCTGCTGGCGTGGCACATGAAATCCACAACCCCTTGGCGTCGGTGCGTATTGCTTTGCAGGCTAGCGACCAAATTTTGAGTGCCTCACAAGAGGACATGACGGAACTGAAAGACTACCTGCATCTGGTCGATGAACAGGTGGAACAGTGTTTGGATGTCACCCACCGTTTGATGAAACTGGGCACGCTTGCCAGCAACCATCCCGAATTGGTGGAAGTGAACACCGTGATCCGCGAAACCTTGTCGCTGTTGCGTTTCGAGCGGGAGCAGCAAGGCATCTGTGAAACCTTGGAACTGGCGGCTGGCAACCCACGCATCCTCGCGGCAGACAATGATTTGCGCATGATCATCCTGAACTTGGTGCAAAATGCCTTTCATGCCATGCCGGATGGCGGTGAATTGAAGGTGGTGACTTGCCATCAAGCCGATGAGATTGAAATTCGGGTGGAAGACACGGGTACGGGCATACCGGATGAAATTTTACCGCACATTTTCGACCCGTTTTTCAGTCGCCGGATTGACCAGCGTGGTTCTGGGTTGGGCTTGACCATTACCCGTTCCTTGGTTAAGCAGCACGGTGGGCAGATTCAAGTGGCGGCGCACTTACCCGGCAGGACGGTATTCATCCTGCATTTCCCCGATGTCGATGTCGCCACCAAGGAGGCCACATGATTCCCCTGATATTGGTCATCGACGATGACGTTACCCTGAATCGCTTAATGGTCGGGCAGTTGAATAAGATGGGCTATGCCGCAACCGGGGTGCATTCGTGGGCAGCCGCGCAAGTTTACCTGCAACAACACGACCCGCATTTGGTGCTGTTGGATTGCCAATTGCCGGATGCACGCGGTAGCCAAATCTTGCCGCACCTGACCCCCGATTACCCGGTGGTCATCATCACCGCTTACGGCAGTGTGAAAGAAGCGGTGGGGGCGATGCGCACGGGTGCTGCCGAATACTTGCTCAAACCCATCAATATGGATGAACTGGAATTGGTTATCCGCCGGACGCTCGACACCCACAGCATGAGGAAAGAATTCCTCTACCTCAAGGAACAGGTGCAAAAGCGTAAATCTTTCATGGTCGGTAAAAGCCCAGCCTTGAAAGAAGTCGAAAAGATGATCGGCGCAGTTGCCCCCAGCATGATGACAGTGCTGATCCAAGGCGAAAGCGGTGTTGGAAAGGAACTGGTCGCCCGCGAAATCCACGAGCGCAGCCAAGTTGCCAAGCACGGTTACGTCGCGCTCGATTGCTGCACCATGCAAGAAAATCTGTTCGAGTCGGAACTGTTTGGGCATGAAAAAGGCGCTTTCACAGGCGCTGACCGTCAGAAAAAAGGGCTGATCGAAAGTGCCGAAGGTGGCACGCTGTTTCTGGATGAAATCGGTGAAATTACCCCGGCGATTCAAGCCAAGCTTTTGCGTGTGCTGGAAACTGGGCGCTTCCGGCGTTTGGGTGGAATCCGTGACATGACTGCGAATGTGCGGGTGGTCGCCGCGACTAACCGCGATTTATTGGGCATGTCGCAAGAAGGGACGTTCCGCGCTGACCTGTTTTACCGTTTGAATGCTTTCACGATTTACGTGCCGCCGTTACGCGAACGCAAAGATGACATCCCCGCGTTGGTCGACCATTTCATCAGCAACCACGATTTTTCCCGCCGCGTTAACAAACATTTGAGTGACGAGGCTATCAGCAAGTTGTTGGCGTACCCGTGGCCGGGCAATATCCGTGAGCTGAAAAACATGGTGGAACGCGCCATCATTTTGTCGGGCGAGGCTGCCCGCATTTTGCCTGAACACATTACCCTCAGCGACGAGCTTGTGCCTGCGGTTACATCGGCGGCTGTTACCCGCAAGGAAATCAACCTGAGCTTTGAACAGACCCCGACCTTGGAGGATTTGGAAAAGCATTATTTGCACCTGTTGCTGGACAAGTTCAGCGGACACCGGGGCAAAGTGGCGCGGGCTTTGGGCATCAGCGAGCGTAATGTTTACCGTTTGCTGAAAAAGCATGAGTTTATGGAAGCCTAATTACAATATTAATATTCACTAATATACTGTTGCTGCGTTAGAATGGGGGCATGGCAAGAGTATTCATTTCCGCGACCCACAAATCCTCCGGCAAGACCACGGTTTCGATTGGCCTGTGTGCGGCTTTGCACGCCCAAGGTTTGCGTGTCCAGCCGTTCAAAAAAGGCCCGGATTACATCGACCCGCTGTGGCTCGGTGCTGCTAGCGCCCGCGCTTGCCATAACCTCGATTTCAACACCATGACGGCGGATGAAATCATCCACACCGTGCAACGTTATTCGCTCGATGCTGACATCGCTCTGATAGAAGCCAACAAAGGCTTGTACGACGGCATGGCCTTGGATGGTTCCGACAGTAACGCCGCCATCGCCAAACTGACCCGTTCGCCGGTGATTTTGGTAGTCGATTCACGCGGCATGACCCGTGGCATTGCCCCCTTACTGCTGGGTTACCAAGCCTTTGACCGGGAAATCAATATCGCTGGGATCATCTTCAACCGCGTCGGCGGCGCACGTCATGCCAGCAAATTGCGCGAATCGGTGGAATATTACACCGACATCAAGGTGCTGGGCGCAGTGCAGGACAACCCGGAAATGGCTATCGAAGAACGCCATCTGGGGCTGATGCCGAGCAATGAAAGCGGTGAAGCTGAGGCGCAGATTGCGCGGATTCGGGATTTGGTGGCGGAACAGGTGGATTTGGGGGGAGTGCGGGAGATAGCGGCTAATGCCGTACCCCTCACCCCCCCCGCCCCCTCTCCCTCAAGGGGCGAGGGGGAGCAAGAAAAGAATCTCTTAGCCCCTCTCCCCTTGAGGGAGAGGGGTTGGGGTGAGGGGTTTCTTAAAATAGGCATCTGCCAAGACCCGTCCTTCGGCTTCTATTACCCCGGCGACCTCGAAGCCCTGCAACAGGCAGGCGCAGAACTCGTTCCCGTCAACACGCTGAAAGACGCAGCTTTGCCGGAAATTGATGGCTTGTTCATCGGCGGTGGTTTCCCCGAAACTCACATGCAGCAATTGGCGGCGAATGTGTCCATGCGCGAATCCATCCGCGCCGCTATCGACAATGGTTTGCCGACGTATGCTGAATGCGGCGGGCTGATGTACCTTTCCCGCAGCCTTGTTTGGAATGGGCAGCAAGCGGAAATGGTAGGGGTAATTCCCGGAGATGCGGTGATGCACAAAAAGCCGCAGGGCAGGGGTTATGTGAAATTGCAGGAAACTGCTGACATGCCGTGGCCCGGTGGCGATGGCAACGCGATTATCAATGCCCATGAGTTCCATTACTCGCGGCTGGAGAATTTGACCGCACAAGGTAAATTCGCCTACCGTATGCAGCGCGGGACAGGCATCGACGGGCAATACGATGGCTGGATTTACCGCAATTTGCTGGCATCTTACACACACATGCGCGACACTGCCCAATTTCGGTGGGCGCAGCGGTTCGTCGAATTCATCCGATTAAATAGCACAAGGAAACTGACTTCATGATTACAGTCACAGCACAGGCAGCCTCCCAAATCCGCACTGCGTCCGTACAGGGTGACGCTATTGGTATGCCTTTGCGCATTGCTGTCCGGCAGAAAGCGGATGGCACATTCCATTACCTGATGGGCTTTGATGACCAGCAACAGGACGGCGACCAAACCGTGGAAGCCGAGGGCGTAACACTGGTGGTGGCGGCAGATTCCCAACCCTTGGTGAATGGTATGACACTGGATTTTGTTGACCTCGACGGCAAGCTGGAATTTATTTTCCTTAATCCCAACGACCCTAGCTACAGCCCACCACAGGCATAATGCAGTGGAAGAGCACGTCATCAACTTTCAGCCAAAAGCACCCGAGCCGCGCAAGGTAACTGCGCCCCCCAAGACCGACGAGGGGGACGGGGCTGAATTCACGCCCCGGCAAATGTACTGGGCAAATCAGGAAGGCCGCCCGGTCATTGATTTGCCGTGGCAGGCGCAACTGAGTGTGGTGGTGCTGTTTTTCCTGTTTACCCTGATTGGTGCGGTGTATTTCTGGGCGGTCAGTTCCGGGGTTAAATACGGCTGGTTGGCTCCGGTGATGACGGGGTTGTGGCTGGTGTCGGGTGGTGGGGTGCTGACCTTGCTTTACTGGGTATGGCGGGAATTTTCCCACTTTGGCAGTGAGCTTTCCCGTTGGGCAATCCGTTTGCGTAAGGGCGACTTGACGGCGCGGATGCCGGTTTTCGGGAAGTCCTGCCCGTCACGCAAAATCCGCGAACAAATTAATGCCATCACCGAAGACTATCAGGCGCTGTCGCGGATGCAGCAACAGCGTTTGAGCCGCCAAGAAAAATACATCGAACAGAAACAGCGTTATCTGGGGGTCTTGTATGAAGTCGCAAGCTGCCTCAACCGCGCCGATAGCCTCGAAGACTTGCTCAACCGCTTCCTGTTTACCCTCAAAGACGTGGTGAATGCCGAAGCCGCCACCGTGCGCCTGCTGGATAAAGACGGCAATATGCGCTTGGTTGCCAGCATTGGCCTGACCGAAGAAGCAGAGGCACTGGAAGATTCCCTGCCAATCCCTAACTGTTTGTGCGGGCGGGCGGCGACGGAATGCGAAATCAAGGTGCGTTCTGATATTTCGCAATGCAGCCGCATCATTGGTAAGGAATTATGTGAAGGTCGGAACGATGTCGAGATGCTGGCGATCCCTTTGCAGTACCGCGAGCGTATTTTGGGGGTTTACAACCTATTCATCCCCATAGGTCGCTATGACCGGCAGGAAGATGATGAATTGCTGATCAGTATTGGGCGGCACTTAGGCATGGCGATTGAAAAAGCCAGCAGTGACGAAGATACCCGCACCTTGTCGATCATGGAAGAACGTACCCGCATGGCGCACGAGCTGCATGATTCCCTTGCCCAAACCCTAGCCAGTTTGCGTTTCAAGGTACGTTTGTTTGACGACTCCCTCAACCGGGGCGATGAGTCCGTCATCTGGCAAGAATTGGAAGGCTTGGAAAATACCATCGACGAAGCCTACGGTGAATTACGTAGCCTGATTACCCATTTCCGCGCCCCGATTGATGGCAAAGGGGTATTGCGGGCGGTGGAACGCCTGACTGAACGTTTCCGCCAAGAAACTGGTTTGGAAGTCTTCTTTTACCACAACTGGCATTTGAAAGATTTGCCGCGCGAAACCGAATTGGAAGCGATCCGCATCGTGCAAGAGTCGCTCACCAATGCGCGTAAGCACAGCCAAGCCGCCACCGTGCGTATCCTCATGTACAGTTCTGAGGAGGGGCGGTGCAGCATTCTCATTGAAGATGACGGTATTGGCTTGCCAGACCCCTTGCCAGAACCCGACCCAACGACCGGCGAACACATTGGTCTACGCATCATGCAGGAACGCGCTGAACGCATGGGTGGCGAGATTCAGTTTGAAAGTGAGCCGGGTGAGGGTACACTCATACAGTTAAATTTCGATGCACCCCCTGCCAAAAAGCTCTCTGATCTGGTAGGGAGGCATCCCGTAGCATGACCGAATACATCACAAGCGACGACACATGAACGAAAAAGTACTGCTGATTGACGACCACACCCTGTTCCGTGCAGGTCTGGAAGACTTGCTGACCCGGCGTGGCATCCGCGTTGTTGCCGCCGTGGGGAGTGGGGAGGAAGGTCTGGCAGCCGCGACCACGTTCATGCCGGACATCGTGCTGCTGGATATGCGGATGCCGCAAATGGACGGCCTCAACGTTTTGCGCCAATTACGCAAAAATCACCCCAACCTGCGTGTGGTTATGTTGACCACTAGCAGCAATGAAAATGATTTGGTGGAAGCCTTACGCAGCGGCGCACGCGGTTACTTGCTGAAAGACATTGAGCCGGATGAATTGGTGGTGGCACTGCGTGAAATACTGGCGGGAAAAACCGTGGTTGCCCCCGAACTCGCCCCGGTTCTCGCTCGGGTAGTGCAGGGCGGCGATAGCCGTGCGCAGGAAGACAAAATCGCCAATCCGTTTTCCGAGCTTACCCCGCGTGAATACGAAATCCTCACCCTGCTGGCGGAAGGCCAAAGCAACAAGGTTATTGCCCGCAACCTTGGCATTTCTGACGGTACGGTCAAATTGCATGTGAAGGCCATCCTGCGCAAGCTCAATGTCAGCTCGCGTATTACCGCTGCCGTTATGGCGGTGGAACATGGCATCCGCGTTGAGGCAGCTAACGCCCAATAATTAGCTTTCAGGTAGATTAAAGTTCCCATGACCCAGAAAACCTTTGCGGCGCTGGTCGCCGATGCTTTGCCCCAAATCCGTGAATTGATGCCGTGGGACGTGGATGACATGCGTCAGACCGACCCGGCGCTGATGATTGTGGACATCCGTGAAGTGGACGAATATGCCGCCGGTTTCATCCAAGGTTCCCTGCATGTGCCGCGCGGTGTCCTTGAAACAGCGTGCGATTGGGGCTATTCCGAAACCATTCCGGCATTGGTGCAGGCACGCGACAAGCCCGTGGTATTGGTGTGCCGTTCGGGCAACCGCACGGCGTTGGCGGCGATGACCCTGCAATGGATGGGCTACCAGCAGGTGTATTCGATGAAAACCGGCATCCGTGGTTGGAACGATTACGAGCTGCCGTTATTCAATGCCGACGGCATCCAAGTGGATGTGGATACCGCCGAACAGGAACTCGACCCGCCAGTTAGCCCTGAGCAGATGAAGCCCAAAGATTAAAGTTCTGACATGCTCCCCACTTTTGCGTGTTTTTCCCTACAAAAGTGTGACTTTTTTGCTACACTCCAATGAGTCGTGCACAAATTTTGTGCTTAGTGGCAGTGTCCTTACATACAAAAGTTAGATCGGGAGAACCCCTCATGAAGCAACAATACAAATCCCTGCGGTGGTCTGCCGCAGTTATGTTCGCAACGGCCTTGTTGTCGGGCTGTTCAACGGTGTCAAACGTGGCATCCAGTTCCGTTTCCGCTTTGTCGAGCCTGAACCCATTTAGTGGTGATAAGGAAGTTTCCACCGCGAGTGATGCAGCGCCAACCCCAGCGCCAGCAGCACCGAAAGCGGCGATCCGCGTGGAAGCCCCGCAGCAAGAACCCGTCATGTTGGCAGCAATGCCAGCCCCCGTAGCAGTTGCCGTTCCTGAGCCTGCACCAGCGCCAGTGAAGAAACATCGTGTAAAACGTAAGAAAGCCCCCGTTTCTGCGCCTGTTGTTGCCGCTGCACCTGCAACGCCTGCTGTGCAAGCGACCGTCGCGGGTAACACGCAGTGCACGACTTTCTGCGCGTTACCGATGCATAAGCCGCAAACCCAGTAAGGGGTGGCGAAATCGTATTCTGAAGAAACCCCAGCGGATATGGTTTATTATGCCCCTACCGGAGCCAACCCTCAGTAAGCCGTATGCACGACATTTTCCTCAGTTATTCGACCCAAGACCGTGAGCGTTTGCAACGCTTGTTCCACGCTTTGGAGCAGCAAGGCTGGTCAGTGTTTTGGGATCACCGCACGATTGAAATTGGCGATCATTGGAGCCAAAAGATTGACCGCGCCATCCGCTCCTGCAAGTGCGTCGTGGTGGTGTGGTCGAAAGCTTCAGTCAATTCCGAATGGGTGCTGGAAGAGGCTAACATCGGCAAGCAGCGCAAAATATTGCTGCCGATCCAGATTGATGCGGTGGACATCCCGGTTGGCTTCACCATGCGCCAGACGGGAAATTTCGCCCGTTGGGACGGCAAAACTGATCACCCCGAATTTGTCCGGCTCGCCGAAAAGATCAGCGAGCTGGTCGGCAAGCCGTTTGACCCGCCACCTCAGCCCCAGCCACAACGGCAACCTCAGTATGTTGCAGCTAAACTGCCAACCAAATCCCGCAAAGGCTTAGTGCTTACCAGTATTGCCGCTATCTCGCTTGCGGTAGGCGCAACTATTTATGTGAAACAACACCCAGTCCAGCCACTTGAACCAGAAATGGTCAACATTCCCGCTGGCACGTTCACGATGGGCTGCGATCCCAAACGCGATGATGTGGAAGGTGGTTGTTATGGCGATGAAAAGCCCGCCCACGAAGTCAGCATCCGTGCATTCCAATTAGCGGCAACGGATGTGACCTTCGAGCAATGGGATGCCTGCGAAAAAGCCAAAGCCTGTCCCCATGCGGAGGATAGCGGCTGGGGACGTGGCAACCGTCCGGTGATTAATGTCAGTTGGAACGATGCGCAAACCTATCTCCAATGGTTGGGGAAGGAATCAGGTAAAAATTACCGTCTGCCAACCGAAGCCGAATGGGAGTATGCCGCCCGTGCAGGCACATCTACTGCCTATGCGTGGGGCAACAGCATCGGTAAGAATAATGCCAATTGTGATGGTTGTGGAAGCCAATGGGATAACAAGCAAACATCCCCTGTCCGTAGTTTTGCCGCCAATCCGTTTGGTTTGTATGACATGAACGGCAACGTGTTGCAGTGGGTGGAAGACTGTTATGTGGACAGTTACAAGGATGCTCCCGCCGCTGGCACTCCAGTCAAGGGCTGCGACGCGAATGCGTCGCGTGTGTTGCGCGGGGGGTCTTGGGGCAACTTACCTCTGGGGTTGCGTTCTGCTGACCGCTACTACGGCCCGCCCGGCAACCGAAGCTACTACTTTGGTTTTCGCGCTGCCAGGACTCTTTAGCCCTTTCACCTTTGTGGGGCAGTGCCACCGCTTACATGGGTGTGGATGCGCTTGACCGGGAGGGCTGGCAGTTGGGGCGCATCTTTGGGGTGCAGGGGCGAAAGCCCCTGCCGACGCCATTTTACGGATTTTCTGGAGGAACGGGCGAACCGGAAATTCGTTTCCTGCACGATCACATAGATAGGTTTCCTGCCTTATGGTAACTTACCCGGTTTTTACGACCGACACGCAGGAGCGCAGGTTAAGTGAAATTCAGCGAATTCAACTGGAACGCCATGCCAGACAAAGCAGGGCACTTTGGCGCATACGGCGGGCGTTTCGTCGCGGAAACGCTGATGGAGCCAATCTACGAACTCGAACAAGCCTACGAGCAGCTCAAAAATGACCCTGCTTTTCAGGCTGAGTTTGACCGTGACCTGAAATATTACGTCGGTCGCCCCAGCCCCCTGTATCTGGCGGAACGCTGGACACGCGAACTCGGTGGGGCAAAAGTCTACCTCAAACGCGAAGACCTGAACCACACGGGCGCTCACAAGATCAACAACACCATCGGTCAAGCGCTGCTCGCCAAATTCATGGGCAAGAAGCGCATTATCGCTGAAACGGGTGCAGGCCAGCACGGTGTTGCCTCCGCCACCATCGCTGCCCGCCTTGGTTTGGAATGCGTGGTCTACATGGGCGCGGAAGACGTGCAACGCCAAGCGCCGAACGTGTTCCGCATGAAATTGCTGGGTGCAACCGTCGTGCCCGTCACGTCCGGCTCCAAAACCCTGAAAGACGCTTTGAACGAAGCGATGCGCGATTGGGTAACAAATGTCGATGACACTTTCTATATCATCGGCACGGTCGCAGGCCCCCACCCCTATCCCGCAATGGTACGCGACTTCCAATCCGTGATCGGTCGTGAAGCACGCCAACAGATTCTGGAACAGGAAGGGCGTTTGCCGGATGCGCTGGTTGCTTGTGTTGGTGGTGGTTCCAACGCTATCGGCTTGTTTCACCCCTTCCTCGCGGATGAATCCGTCGCCATTTACGGCGTGGAAGCAGGCGGTGACGGCATCGAAACTGGCAAACATGCTGCCCCGCTATGCGCAGGCAAACCGGGCGTCTTGCACGGCAACCGTACCTATCTGATGGAAGACCCCAACGGGCAAATCATCGAAACCCATTCGATTTCCGCCGGATTGGACTACCCCGGTGTCGGCCCCGAACACGCTTGGTTGAAAGACATCGGTCGTGCCAACTACGTGTCGGTGACGGATGCGGAAGCGATGCAAGGCTTCCACGCCTTAACCCGCATCGAAGGCATTATCCCCGCGCTGGAAAGCAGCCACGCGCTGGCTTACGCGATGAAACTTGCGCCGACCATGAGTAAAGACCAAAGCATTATCGTCAACCTGTCCGGTCGTGGTGACAAGGACATCAACACCATCGCCCGTCTGGAGGGGATTACCCTATGAGCCGCATTGCCGCTTGTTTTGCTGCCCTGAAAGCACAGGGTAAAACCGCGCTGATCCCTTACGTCACGGCTGGCGACCCGCACCCGTCGATTACCGTGCCCTTGATGCACCGCATGGTGGCAGCGGGCGCTGACATCATTGAGTTGGGCGTGCCGTTTTCCGACCCGATGGCGGATGGCCCGACGATCCAGCAAGCGCACGAACGCGCCTTACTGCATAACACCAGCCTGCACGACATCCTCGGCATGGTGGCTGAATTCCGCCAAACCAACCAGACCACCCCCGTGGTGCTGATGGGTTATTTGAACCCGATTGAAATCATGGGTTACGCCGAATTTGCCCAAGCCGCCGAAACTGCTGGCGTCGATGGTGCATTGACGGTCGATTTGCCGCCGGAAGAGGGCGTGGGCGTACTGCCGTTATTCCGTGCGCATGGCATTGACCCGATCTTCCTGTTGTCGCCGACGACCCCGAACGTGCGTATCAAAACCGTGGCGGAAGCGGGCGGCGGTTTCATTTACTACGTGTCGCTGAAAGGCGTGACCGGGGCGAACACGCTGGACGTTGGGCAAGTTGCCGAACGCATTGCGCAAATCCGTGAACATACCGATTTGCCGCTGGGCGTGGGTTTCGGGATTAAGGATGCGCAAACCGCTGCCGCTGTCGCTAAAGTTGCCGACGCAGTGGTGGTAGGCAGTGCGATCATCAAGCAGATCGAAGCGACACCCGCCGATCATGCTGTTATCATGAACAACATCAGTGACTTGCTGGCCTCCATGCGCACCGCGATGGATGCTTGATATTTAGGGGTAAACAGAAAACATGAGCTGGTTTGAAAAACTGCTGCCATCGCGCATCCGCACCGATGCGACCAATACCGAAAAGAAATCCATCCCGGAAGGCTTGTGGCATCAATGCCCCGCCTGCCAAGCCGTGCTGTACCGGGCGGAGTTGGAGCGCAATCTGGACGTTTGCCCCAAGTGCAACCACCACATGCGCTTATCTGGGCGGCGGCGTTTGGAAGTGTTTCTTGACCCGGCAGGGCGTGAGGAAATCGGCGCAAACGTTGCCCCGACTGACATGCTCAAGTTCCGCGACACCAAAAAATACAAAGACCGTTTGGTAGCAGCACAAAAAGATACCGGCGAAAAAGACGCGCTGATCGTGATGAAAGGCACGGTGTTGGGTGTGCCATTGGTGGCGGCGGCATTTGATTTCCGTTTCATGGGCGGCTCGATGGGTTCCGTGGTCGGCGAACGTTTTGTGCGCGGGGCGGAGGCGGCAATGGCGCAGAAAATCCCTTACATCTGCTTTGCTGCCAGTGGCGGGGCGCGGATGCAAGAAGCGCTGTTCTCGCTGATGCAGATGTCCAAAACCAGTGCGGTGCTGACCCGTTTGAGCGAAAAAGGTATCCCGTTCATTTCGGTGCTGACTGATCCGACCATGGGCGGTGTTTCTGCCAGTTTCGCGATGTTGGGGGATTTACACATTGCTGAACCCAAAGCATTGATTGGTTTCGCTGGGCCGCGCGTCATTGAACAGACCGTGCGTGAAAAACTCCCCGAAGGTTTCCAACGCAGCGAATTCCTACAAGAAAAGGGCGCGATTGACATGATCGTGCACCGCCGTGACATGCGCGAAACCATCGCTGATTTGGTTTCCATCATGCAACACAAATCCAGCCCCATCCATCAGGATGCTTTGGTCGCGGCGTGAAGACGCTGGATGATTGGTTGCGGTGGCAGGAAAACCAGTTCCTGACGACCATCAAGCTGGGCTTGGAACGCATCCGTACCGTAGCGGGGCGTATGGATTTACTCCAGTTGCCCGTTCCCGTCATTATGGTGGGGGGAACTAACGGCAAAGGCTCCACCTGTGCCATGCTGACGCGGATTTTGCAGCAGCAAGGCTACAAGGTCGGCACGTACACCTCCCCGCACTTGCGGCGTTATAACGAACGTGTTGCCATCAATGCCGAACCTGTCGACGATGAAACCTTGTGCGCGGCGTTTAAGGCGATTGATAAGGCGCGGGGCAAAGTTTCGCTGACGTATTTTGAGTTTGGCACGCTGGCAGCAGTCTGGTGTTTCCTGCAAGCCAATGTCGATGTCATGGTGCTGGAAGTTGGCTTGGGCGGACGTTTGGATGCCTGCAACCTGTGGGATGCCGATGTCATGGTTATCACCAGCATTGGTCTTGATCATGTGGATTGGTTGGGCAATACCCGCGATGCCGTTGGGCGCGAAAAAGCTGGGATTATGCGTGCAGGCAAACCGGTGGTGTGTGGCGACCCCAAACCCCCGGCGATGATTGCCACAGAAGCTGCCCGCATCGGGGCAAAATTATTGCAATACGGACGTGATTTTACCGCCGAGGGGATTCCACAACCCGCCTTGAAAGGCGACGTGCAGCGCCAAAATGCCGCGTGTGTGGTTACAGCCTTACGGCAACTGGAAGGCGTATTGCCGGTAAGCCAAGCCGCGATTGATGAAGGCTTGCGCACCGTGAGTTTGCAAGGGCGGATGCAAAAGGTCTGGGATGCGCCAGAAGTGATCTTAGATGTTGCCCATAATCCCCATGCCGCGACAGAATTGGCTTTATGGCTGAAAAAAAATCCGATAGATGGAAAAACATCCGCGATTTTTTCTATACTCGCAGATAAGGATATTGCCGGGGTTGTGGAAATAATGGCAAGGCACATGGATGAGTGGCATCTGGTTCCCCTCCAAGGATACAGGGCTGCCAGCGCTGAGGTTCTCAAGGATAAAATGCAGCAAGCAGGTGTGCAAACGCCCGTGCATTTTTACCCTGATTTTCAGTCAGCGTGGGATTCTGTCCGCTTAAGCGCGGAAAAACAGGATAGGGTGGTTGCCTTCGGTTCTTTTCTGGTAGTATCTGGTATGCTGGAAATCCTCGTTACCTAAAGGGCTTGATGACTGTCATTCCAGTCCCGCAAGGCACGATCACAAAAAGTTTTTGAGTGTCACATTTATGAAGGAGCAGTAAGACAGATGGACAACAAGGCTACAACCAAACGTATGATTGGCGCAGTGGTACTGGTGCTGGTCGCCGCCCTGTTATTGGCATTTTTGCTGAAAGGCAAAAACCGTGAAGGCCAAGAAATGGCTATGAACCAGGGCGCTGAAACTAAACCGATTTTAGGCTTCCCCGGTATGGGTAGTGCAGACCAAAAGCCAATGCTGGTTGGCGAAGACCCGAACGCAGCCCAAAACGCGGTGACGGCAGCCGGTCAAACGGTAGCAACTACGGCTGGTCAGGCGGTTGATGCGGCTGGGAACTTGATTCCTAACGTGGCGACTGTGCCGAATACCACCGGCTTTGATGTACGCCCTGCTGCGAATGGTGAGACACGTCAGGTGCTCGATACCGACGGCAAAATGAAGGATGGCTCTGGCAATTTGGGCACAGGTGATCCGAAAGCCGCTGCGACAGCAACAACGTCTAGTGCCGCTGCGGGTACTGGTTTGCTGGGTGGTGGTATGGATCAGGCAGATGCTGGCAACGGCAGTGCTTCTAAAGCGGATAGCGCATCCAATAAAGATCGCCCCGTAGATACCGTAGTTGAGAAAAAGCCAGCCACAAGACCTGTATTGGTCAATGAAAGGGCTGTCCCATCTGCTTCCGCTGAAAGTAAAGCCAAAGCTGAAGCGGCTAAGAAATTAGCGGCTGAGAAAGCGGCAAAAGCAAAATCTGAAGAACTGGCTAAAGCCACAGGCACTGGTGCTCATGTCACCAGCACAGCAAGCAGTGCAGCGGCAGGCGGCAGTTACGGAATCCAACTTTCTGCCAGTTCCGACAAAGCTAAGGCGGAAGCTGTTGCTGCTACGTTCAGGGCAGAAGGTTACAAGACTTCCGTAGTCGCAGCTAAAGTGGACGGGAAAACAGTTTATCGGGCAGTTATCGGCGGTTATGCGGATAAAGCTGCGGCAGCGGCTGCACAAGCTAAAATGAAAGCACGGTTCACACAGAACCCGAATGTTCAAAATAGCTTCGTAACCAAACAGTAAGTAAAGCAATGCCAGCAGAAATTTTAGATATTGGTATCCTCGTCCTGATCGTATTGTCAGCCGTTATTGGCCTAATACGTGGGTTTGTCAGGGAAGCCCTTTCCTTGGCGACGTGGATTGCAGCCGTCGGCCTTTCCTTCTTGTATGTAAAGCCGTTGGCTGCCGAGTTACCTTTCGCTGTACAAAGCGAAGTGGCGCGGATGGGGATTGCGTTCGCCATTATCTTTTTCGGTGTGTTGGTGGTGGGAGCCATCATCAACCACCTGTTAAGTACGGCGGTATCTTCCATCGGTCTTGGCAAGGTGGATCATGTGCTGGGTGGCGTGTTTGGCGTGCTGCGCGGTGGCTTGATCGTTACGTTGCTGGTGATGCTGCTAGGCTTGACGGTCAGTAAGCAGTCATGGTGGCAAAGTTCTTTGCTGGCTCCGTGGTTTGTCGGTATAGGGGAAACCATCAAAGCGGTAGTCCCAATCCCACAGAGTTTCTCCAATTACCTTGAGCATCCGACGGCGGTGATCCCTCCGTCTGAAGTGGTTCCGCAGTAGGTCGGAAAGGTAGTACCGTTTTCGCGAAAGTGGACAGCCATGCATGGAAGTGCATGGCTGTTTTGTTTTTGCGGGGTTAGAATATAACGTTTTCATGGCACGCGAAGGCAGGAATATGTGCGGAATTATCGGGATAATCGGGCATGAGCCTGTCAATCAGGCGATTTACGATGGCTTAACCGTTTTGCAGCACCGTGGGCAGGATGCTGCCGGTATCGTTACCAGTGATGGGCGCAAGCTTTATTTGCGACGTGAAAATGGGCTGGTCAAGGACGTGTTCCGCGAGCATCACATGCGTATGTTGCAAGGGAATATGGGGGTGGGGCATGTGCGTTACCCGACGGCTGGCTCTTCGTCATCCGCAGAGGCGCAGCCATTTTACGTCAATAGCCCCTACGGGATTTCTTTGGCGCACAATGGCAACCTGACCAATGCCCATGTGCTGAAAAAGGAACTGTACCGTCAGGATCGCCGCCAAATCAATACGGATTCGGATTCTGAAATCCTGTTGAATATTTTTGCACAAGAGTTGTCACGCCAGAATGCCTTGCACGTTACCCCGGAAGACATTTTTGCGGCGGTCAGCGGTGTGCATCGGCGTTGTAAGGGGGCGTATGCGGTAACGGCGATGCTGACCCGCGATGGTCTGGTGGGTTTCCGTGACCCCAATGGCATCCGTCCGCTGGTGTACGGTGTGCGCGAAAACCGCAGTGGCAAGGAATACATGCTGGCCTCGGAAAGCGTGGCGCTGGATGTGCAGGGCTATCGCTTGGTGCGCGACATTGAGCCGGGTGAAGCGATTTTCATTACCCCCGATGGCAATGTTTTTACCCGCCAGTGTGCTGACCACCCGAAGTATGCGACGTGCATTTTTGAATACGTCTATTTTGCCCGCCCGGATTCCATCATCGACAATGTGTTTGTGCACAAGGCGCGGATGCGGATGGGGCGCAAGATGGCGGAACGGGTCATGCGCGAATGGCCTGACCACGACATTGACGTGGTGATCCCAATCCCGGACACCAGCCGCACCTCGTCGCTGGAAATGGCCTATACCTTGGGTGTGCCCTACCGCGAAGGTTTCATCAAGAACCGTTACATCGGGCGTACTTTCATCATGCCGGGGCAAGCCAAGCGCAAGAAGTCAGTACGCCAGAAACTCAACCCGCTGGCCTTGGAGTTCAAGGACAAAAACGTGATGTTGGTGGATGATTCCATCGTGCGTGGTACGACTTCCGGTGAAATTGTGCAGATGGCACGGGATGCCGGGGCGCGGAAAGTGTATTTTGCCTCCGCATCACCCGCGATTAAATTTCCCAACATTTATGGCATCGACATGCCAGCGGCGAAGGAACTTATTGCCCACGGGCGAACCGAAGAAGAGGTTGCTGAGGCAATCGGGGTTGACCGGCTGTTCTATCTCTCGCTGGAGGATTTGATCGAAGCGGTCAGCAAGGGCAACTCGCGTTTGAAAAATTTTGATTGTTCCGTGTTCACCGGCAATTACGTGACGGGTGAAAACGCAGACTACTTTACTGAATTAGAGGCTTTACGCAATGATGCACAAAAAACCAAGCGTGAAAATGACATGGCTGCCATTGATATTTGTGACAGCACTTAATAGCGGGGTGGTCATGGCAGAACCACAGGATCAAGCACCGCAGGCACAAACGCCACAGCAAGCCCCCGTCGGTGCGGTGGTTGAAAACCGTTTCACCCCGATCCTCAATGAGTTGGCGAAAAACTTCCCGACTTATTCCACCAATAAGGTATTGGTGGTAGATGCAACGGCGCAAAAAATGATCCTTGTCGAACAGGGCAAGGCCGTGGGCGAATGGGTTATCTCCACCGCAACCAAAGGCTTGGGCAGCGAAAAAGGCAGTGATAAGACCCCGTTGGGCGTGCACCGCATCGCTGAAAAAATTGGTGCGGGTGCGCCGTTGGGGGCAATTTTCAAATCACGCCAGAATACCGGGCAGATTGTGGACATCCTCACCGCACCCGGCGCGGATAGTCCCGACGATTACGTGACCAGCCGTATTATGTGGCTGGATGGCTTGGAACCCGGCTTGAACAAGGGTGGGAACGTGGATTCCAAGGAGCGCTTCATTTACATCCACGGTACGGGTGAGGAAGGGCGTTTGGGCACTCCGGCTTCGCACGGCTGTATCCGTATGCGCAACAAGGATGTGATCGACCTGTTTGAGCGCGTGGATGAGAACACGCTGGTGGTGATTACCCAGCAACGTCAGGATAAATAATGCAAGATTTCCCGTGGGAGTTTGAAACACTGGCAGTCCGGGCGGGGCATGTGCGCACCCACGAAGGCGAGCATTCCGAGGCCATTTTCCCGACTTCCAGCTTTGTGTTTGGCAGTGCGGCAGAGGCTGCGGCACGCTTTGGTGGAACGGAACCGGGTAATATTTACGCCCGCTTCACCAATCCGACGGTGCGCTATTTTCAGGAGCGCTTAGCGGCATTGGAAGGTGCGGAAAGTTGCGTGGCAACCAGTTCCGGCATGTCCGCCATCCTGTCGGTGATGTTGGGTTTGCTGAAAGCCGGGGATCATGTGCTGTGTTCGCGCTCGGTGTTTGGCACGACCACGCTGTTATTGCAGAGCTACATCGCCAAATTTGGGGTGGAAATCAGTTTCGTCGAGCTGACCGATTTGGCAGCGTGGGAGGCAGGTTTGCAGCCTAACACGCGCTTGCTGTTTGCCGAAACGCCTGCGAATCCGCTGACCGAAATCGTCGACATCCGTGCTTTGGCGGATATTGCCCACCGCAATGGCAGTTTACTGGTGATCGACAATTGTTTCTGCACGCCTGCGCTGCAACGCCCCTTGGAACTGGGTGCGGACATCGTGGTGCATTCCGCGACCAAGTATTTGGATGGGCAAGGGCGTGCCTTGGGCGGCGCTGTCGTCGGCGATAAGGAACGGGTCGGCAAAGATGTGTACGGCGTGCTGCGTAACGGTGGCGTGACCATGAGTCCCTTCAATGCGTGGATTTTCCTCAAAGGGCTGGAAACGCTGAGTTTGCGCATGAAAGCCCATTGCGAGAATGCCATGCAGCTTGCCCAGTGGTTGGACGCGCATGAAGCCGTGGAACAGGTTTATTATCCGGGCTTGGTTTCGCACCCGCAGCATGAGTTGGCAAAACAGCAGCAAAGTGGCTTCGGCGGGATTGTGTCTTTCGTCGTCAAAGGCGGTAAAGATGCGGCGTGGCAAGTGGTTGATGCCACCCAAATGCTGTCGATTACCGCCAATCTGGGCGACACTAAGAGCACGATTACCCACCCGGCAACCACGACCCACGGGCGGTTGACACCGGAACAAAAAGTGCAGTCGGGGATTGCCGACGGGCTATTACGGGTTTCTGTGGGGCTGGAAAACATCCGCGATATTCAGCGCGATTTGGCACGGGGTTTGGGCGGGTGAAGCCGCGCCAGACTTTGCTGGAGCTTTACGCTACCGGGCTTGCGGCGGTCAATGGGGAGCAGGCGGTGTACCACGCTTTGCAAGCCAGCGGGAAACGTGACCCTCTCCACGTCATTGCCATCGGCAAGGCGGCAGAAGCGATGTTTTCTGGTGCGTGGCGTTACCTGCACGACAAGCTAGCCAGCGCTTTGCTTATTACCAAACACGGTCATGTAAGCACTGCGTTTGCTGCGTTGGATAATGTACAAGTCATTGAATCTGCCCACCCCGTACCTGACGAATCGTCCTTGCAAGCTGGCCTCGCCTTAATCACCTACCTGCAAAACTTGCCAGAAGATGAGGCTTACCTCTTCTTGATTTCCGGTGGTACATCCAGCTTGGTGGAAGTCTTGGAAGAGGGCTGGACGTTGGAGCGTTTGCAGGAAACCACGCAAGAATTACTCGCTAACGGCGCATCCATCCATGAAATCAACACGGTGCGCCGCAGCCTGTCACGGATCAAGGGCGGTAAGTTGTGGCAATACCTCGGTACGTGCCCGGTATCCTGCTTGCTGATTTCTGACGTGCCTGATGATGATCCGGCGGTGATTGGTTCCGGCCTATTGTTCCCCGCCCGCCCTGAAAATTTCGACTGGCAAATCGTCGCCAGCAACCAACAGATGTTGGCGGCAATGGGTGAGAACGCGGTCATCATGCCTGATTTCCTCGAAGGCAATGTCGAAAGTGCTGCCCAAACTTGCATTGAACACCTGCGCAACAGCGACCCCGGCATTTACCTGTGGGGCGCTGAAACCACCGTCCAACTTCCCGCCAATCCCGGACGTGGCGGACGCAACCAGCATTTCGCCCTTGCCGCCGCTTTGCAATTACGCCCTGACGACAACATCCTGCTATTGGCAGCGGGAACCGATGGCACGGACGGCGTGACTGAGGATGCCGGAGCTTTGGTCGATAACGGCACGACCCAACGTGGAAACTACCAAAACTTTGACCCTGTGGATTGTTTGCAACGTGCCGATGCGGGTACATTCCTTGACGCCAGCGGCGACCTGATCCATACAGGGCCGACGGGTACGAACGTCATGGATGTCATCATTGGTCTAAAACTGTAATGCAAAACCTCTACGAAGCAGCTTACGCCTGCCTGATGGAAACTGACCTCGAACGCAAATTGGCTTGCGCTACCCAGCTTTATGCCGATTGGCAGGCGGGCAAATTGTTACGTGAGGATACCTTGGCTTGCCCGGTGCAGCCTGTTGCCATTCCCGGACGCCCCGCCAAGCCGGAATTGGTTCACCCCAAACAGGTCAAACAGCGTAAGCTCTCCACCCCGGAAGGCCGTAGCGCCCTGTTACACGCCGTCACCCACATCGAGTTTAACGCCATCAATTTGGGGTTGGATGCAGTTTACCGTTTCCGCGACATGCCCTATGCCTACTACGGCGATTGGCTGCAAGTGGCAGCAGAAGAAGCCTACCATTTCAACTTGCTGCGTGGGCGGCTGGCGGATTTGGGCTGCACTTACGGCGACCTTCCCGCGCACAATGGTCTGTGGGAACAAGCCTGCAAGACCGATTACGATGTGATGGTGCGTATGGCCTTGGTTCCACGGGTGTTGGAAGCGCGGGGTTTGGATGTGACGCCGGGGATGATGGAACGCCTGCGGGAGGTGGGGGATGATCAAACCGTCAGCGTGCTGGAGA
This sequence comes from Thiothrix sp., assembly GCF_028714775.1. Lineage (GTDB taxonomy): Bacteria > Pseudomonadota > Gammaproteobacteria > Thiotrichales > Thiotrichaceae > Thiothrix. The sequence goes on along the minus strand of NZ_JAQTLS010000021.1, from coordinate 21,073 downwards.
TCATTCTGCGCGAGGAAATTGGGCATGTGCGCATCGGTTCGCGCTGGTTTCACTACTGTTGTGAGCAACGTGGGCTGGAAGCGGATGCTACCTTTCGTCAGTTGGTCTGCGAAGTGATGCACGCGCCGTTGCGTGGGCCGTTTTTTATGGAAGCCCGTTTACAAGCGGGATTCAGTGCCGAAGAGCTGGAAAAGTTGCTGGAAATCGGGCAAGACTGCGGTAACAGCCGCACTTGACGGGACAGGAATACTGAACTAAATAGTACTGGCTTATGCATGATAGAAAATAACGATTAGTAACTCATAGGTATCATGCGCTATATGAGCCAGTGGAAAGTTTTCAACTGAAACGAATTTGCCTATTAGACGAGGATTGTCTGTGTTAGTGAGTATGTCTGCTGCAAGGCGCTTTGCGGCTTCTCTCCTGTTGATTCTTATTAGTGTCGGTTCCTCCGCTTATGCGGCCTGTGACCAGTACGGCCCTGCTGTCCTGAACACTTTGGCGAACCAATACCAATATGAAATCATTTCTGCCTCCCGTTCCAACGGTGTTAATCCTAACCTCATCAAAGCGGTCATTACCGCCGAAAGTTGTTTTCGTCAGCAAGCGGTGTCGAATAAGGGAGCTGGTGGCTTGATGCAGCTTATGCCTGCCACGGCCCGCCGCTTCGGGGTTTCCAACCGTTTTGATAGTACTGAAAATATCCACGGTGGGGCGCGTTACCTGAAGTTCTTGCTCAACCGTTACGGTGGCAGCATCCCTCATGCGGTTGCCGCTTATAACGCGGGTGAAGGGCGTGTGGATGTGTATGGCACGGCAGTGCCTTTCGTCGAAACCCAGAATTACACCCGGCGCGTGTTGAACGCTTACGGCAAGTTGTCAGGTGGCGGGCGAGGGCGCGTACAGCAAGCCAGCTACCACAGGCAAGCAAGGCCGCAATGGGGTTTTGTGGGCGGTAAACGCATGTATTCTGCCAAAGGCCGTCCAGTGCTGGTCAGCTACCGCCACGCGCGACTTCCGCCACAGATTAGGTTCCATGAAGCTGCGGCACGTAAACCTGTGGTTGCTCGGAAAAAGAAAGCAGAAGAAATATGGGGAATGGGGTTCTAATTCCCCATTCCCTTGCCGTTTTAGGCTTTCAGCCGTTTGTACTTGATCCGCTGCGGGTGTAATTCATTCCCGTGGCGGCGCTTGTAATCTTCTTCGTAATCGCTGTAATTCCCTTCAAACCACGTTACCTGCGAATCCCCTTCAAATGCGAGGATGTGGGTGGCAATACGGTCTAAGAACCAACGGTCATGCGAGATCACCACCGCGCAGCCGGGGAAGTTGAGCAAGGCTTCTTCCAACGCTCGCAAGGTTTCCACGTCGAGGTCATTGGTTGGTTCGTCGAGCAGCAACAGGTTGCCACCGGATTTGAGCAGTTTCGCCAAATGCACACGGTTGCGTTCCCCACCCGATAAATCCCCAATGCGTTTTTGTTGGGAATCACCTTTGAAGTTGAAACGTCCGCAATACGCGCGTGATTGGATTTGGTAGCCACCCACAGTCATGATGTCGTGCCCGTCAGCAATTTCCTGCCACACGGTTTTATTCGGGTCGAGATCATCGCGGGATTGGTCAACGTAAGCAATCTTGACGGTTTCGCCAACTTTGAATGTGCCGCTATCGGGTTGTTCTTGCCCGGTAATCATGCGGAACAAGGTGGTTTTACCTGCACCGTTGGGGCCAATGATGCCGACAATGCCGCCTTTTGGCAGGCTGAAACTGACGTTTTCATACAGCAAACGGTCGCCAAAGGATTTACTGATACCATTCGCTTCGATCACTAAATCGCCAAGGCGTGGGCCGGGGGCAATGTAGATTTCGTTGGTTTCGGCACGTTTTTGGTAGTCGCTGGAAGAGAGTTCTTCAAAGCGTTGCATCCGCGCTTTGCTCTTGGCGTGGCGACCTTTGGGGCTGGAACGTACCCATTCCAATTCCTGTTTCATGGCTTTTTGGCGGCCTTGCTCGGACTTACTTTCTTGAGCGAGGCGGTTTTGCTTTTGTTCCAGCCATGAGGAATAGTTACCTTCCCACGGGATGCCTTGCCCACGGTCGAGTTCCAGAATCCAGCCCGCCACGTTGTCGAGGAAGTAGCGGTCATGGGTGACGGCGACGACGGTGCCGGGGAAATCTTGCAGGAAGCGTTCCAGCCAAGCTACCGATTCGGCGTCAAGGTGGTTGGTCGGTTCGTCGAGAATCAGCATGTCGGGGGAAGACAGCAGCAAGCGGCACAAGGCGACGCGGCGTTTTTCACCACCGGAGAGCGTGGAAACATCGGCATCCCACGGTGGCAGGCGCAGTGCATCGGCGGCAACTTCGAGTGTGTGTTCGAGGTTGTGCGCGTCGGCAGCTTGCAGGATATTTTCGAGGCGGGCTTGTTCGGCGGCGAGTGCGTCGAAATCAGCATCCGGCTCGCCGTAGGCAGTGTAGACTTCATCAAGGCGGGCTTGCGCGTCTTTGATGACTTTCAAGCCTTCTTCGACGTTGCCACGCACGTCTTTGGTCGGGTCAAGCTGCGGCTCTTGCGAGAGGTAGCCGATGTTGATGCCGGGTTGTGGGCGGGCTTCGCCGAGGATGTCGGTGTCAATGCCTGCCATGATGCGCAGCAAAGTGGACTTACCCGCGCCGTTGTAGCCGAGTACGCCGATCTTCGCGCCGGGGAAGAAGCTGAGGTAAATGTCTTTGAGAATGTAACGGTTCGGCGGTACGACCTTGCCGACACCGTTCATGGTGTAGATATATTGCGCCATCCAAAACTCCCTGTCGCTGATGCTAAAGGGAGGGATTATGCAATATTGGGCGGGGTGGGGGTAGGGGTATCGAGTGCGACTTGGAGCAGTAACTGTTTGGCAGCATCAGCCTGATGGTTTACCAACATCTGTTGTAATTCGGTAAGGATTTTTTCCAGTGCTGGTGAGCCGATAAATGGCTCATCGCCGCGCATGATTTTAGGGTGGCGGGTAGGTTGGGCATTGCTGCTGGAAATCAGCAGTTCTTCGTAGAGCTTTTCGCCGGGACGCAAGCCCGTAAAGGTGATTTCGATGTCGCCTGTCGGATTGCTTTCATTTCGTAGTGTGCGTCCGGCAAGGCGGATCATGTCGCGGGCGAGTTCGGTGATTTTGACAGGTTCGCCCATGTCTAGCAGGAAAATGTCGCCGCCTTGCGCCATGCTGCCGGTTTGGATAACCAATTCCACCGCTTCATGAATCGACATGAAATAGCGGATGATGTCAGGGTGGGTAACGGTAATCGGGCCGCCGTGGGCGATTTGTTCTTTGAACAGTGGGATTACCGAGCCGGACGACCCTAGTACATTGCCGAAACGTACCGCACAGAACCGTTGCCCGCTAGCCTGCAAACGTGCTTGTTCTGCGAAATGCTGCATGATCAGTTCCGCCCAGCGTTTGGTTGCGCCCATCACGTTGGTAGGGCGCACGGCTTTGTCGGTGGAAATCAGTACGAAGGTTTCCGCACCGTTGGTAAATGCAGCTTCTGCCACGTTCCATGTGCCGAAGACGTTGTTGGCAGCACCTTCGGTGATGTTGGCTTCTACCAGCGGGACGTGTTTGTGGGCAGCCGCGTGGTAAACGGTGTGGATGTGGTGTTCGCGGAATAGGCGGTTCAGTAAGGCTTTGTCCTTGACAGAACCCAATGCGGGGATCAACAGGCAGTTGGCTTGCGGAATCAGGGAACGCTCAATTTGGTAAAGGGCGTGTTCGTTTTGTTCCAGCAAGATCAGGCGTTCAGGGTGTAAGGCCACGATTTGTTGGCACAGTTCAGAACCGATGGAGCCGCCTGCACCTGTGACCATGACGTTTTTACCAGTGATGCATTGCCCTAATAGTTGCGGGTCGGAAACAACCGGGTCGCGCCCCAGCAGGTCGCCGATGTCGACTTCGCGCAGCATATTCACCAAGTGTTTACCGCTGGCAATGTCGCTTAAGGAGGGGAGGATGCGAACTTTTACCGGGAATTGTTCAAGAAAGTGGACGATCTCGCGGCGGCGTGACTGGGAGCTGGAGGGCAGGGTGACGATCACATCTTCCACCCCCAAGCGTTCGATGAGTTCAGCCAAAAAATTGGGGGTGTAAACTCGTAAGCCATCTACGTCGCGGCCTTGCAGTTGCGTGTTATCGTCCAAAAAGCCTGCGGGGAACAACTGCTGTGCTTGACGTAATGATACCGCTAACTGGCGACCAGCTTCGCCAGCCCCGTAAATCAGCACTTGTTTGCCGCTGGCGAATTGCTTACGCACGGGAATCCATAGCAACCAACGCGCGGCAAAGCGCGTGCCAAGCACCAGCGCGACCGCTAAGAGCCAGAACAACAGCGGCACAGAACGCGGCAACCCTGCTTCCTTTCCCCCCAGTGACAGCAAGAAGGCCAGCGTTGCCCACAACACGGTGGTAATGCTGACGGCTTTGAGTATGCTCCAGAACGCTTGTTCACCGAGATAACGGATAACCGAGCGGTACAGCCCCAAGCGGATAAATACCGGAATGGCAATGGCGGGTGCAATCACAGTGATAAACAACTGCACACGATTGGGTGTAAAATCATCACCTAAACGTAGGTAGTAAGCACCCCATGCCGCAGCCATCAACGCCAGCACATCCGCCACTGCCATGAGCCACTGTTTGGTGGGGCGCTGTAAACCTGTCATGTAGTCGGCGAAACTGCCTGAGTTTTCAGTTTCCCCCGCGCCTATTGCCCATACACCGATGCTAATGGGCAAGTACGCTAGCACCAGCCAGAAGTGGCTTTGTTCCGAGTAGCGCAGGGATAGCCATGCTAGCGGGAGCAACCAGAACACGTTGATGCCGATTGCCAGTAAGGTCACTTTGGCGTGGGACTGCCAATGCCGCGCCAAGCGTTGGTAAGCATGACTACGGTGGGCTTCGGAGAGTCGTTGCCCCGCCAATAGGCGTTTAAACAGGGTAACACTGGCATCGCTGATGAAGACTGCCGCTAAGATTGCCCAACTGGCATAGTTCATCCATTTCAGACTGATGGTTAGCAAGGCCAGAAACAGGATCATGAAAGCAAGGAACAGGCTACCCGTGTCACCCATGAAAATCTTTGCAGGCGACCAGTTATGCCATAAGAACCCCGCTGCGGCTGAAGCTAGGCACAACATCCACACCCACACGGTGGTTTGCATGACCTCCGGGTGAACGAAGGCAATCAAGCCCGCCGCACCTGCCAGCATGAAAATCGCTTCGGTGGCGGCGATGCCGTCGATGCCGTCCATGAAGTTGAACAGGTTCAGCCACCACACGCCCGCGAACAGCACCAAGCCGAAAGACAGCCATAACGGGATACCTTCTATTGCTTCCAAGCCGTTAACGGGCAGAACATAAAGTGCCGCCAACAAGCCCGCACAGGCCGCAATCTGGATCACCAAGCGCAAAGAAGCAGGCAAATTATGGATGTCATCCACCAGCCCTTTGATGGCAACGATCAGCGCAAGGCCGATGGCTACCCAATACGTCACATCATTGACATCCTCTTGCCACAACAGCCAGAGGGTAAACAGGATAGTGCTGACCACAATGCCGATACCGCCGCCGTGCGGGGTGATTTTGACGTGGGAAGAGCGTTGGTTTGGCTCATGCACCAAGCCTAAAAAGGGCGCGTACTGGATGGTGAGCTTGGTGGCAAACCATGCCATGATGGCGGGGAGGAGGAGGTTAGCGAGCAATTCAAGCATAAGATGCCTGCCGATAAGCCATAACCGTTTGCGCTAGACCCGCATCCACTGAAAACGGTAGTTGCCAGCCCAAGGTTTGGCAGATTTTATGGTTGTCCAGTAGTAATGAACCCAGCAGGCGTTCGGCTTCTTGTTTGCGCCCGATAGCTGTGAGTAGGGGCAATAAGATAGCGGGAGGGATGTTCAGCAAGCGTGGTTTTCGTTGGAAATGGGTTGCCATTTTGCGGATGAGTTCGGCAGTCGAGAGGGCTTCATTATCGCAGACCAAAAAAGTTTGGTTGGTGGCGGCAGGATGCTCAATGCACACGCGGATGGCATCCACCAAGTTGCCGATGTAAAGCAGGCTGCGTTGGTTAGCGACTGCACCGAATGGTAAGGGAATGCCTTTTTCCACCCATTGCATCAGACGCAGGAAGTTGGCTTTGACACCCGCGCCGTAGATGAGTGGAGGGCGTAGGATGACCACTTCCATGCCCGTTTTTGCGGCGATTTCCAGTAAACCTTGTTCCGCTTCCCATTTGGAAATGGCGTAAGGGTCGGTGGGGGCGGGTGGGTCTTGTTCGGTGTAGGGTGTGTCGCGGCCTTCGCCGTTGACTTTAATAGAGCTGAGGAAGATGAATCGGCGCACGCTAGCGGTGGCTGCTTGACGGGCTAAGTTAAGGGTGCTGGAGGTATTGGTCGCACGGTAGGCGGCGAGTGGGTCAGTGGCGCTGTCTTGCATCAGGTGGACGCGGGCGGCGAGGTGGATGACGCAATCAACACCGGAGATGACGCTTGACCAGTCGGTGTTGGGGGTGATGTTGCCGAAGGTGGTGCGGGAGATGGGGCGAAAGGTGTAACCCTTGTCTGCTAACTTGGGGCATAGGTGGGAGGCGACGAAGCCGGACGCGCCTGTGATTAATGCAGCAGCCATAATCAGGTTGGTTTAGACCAGACGGTACGGTTCACATAATCAACGTAACTTAGGACAACCCGCAATAATTTTTTGGATACCACTTCTACTTCGTAGTCTTGAACGGGTTGTATCTCGCGCTTAGTCTTATCATATTGGGTAATAATGATGCGCACTGCATCCAGCACCCGTTCTTTCTTCAAACCACTCATGATTAGTGTGCCGACATCCATGCCCTCTGGACGTTCGTGGGCATTGCGGATGGTAACAGCGGGTAGGTTGAGCAAAGAGCTTTCTTCAGTGATTGTACCGCTGTCCGACACAACGCATAGCGATTCCATCTGCAATTTAATGTAATCACAGAACCCGAAAGGTTTGAGAAATTGGATGAGTGGGTTGAGTTTTCCAATATTTAAAGCATCCAAACGTTTTTTGGTGCGTGGATGAGTTGAGACAATGACCGGATAATTATAAGTTTCTGCCAAGGCATTGAGTGTTTCGAGCATATCTAACAGGTTTGTGGCGCTATCAACATTTTCTTCTCTGTGTGCGCTGACAATAAAGAACTGATTCGCTGTCAGTTCCATGCGTTGCAGTATGTCCGATTCCTGTATTTTTGGCATATAATAATCTAGCACCTCACGCATATGCGAACCAGTTTTGATAATGGTTTCAGGTCGGATACCCTCGGCAATCAAATAACGCCGTGCGTGTTCGGTTAAGACTAAATTAATGTCACTCAAATGGTCGAGTACCTTGCGGTTCAATTCTTCCGGTACACGCTGATCGAAGCAGCGGTTTCCTGCTTCCATGTGGAATACAGGAATTTTGCGGCGCTTTGCAGCAATAACGGCTAAGCAAGAGTTTGTGTCCCCATACAGCATGACAGCATCAGGTTGTTCTTTCTCCATGATTCCGTCGGCCTTCTCGATTACACGCGCAATAGTCTGCGCTGCATTTTCACCAACAGCTTCAAGAAAGTGATCAGGTTTGCGGATACCTAAGTCTTCAAAAAAGAGTTGGTTTAGCTCGTAATCGTAGTTTTGTCCGGTATGAACCAAAATATGCTGGGTATGTTGGTCAAATTCAGCAATGACACGGCTCATTTTGATGAGTTCAGGGCGTGTTCCAACAATGGTCATGACCTTAAGCATGAAGTTCTTCCTTAATGAAATCCAGTTTTAGCAGTAATTTTTTGACTTGTTCGACGTTTAACTGGTCGGTATTGTGGGAGGTATAGTCTTCTTGTTGTGAGATTTTTTCTTCACCTTCACTGAAATATTGCGCGTAATTGAGATCGCGGTTATCCGCAGGAATACGGTAATACTCGCCTAGGTCTTGGGCTTTTACCATTTCCTCCCGTGAAATTAATGATTCATACAGTTTTTCACCATGTCGTGTGCCGATAATGCGAATTGGGTTATCGTTGGTAAAGATTTCTTTCAGTGCTTGTGCTAAGTCGGCAACGGTCGAAGCAGGGGCTTTTTGTACAAAGATGTCCCCCTGCTTGGCGTGTTCAAAAGCATACAATACTAGGTCTACAGAATCTTCCAGTGACATAAGGAAGCGCGTCATGTTCGGATCAGTTACAGTAAGTGGTTTGCCTTCTTTGATTTGTGATACAAACAATGGGATGACAGAGCCACGTGAGGCCATCACGTTACCGTAACGGGTAGCACATAACACAGTTTCTCCGTCATTCTGCATTCGAGCTTTGGCAATCATGCATTTTTCCATCATTGCTTTGGAGATGCCCATTGCGTTGATGGGATAGACAGCCTTATCCGTGCTCAGCATCACTACACGCGCCACTCCACGGGAAATGGCGGCTTCCATTACATTTTCAGATCCTAGTACATTTGTTCGTACCGATTCCAGAGGATAAAATTCGCATGATGGTACTTGTTTCAATGCCGCTGCGTGAAAGACATAATTTACGCCTTTCATTGCCTGATAGATGCTGTCGTAATTGCGGACATCGCCGATATAGAATTTTAATTTTGGATCATTCAATGCGATACGCATTTCTTCTTGCTTCTTTTCATCGCGGCTGAAAATACGTATCTCACGTACATCGGTCGAAAGAAAACGTTTGAGCACAGTATTTCCGAAAGAACCTGTGCCGCCAGTGATCATTAATACTTTATCTTTGAACATTGTTTGATCCCAATTTACTTGTATGTGTGCATTAGTTGAATTAGCTCCGGCCATTCTGGAGCTATATAGCCTGTTGCCAGATGAAAGCGTGTTGCATCAAGTGAACGATCTATCACCAATTTATCGTCTGGTATGATGTTAATGATTTTTCCATATACATTAGCGATTAATTTTAGTAGATCGAATTTATTGATTGGTTTAGCAGCGACATGGTACAAGCCAGAGAGTTCCGCGTGTGGGATTACCACATCACGGATGATTTGTGCTAAAACGACGGTAGGTAATCCAGAAAATATCGCTTTTGTATACCCATTGCAATGTTGTTGCTGAGATAGGAACCAATCGACCAAACTATGTCTACTCTGCAGTTCATGTCCTATGATAGATGTACGTAAGGTGATGGTATTTGGATAGGCTACTTCTCCAAGGAACTTTGACTTCCCGTAGAGATCCTTGGCATCAGATTGGTCAGATTCATGATAGTAGCCTTTATCTCCTGAAAAGATACAATCTGTACTTATGTGTACTAATCGTGCCCCTGACAAATTACATAGTTTAGTAAGCCTATGAGGTAATAGTGTATTGATTGGTATCGCATTTAGTGGGTTTTCTACGTCGGCTAATTGTTTAATCAAACCAATACAATTGATGACAACATGAGGACGGACTTGAATAAATGCGTCTACTAGTGAATCATGCTGCTCTACATCCACACCCGAAAATAATCGCTTGCTAATTTCAGGATGAAAAAACTGCTTTGCGCTTTCTGAGCGCACTGTCCCATAAACCTGCCAATCGACTTTCTCGCTCAGTACTCGGATCATTGTGTTTCCGAGCATTCCGCTGACACCTAATATTAATATTCTCATTTGACTTTATTCTCGTTGGTCACATACAGACCGTAAATGCTCAATCAACTGATCAATCAAACGACTATGATCGAAATGTTTTTGATAGTATAAGCGTCCGTTGTCGCCCATTTTTTCACGTTCATGAGGCGAGAGTTGATATAAACTCAATACGGCATTTGCTAGGGCATGAGCATCTTCTGCTGGGACGGCCACTCCTGCTTGAGCTTCGGTAATCAAACGTGCGCCTTCTCCATTTAAACAAGCAATGATTGGTTTTCCTGTTGCCATATAAGCCTGCACTTTATTGGGAACAGTTGCGGCAAAGATTGGTTGGTCTGCAAGTGTTACTAATAATGCTGATGCTTTTTGCATGAAATTGGGCATTGTTTCTATAGGGAAGCGTCCGGGCAAATGAAGGTTGTTCAGACCGCGTTGCTGTACTTCCTTCAACATCCATTCACGGGTACTACCATCGCCCAACACAACAAAATGAATATCTGAATATTCTTTCAGTAAAAATGCGGCTTCGACTATTACACCAACAGCCTGTGCTGCACCGATGTTGCCAGCAAACATGACACTAAACCCCACATCCAAGCCTTTGATTAGTGGTGGCGGTGCAGTGGTTGGTATTGAGAATATATCATCCACTGAATTAGGGTAATACAATACAGGAGTTCCTGATGCCAAGGCTCGGACGGGGGCTTCAAATGCTTGCGATTGCACCAACAGCAAATCTACATGGCGGTAAATGAAACGGACAACATGCCTCATCACTGAAAGGATATAAGGGTTAGAAATATGCCCTGTTGCTGATAAGCTTTCAGGCCATAAGTCTTGTACCCATAGAACGGCAGGACAGCCTTTCAGCCAACCAAGGAAAATTGCGGGGATGGCTTTAAGTATGGGTGAAGGGGCATAGACGAGAATTATATCGAATTTTTTTCCGCGCAGCATCCACGGTGCAAACACTAGCCCAGATAAGACGAAGGATAAGTAATTTAGTGCTAACCGTATTCCCCCATTTCCTCTAGCTAGAAAAGGGATGCGGTTAATAGTGATTCTTTGGTGTGTTTCGTGCTGACAGTTCCAAGATTTGTATCCATCAAACACTTTTCCCCTTGGGTAATTTGGTTTGGCTGTCAGGACTTCGGCTTCAATATTTTTATCTATTAGTGTTTGTGCTACTCCATTAATGGAGAAGTTTTCAGGCCAGAAATATTGGGTAACTATTAATATTCGCATTTATAATGAAGAATCTATCTTGGAAGTGCTTTTTGATTTAAGTAGATCTTCGTAAAGGATAATGTATTTTTTAATCACGATACTCCAAGAGAAAGTTTCAGAAATATAAGTTTTTATATTTTGTTTCATAACAAGAAGTTTAGCGGTATCCGATAGCGCTGATACTAAGCCTAATTTTAACCCGTCGACTGAGGCAGGAGTTATCCAGCCATATCCCTTCTCAGCAATTTCATCTAAACCACATTGATCTGTAAATAATGCAGGTGTCCCGCAAATACCCGCCTCAAGAACAACAATCGACATGGCTTCATGTCTTGAAGGAATCGCTAATAAGGTTCCAGCGTGATATGCACGAGATTTATCTTCCCCTTCAAGATAACCAATGAAATGGACGCGATGCTCCACTGCATAACTTTTAGTGATGTTCTTAAGTGTTTGAAGTAATCCACCATCAGGACCTACAAAAACTAAATCTATTTCAGGGAAATCATCTTTGATGAAGCAAAAAGCCTGCAACAATAGATCAGGGCCTTTAATTAGATTTAAGCGACCAACGAATAAAATAAAAGGACGATTTCCTAGTGCGTATTTCTTTCTGAAAGAAATATCATCATTGGCAGTGAAGTCGAATTTATCTACACCATTAGGGATGGTAATTACATTTTTTTCTTTTACGCCATGTTCAAAAAAATCTAATTTTTCATTGGTCGTTATTGCGATGCATTTCGCTGCATTGTCAATGATTTTTTGTCCGATAAGCCAGTTGTAGATTTTTTTTAAAATTCTTGATCGACCAAAAATCGGAAGTGCTCCTGCGGGACAAAAAACATAAGGTTTATCAAGAGATCTGGCGGCGAGATAAACCATTGCATTTAATATTGTCCAGTGACCCATTAGATGAATAATATCAAATTCCATAACAATTTTCTGGATTTTTCTATATGAAACTTTTGGGATAAAGAATCGTTTTAACAAAGAGGGAATAACAATAAGCTGTTCTTCTGATAATGCGTTTGCTCGTTTGTCTGAATGTTTATCATCAATGGTTAGTATAGAGCACTGAATACTATTCTTGGTAAGGTAATGGCTTATTTGGAACGTTCTCTCCGCCGTTCCTCCCCCTGTTATAGGGTTCATTGTGTGATTGACATTAAGGATTTTCATTGTTTAAGATGGTATTATATATATTTAAGGTCATATCTTTAATCATATCTCCATCTAGTCTTTTCTTGGCGATATTCCAATTTAATTCAGCAGCTTGATCGACAAGGTTGTCATCAGTTAGTGCGATGCGTATACTCATTTCAATAACGTCAGGATCTTCTGGAGGAACAATCATTCCGCTTACACTATGTTCTATCCATTCATTCACACAAGCTGTGCAGCTTTGAATTGGAAATGAACCCATAACCATGGCTTCAAGGAAAGATGTACTAATAGCATCACTAATGCTTAACCCTATAGAGATTCGAGCTTGCGCGTGTAATATGAGCATGTCTTTATGGGATGTTTCAAGTGGAATTATTCGGGTTGGTATTCCATTTTTCTCGCTAAATAACTCGGCAGCTAGCACTACATCAGGTGGGGCGGAATAAATACATATTTCATATCCACCTAACAAATCAATACATCGTTCTAAAGCCCGTAATCCTACTAATGCTCGACCAGCCCAATTTTGATACCCTTTTAGCATTATCAGGTGTCGCGTAGATGTTTTGTTTTGGCGTAATAATTCTAGCTCTTGTAAGTTGAATCCACCGGTATTTGGAAAGACTGGCAATGTGCGTCCCCTAAATCCGAAAGTATGTGCTAAATTAATATCCCGTTGGCATTCACAAGAATAATAGTCACACTTGGTAAGTACCTCACGTATTTTTTTTTTATGCGTCTGTAATCTGCCAAATAAAAAAATATCACTTCCCCAATTAGTGACAATCCATGTGGGGAAATGACTATCAAAGGCATTTTTTGCTTCTAATGTAAGATACCCCGCAGCTTGTATTTCCATTGAATGGATAATGTCAGGGTGTAGTTTTTTTATTGTCTTTATAAGATTTTTTAATTGATTTGTCGGATGTTTTTTTTCATGATGTCTTTCAAGCCAAGAAATTAATTTAACACCAGATTTAAAATTGAACTTTTCAAATAAGTACTGAGCTAGACCAAAGAGTTTTGACTGAATGATAATAGCATTCTCTAATTTCTGGTGAGCTTTGACTCCTCGTATTGATGGGAAAATATAAACTTTCCAACCTTGATGAGTGATTTGCTCAATCCAGCGTGCTGTATGGATACTATCAATCATCGCGACAACTAAAATGCTTCTATTCATGGTTCTAACACGGCTATGGTATAATTTCATCTAATAGCCATAAACCAAGGTGCTTATCCGAAAATTTACCATGATATTCGCTACATTTCTCATCAATCAAACGTAGTGGTTTAGGAAAGTTGAATGGTGCCAATCGTAAATTAAGCGGTCTCCAAATATCGCTCCCGACTAAGTCTGTATTGCTTGTTCTTTCAGTAAATGTGGTAGTCAATAAATATTTTGCTCCACTTCTTTTGAAATTGCTGATAATCTTATTAGCATCTTCAAATGTTAAATGAACTAAACAATCACGGCAAAAGATTAAATCTGTTTTTGGTAAGTCGCTTTCGGCTAAATTTAAACATAAAAAGTTAGTTGAAGAATTGCCAAATTGGCGTAAATTATCTTCTATCAATGTATCAACTATATCTATGCCAATGTAATGCTCCACCCCAAGCGGAGTTTCTTTCATCCAAAAAAAGTCTCCGCAAGGGGCATCCATAAAGGATGTAATACCTAACTCTTCTATCAATTTGGGTAGTTCATGCCGAATTTCTGCCGTTTGTTTCATATTTGAACCCTCTCCAGAACGAGAGTCTTTGCCACCGAATATGTTGTTTGCATATATTTGTGAAAATTTATCTCTAAGATTTTTATTCTCGTTAAGGTTTTCATTTTTTATGAAAAATAATTTTTTTAGCGATTTAAGCATTGTCTGACCTTATGTCTAAGTATTATAAAAAGTACACGTAATTTGGAGATTACTACATCAAGATACTTAACTCGTGTAAGCATAAAAGTCGATTTAAGATTGTCCCATAATGAGCCTTGTCCTAGATTTTCAATGGCTAATGTTGATGCATATTTTGCAGCATTGTAAAAGCCACGGTATTGCATACTTGCCGAAATTTTTGCATAGGATAAACTGATTGAACTATGTGTGGCCGCTTTTAGTTCTGCTTCTGATAGTCCACTGATGAAATCAGTTAACAAGCGATCACATTCAGCTTGTGCTATTTCACTCATTTTTACACTACCTTGCTCCGCGTGTTGGCGAGCTTTTACTAAAAGTTTAGGTTCGTGAACGAAGTTATACTCCTTAGCGAGTCTGAACCATAAATCATAGTCTTGTGTAGTACGCAGATTCTCATCAAATAATCCGCATTCTTCAAATGTAATTTTTGGTATTAGTAGAGTGCAACCATGTAAAATGTTTTTAACCGTGAGAAAGTATCGAAATTGCCCTGGTGATGTATTGGGTAGTTTTTTTTCGCTGATAATGCTTGGATCAGTTGAAAATACAGCATAATCTCCGTATAAAATAGTTTTTTTGTTTTGTAATTGGGTTAGGGTTTGCACTTGAGATTCTATTTTATTTGGATAATATAAATCATCATGGCTCAGCCATGAAAAATATTCCCCAGACATATTACTAATCGCAAAATTTAATGCTGATCCCACACCGCCATTCACCTTGGAAAAGTACCGGATTTTATCACCATAAGATAAAGCAATATTCTCTGTTGCGCCATTATCACTCGATCCATCATTAACTACAATAATTTCAATGTTTTTGTAGGTTTGGGCTAGTGCGCTATCAATGGCTTGGGATAAGTAGTCTGATCCATTATAAACTGGAATGACGATAGATATTTTAGGAGTAAAGATCATTTGCCTGCCAAATATTGTTGGTTTTTTCTAAAACTACGCAGTTTCTTTAAATGAGGTAATGCAAGATAGTATCCTATAAAAGCCAATCGATAAAAAGTTAGTGGCGAATAGCTAATAGATCTAAATAATAATTTGCATCCACTAGCTGATGCTTTTGGCATGGTTAGCAATGCTTTAGCATAAAAAAAACATAGGCGGGATGCCCCTTTGTTTAGAATTTTCTTATCAATTGAGTTATCCTCAGCAAAGACTTTATCAATATAATATGTAACCGCATCCTCAATTTTTTGTGGGTTTTGTCCAGCTAACGCATTCCCTTCATGAGTTCGCAAATTGCATGTTGGGATTGGAATCGCGTCAACAAGAAAAATCTTAGCAATCCGTCGCCACATATCAGTATCCTCAAAACGCTCCATTTTTTCATCAAATCCCCCAACTTTGTCAAATACTTCACGTCTTGCCATTACTGTTGGTAACGTAATTGTAATTGGTCTAAAGAATGCAATTTCCTGATAAATCCAACCTGAAACCAATGCATCATAATAATGACTTATTGGATTACCATCTTCATCCATACAATGGGCAGAGGTATAAATCATACCTACATCAGGATGGGCATCCATATAGCCTACTTGTAATTCAAGTTTGTTAGGCAAATATAAGTCATCAGAGTCAAGAAAAGTAATATAGCATCCAGTTGCTAGGCTGAGGGCATGGTTGCGGGCATTTGAGCGACCGTGATTCTGTTGGTAGATGTATTTTAACTTGTCAGTGATAAATGATTTGATGACATCTGCTGTTCCGTCAGTTGAGCCATCATCAACAATAATGATTTCAAAATCTTGAAAAGTCTGAGCTAATATGCTTCTAATCGCATCGCCAATAAATTTTTCGCGATTAAATGTCGGAATAATTATGCTAATCGTAGGGGGTGACGATTTCATTGACGGTGATGTGTTTTGCTTTATTGTTGTCATGCTAGGTATATTAGATATGATTTATATTGTTAATTTAAAAGGATAACTTTCCATGAGTCTCGGAAATTAGCTTACGGTACATGGAGGTCACAATATGGCGAATTCTATTCCTTCCAGCAAGAGTCGGTAGCCAAGCACGGTTGGTTTTGGCGATACTATCTGCTAAAACATCATCATTCATTGCTCTGACCAGTGCTTCTGCTATAGCTGCTGGGTCAAGATTAGGGGCATAGATAGTGTGTATGTTATTTAAAAAAAGAGAACTTATTGTATCAATTGGTGAAAGAATGGGGACTGTATGCGAGGCCATCGCTTCATACATGGAGTTGGGTATGCCATCACTTAATGAGGGAGCTAAAAGAACGCGGGCGGAGCGATAAATTTCCAGTAACTGTTCGCGAGGTAGCCTGGCATGGATTTCTACTTGTGTTCCGTAATGACCAAAAAACTCATTGAACCAATATTCCACATCAGGTGTCGCGGCAGTTGCAATCAAGCGAAACTTACCGATACGGGGCAATGCCAATCGAAGAGCTTCTAGTACGACCATGCCATCACTCTGTATGCAGTTGTAGGCCTTTGGCCAAAGTATCAGACGTTCCTTCTTGGATGGCAATGGCACGTCATCGAATAATGCAGTATCTATGCCGCCTGTTCCTGGTACTGCGCCAGTTGTTGACAGTTTTTCTGGATTAAGACCCATATCCAAAGCGTAAGTATAATTTTGTTGGTTGTCGGCAATAAAGTAGTCACAACGATCTAATATTGACTTTATTTCTTTTTCTAAGATTGGAGATTTTCTATTTAGAGCGATATCCGGTCCGCCACGAGCTTGAACAATCCATTTCGGCTTGTAACCAATATTTTTCTCTGATATCAATCTAATAAAAAATGCACTGGCTGGAAAAACTCCTAGAGTATGCACTATATGAGGTTTAAATGTTTGCAATGCCCTCTTTATGTTGGTCAACTGATAAGAGTTGTATTGTCCGTAACTATGAATTTTTTCTATTTTTTGTTTTTTGGTTTTCAATCCAATATGATTATAAAATTTATTAAACTTAACAAGAAAGTGTTGCTGAAAGAAACTCAGATGCATGACATCGGTAATTGGGAAGTCTACTATTGGGGGAGGCGTTGAACTAATATGTAATCCGTAAACTTCAAATTCTTTTTTGGATGAAGATAAAAGGTCTATCCAACTAAGTGCGTGGCTACTGTGTAATTCACCAATAAAAAGTATACGGATAGGTTCAAGCATCCAATACCTCTTGCGCCCACAATTCCGTCATCATTAACAACCAAGGTCTGGTCCAGTGTACCTTACCCGCAAGAAAAGCATACAGTACTTGTTGTACGGCAACAGGCTCAAAGAAACCTCTTTTCGCTGTCGTTTCGGTGGAAAGAATATCCTTCATTATGGGCAATAACATACCTCGTAACCAACTATCGATGGGTAATGTGAAACCTTTTTTTGCACGATATGCAAAACCATTAGGAAGAAGTGGTAAACCTATTTCGAGTAATAAACGTTTGGTACCAGATGCGGCATAGCTACCGTGCGGTGCTAAGGGGTTACCTGATGTCATTTTGGCAGTTTCTGGTAAGGCTAGTGCAAAATCTAATAAATTCTCATCAAGTAAAGGAACTCTGACCTCTAGGCCATGACTCATTGCAGCAGTATCAATATCTGCCAATAACTGATCGCGAGTATATCCTGACAAAAGCATGCCGGTAACGCGAGAAAAAGTGCCTGCCTGATTAAGTGGATCTGGCCTAGGAGCTGGAGACCGCGTTCTTGGGCAAAGAGCAGATGCTGCAAGTACATCAAAAATTCGGTATTGAGCATCAAAAGTACTATTGAAAGTTTCCTTTCTATAGTATCCAATCATTCGCTCTTTCCAAGGTCGCTGCACAAACTCCTGCATTGCGCCAAACCAAGGGTAGCCCGCAAAAAGCTCATCGCCTCCCGTCCCAGAAATGGCCACGGTCAACTCTTGGCTGGCAGCTTTGGCGACAAACCACGAATTAACGCCATCGACAGTGGGGTGATCAAGTCCTCTGGCTATAGCCCGCAGATTTTCGTAGATATCACGTTGCTGCACAATAATTCGGGTATAGTTAATTCCTAGATGTCGTGCAACCATTTCTGCATCATTGGTTTCATCTTCTGAATCAGTTTCTAAGCCTCCCTCAAAGCCTACCGAAAACGCCCTTAAATCATGGTGTTCACGTGCCATTAGGGCAACCAAGAGCGAAGAGTCGATTCCTCCAGATAAAAATGCACCAAGGGGGACATCTGCAACTGTTTGGTGTCGAAGAACACTACCTAAAAGACTTTCCCCGTGTTTGACAAGTGAAGGCCAATCTTCTCCGGTTAAGTCAATAGCACCAACAAGAAAAGGTCGAAAACAATTTAGGACTGGTGGCTTACCATGTTGTAATTTTAGTGTAAATCCTGGTAGAAGCCACTTAACTCCCTGTAAGATACTGTCTGGTTGGGGGATTGAACCATGTTCCAAAAGTGCTCTGAGTGATGCCCGGTCGATGTCTTTGTTTACTAGTCCAGAAGCTAAAAGAGCTTTTAACTCAGAGGAAAAAATAAAGCCTTCAGACGTTTCGGCATAAAGAAACGGTTTGATTCCAAGCGGATCCCGAGCACAAAAAAGCTTTTGCTCACAACTATCCCAAATTGCAAAAGCATACATTCCTTGGATATGTTGGACACAACCTTCGCCGTAGCGAAGATAAAGTGTTAATAAAACCTCTGCATCAGAGTGACCGAGAAAACTGAAGCCCTCTGCTTCAAGAAATTTCTTTTCTTCTTGAAAATTATAGAGTTCTCCATTGTAAACGAGAGTTACGCCATCTCTCATCATTGGCTGTGCGCCTGCCATCGAAGTGTCAATCACCGCAAGTCTTGTGTGCCCCAATCCACAATGGTTCTCAACATGAATTCCTGAACCATTCGGACCACGATGACTCATGGCATCAGTCATTTGTATAAGCGCAGTGCGGCAGCTATCTCCTACAATTGTTTTTGAAAGAATTCCTGCAATGCCACACATGAGAAAATCCTTAAGCTAAGTCGCGCTTTTGGGCGACAATAAGGTAAGTATGACCCCGGAAAGGGAGGTACTTGATTTTGAATTTAAAACAAAAGCGTATAATGGGGTTAGCCAAGAAATGTTGTATTCTTGCTTCCCATGATGGATTGCCCAAGCAGCCAAGCTTGTGCGACAAAATCTTAGGTAGGTAAGTTTCCATCAAGTAATCAGGTAACGGCTCCCATTTTTGGATTAGAATTTTTAGCCCAAGTTTGTCAAGCAAAGAATTCAAGCTAGATGGAGTCCAAATGGAAACATGGTGTGGTGGAATAGCTGTGTGAGAATCTGCAAAAAAACGAATCGGCCCACTATGATCTGGTACACTTACGACGAGCAATCCCCCAACCCGCAATTTGGCTATACTTGTTTTTAATAGGGAAACAGAATCAGATACATGTTCTATTACTTGGAAAAGTGTAACCGCATCTAAATTGCTTGGGGCATCTTGTAGATCAGTATGCAGTGCAACACCTTGTGGTAGCTTCTCTCGAATAGCAGAGTTAGCATCATTACCATGGCAAGAAATATTCGGTAACTGCTTTGTCACCATATCTAAAAAGGCTCCCTGACCGCAGCCAATGTCTAATACTGAATGAGATTTGGCAGAGCGCAATACCTTAATAGCTACATGAAAATCCCAGCGATCTGTCAAATAATATTCATGAAGGGTTATATCAGTATAGAAGGCATCACTACCTATGGTCATTGGTAGGAAAACTCCATAGTCGCAATTATTACATTTATAAAGTGTCAATGTAATGTTATTAGGATAATTTCCCCATGTACTTTTGGAAAGAACTATCCCATTGGTTTCCCACTTATGAAGTACGTCAAATAATTTGTGTGTAACGTTTGTTTTTTTTATCTGTGCTTCACAGCAAGGGCAAGTATACAAGTTCAACAAAATCCTCCTATACGATTAACTATGCGTTTTATCCAGCTACGGTAGCGAGATGTGAGTGCCAAAATATCAGTCGGAACTTCTTCAGGGGCTATCGGTCTCACATTACCCCACGTGCTTTTAATATAAGATGAGAATGCTAACGACGCAAAAAGAGGTTGATAATCAGTAAGGGTGTTCTTTTCAGTGAAAATACTATCGAATGGTAATTGAAATGGTGCGTCGGTTTTCTTTCTTAAAACTGAATAAATCATTAAGTCTCTGTCATCATAATTTCGATAATTTTCTAGATTAAATTGATAAAGGATAGGGTGATAATCAACAGTAAAAACAAAGTCAATAATTTCGTAGCCATTTGCTGCGGCAACGTCTGCGATCATTCGTGGCTGTATCGCGTAATAACCATGATTAGCATTGCAATTAGATGGCAATGCGTGAATCATCAAACCATCTGGTTTGCACGCTTCATGGGCGTTACGGAAAGCACTAGCAATATCAAAAACATGCTCAAAAGTACCTAAGTCCGTTACCAAATCAAATGTGTCTGTAAAACCGTAAGTACCATGAAGATTGGTATTGAGATCATAAGCCAATGCTCCATGTTCGGCTGTGGCATCAATACAAGTATAATCACTTAGTCCATATAATTCATAAAGTATTCGGGCAGAGTCGATGCTAGAACAGGAATGCGCTACTCCACAACGTCGTGCATGATTAGCAGCAGCACTAGGTTCTGCACTAATGTCTTGCGCGCCAAATTCGAGAACCTTTCCTTTATTTGACAAATGTCCTCGAGCCTTTAGTGAAGATAGCAGGGTAATGTATTCAAGGTTGATTCCCACAAATACCTCGTTTATATATGATTAGAAAATTAAGTCGGTGTGTGCAAGGTCTTCGTATGCTGTTTCTTCAGCAATTCCCGCTATCCACCCAGAATCCGAGTATCACAAGCTCGGAGCCACTTTGATTTTTGCAGGTAAAACGACCCATCTCAGCCCCTGAAAGCCTGCCCGAATACCGCCTGACCTCGCACAACCCAACACCCTGTTGGAAAACCCCAGCACACCAAAACGCCTAATGGGAACCTCTAAAAACCCAGTGAGGTTCAGGCAAATGTGGGAAAATCCACCTGAAGCAACAACCCCGCCACCCGCCATGAAACAGAAAAGTGCCGTCAAAACCAGCCTGTTTGCCGCCGAAGAGCGC
>NZ_JAQTLS010000020.1 GCF_028714775.1 Thiothrix sp. | reverse complement strand
GTTCCAAAGATTGCTGCCATGCCTGCCGTAGCCTGCGGGCGGCAGCAAGGTGTTGGCGGTGGATTTCTGCCAACGGTGCTTTGTGGTGGTTTGCTTGGCTCATTCCCCAACCCCCACGCCAATGGCGATGCCGATTTCATCCAGCTTTGCCACCACCGCCATCGGGTGGTTCAATGCTGCGCAGTAACCTTCACGTTCTGGGTCGGTGTCACGTTCCCAGTGTGCTTCCCAGCCATCCTCACCCGCATCAAAGGTGTTGAACTGCCAACCATCGCCAATGGGTTGGTAAAAGTTGGCTACCTCAAAGTCTGGCATTTCATGCTCATCATCTTCCCGGTATCCCTCGAATGCAGATTCTGCATACCGAGGCAGCAACTTGGTGCTACAGGTAAAACGGCCTGCCTGCCCCCACTGCCAAGCCATGCATTGGCTACCGCAGCAGTTCCCTTGGTGGGGCTGTTGGGTGAGGTGGCAGAGCTTTTGCCCTGCTGCCGCTTCAGTGCGTGTGGTGATCCTGACCATGGTGCTCTCCTGTTATTGGTGTTTTTGGAAATATGCCCGTGCCTCCGGGCTTTCCCACTCGCTGGGGAGTGGCTTACGGCTCCAGCCGCGCAGTTCCTCGTTGCCATCGCTGTACAGTGCATACAGGTCAACCTTCACACCTGCGGGTGCTGCGTCAGCTTCTGCTGTCCACTCGATCCCCGCTTGGGCAGCAGTGCCGGATGGTTTTTTGACTTCGACCCCATCCTTGCGGATGGAGAATCCTGTTATGGTGGGTGTCCCTGCCATGTCTGCTGCTCCTGTTCAAATGTGTGTTGTTGTGGTGATTGTTATGCGATTGAATATAAAAGGCAAGCGATTGTATGGATTATTTTGATGAAATTGCTTTTGGGCAACGCCTACGGGAAGTGCGGATTGTTTTGTATACCAGTAAAGGTATAATCACCGAATGGAAGATCAGTACATAGAAAAACCCCTTGAGTGGGTAGGCAGTAGCTACAAAGACCTGATGGCCTTACCTAAGGATGTGCGCAGCTTTTTCGGCTTTGCATTGGGGATGGCGCAAGCTGGAGAAAAGCATGATGACGCAAAAGTACTCAGAGGCTTTGGTGGGGCAGGTGTTCTTGAGGTAGTTGAAAATGATGAGGCTGGAACTTACCGAGCCGTTTACACCGTCAAGTTCGAGGAAGCCGTATTTGTCCTACATGCCTTCCAAAAAAAGAGTAAGCACGGGATAGCAACCCCTAAAGAAGACATTGAAATTATTCGCCATCGTTTGAAAGTGGCTGAAATAATGGCACAGGAGATGAGAAATGAAAAAACGGGTCATTGATGGTATTGAGGTATTACAAGGGTCAGGCAATGTTTATGCCGATCTTGGCTTACCTAATGCTGAAAAACACAAGGTCAGGGCTGATCTGGCTATCCAGATCATCAAAGCTATGCGCCGTCTCGGCCTGACACAACAGGATGCGGCAAAACGTATGGGACTTACCCAGCCCAAAGTTTCTGACCTGATGCGTGGTAATTTTACCAACCTGTCAGAACGGAAACTGATGGGCTGCCTCAACCGGCTGGGTTATGACATTGAGATAACTGTCAAGCCTGCTGCATCCCAATTTGGGCATCTTGTGGTGGCTGCTGCCTAAAAACAACCCACCCAAGCGGTAAACGTTCCACTACCAGAAATGTTGACACTGGCATCGGAGTGTCAGGCTCAGAGCCATAATGGCTAGAATATATTTGACATACTGTTCATCACATCCCGCAACGGTCAAGACGAATGGTGAAACTCACCACAATGCTATTCTTGAGCATGATCTGGTACTCTGATGCTATCTTCATACCCTTATCCAGATACGCCCTATCATCATCAATCTTGCAGGATTCCATCAGGTTACTAAGTGCCTCGCTGGTTATTACCTCAATATCCGGTTTTTCCACCTTCACTTTACCCACTATCGTCTGTTTCGCAGTGTCACCTTTGCAAACGATCTTGTTGTAAGAAAAATTCACCGATCCATCATGGCTTGGAAACTCAACAGGAAGCCGACTTTTTTGATGATCACAGTAGTCGGAAATATCTTGATCAGCTTGAACGGATGGAAACATCAACACCGCCAGCAACATAATCGACAACAATGCTTTCATAGTCACTATCTCCCCTTCTCAATATTCGTAAGTTGAACTGCTGCTGCTAAGGTTGCAACACTTTGGATAATCGCTTTATGTTCAGATTTTCGATATTTGTCCAGCAATAATGCTTCATCAGGCTCAACTTTAAGTTGAGCTACTTCACTAACTTGAGCATTCTGCGGAAGCAGTAAGCGATTCGGGTTCACTCCAAACATCGTTGCCACGTCGTATAAAAATCCCACAGATGGTATCCGCTCACCGGATTCGTATTTGGATACAGTTAATGGAGTCACTCCTAGTTTTTTTGCGAACTCTGCCCTAGACATCCCCCCCCGCACTTCCCGTAGGCGTTGCCCAAAAGCAATTTCATCAAAAGAATCCATACAATCGCTTGCCTTTTATATTCAATTGCATAACAATCACCACAACAACACACATTTGAACAGGAGAACGCTGCAATGGATACAGAGATTCCCGCCCAAACCCTACGCACCCCCGCTGAGGTGCTTGCTTGGTTCCGCATCAACGGGATCAACATTTCTGCGTGGTGCCGAGAAAACGGGTTCAGCATCCATGTGGTAAACACGCTGCTGTACAAAAACCAACCCGGCAAGTGGGGGCAGGCACACCTAGCGGCAATCGCATTAGGGATGAGAGCCGCACCAGAACAAGCCCCACAACCAGCACCAGCGGGCGAAACCAATGAATAATGCTACCACAACCCACCAAAACTACACCCCATTTTTGGCGCTGGCACAGGCGTTTAGCATTTCTGAGGCAGAACTACGGGAATCGCTCCTGCGCTGCATCCGTTTCCTGCCATCCCGTTTCCGGCTGATGCTGGCAGGAGGCAAGCCATGAAAACCAACGGCCAAAAACAACAAGCGTCACGCCTTGTGGCACTGACCAAGGAACAACACCAACTTGAACGCAAGCTGGTCAAGCTGAAACGGCAAGGGGCTGGCACTGGGGACAAGGGCAGCAAACCCAAAGGGGGCAAGACATGAAGCACTCCCCAGCACAGCACCCGCCCTGACCAAACAACCCATTAACTGACTGACTTTTCCCAAGAACAAAGGCTGAAAAACAGCCTGACGGGCAAGTTTTGCCTTTCACAAATGAAACGTACCAATAACAGACACAAGAAATAGGTAAGCACATGAACAAACGTACAACAGGGGACAAGATCGCGGACACATTGGCAGCAGCAACCTTGGCGGTGTGCCTCTTGGCAATCGCCTTCGGTGCTGGCAGGGCGGAAGCCGCAGAAGCTAACACCGGCACGGTGAACTTGGCGGCAACACTCAAGGATGCACCCGCTTTCCAGAAGGTGAGTTGGGTTGTGGTGAGGGATGGTGACACGGTGAAGACCAGCCACTCCCACAGCCTGAGCCTTGATTTGATGCCGGGAAATTACGAAGCACGGCTGGAATGCAACGGTAACAACCGCAGCCGCAGCTTTACCGTCAGCGTAGGCAGCAACAACAGCTTTGTGCTTGCCTGCGATTAGCTAGAGGAATGGACATGGGAACGAAACTGGAACTGATTTTTACCTCCCTGCTGCTTTTGGCAGGGGCTACCCAAGCAGGGGAGCAAGAACCACTGGCAACAGAAAGTACCCCGTGGGGTGCTTATGTGGAAACCGATAGCGGCAATGATGCCAACCCTTACCAACAAGCGGTGCTGGCGTGCGGGGATCAAGAACCCGCAGCACTGCAAGCCTGCATTACCCGTTACCTTGAAGGAGAGTGACACCATGAACACAAAAAACCACACCCCAGCCCAGCCACGGGCAACCACGCCCCAGCCGCGTGCCGCCACGGGTACGGGTGCTGCCGGGGCAAAACTGAAAACGTTCGGGACATTCGCCGCTGGTGGCTTGGCAAGTGCAGTCATCACCACGGCACTCCTGCACGGTTGGGGAGTATTGGGCAGCAATGGCCTGAACCCGTTTGGGGATGGCGGCAAGTCCGGTTACAAAGATACCGATGCCAAAACAGGCATTGCCCGCAAAGCGGGGCTTACTGTCAGGCCAGCACCTGCCATTGGGCAAGGGCAAGGCATGGATGGGCTGGCGTCAGCCCCCGTGGTGATGCTGGCAAGGATGCCCACCCCACCCGTGGCACAAGCAAGCACGGTTGGGACGAATGTTGGCTTTGTACAAACCGTGCGCCAAACATGGCAAGCCCCACGGCAAGTGCTTGCCAGCGGTGCGGCACTCCCACAAGCCGCTGCGGTTGCCACTGTTGCCACCACCAAACCAGCGGCACGCACGGGCAGCAAACCCGTAGCGGCAAGTGCTGCCCGTGTTGCGGGCGGCGGTACTGCTGCGCATGGTGGCACGGCATCAGGCGGCAACTGGGTCGCAGTACTGATGCCGGGTGATGCCAAGACCGCACCTTCCCCCTATTACTATGAATACACCGCCAAAAAAGGCGGCAAGCCCCACGGGGTGACGCAACAGAAAACAACCCTGCCTGCGGCAAGCGGCAATAACTGGGTGGCATCACTGATGGGCAACCAACCCGTCAAACGGACAGCCGGACGGGCTTCCCCCTACCAGACGACCAGCACAGCACTCGGCTCCGCTGCTGGCGTGGGTGGCGACCGCCTGACAGGTGGCGGGGCGGATGCCGTGTGGGCGAAAGGGGATATTGAGGTCGGGGCAAAGAAAGACCCGCATAAGAGCAGGATCAGTGTCTGTACTGAGGAGCGGGGAATGGTTTCCGGTTGCATTGTTGGTGAGGAGTTTTAACCGATGAAAAGCACGATGAACCAAACGGCAGTCAACCGGACGGTGTACTGGGTGGCTAAAGCCTTTGCAGTCATGATGTTGGCGGCTTACCTTGCGGCCTTGGGCATGGCGTTACATGCCTATGGGGCAGGTGATAAAAATGGGGCGCTGCTGTGGGCAGTGCTCATGCTGTTGCCCTTGGCGCTGTTGTGGCTGGCATCCGTGCTTGCCGCACCCTTCATCCGTGATATGGATCGGGGTATGGATGCCGCCAAAACCGCACCAACGGTGGGGGGCTGACCATGCAAAATGCGCTTTCTGGACTTTTCACCCCGTTCTTGGGCTTGGTGCGCCTCACTAACTTGCTGTTGGCCTTGGGGGTGGCAGGCATTGCCGCCAATACGCTGATGGGTGACAGGACGCTGCATTTCCGTGCCACCTTGAGCCATAACGACACATTCTACGGTTGGGCATTGGCATGGTTGGCAGTGTCGCTGTTGGTACAGGCGCTGGGCTGGTGCTGCACCAGCCGGCAAGGCAAACGGGGCTAGCGGCATGTGGCGCTTATTGACCATTGCGGTGTCGGGGTCGTTGCTGGCGGTGCAAAACGCCAGCCCGGATTTTGCCGCTGTGCTGGCACGGCATGTCCAGAACACCCAGACCGCCTTCGCACAGGATGATGCGCAGTACTTTTCCGACAAGGCTGATGTTGCGGCGGCTGTTACTACGGCTTTTGTGCTGTCCGCCGCTGATGCGGTGTCGTTTGCGGACTTTGCCCAAGAACTTGGGGACATCCGGGCTGACCAAGAAGCGGATGCCAGCACGGCAAGCCCGCAGGCAGCGCCCAAAATCACCCCGGTGATGATCCGTGACAACCTGCAAGGCAAGGGGCGGATCATTGCGGCGGCGGAATCGGCAGGGCGGCAAACCAATTTGCCACCCAGTTACATGGCAGCAATGGCGGTGATTGAGTCCAGCATCAACCCATCAGCACGCCGCTGCCAACGCAATGGGTGCGACGGGGCGGTGGGGCTGTACCAGTTTGTGGGTGATACCGGGCGCAGGTATGGCTTAGTGACGGGCGGCGCAGACCACCGTACCAATGCTGCCGCCTCCATCCGTGCTGCTGCCCTATTGGCACGCGACAACCGCGCCGCGCTAGTGCGGGCAGGCATCCCGATCACGGGTGCAAACCTTTACATGGCGCACCAGCAAGGCAGTGATGGTGCTATTGCCACGTACCGCCTTGCGCACGGCATGGGGCTACGGGCTGGACGGGGATTGATGCACAACATTGGCAACAACTTGCCGGGCAACATCCGCAGGCAATACTTCAATGGCCTGCCCAACGGCAAGCACAAGTTTTGGGTGCTGAAACCGGGTGTCAGTGCAACACAGGCCGCCACGGCGTTTTACCGCCATTGGGATGCCAACTATGCCCGCTTTGAGGCGGCAGTGAACCGGACGTTTGCCGGGCAATTACGCGAGGTGTGGGCATGAGCACCAACCAACAACAGATAACCGGAGGCCAACCATCATGAACATGGTTGCTGTTTTTGACGAAATCATCCGCCGCAAGCCCGCCGCATCTGAGTGGCTGGCATGGGCTTGCCTGATGCGCCAAACCTTATGCTTTGGCAAGGCAGAGGATGACCTTGCCGACTCACGCTTGGAAAAGCTGGCTGGCTTACGCCGTGACCATGCCCGTGCAGCCGTGCGCAAGGTCGTTGGCATGGGGCTGTTCGAGAATGCCGGGCAAGGCAAATACGGCACGGTATACCGTATCCCTGAACGCTTTTTGGATGGCAGCAGCTATATCGGTTTCAATGCCAACATGGGGGCAAGTGAAACCGATGCTTACGCTGAAATCACCGTAGACAAAACAGACGAAGCTGGAACAGTTGCACCAGAATACGGGGAGGCTTACCAGCACTTGCTGGAAACTAACCGGATGTTGGTTGAAGCTAACCAAGTTTTGGTAAACACCAACCAAAGCTTGGTGGAAACCAACCGTATCTTGGTCAATGCCTTACCAACCCTTGGTGGGCAACTTACCAAAACTGGGTCAAATGCTTACCAAGAGTTGGTAACAGACAGTAATAAACCTAAACATAACAAAACCACTACAACCCTACCCCCTGACAGTTGGGGAGAAGCCGAAGACGCGCAGGAGCGTTGGCCTGAACACTGGGGGCAGGCAGGGCAAGGGCTTGATGGTTTTCAGGCTTGGGGGGAATACGCAGCAATGGCAGCACCGCAACCGGCAGAGGGACAGCCAATACCTGCAAGCCAAACCAAAACCAGCGGGATCACCGCCGAGGCCCTGCAATACCCCGCAGGCTTGTCAGCGGCAGAACGGGCAAAAGCACCGGGAAAACTGGACGGGCTGCACCCCCAGATTGCGCAGGAGGTGCTGGACGCGCTGGCATGGAAGATGGCGGACGGAAGCGTAAAAACCCCTATAGGCTTGTTGGTGTACATGGCAAACAAGGCACGTGAGGGCACATTTGACCGCACCCCTGCATTGGAATGGCGTAAGCGGCAGCAGATGGCACAAGCCAAGCAGGAGGGCCTTACGCTGGTGGAATTGAACAACTTGGCAATTGATATTAAGGAAACCCAACGGCTACACAGGGAAAGTGGGCATGAGGTGTTTTTTAAGCAGGCTGAGACGATGAAAGCCACGTATTTCCAGAAACTGGAAGTGTACAAGTCCGCGCAAACTGCACTGGCGGTGACTAACTTGAAAAACACCGTAACCGCTAACCCGTTCCATCAGCCGCAACACACTGTGGTGGCAGTACCATTTGCAGCCATTGGTAATGTTCGCGCTTGCGTGCTACCCAGAAATGTTTCCCTTGTTCCAAAATATCGAGCACCTCAAGGTTCATGATCGTTTTCATCCTGTGGATCATAAACAGGTTCCATCAGCCCGTCAGGCTCATTTTGTACTGGAATCACGCATCCGCTTCAGGCTCATTTTATGTTGGAGAAGGCGGTATTGAGACATACAAAGAAAAAGAGGCTAGAATACCCCCCAGATAATACAGCAGGAAAAGCGGTAGCATATCAGTAGCATGGAGTGGAATTGGCATTTAGAAATGAGTCGGGCGATAACATCCCAACCCATTGTATTTATGAATTATAATCTAAATTCCTTCACTAGGACTTGATCCTAGAGTCAGGGGATTATAAAGGTTTAGCGGGCGTTTTCCAGCGCGGCGATACGTTCTTCCAGCGGTGGGTGGGTCATGAAAATTTTACGCAAGCCTGTCCCCAAGCCACCCGCGATACCGAAAGCAGCCATTTCGCCCGGCAGGTCGTTGACCGCGTGGGCATTTTGCAGGCGCTTCAGTGCGTTAATCATTTTCTGGCGGCCTGCCAAATCAGCCCCAGCGATGTCCGCTTTAAATTCACGGTAACGGGAGAACCACATGACGATGGCAGTAGCAACAAAGCCCAAGAAGATTTCCGCGATCATTGAGCCGATGTAATAACCCCAGCCCACACCGCTGCTTTCTTCATCAGAATTACGGAAGAAGTTATCAATTGCCAAACCGATCAGGCGGGCAAAGATAATCACGAAGGTGTTCAGTACGCCTTGCAGCAGGGTCTGCGTCACCATGTCGCCGTTGGCAACGTGACCAATTTCATGCCCCAGTACCGCTTCCACTTCGTCAGCAGTCATGTTGTTGAGCAAGCCTTGGCTCACCGCCACCAAGGCATTGTTGCGGTTTGCGCCCGTGGCAAACGCATTGGGGTCGGGGGAATAGAAAATGCCGACTTCTGGCATCCCAATCCCGGACTTTTCGGCTTGGCGACGCACGGTTTCGACTAACCAGCGTTCTTGTGCGGTGCGTGGGGTTTCAATGATTTCCACGCCCATGCTGCGTTTCGCCATCCATTTGGACATCAGCAAGCTGATAAAAGAGCCGCCAAAACCAAAGATGACCGCCATCACCAAAATGCCGCCCATGCTGCCTTGGCTCATATTGATGCCAAACACTGCACCGACGATGTTCATCGTCACATACAGCAAGGCCATCACTGCAAAGTTGGTCAGTGCCAACATAATAATCCGCATCATTACCCTTTACCTCTATCGGTCGTTGTATGCCCGAATATTAGGTTGATTCCCCCGAGAATCAAGCATTTCCCTATTAATTTCCGTTAATTTCCAGACCAGTGACGTTCTGGTAGCCCTTGGGGAGCAACTTGCCGCGCTTACCGCGTTCGCTGCGGTATTCATCCAGCGCACTGCCTTTGAGGGCTTTGAATTGCTTGCCCGCTTGGATGATCAGTTGCCCACCTGCTGGTAAAATTGTAGCAAACAGCAAGTGTTCGTCGGCAATGCCAAGCCCGCCTTTTTTCAGGCTGAGCAGTTTGTTGCCCTTACCTTTGGAGAGTACTGGCAAATCCTGCAAGTTGATCAGCAGCAAGCAACCGGAAGATGACACCAGCGCCAGCGCGTCGCGTTCCACATCCGTCACCAGCAGCGGCGGCAGGATGCCTACCCCATCACCAGCCGTCAGGGTAACTTTGCCCGCTTTCACGCGGCTTTGCATGTCCGCGAGGGAACACAGGAAACCGTAACCTTCCGCCGATGCCAGCACGTACTGGTCGCTATCCTTACCCATCAGCGCGTGTTGGAATTGCGCCCCGGCAGGCGGGGACAGTTTGCCGGTGAGCGGTTCGCCCTGCCCGCGTGCCGACGGCAAACCATTGGCAGGCAAGGAATAGGTGCGCCCGGTGCTGTCGAGCAACACCACTTGCTGGTTGGAACGCCCGCGAGCCGAGGTGAGGAAATCATCACCCTGTTTATAACTCAAGCTGGTCGGGTCAATGTCATGGCCTTTGGCGGCACGAATCCAGCCCATTTTCGACACCACCACCGTCACGGGTTCGGAAGGCGTCAGCGCGGTCTCGTCCAGCACTTGCGCGGCGGCACGTTCCTTGAGCGGGGAACGGCGGTCGTCGCCGTAGAGTTTGGCGTCCTCCTTCAGCTCTTTACGGATCAGGTTGGTCAATTTCTTGTCGGAACCGAGCAAGGACAGCAGCTCTTCCTTCTCTTTCTGCAAGGCGTCCTGTTCGCCCCGGATTTTCATTTCTTCCAGCCGCGCGAGTTGGCGCAACTTGGTGTCGAGGATGTAATCGGCTTGGATTTCGCTCAGGTCGAAACGTTTCATCAGCACCTTTTTCGGGTCATCTTCGGTGCGGATGATGTGGATCACTTCGTCGAGGTTGAGGAACGCCACCAGCAAACCTTCCAACAGGTGCAGGCGTTTTTCGACCTTATCCAAACGCCATTGCAGGCGGCGCGTGACGGTTTGGCGGCGGAAGGTCAGCCATTCGGTGAGGATGTGCAGCAAGCCTTTGACTTGCGGGCGTCCATTGAGGCCGATCATGTTCATGTTGACGCGGTAACTGCGCTCCAGATCGGTGCTGGCGAACAGGTGCGACATCAGCATGTCCACATCCACGCGGTTGGAACGTGGCACGATCACCAGACGCACGGGCTGTTCGTGGTCGGATTCGTCACGCAGGTCTTCCACCAGTGGCAGCTTTTTCGCCTGCATTTGCGCGGCAATCTGTTCCAAAATCTTGCTGCCCGACACTTGGTACGGCAAGGCGGTGATCACGATGTCGCCGTCTTCCACCTCGTAACGCGCCCGCATTCGGAATGTGCCATTGCCCTTTTCGTAAAGGCTGAGGAAATCCGCCGCTGGGGTAATGATTTCCGCTTCCGTGGGGAAATCCGGCGCGGGGATGAATTGGCACATATCTGCCAAGGTTGCAGCCGGGTGGTCGAGCAGGTGCAGGCAAGCATTCACCACTTCGCGCAGGTTGTGCGGCGGAATGTCGGTTGCCATGCCGACCGCGATGCCAGTTGCGCCATTCAGCAGCACATTGGGCAAGCGGGCGGGGAGGATGGTCGGCTCTTCCAGCGTGCCGTCGAAGTTAGGTTGCCAATCGACCGTGCCTTGCCCCAATTCCTGCAACAGCACTTTGGCGTAGGCGGTCAAGCGCGATTCGGTGTAACGCATCGCCGCGAACGATTTCGGGTCGTCTTGCGAACCCCAGTTGCCTTGCCCATCCACCAGCGTGTAGCGGTAAGAAAACGGCTGTGCCATCAGCACCATCGCTTCGTAGCAGGCCGAGTCGCCGTGTGGGTGGAATTTACCGAGCACGTCACCGACGGTACGCGCCGATTTCTTGTGCTTGGAAAGCGACGACAGGCCGAGTTCCGACATCGCGTAAACGATGCGCCGCTGCACGGGCTTGAGGCCGTCGCCGAGGTGCGGCAGGGCGCGGTCGAGAATGACGTACATGGAATAGTCGAGGTACGCCTTCTCGGTGTATTCCTGCAAGGGGAGGGTTTCGATGCCTTCGTAGTTCATGCAAATCCTTGTTCTTTTTGGATAGCTGGGATGGGGGGTATTGTATACAGGCTGGAGGGAGAAGAAACCCCTCCCGGCCTCCCCTTGTCAGGGGAGGAGGAAGAAAATCCCCCTCGCCACGCATCCATGTAAAACTTTGACAAAGATTCGCACCACGCTATGATAAACCTAACGGACAAAGGATTTAGGCAATGGCAACACTACACATATCACTCTCCGACACGCTCAAGGATTTTGTGCAAACCCAAGTTGATCTGCGCGGTTTTTCCAACGCCAGCGATTATGTGCGCACGTTGATCCGGGAAGCCCTTGAGAAGCAAAAGCTCTCTGAGGCGGAAAGGGTCATACAGAAAATGGAGAAACTGAAAGCAGCTTACCCGGAACTGGATTCGGTGGAAAACCGCCGCAAGCTGCTGGACGACATGGTTAGGGAATCAGCAGACACCACAGAGGAAGAAGAAGAACAAATCATGCAAACCGCCATTGCCGAAATCAAAGCGTACCGACAAGGCAACTGATGAAATCCTCCCTTGATTACGGGAAACATGCAGGATTTCCCCGACTCCCCTTACGGCATCACCCAAGCCATCAAACCCGCCGATTTTTTGCGGTTGGTGGCTTAGCGGGAAGAAAATCCCCCTCAATCCCCCTTTTTCAAAGGGGGAAGCCCTCCAGCACTGCCATGCTTAACTGGAGGGTACTCCCCTTTGCAAAAGGGGAGACAGAGGGGATTTCTCTTAATAATCAATCTTCCCCAAATTATACAACACCAGCTTCCCCGACGTGAGCGGCACGGCAATCCAGCAACCCGTCGGCGTACAACGGAAGTCGAAGTCCCAGTAGGGTGGGCCAGATGTTATTTCTACAGGCAAACGCAAACGGAACAGTTCGCTTTGCGTGTCCAAATCCCACACACGTAAATCACTGCTCAGCGTTGCCAGTTGGCGGCTGTCCGGGCTGAAAATGGCTTTGTACACCGTCTGTTCATGCCCGTTCAGACGCAGGGGTGTGCCAGTGCCGCTGGCGGGGTAGATGCTAACGGTCTGTTCACGCCCCACGCTGGCGAGCGTAGTACCGTCCGGGCTGAGGCTTGCCCAGAGAAGTGCATCGTTTGCCGTAGCAAGGGTTTTCGCTGTCGGTGGTTGGGTGGTCAAATCCCAGAGTTTGAGTTTGAAATCGTGATTGCCTGAACTCAGCAAATGTTTACCAGACGGGTCAAAACTGACAGATTCCACGTAACCCTCATGCGCTTCCAACAACTGCGGTTTCCCCTCACCCACCAGATCAAACAAGCCGATATGTCCGTCATAGCTGGCGGTGGCGAGTTGGGAATCGTCGGGGGAGAAGGCGACGGCATGGACAACATCCTTATGCTCACTCAAGGTCTTTTCCAGTTGCAGGGAAAAACCGTCACCCTCATGGACTGACCAGACTTTGACAACACCATCCATCCCGGCTGAAGCAAGGCGTGAACCGTCACTATTGAAAGCTAAGCGTTTAACAGCCGATGAGTGAACATCTGCAATTTCTTGAAGTAGGTCGGGCTTCAGCCCGACATCAGGCAGAGCATAACTTATCAAACTGCCATCATCAAAACCAACAACAGCAAACTTCCCATTTGGGCTAATCGCAACCGGATTAGGTTCACCCGGCAAATCAACCAACCATTGCCCCGGCAACTCCCCACCCCAGCGTTTCACCGTGCCATCATTGCTGGCACTGTACAGCAGCACGCTTGCTTGCTCCTGCCACAATGCCAAACCCGACACTGCCGCCGTATGCCCTTGCAGGATGCGCCGGGTAATGCCGGTTGCCACATCCCACAGGCGGATGGTGTTGTCGCTACTGGCAGAAGCCAGCAGCCCGTCAGGCAGGAATTGCAAGCCAAACACCATGTTCTGGTGGCCTTTGAGCCGCCGCAGTGCTTGCCCGCTGGCAGCATCCCACAGGATGATGCTCTGGTCGGCACTAGAACTTGCCAAGGTTTGCCCATCCGCGCTGAATGCCACCCCATCCACAGCATCATTATGCCCCGCCAACACCTGCAAACTGCTGCCTTTGCGCCAATCCCACAAACGCACGGTATTGTCATAAGACGCGCTGGCAAGCCGCTCCCCATCCGGGCTGAAAGCCAAACCACTTCTGTCAGCAATTACCTGGCTATGCCCTTCCAACACCCGCAACAACTTCGGCGAAGTGTCTTTCTCCTCCCCGCTTTCCCACAACCGAATCTTGCCATCATCATGCCCACTCGCCAGCACCTTGCCATCCGGGGTCAACGCCAGTACATACACCTTCGTACCTTCGACCTGCCACTGCTGCAACACCTTGGCGGCTTGCCCCGCCTGCGGCAATGCCCAGCGGATAATTTGCCCATCCTTACCGCCGGAAAACAGCCAAGGTTGGGTAGGGTGGAAAACAATATCCCACACATCATCGGCAGCGGGATCATGCCCCTCCAGCTTCTGCACCAGCTTGCCGCTCGCCCGCTCAAACAGTGCTACCGTGCCGCGCTCGCCGGAGGCTGCCAGCCAATGCCCGTCCGGGCTGATGGCAACATCGCCAGTCAATGGCGGCAAAGGCTTGTCGCCATCCTGCAAGGTGGCTTGCGCTGCCCCGCCCATAATGGCGGTATAGCCCGCCAGCAGGTCGCGGGCATGGCGGCGTGGCGCGGGGATGTCCGCATCCAGCGGGCGGGTGCTGTCCAGCTTGGTGGCAGTCGCCGCGAAATCTTCCACCTTGGTCAGCAGTGAGGCGTGGGTCAGGGTGGAATCAAACAGGCTCTCGGTACGTGCCTGCTCAGTCTTGCGCACCTGCACGGTCTGCTCCTCGGCACGGTTACGCTCAACCGCCCCCCACACCGCCAAGCCCGCCGCAATCAGCAAACCCACCAACGCCAACCCAAACCGCCGCCGCGCCTGCGTCAGTTCCGCCTTGCGCCGCGCTTCCTCTGCCTCGCGGACACGCTGCTCCTCCACTTCACTCTCACTGAGAAACTGCATCGCCAAGGCGAAATCACCCTCTTGCTCCCCCTCGCCCGCTACGCGGGAGAGGGGGCTGGGGGGTGAGGGCATCCCATACCGCCCCGCCCAAGCCTCATTCGGCTGCGTCTTCTCCCGCCACTCCCGCACCACAGCCAAATCCGTCCCGCGCCACAATTCGCCACGCCCACCCGCATGACGCTGCGCCCCCTCCAGCAGCCGCAAATACAGCGCCGCCTTGTCACCTTCCGCCGCCACCCAGCCTTGCAAGCGTTGCCACTGGCGGATCAGGCTTTCATGGCTAATATCCAGCACCGTGTCTGCCATCAACGCCACTTGCGGCGGCGGCATCAGGAAATTGCGCCCCGGCTGGCGGAACGTATCGACAATGCGCGTCAGTGTCGGCAAATCCGCCCCGGTCATGTCCAACAACGCCTGCACCTTGAGCGGACGGCGGATGTCCTGCCCATCCTTGCTGCGTTCAGTGAGGGCGCGGAACATCGCTTCAGCAACCGCCTGCCCGTCAGCATCCAGTTCCTGCCAAGCCTGTTCCGCGTGGTCATTCAACGCCCCGCGCAACCCCCTCAAACCCCGGTATTCATCGAGCGTGAGGATTTTATCCGCGTCGTTTTCCCACAGCCGCATCAGCGCGTGCTGCAACAGCGGCAACTGGTCAGGGTCATTACCCGCCTCATTCAACAGGTGGTTCGCCAGCGCGTCTTCCACCGCCCCGCCAAACAATTGCGCAGGCAAGCTGATGGCATCGCGCAACTGTTCCCGCGACAAACGCGGCGTGAGGTACAGGCCGTCGTTAATCGCCTCCGGCAAGCCGTGGAATTCCGCCGCCGCCCCCAAAAAGTCGGAACGCATGGTGATAACCACGTACACATCCGGGTGGGTGCAAGCCTCCAGCAACAGCGCGACGAAAGCCGCCGCCTGATTTTCCTCCTGCTCACGGAAGCGGAACATTTCCTCAAACTGGTCAACCAGCAGCAACAAGCGTGTGCCTGTGGGCAAGGGTGCATGGGTGAGGATTTCGTGCAGGCTGCGAGAGCCACGGCGTAATTCTGCCGCTAAAGAACCCTCACCCCCAACCCCTCTCCCAGAGGTAGAGGGGCGCAAGATAAGTGCCGTATTCTCTTTCTCCCCCTCTACCTCCGGGAGAGGGGGTCGGGGGGTGAGGGCATTCCAACTTCCCGCAAACACCTTGTCCGCCAACAACCCTTCCGCCAGCCGCACAAATGGCTGATCGCCGGGGCGCATTTCAGCAATCGCCCAGCGCGAACCGACTTCGCCCATGTACCCCTTTTCCAACCCCGGCAACAATCCGGCTTTCACCAGCGAGGATTTGCCGCTGCCGGAAGCGCCCAGCACGGCGAGGAAATGGTGTTGTTTAAGGCGCGTCAGCAGGTCATCGACTTGTTGCTGCCGCCCAAAGAAAATGCGTGATTCGTAGCGTTCAAACGCCCTCAAACCGGGGTATGGCTGGAGTTTAGGGCGGCTCATGCTTCCACCTCCGCCAGAAACTGTTCAAGGCAGTGTTCGTCAAAGTTGTTGTGGCAGATCAGCGGCAGTACACCGGGCGGAATGAAATACAGCTCCTCCGCGCCATCACCTTGGCAAATCAGGATCAACAGTTTGGTTTCACGTTGCAAGGTCTTCACCCGCGCCTCAGACAAGTAATCTTCCACCACATCAGCAGGTGCTTTTTGGTGCAGCACCAGCATCACATCACAGGACAAGTAACCACGTTCGATACTCTTGCGGATGCGCTCTGGCTCACCCTGATAACGCGGCAAAGCAATACCGTAACCTCTGGCTTTTAGTGCTTGCGCCACTTGGTAAGCCCGCTCGAAATCATCCTGACTGGCATGGACAAACACCATCTTTTCACCGTTCACTTTCGGCGTGTCATCCTCTGGCAATTTAGGTTTGGGCAGCACCGCATCGCGCACCATGCGGATAAAATCGGACAAAGGCGCAGCAATCACGGTTTTGCCTTCCAGCAATTTACGGTGTTCTTCCGGCACATGCCCGCCCGCGTAATCGAGCTTGGGGTCACGCCATTGCAGGATCGGCTTGCCCGCTGCTTCTGCGATGAAATGTTGGTTAAAGGGAACCCCCATCGTGTAATGGGCATCCAGCAATTGCACGAAATGCGAACACTGCGCCAAATTCGCATCCATGTTGTTATCCAGCACATTCCCGGCGGGCAAAGCCTCAATCCCAAACTGGCGCAATTCGCTGATCAGGTTGGCACGTTGGCTGTAAAGCGGATAATCCACGGGCGCGACATACACCGTGGCTTTGGGTGAAATGAGTGTGGCTGGGGTTGCGGCTTGCAGGGTTTTCAAGGTATTGGCGAGGTCATGCGACAAATCCACCAGCCGCTCGAAATAATCGCTGTCGCTGGCTTGCGGAACCGGATACCCCAATTGCCGCACGCGATCCTTTTCGGTTTGCCGCCAAAATGGGTAATTGAGCAAGTCCTGCATGATCACGGGCTTGTCTTCCTGCCGGAAGCGGTCAAGCTCAACCACGAAAATGCGCTTGGCAACATCCGCATGGGAGGAACGGAACATTTCCAGCTCACGCTGACACCATTCGGACGCCATCCAGCCGGGTGAAAACAGGATCAGCAGCGTTTCGGCTTCCGCCACCTGCTGTTCAATTTCCGGCGTGACTGCATCATTGCCGTGCAGGCAGAAATCCTTCCAGAAACTGTAATTGTCCTTACGCCCCAGCTTGCGGCTGAGTTCATTGCGCAAATGGGTGGTGAAATGCGTAATCCAACCCTTTTCCTGATTGGCAAAGGGCTGGTCATCGACATGGGCGAAGCTGAGGAAAATATCCGGCACGATTGGGGCTTCCTGTTGCGTGGATACTGAATTAATCAGCAATATAGCCTGAAACCCCAACATTGTTAAGGTTTTCTGCCGTCGGGAAAATCACGCTGAAGCCGCAACCCCTGCCATAAATGCCGCCACTTTCGCCGCATCTTTCACGCCGGGGCTGCTTTCCACCCCGCTGCTGACATCCACCGCATACACACGGCTGGTGCGGATAGCTTGCGCGACATTTTCAGGCGTCAAACCGCCTGCGAGAATAATCGGCTTGGGGTAATCCTGTGGCACTTGCGTCCAGTCAAAGGTTTCGCCCGTACCGCCCGCCGCACCCGGTGCGTGGCTATCCACCAGAAAGCCTTGCGCATCGGGGTAACAATCCGCATAGGCGTGGAAACCGCCACTTGCCGCCAAACCTTTCATGCCTACCGCTTTCATGTACGGGCGCGGAAACTGGCGGCAATAGTCCGGCGTTTCCGAACCGTGGAACTGCAACACGTCCAGCGGCACTACGGCGAGCACTTCACGCACGAAATCCGCATCGGCATCCAAAAACAGCCCCACGGTGGTGACAAAGGGGGAAACGGCGCGGCAAATTTCCGCCGCTTGGACAATTTCCAGATTACGCTTACTTTTAGGGTAAAACACCAGCCCAATAGCATCCACACCTGCGGCGCAAACCATTTGCGCATCCGCGACTGAAGTAATTCCGCACACTTTGACCCGGCAACGCATGAGTGATTCCTTGCGAGATAAAGCGGCTAAGCTAGCATATCCGGCATATCCCCTCCAGTACCGACAGCTTGTCAGGCAAAGGTGAAAAGCCCGGTGGCTTATAGCACCATGCAGCCATGTACCAAGAAGCACTCCACGAACACACCCACACCTTGCTCTTGCCGAAAATGATCAAGATTCAGGCCGGACGCTTTGTCATGGGCGGCATGGAGGGGCGCGACGACGTGGAAGGCGGCTGCGCCAGCAACGAATGGCCAACCCGTTCGGTGTATGTAGCAGCGTTCGAGTTGGGCAAATACCCGGTCACTTTCGACGAATACGATGCCTTTTGCCGCGCTACCCACACCTTAATGCCGGACGACAACGGCTGGGGACGTGGCAGCCGCCCGGTCATCAATGTCAGTTGGGAAGATGCGCAAGCCTACTGCGCGTGGCTGTGTAAGGTTGACGGGCGCGGCTACCGTTTACCCTCCGAAGCGGAGTGGGAATACGCCGCACGCGCAGGCAGCCAAACCGCCTACGCTTTCGGCATGGAAATCGACCAGCGCCACGCCAACCACAACCTGCAATTCGGCATGACCACCCCGGTGTGGCGTTACCCCGCCAATGCCTTTGGGCTACACGATATGTGCGGCAATGTGTGGGAATGGGTGCAAGATTGCTGGCACGATTCCTACCACCACGCCCCCGCCGACAGCCATGCATGGGAAGAAGGCGGCAATTGCCATGAGCGCGTGTTGCGCGGCGGCTCGTGGAATGACAGGCCGCGCTATTTACGCGCAGCCTATCGGGTCAAGAATTACGCCAGCGGACGCTATAACTTCGAGGGTTTCCGCGTCGCCCGCTCTATTTGAAAATCTCGGTGAAAAACGCCTGCATCTGCGCCCACGAACGCTTGTCAGCTTTTTCGTCATACTTCAGGTTTTCAATGCCATATTTAGCGGCATCGGGATTGGTGAAGGCATGACGCGCCCCTGTATAACTGACGAATTGCGTGTCTGCCCCGGTTTTTTCCACCTGCTCCATGAACTTGCTCACCGTCGCGGGCGGAACCATTGAGTCCGCATTACCGTGGAAAGCCAGTATCTTGGTATTGATTTCCGTGCCATCCGGGGCGGAAGGCAGTGAGCCGTGGAAGCTGACCACGCCGTTCAATTTCGTGCCGCTATATGCCATCTGCAAAATCGTGCCGCCGCCAAAGCAGTAACCAATAGCCGCTAACTTGGTGGGGTCAACCTTGTCGCTTTTCTTGAGCTGTTCTAGCCCCGCATTCGCGGTCGCCCGCCATGCATCCACATCGGAAGTCGTTTCCGTCATCCATTCCTTGGCCTGTTCGGGCTTGTCGGTGACTTTGCCATCGCCGTACATATCGGCAGCAAAGGCAACGTAACCCAGCTCTGCCAACATTTCGGCGCGTTTTTTGGCGTAGTCATTTAAGCCCCACCATTCGTGCACGACCATCACGCCGGGACGTTTGCCGGTTTGCGCGTCATCGTAATACAGGTAGCCAGTCAATTTTGTGCCATCGTGTTCGTATTGCACCACTTCGCTTTTCACCGCTGCCATTACGCTCGACGCCAACAACGACAGGCAACCTGCCGCCAACCACTTCATTGCTTTTTTCATCGCCATCCTCCTCCGTCGGTTTATTTACCCATAGGTGCGCTGCACATAGGTTTCGACTAATGCTTGGAATTCCTGAGCAATCATGTCGCCCTTGAGTGTGACGGTTTTCTGCCCGTCTTCATACACCGGAGCAACGGGCACTTCGCCGCTACCCGGCAAGCTGATACCGATATTAGCGTGTTTGCTTTCGCCAGGCCCATTAACCACACAGCCCATGACTGCCACGGACATGCCTTCCACACCCGGATATTGGCCTTTCCACACCGGCATTTGCGCCCGCAGCCAATTTTGGATTTGCTCAGCAAGGCGTTGGAAATAATCGCTGGAAGTACGCCCACAACCGGGGCAAGCGACGACTTGCGGGGTGAAAGAGCGCATCCCTAAGGCTTGCAGGATTTCCTGCGCGACAATGACTTCCTTTTCACGTTTGGCATGGGGTTCAGGCGTCAAGGAAACGCGGATGGTGTCGCCGATTCCTTCCTGCAATAACAGCGCGAGTGCCGCCGTTGAATACACAATGCCCTTACTGCCCATGCCTGCTTCGGTCAAACCGAGGTGCAAGGGGTAATCGCAACGGCTCGCCATGTCGCGGTAAGCCCGCACTAAACCCTGCACTTCGCTGAGCTTGCATGACAGGATGATATGGTCGTGCGGCAAGCCGTATTCTTCCGCCTGTGCCGCACTGGTGAGGGCGGATTCGATCAGCGCGGCGTGCATTACGTCGTAGAGTTCCAACGGCTGCGCCCGTTTGCTGTTTTCGTCAAGGTTTCTCGCCAGCAATTCCTGATCCAACGAACCCCAGTTAACACCGATGCGCACGGGCTTGTCGTAACGGCACGCCAGTTCGATCATTTGCGCGAATTGTTCGTCGTGTTTCTTACCGCGCCCCACATTGCCGGGGTTGATCCGGTATTTGGCGAGTGCTTGTGCACATTCGGGGACAGCCGTCAGCAACTTATGCCCGTTGAAATGGAAATCGCCAATCAGCGGCACATCGCAGCCCATTTTATCCAACTGCTCGCGCACGGCAGGGAGTGCTTCGGCAGCTTCCTGCGAATTAACGGTAATGCGCACCAGTTCGGAACCGGCACGCGCCAGTTCCGCGCACTGGATGGCGGTACGCAGCGCATCAGCGGTATCGGTGTTGGTCATGGATTGCACGACGACCGGGGCGCTGCCACCGACGATGATGTTGCCCACTTTTACGGGGACAGTGCGATGACGTTGGATTGGAGTGTTGTTGGTCATGTTGTTTTCAGCGTGTTTTTCGGATGTAGGCATTATGCCCTATCATGCGATAATTGGCAGTGACGTGATTATTACTGGCGGCAGCATGAAAACACTTTTTTCCTTGGTCGAATCCCCATTTCACCCCAATTTCAGTGGCTTGTACCAACAACTTGGCATACAAGAGGAGCGCTTCAGCGCTGCCCGCAAGTTGCACAAAGCCTTACAAAAGCAGCAACCCGATTTTCTGGCGGGGGAATTCATCTACGGATACGGCAACAACTACGCCGGGGCAAATCTGTGCAATCTGGATGTTACGCTGCACGCCCTGCAACGGTTTGCGCCGGATACGAAGGTGATTGTGTTTGTACATCCCGATGAAGCGCCGTATGTGGGGAAGCTGGTGGAATTATTCCCAATTCATGCGGTGTTGCAGTACCCGGTTGCGGAGCAGGCGATACGTGAGGTACTTTCGTAGCGTGCCTCCCCCTACTGTACACCTGACGCTTCGAGATCACGGATGCGGGTATACATCGCCTGTTGTGGACTGACGATCACTCAATACGGTTCTTGACAAGCCACAGCACAGAACCTATAGTTTTGGTGTCATTTTGTCACCACCATAGGCTAACCCCATGCAAGCGGTAATAGCAAAAAACGAACGTATCACGGCACGTATTTCCGAAGAAGTTAAACAACTATTGGCTCAAGCAGCCGAACTTTCGGGAGCAACCCTTAACCAATTTCTAGTACAAGCGGCACTGGAAAAAGCGCAGCGCATGATTGAACAGGAAAACATCATTCGCCTGTCGCGCCGCAATACAGAATGGTTTTTTAACTTATTGGAAAACCCACCCAAACCCAATGCCAAGTTGCTACAGGCTGTGGCTGCCCACAAACAAGGGTTACGTTGAGTGAAAATTGCTGTTCCTTTAACCAATGCACATCAGCGTGCCACCTTTGATTGCGGGGATGTTGCCTTAAACCAATACTTACAAACCACCGCCCGCCAACATCAAGACAAAGGTATCTCCCGCACCTATGTTTTGGTGGATGAAACGCAGCCGGACACTATTCTCGCCTACATGACCCTAACCGTTTGCGAAGTCTTGGCAGAAGACTTACCGCCCGAATTAGCCAAGAAATACCCAACACGCATCCCCGCTGCGAAACTGGCGCGGCTGGCTGTGAGCAAATATTGCCAACGCCAAGGCTATGGCGCTTACCTGTTAGTTGAAGCCATGCAAAAAACATTGGAAGTCAACCACGCAATGGGCTTGGCTGGTCTGTTTGTCGATGCCAAACACGCTGCTGCACGGCAATATTATGTGCAGTTTGGTTTTCTGGCAGCTCCTGAACAACTTGAAAACCTATTTATGCCACTGAAAGCGATTCAGAAAAATCTGGATAAATAAACGCCAAGCGTTGCGGTCAGTCACCGTGCAAATCCGCCACCATCGCCGCAATCCCCTCACCCAACGCCTGTTCCAGTGCTTCCACAATCTTGCCCGTACTGACTGGCACATTGCCCTTGTGGATGGCGTAACGGTGCTGCCCCAGCAAACGCTGATCCAATACCCGCACCAGCATCGCATCCATCACCACATCCACTGACGCACTGCCCTTGCCACCCGGCGGGTATTCGGCCTGAAATGCGGACACGCGCAATACTAAGCGGTAATTGTCATCCTTGCCCACCATTTGGCTGGAAACCGATTGGAAACTGCCACTGCGCGACAGCGCATCCAGCACTACCCCGTGCAAATACGTAGAAAGGTTGTCAGGCCAGCGGCTCTTGGCAATGAAATCCTGCTGGTTGGGCGGCTTAATCAAGGCAATGTGGGCGTTATCCAGTTCCGGGCTGACCTCCACTTTCGGCAGGTACAGGTTGATATTGGAGGCTTGCGGGACAACCTCCACCTGCGGCTGTAGGCGATAAACTTGATCAGTAGGCAAATCGCTTTTCAACGGCAATGAACAAGCGACCAATAGCCAAACCAGAAATAAACCCAAAATTCCATTTTTAGCCCCTCGCCCCTTGAGGGAGAGGGGTTGGGGTGAGGGGTTCTTCATCATCGCGGCAACTCCGTTCCCTGCGGGGCAGGCTGGTAAATGATTTGTGACGGGTTCTGCCCCAACTTATCGCTCAATTGGTGGATGGAAACGGCGGTCTTGCGTGATTCCTCCAGCAATTGTTTGAGGTTTTCGCTGCCTTCGCCCAGCAAGCTGTTGATGTTGGGTTCGTTATTCACCACTACGCGGTCGATGTCCTTCGCCAATTTGTCGATTTGTTGCACGGCGCTATCCATTTGCCCGGATAAATCGCCCAGCTTGCGGCTGGTTTGCCCTAAGTTTTTCATCATTTCAGGCAGGCTTGCCGAGGCTT
Organism: Thiothrix sp.; assembly: GCF_028714775.1. Lineage (GTDB taxonomy): Bacteria > Pseudomonadota > Gammaproteobacteria > Thiotrichales > Thiotrichaceae > Thiothrix. Next base: position 58,621 of record NZ_JAQTLS010000020.1, on the reverse strand, counting down.
GATTCAGGTGCTTGATCAGTTCCGGCAGGCTTGCCGAAGCGTCGTTAAGGTTTTTCAACAATTCGGCGAATTGTTTGCGGTTTTCGTCGTCCAGCACTTTATTGGCGGACTCCAGCACGGTAGCAAGGCGTTGTTCCAGATCAGGCAGTTGTTGCATCAGCGCATCCATACCGACCAGTTTGGAGGGAATCACGGGTAATTCTGCGCCTGCTGTGGCAACCAAGGGTTCAGCTTTACGCGCTTCGTCCTGTTCCAAACTGACAAACGGCACGCCAGTCAGCCCTTGTTGGCGCAAGATCGCAACCGTGGCGGTATTGACGGGCGTACCCGTTTCCAACGCAACCCTGACCGCGACCCGCACGGGTGCTTGTGGCAATAGGGAAACCCGTGAGACTTCGCCAACTTTGATCCCCATGTAACGGACTTCACTGCCTTGCGCCAAGCCCGCCACCGGAATATCGAAGTGGACATCATACGCAGTGGTGGCGACATACGGCTTTTCGTAAAACAGGCTGCCAAAGAAAAAGCCCGCGACCGCCGTCACGATGACAAACAGCCCGACCATAAAATAGTGGGTGTCGCGTTCCATCAAGTCTCCTTTAGGAGTGCCTTCGCACGCCCGCCGCTGAAATATTGCTGGATTTGTGGATTAGGGTTCGCCAGTATTTCCCGCAATGTACCAGCAACCACCTGTTTATCGACCAGCATAGCAATCCGCTCACAGGTTGAGAATAGGCTATCCAGATCGTGTGTCACCATGACAACGGTCAAACCAAGGTTGCTGTGCAGCGCAGCAATCAAGTGGTCAAACTCTTCCGCCGATACCGGGTCGAGGCCGGAAGTCGGCTCATCCAGAAACAATACCACCGGATCAAGTGCCAACGCCCGTGCCAGTGCTACGCGCTTGACCATGCCACCGGAGAGTTCCGCTGGAAACTTATCCGCCACATGCCGCTCCAGCCCAACCATTTCCAGACGCACGTACATGAGTTCGCGGCATTCGTCCGGCTCAAGCGTGGAAAATTCACGCAGCGGGAACTGGATATTGTCCGCCACCGTCAGCGAGGAAAACAGCGCCCCACGTTGGAACATAACGCCCCAATGCTGTTTCAGGTTGGCAAAGTCTTTGGCGGTCAGGTGGGTCAGTTCCTGCCCGCTGAACTCGATTTCCCCACTGCGCGGCTTATCCAGCCCCAAAATGGAACGCAACAGCACCGATTTGCCAGAACCGGAACCGCCGACAATCCCCAGTATTTCGCCGCGATAAATGTCGAGGTTTAGCCCGTCGTGTACGCGCTGCTTGCCGAATTGGTTAACAAGATTGCGGATACTGATCAGGATTTCCATGCCTAAAACCCCAGCCGGTAGAACAACACGGAAAACAGGGCATCCAATACCAATACCAAAAAGATCGAATCCACCACCGCTTTGGTCGTGTGTTTGCCCAAACTTTCCGACGAACCCGTAACCCGCATCCCCTGCCAACAGCCGATCAGGGCAATGACCACGGCGAAAAATGGCGCTTTGATCAGTCCGGCGGCAAAGGTACGGAACTCAATATTGGTTTCAATACGGGTAAAAAATTGGATGAAAGAAATGTCCAGAATGGTAGAACAAATCAGCGCCGCCGCCGCCAACGCCACAATATCCGCCACGATGGTCAGCAACGGCAAAGCCACCACCAACGCCACCAAGCGCGGAACCACCAAAATCAGGAACGGGTCTTTACCCATGACCTGCAACGCATCCACTTCCTGATTGGTTTTCATCAGGCCGATTTCAGCGGCAAAGGCACTGCCAGAACGCCCTGCCACCATGATCGCGGTCAACAATACGCCCAATTCACGCAGCACGGAAATCGTCACCATATCCACGGTGTAAAGTTCCGCCCCTAAATCGCGTAATTGCCCACCACCTTGATAGGTGATAACGATGCTAATCAGGCAGGCAATCAACGCCACAATCGGTACGGCACTGATGCCCGTGGCAAAAACGTGGTGAAATACCGAGCGGATGCGGAACAGGTGTGGCGATAATAGGCTGCTGAATAAGGCGACTAGGCTATGACCGAAGAAGATAGTGGCGGAATGCAGGATGTGGCCTAAACTGAAAATTTGTTTACCCAGCCGCCGAATCATTAAAGAAACCCCTCCCAACCTCCCCTTATCAGGGGTGGCGCAAGAAATCTCCGTTTCTTTCGCCGCAGCATCAAAATAGCCAAGGTATTCGGTGGGAAAATGTTCAAAGCGGACGTCATGCCCTTGCTGCTGCCAGCGTTGTACTTGCTGGTAGACTAGCCATGCGGCAGTGACATCAAGATGGACAACGGCGTGGACATCAATCACCACGGTTTCAGCAATAGCTGGCTGCACCGCTTTTAACGCAGCTTTGATGGCGACGGATTGCGCTAATTCCCAATGCCCTTGCAACAAAAGGTGGAGCGTGCCGTCTTGTTGTTTCTGTTCCAGTTGAATCATTGCTACACTGATAAAAACATAAAGACATAGCGACACAATAACAGCGGGAGCACTGCATGGGAATGATTACAAGAAAACTGGATCAGTGGCTACAAGCCGGACTTATTACCCCCGACCAACATACTGCCATCCTCGCTTTTGAATCCGACCACCCGCAGCACGCTAACTGGTGGATTTATAGCTTTATGATCCTCGGCGCTGCCATTATCGGGCTGGGGGTCATTTCCTTGATTGCTGCCAACTGGGTAGACATTCCCGACAGTGTGAAACTGGGCGCTGATTTTGCCTTGCTTGCCTTAATCGCTGGCGGGATTTATGCACAATATCCCAATCAACAGCACGGCATCTGGTTTGAAGTGCTGCTGGTCAGCTTCATGCTGCTGTGCTTGTCGAGCATTGGGCTGATTTCACAGATTTTTCACACGGGTGGCGAGTGGTATCACGCGCTGCTGTTCTGGGCAGTGATTACCTTTTTGCTCAGCCTGTTTGCCAGCAACCTGTTTACACGCTTTTTGTGGGTAACGCTGTTCCTGCACGGGGTATTGTGGAGCATCGTAGTGCCTATCGGCGTGGAGTTTGAGCATACTTGGAATGAACTCCCGGCAGTGTTATTGCTTGCCCCGCTGCTGACGGCGGTGCTCTACCAAGCCAGCGTACAGGTGAAAACCTTGCAAGGTTTCAGTAGCAGCCTGTTCTTTTGGTTCCAGCTCAGTGCGGTGGTCGCGCTGGTGTTTGCCGACATTACCCATTCCGGCGGGGATATGGAGAACTACCAAGTGGCACGGTACATCCCGGCCTATATCGCAGGCGGGATACTGGCGGGCAGCATTGCCATGCAGCGTAATTACAGTCTATTAAACAAAGTGTTATTACTGGCGGCACTGGCCTTGCTGCTGCTGTATTACCACCCTGACTTGCTGTTTAGCGGGGAAAGCCGCTACAGCCTGTTCAGTGCTTACGACCATAGCGACGTGAGTTTCTGGCAGGCGGACGACATCCGCGCCCCCTTACTGACGCTTGCTATCCTGTTTCTGTATGCGGTACATGCGGGAAATATTGGGCATCAACGCACCTTTAACCTTGTTACTTTCCTGATCGGTTTGCGCTTTGTGATCCTGTATTTTCAAGCAATGGGTGGGCTGGCAGCGACAGGCATCGGCCTGATCGTCTCCGGCGGGTTGATCATGGGGATTGCGTGGCTGTGGTACAAAGGGCGCGAACATTTGCAGCAATGGACAAAGGGGCTGAAAGCATGAACAAACGTACATGGCTGATCGTAGCTTTGGTATTACCCCTGATTGCGCTGGTAGGCACGGCCTACTTGAAAAATATGCAACGCGCCAGCGGCACGGAAGTGACTTTGCCCATCGAAGGCTTTGACCCGCGAGATTTGCTATCTGGGCATTACCTGACCTACAACGTGGCTTACGGGGTCGGGCAGGTATGCGAAAGCGGGGATGGCGGCTACGCCTCTTACAGCGGCAAAGCTGCCATTTGCCTGAAGCCCACGCTAGGTTTTTACCCTGCGGACAGTTTGCCGTCAGACTGCACGCTGCTGATCCGGGGGGAATGCGATGCTGGACGCTTTAATGCAGGCATTGAACGTTTTTACATCCCCGAAGAACACGCGGCAGCACTCGATACCAAAGTACGCGACAAGCAAGGCTCCATCGTGTTGTCGGTGGATACTGATGGCAACGCGGTACTCAAGGATTTGTTGATCGACGGCAAACCGTGGAAAACAGCACTGGAAACCGCCAACTAATCAAACGGTTCCCAATCTTCATCCATTTCCGGCAGGTCAAGGATCAGGTCGGAAATCGGATGCCCGACGCAAAACAGCCCCTTCCCAGCTTCGGCATCCTCCTCAAACAGTGCGATGGGTTCGCCGTCGGGGTAAACCATTTCCCCCAACACGATATGTCCCATGCACACGCCGCATACCCCGCCGCCACAACCCCACGGCACGGGGATTTCTTGGCGTAAAGCAGCCTGCAACACGGTTTCGCCCTCGTGGACTTGGAATTGCCACGGGGTATTTTGGATGGTGACGGTATAGGCCATGCGCTTACTTCGGGAATTTGTAGTAAGTGTCATTCATGTAATTGATAATTTTATCAATATCTTCGTCGAACAACTTTGCCCCCAAATTGGCATCGCAACGCTTCACTTGCGCGGAGAGCATGGCGAAATCCTGCATTTTGTGGTCAGCGCGGGTGTATTTACTGGAATCGTGGCAACTGATGCAGTTGGCGTCGTGCAATTCCTTGCCAGACAGGTTGCTGGGAGCGCTGGTAACAGGGGCAACTTCCGACAGGGCAGCCACTGGTTTGACGCTATTGGGGGCATCGGGTTTCTTTTCACCGCAGGCGCTCAGCGCGAGTGATAACGCCAACAATGGCAGAAAAAGGATTTTGCGCATAAGGGTTCTCCATTCCATTTATAACAAACGCAAGGTAGTATGCCCCAAATCTTGGTTGAAGCGAAATTCTGCACCTGTGACCCGTTTTTTTTATACGCTGGCTTTTTACCTGTTGCTGCCAGTTTTCGTGCTGCGGCTGCTATGGCGTAGCCGCAGTAATCCTGCCTACCGGCAACGGCTGGCGGAACGCTTCGGTTTCGTGGGTGCGCCAACAAACCAAGCGTGCATCTGGGTGCATTCCGTATCGGTCGGTGAAACCATTGCCGCCCGTCCGCTGGTGGAACGTTTACTGCACGAATACCCGCGCCATACCCTGTGGATAACCACGACCACCCCCACTGGCTCTGATACGGTGAAACGCCTGTACGGGGAACGGGTGCGGCACAGCTATTTCCCTTACGACCTGCCCGGTTCTGTTGCGCGTTTTTTACAGCGGGTACAGCCTGAATTGCTGATCGTGATGGAAACCGAAATCTGGCCCAACCTGTACGCCGCTTGTCAGCAACGCCACGTTCCCTTGCTGCTGCTGAATGCCCGCCTCTCGGAACGCTCATTCAGCCGTTACCGGAAAATTGCCGGATTGACCCGCCAAACACTCGCGTACATTAACTGGATAGGGGCGCGTAGCCAGCAAGATGCTGACTATTTCCAGCAACTCGGCGCAACGCAGGAACAGGTCAGTGTGTGCGGCAACCTGAAATTTGCCCTGCAAAGCCCTGAGGGGCTGCAAGCAACAGCACACGACCTGAAACAGCAATGGGGAAACCGCCCAGTCGTGGTGGCAGGTAGCACCCATGCTGGCGAAGATGAAATTCTCCTGCGCGTATTTGTCCGTATCCGCCAACAAGTACCCAACGCCCTACTGATTATCGTCCCACGCCACCCAGAACGTTTCGATACTGTCAGCAAATTATGCGATGACGCAGGTTTAGCGACGATCCGGCGCAGTTCCGGCAAGCCCGTATTACCCGAAACCGCTATCCTACTGGGCGACAGCATGGGGGAATTGCTGCTGTGGTACGCCGTTGCCGATGTCGCTTTCATTGGTGGTAGCCTGATTCCGCACGGCGGGCATAATCCGCTGGAAGCTGCGGCCTTTGGCATACCCGTTGTTTCGGGCATCCATACGGCAAATTTCACCGATATATTCCCACCGCTGTACGCGGCGGGCGGAGCGGTGCAAATCGGTGATGAAGTGGCATTACAAACGCAATTGCTGGCGTGGCTGCAAGACCCCGCCGCCCGTGCGCAAGCCGGAGCAAACGCAGCGGCATTTTTTGCCCAACAACAGGGCGTGTTGGCGCTTATACTGCAACACATTCGTCCCCACATTCGGCAATCTCCATGAGCAACGCCCGCAAACTGCTGATCATCAAAACCTCATCGCTGGGCGACGTGGTACACATGCTGCCCGCCGTCACCGACGCACTGCAACAGCAACCCGATTTGCTCATCGACTGGGTGGTGGAAGAAGGCTTTGCCGAAGTCCCAAGCTGGCATCCCGGCATCCGCCGAGTGATCCCACTTGCCCTACGGCGCTGGCGCAAAACACCGTTTGCTGCCAATACCAAGGCAGAAATCAAACAATTCCTCAGCGCCCTCAAGCAAGAACAGTATGACTACGTGCTGGATACTCAAGGCTTGCTGAAAAGTGCGCTGATTGCGTGCCTGAGCAGCGGGGAACGCTACGGTTACGACTGGCACAGCATCCGCGAACCACTCGCCAGCTTGTGTTACCAGCACCATGCAACAGTATCCCGACAGCAGCACGCTGTTACCCGCAACCGCCTGCTGACAGCCGCTGCGTTGGGTTATGCCATTGACGACATGCCGCTGGCTTATGGGATTTCCCTCACTACTTTTCCCAACCCCTCCGTCGAATTGCCGGAAAAGTATATCGTTGCCCTGCATGGAACCAGCCGCCCAGCCAAAGAATGGGCAGAAACACACTGGCAAATGCTAATCCAAACCATTGCGGAACGCGGTATCCACACCCTATTACCGTGGGGCAATGTGCGGGAATGCGAACGGGCAGAACGCCTTGCGCAACAGCAACCTTACGCGCAAGTCTTGCCCCGCTGCGGTTTGGGGGAATTGGCTTACCTGTTGCAACACGCCCAAGGTGTGATTGGCATGGATACCGGGTTGATGCACATTGCCTCAGCACTCGACCAACGTGGGCTGGCGTTGTATCCTGTAACCGCTCCTGAATTGACGGGGGTAATGGGCAATAATAATGCACAAACCCCCATTACCACGCTTGCCGGGGAAGCAACGGCAGATGCCGCCATCATTGTTCAACGCTTTTCCGATTTACTGGAAACTTGATGAAAACCAACAAACAACACCCAACTTTGGCAGTCGCGATGATTGTCAAAAACGAAGCTAAGAACTTGCAGGAATGCCTTGCAAGTGTTTCTGGCTGGGTGGATGAGATTGTGGTGCTAGATTCCGGCAGCAGTGACGAGACGGTAGCGATTGCAGAATCATTCAATGCCTGCGTGTTTGTGAATGCCGAATGGCCGGGGTTTGGGAAACAACGCCAGCTTGCGCAAAGCCATGTGCAGTCCGATTGGGTGTTGTGGTTGGATGCGGATGAGCGGGTATCAGAGGAATTGCGCGATGAAATCCTCGCCGTTCTACAAAATCCACCGACAAATACTGTGTTTGCCATGCCGCGTTTGTCGTGGGCGTTTGGGCGCTTTATTCACCATTTGGGCTGGTATCCTGACCATGTATTGCGCCTCTACCCGACCCGCCTCACCCAGTACGACGACTCCTTGGTGCACGAAAAAGTATGCATTCCCGCAGGTGTACAAACACAAATTTTAAAGGCTAATTTGCTGCACTATACCTACCGCGATATGCCGCAATACCTTGCCAAAATGGGGCATTACGCCAGCCTGTGGGCAACGCAAAAAGCCGCAGCAGGCAAACGCAGTTCCATTCCCAGCGCCATCCTGCACGGCATCGGTTGTTTCGTGCGTATGTACATTTTACGGCGCGGTTTCCTCGACGGGGCGCAGGGTTTGCTGATTGCGCTCACCAATGCCTATTTCACCTTCGCCAAATACGCCGATTTGTGGGTACGGAACAAGCAAAAGCCATGAAAATCCTGATCATGAAATTCCGCCACTTTGGTGACGTACTGCTGACCAGCCCGATGGCATCCGCATTGGCGACCTTGCCCGACAAGCCGCAAGTCACCTTTCTGGTCAAGCAAGGCACGGAAGTGATGCTGACTGGACATCCAGACATTCACGAAATCCTGACCCTGCCAGTACGGGCGCGAGGGGAAAGCCAATGGCAGTTTACCCGGCGGCAATTCGCTTTCATCCGTGCATTACGGGCGCAACGCTTTGATGTCAGCATTAACACCACCGAAGGCGACCGGGGGCTGATTTTCGGCTGGCTGTCGGGCGCTGCCAAACGGGTTGGCTACCTCAAAGATGCCTCACGGGAAAAATGGTGGCGCAAACGCCTGTTGACCGACCCCAAACCTTCGCGTAGTGGGCGCTTCCACACCGTATTGCGTAACCTTGACTTGATTACGGATTGGGTCACACCAACCAACATGCGTGTCAGTTTCCACTACACCCCGCTGGATGAACAGGTGGTATTCGATAAGCTCAAGCAAGCAGGTTGGGATGGCAACCAACCGCTAGTGCATGTCCACGCGGTATCACGTTGGTTTTTCAAATGCTGGCGTGACGATTACATGGCGCAAACCATTGACCACATCCAGCAAACGCTGGGCTACCGGGTGGTATTGACCAGCGCCCCGGATCCGCAGGAATTGGGCAAACTGGCGGGCATCATTGCCCTTTGCCAAACCCAGCCCATCAATTTGGGCGGGCAATTGAGCCTGAAACAAACGGGCGCATTGTCGGCATTGGCAAAACTGTTCTTTGGGGTAGACAGTGCGCCAATGCATATGGCAGCAGCGGTAGATACGCCGACAGTGGCAATTTTCGGCCCCTCAGGGGCGTTCGACTGGGGACCTTGGCCGAATGGGTGGGAGGATATGGCTGTGAACCCATATTCTGAACGCAATGGGATACAACGAGTTGGACAACACATAGTGGCGCAACAAACGTGGGATTGTGCGCCATGTGGTCGCGATGGGTGTAATGGAAGCAAGCAAAGTAAGTGCTTAGAAGATTTATTATCCAGACTCGTGTTATCTTTAATTCAGCAAACCATTAATGTTCCATCAGGAAATGTGTCATGACATGTATACTGACAACCCACTCACAAAACCACCCTTTGCTACAAGCACTATCTGAGTTGAATGTCCGTATTATTTACAAAGATTTTCGACACATTACCCATAAAGACTTAAAAGGCACAACAGCTTACCTCAGCAATCTTTTCACTGAACTTAAATATCCTTATCATTTATATAAATTATCCAAAGCATTGAAATCAAGAAAAATTCCCTATGTCTTCTGGAATCGAGATGCGCCATGGAACTGCGGCATGAAGAGCAGACACCGCTGGGTATTAAATATAATAAATCCTATTGATATATATTTCACACATTCTGGACAAGAAAACATTCCTGCCAAAGTCACAAAATATCTACCAAATGCAGCTCGTGTCGATTATATATTCAATGGCGACATGAATATTTTTCGTAACGAAAGTCATTATAGTTACGATGTATGTTTCATGGGGGCTTTAGCTAATAAAAAACGTTTTGGTTGTCGTGATCGACATGATTTTTTAAGCACACTACAACAGCAATTACAAAATTCATCTCCCAGATTACGTTTCAAGATAGTAGATACCAGCGTTGAGCGACTATCCCTAACTGAACAACTAGACTTAATACAACGCAGTAAAATTAATATCAATTATGGTGCAAACTGTGACCTGCCTAACTTACGCTCTTGGGGCTTGCCTGAACGGGTATTCGGCATACCAGCAAGTGGAGCATTCCTATTAACCGAACACAGGGAGTGTTTACGTGATACTTTTTCAATAGACACTTATGATTACTTCTCATCCCCAGAAGAATGCGTAGAAAAAATTATATTTTATTTATGCAACTTAGATATACTACGCTCCCGTGCAGAAACATTACACAATAATGTAGTAGCAAAACATACTTATATCAATCGCGCTCAAGCATTTCTGGAAAAATTATCGAATTAGATGCCATCAACAAAACGCAACACTTTACACTCCGCGATTATTTTCTTGGCTTACCACAGCCAAACCCCATAGAATCGCTGTAACAAAAGCAAAACCAATAAAACGTGAACCATACATATGTCCGTCAAGCAAGCTACGCACACAAAAATTAAGCACAAAGAACAGTAAAACCAAACCAGTTGCATCACCAATTTGATACGACAACCATCCACGACGCATAATTAATAAAAATAACAACAATAACAATCCCAAGCCAATAATGCCATTTGCCAAAGCAAAATCCAACCATCCACTGTGACTACTAACTACTCCTTTGGGGCCACCTAACTCAACGACAAAACGCCCAAATGCATCAGAACCATATCCCAATCCAAATGGATGTTTAGCGATACCATTTAAACTTATCTTTACCCACATAGCTCGAAGATAAGACGACGCCTCCATTTGATTAACCATAGCACTTGGATCACTAGCACCAGTGAATGTCTGGAAGTCTATTGGTGAATTAATAACTGCAACAATAGAATCTGATGTGCCATGCCAACGATTATTCCATGTTACACTCACAATTAGTACAAATACCGCACCCGCAAATAACAATACCCCCTGTCGCATTGATTTTAATGATATAACCACAAATATTGCAGAAGCAAGAAATAAGACAACGGATCCAACCACTGCTGCCTTAGCATTCAATACTCCCAATGCAACCAAGGTTGAAAAAAATATAAATACAAGCCATTGATTAGAAAAAGGCAACCATTGTTTATCATTAAAACGCAATACAACTTCAGCCATCAAAAAAGATAATGCACCCGTAACAAAAGGAGATGCATACCCATAATTCCCAAGAAAGCTATTCCCCAGCATTAAATTTCCAGAATAAAAATAACTCCAAATTTGATATGCAACGGTTGAGATAACATGAATAAAGCACCCAAAAAACAAACCGACAATTAGCCAATTTGCACGGCCTTCCGAACTAAAAACTTTTAATACCATCCAAATAGCAATAACCACAGTCAATAACCATTTCCCCCACTCATCACCCAACTCGGCTAAAGAAGCTGATGGGGTTGAAGAAATAAAAGCCGACTGTAAAAGCAACCAAAGCGTAAGTACAACTAACACCGCAACTTCAACATTAAACCGAGGCCATGTAATAGGCGACATAGAACGCCTTGCCAGCATAATCAAATGCAAAATACCGACAACCAAAAATACAGTACGCCACATACCAACATCAGGGATACCACGCGAAGCAATCCAACCAGACAACCAAACAGACCCCATCCAATATACTGGATTAAAAAAACTCTTTATCATTTCACTACCAACGAATACAACCAATAACGAATAATGCGCCGATGCTGAGTAAACCCATGAGCATTACTCCATAATAACTTAAAAAACCCTTCTTTACGTAATATACGTAAACGTTGTTTAGCTTCAGGCTTAGGCAATTGTTTAAGTTTATGAAAAACCGAAAAAGCACCATCAACCAACTGTGCCTGCAATAATGTCCTCAAAGAACATCTATGCGCATTTTTAGCGATCTTCGCCAAAGATTGCACATTAAAAACACTACTATCAATAATTTTTCTTACTTGACGCGCCTTCTCTTCTACAGAAAATTTTCGGACAGAAATCCGATAGTAATAAAAAGGTGTAGAATCATAACACACGTGCTTAGCAGCCAATAATACTTGTGTCGTCCAGAGAACATCCTCATAAATCAACCCAGGAACAAATCGAAAACAATTATCTTTAAGAAATTTACGTCGATATATATGTATAACAACATAATGCAGCAACCTATCCACTTTTAAGTGTTTAAGCAACCAATCTTCTCCAGATAAGCCTGATACTGCATCAGCATTCGGATAAATTAAACAATCTGGTTTACGCCCTTCAAAATAATACACTCCATTGAATAGAAGTATTTCAAGCCGTTCATCTCGCATATATCGCAGGCCTTTATCATAAAGGTCTGGTGCAACAAAGTCATCTGCATCAACAAAAGCCACAAACTCTCCACTAGCCACATCGAGTCCTGTATTCCGAGCAACAGATTGACCAGCATTCTCTTGGCGAATAACTTTTAAATTAGGCATACGTAAAGCGTAATCAGCAAGAATTTGAGGAGAATTATCAGTAGAGCCATCGTCAACAGCAATGATTTCATCTGGCTGAACCGTTTGTGCCATTAGGCTGTCTAAACAGACAGGCAAATAGGCTTGAACGTTGTAAATCGGCAGGATAACTGACAACCCGCTATTCATAGTTATTCTCCAAATTTATAACTCTCCCTTCATTTGTGGCTTCGGCACAATGCTACTATAAGCATTAACCACCATCTGAACTGAAACATCACAAGCTTCTCTACTACCCGTTTGAAGCACAACATGAGGAACTCCCCAAGGATACCAACGAGATGCATCAGCCACACCAAATAGTGCCACCGTAGGCTTTCCTAATGCGGCTGCTATATGCATGGCTCCACCATCTGAACAAATGAAAGAGTTGCATAACGATATACCTGCTATCAGATCCCTTAACTCTGTAGTTTCATAGCCAATCAAAGGCAGATCATCCATTTCACTCAGTATGGCTTTAGCTTTGTTATCATCCCCCGGATGCAAACGATTAGACTCGTTTCCCGGAGACCAAAAAAGAACGAAACTATACCCATAAAGATCATATAGCTCGCGAATCAACTTTTTGAACGATTCTACTGACCATCGTTGTGACTCACGTCTTGAGCTAATGTGAATTCCTATAATAGGACAAATCATTTTTTTACTTTTAAATAATGAATCCGCTTTACTTAAGGCATCCTTCTCTGGAAACAATTTCATATTTGAAATTGACACATCACCAACCAAAGGAAACGCCAAACTCACCAATTCCTCTACAATATGCTTATTTTCTCTTCTATATTTTACAGGAATATCAACATATTTAGCGCAAGGATCATTATCGCCAACAAAAGCTATAATTTTTCTAGGAAAAATCGACTTCACCAAACGCATTGTTTTACTTGGATAGTGCGTAGTCGCGACAACAACATAATCAAAATTCTTAAACAAGAGCTTCAAATATATTAACAATCCCTTCAAAATCCCTCGAATAAAATCACTTTTACCTTCTTGATGTCGATTCTGTTTATAGAAAAACACATCATCAATATCTGTATTCCCCTCAAGAACCTGAGCATTATAAACATTAACCAAACAAGCAATATAAGGTTTATCAAATCCATTTCGCAACATACTAATTAGTGGCGTTGTGCAAACCAAATCACCTATGTTTTCTCGTCTAATGATTAGAATTTTTGGTGCGCGACCTGATTTCATACAATTACATCCTTAGCTTGCTTCATACAACGTCTTTTGAAACAGAAATTCATATAATGCGTTAATAACATTTTTAGCTGCCACATTCTTCATGCAATGTGGATCAGGACACTCCCGCAAGCCACGTAAGCAATGTTTTACCCATGGAATCTCACGTCGAAATAATCGCGTCATATCTCGACAAGAAATATTTTCATCCCACAAAGCAACAAAAGGGCTATTTCGCCAAAATTCACCAGCACCAGAAATCAATGGTGAACCTGGACCAAATAAAGCAACAGTCGGTGTATTTGTCAATCTGCCTAAATGCGCAATTCCTGTATCGGGGCAGACCAATGCTTGCGCGCGTTCAAGTAATCGCCAAAGCTGTGCCAAATCCAATTTACCCATGTAGTTAATATCGGCAGTTTCTTGGTGAATACCTTCCAACAAATGTAACTCACTACACCCCCCACTCCACACCACTTGCATACCTTTTTCACGTATCCAAGACGCAGTATTATTCCAATTCAAAGCTGACCAATATTTGTGAGGTTTACTAGCGCCTAAGTGCAACACTACATAAGGGCGGATGGGTAAAACAAATGATTGACAAGATGGAGCGAGCCAATCAACAGGATCATAAAAACTTTCCACCTCACCACCGGATAAGGTAGCCATCAAATCTCCCCACGCCATGCGGTTTAATGGAAATTTACGCAATTCATTAATTGGCCAGTTCTTCCATCTTGTATCTCCTTCAAATCCCACGATCCAACGGCTTCCCATCGCCAATGCAAGCCATGACCAACGATTATCACCAGGAACAAATGTCAAGTCATGCCCACGACAATGCCAAACAAGCCGAACAACCGTAGTAACGAAACGGGGATTAAAGCCAATTGCTTTCACACCATAAGGATGGGTCACATATAATGGCACAATTGACTCAGCGCATCCTAAAGTAATGGCGGCAAATGGATACTGCTTATGAATTTTTTTCAGCAATGGCGTTAACATCAACGTATCGCCAAGTAATAAATGGCTTAGCACGAGAACATTATTAACTTGAGTAGGCCGTTTACGCCATAATTTTGCAGGCAACTGCCACAAAGCCATGCCAGTAATCAAAATTCGCCCCCACAAACGACTACCTGCCATAGTCATTCTCATTCTCATCCAATACCTGATAAAATACTTGTTCCATTTTATCCAACATTTGAGTAAAACTAAAGGTTGATTTAAAGTGTATCAAACCTGCCAGACCCATTGCCCGACGTTTTAGCGGATCAACATAAAGTGTTTGAATTGCATCTGCCAAACACACCGAATCACGTGCAGGGACAAGCACTCCCGTTTGCCCATCCAATACTGCTTCAGAAATAGAACCAATTGGTGTAGATACCACTGGCAAAGCACACGCCATTGCTTGTAAAATAGACTGCGGAACTCCCTCTTCTCCGTAAGATGGCAAACAAAATAGGTCAAATGCATTTAACCACTCAGCCACATTACTTTGTCGCCCCACAAATATAACACGTTCTTCAATACCTAACTCTCCGAGCTTTTGGCGTAGTTTTAGCTCATGAGGCCCATCCCCAACTACAATCAAGCGGCAGTCAGGACAATTCGCTTGCAAAGATGCCAGTGCCTCAAATAAATAAACATGCCCTTTCCAGCTCCGCAATGTTGCTACGATGCCTAACAAAAAATCATCTTCTGGCAAACCTAATTTTTGGCGGCAAACATGCTTCTCTAGTGGCTGAAAGAGGCTAGGATCAATGCCTGTTGGCACTGATGTCATCCGCTCCAAAACAAATCCATTTTGGGATGCCAAATATTGGCGCAAACGCTCACCAGTGGTCACGATATGTTGGGTGGCAGACTGATATAACCAACGGGTTGACCATGAAGGATTCACGGCTGTTGAGACATGACGAGTACGTACCATCGGCAATGGTTTAGGCAATGATGCATTCGCTAATGCAAATAACCAACTATCGGTAGAGCTATGGGCATTAATCAGGTCAAAACGTTCTTGATGATCGACCAACCATTGCCGCACCGCCCACAAACCAGACAAACGCTTTTTCACAATAGGCAACGTATGGACAGGAATGCTACGGGCAACAGCCGCTTCATAGATTTCCGCCTGTGGAGCACAAACTAATTCGACTTGATGTCCACGCCCAATAAAACCTGCGGCTTCGTTCAAGATACGGATTTCTTGCCCACCCCAACCACAAGAAGATTCTGTATGTAAAATGCGTAAGCGTCGTTGTATCCCCATCAGATTCCTGCCAATAACGAACGATAAGTATCAACCAATGTACCCACCATTCGCGCTATAGGGTATTGCTCGGCTGTTCTACGGGCATCTGCCCCTAATGTTTCCAATACGGTACGATCCTTGCAGCTTTCCAGCAGGCTGGCAAGCTGTTGTGCATCGCCAGCATGAAAAACATACCCGTTCTGCCCATCCCTCACTAACTCACCAGAACCGCACTGACTGGAAACAAGTACACCACGCCCATGCGCCATTGCCTCCAATACCACATTACCAAACGGCTCATACCAAGCCGGATGTACCAACAAGTCTGCCAGAGCATAGCACTCATTCATGTTTGTTTGCATTCCGACAAACCTTACCCTTGAAGCGATACCTAACTGTTGCGCTGCACGTTCAAAATTCCGCTGGTATTTATCCTTCCCTACTACCACCAAATGCCAATCCGTAGTTTGAGCCAATGCCTGTAATAAAACCGCCAAACCCTTACGTTCAAAACCAGACCCCACAAACATCGCTACTGGGGTTACAGCCGCATAACCCCACGCCACCTTCACACGCGCTTGCACATCAAGTGGAGAAGGCATATGTTTTTCCAGATCTATCCCATTGTAGACCAACACCAATTTGCCTGGATCAACCATGGGGTAGTGACGCAATATATCTTGCCTCCCCCGTTCTGAAATACACACCACTTTCTGCAAAGCAGAATGGGCAAACATATCCGCTTCAGCCGCCAACACCGCCCGATGAAACGGGTCAACACCTTGCCACCAACGCCCCAACGTTCCCAGTTGGTATTCCGCACGGATGCGCAACCATTCCGCATGTACCCCATCCCCCGCCCGGTAAACCTGGCAGCCGGGAACGCGCTCATGCGATTGCACCAAATCAAACCGCTGTTGCAGCAATACGGCTTGCACATCCGTTACAAAATGCCGGAAGCGGCTACTGCGTGACCAACCGCGCTTGCGTACCGGAATGACTTGCAGCCCAGAATCCGCTGGCACTTGCCAACCCTGCGTAACGATGCTGACATCCAACGATCGCCCGAAACCATCCAACATGCGCTGGATAATACGTTCCGCGCCCCCGTCAGGACGGTAGTGTTGGCGGACGATGGCGAGCCGGAAGGACTGCATGGTGCGTTACAAGCCTTGGTGGAAACGGTTAAAAACGGTAGAATAGCCCGCCATCACTGACCAGCGACACAATAACCATGCGGCCACTGTACCAGCTCAATCTGCAACAGCAATTCGGCGGAGGAGAAGTATATACTGATTTCCTTTGCCAAGCATTAGGGCGGCTTGGTGTCCCCCATACCCTGCTGGTTCACCCGGATGCCCCGTTCTGGCAGCAATTCAATTTACCACAGACCACGCTGCAAGCTATCCAACCAGATTTGCCCTCGCTACTGCAAGCACTCGCTTCACCGTCACTATTGCTGACCCACGGCTCAACGCCCCCTACATGGCGGCGGGCATTGAAAGCGGCAGGACATCGATTGGTAGGCATTGCGCACATGCCGCTGTACGGACGTGATCCCAAGGCTTTTGAAAACTACGATGGTGTCATCGGGGTATCCCAATACGTGATCAACAGCCTGCATGATGCGGGGGTGAAACAGGCGTACCCTGAACCTTGGTATGGCGTGGCGGCACTGGCGCGGATGCAGCGCACAGAAATGAACATTACCCAGCATTCCTACTACGACTGGGACAAGCGCAAAGGGCGCGACCGCTTGCTGTCATGGTTAGAACCACTGGTTAAACCCTTTCGCAGCCGCCCGGTTTTCCGCAAAAAACCGGGACTAACGGTAGGCATTGTTTCAAGGCTTACTCCGATCAAGCAATTTCCACTGCTATTTGAACACCTTGCGCCCGCTTTGGCGGATATTCCCGACCTTAATATCGAAATTTTTGGCAGTGGCGGTTACGCTTCGGTACGCGATTTGAAACAGGCATTGCGCCCGCTTGCCGAACGGGTGCGTTTCTGGGGGCATCAGCACCATGTCGCTGACGTTTATGCGCAACTGGATTTTTTGCTCACGGGATTACCAGAAAAAGAAGCCTTGGGGTTAAACGTGATCGAAGCCCAATATTGCAACCTGCCCGTGTTAGCGGTGGATGCACTGCCATTCCGCGAAACGGTACTGGATGGCAAAACAGGCTACCTGTTCACTGATCCGCGCCAAGATGGCGGCAAACACCTCAAGACCTTGTTACTAGCTATTCAAAACGGCACAAAACCGCACCCGCAGCCCGCACAGGAACAAACCCACCTGCAACGTTTCTCACTAGATACTTTCACCGAGCGGGTCAAAAACACCCTGCCGTGGATGGAAAACTCAGCAAATGATTAACGACATGAAGCGCATCCTCATCATCCGCCGCGACAACATCGGCGACCTGATCTGCACTACCCCGCTGATCCACGCCCTCCGCACCCACTACCCAATGGCAGAACTGGATGTGTTGGTCAACAGCTACAATTTCCAAGCTATTGAACACAACCCCGACATCAATCATGTTTACGCCTACACCAAAGGCAAACACCGCGAACCGGGGCAAAGCCTGCTGGGGGTTTACTGGCAACGCCTCAAACTCACCTTCACGCTACGACGCAAACACTATGATTTAGCGATACTGGCGAGCGGCGTATTTTCCAAACAGGCGCTGAAGCTGGCAAGCAGCGTTAATCCTAAGCAAATATTGAGCCTGATGCCTGATGATGGGCAGAACATCCCAGAAATTACCTTAGGCGTTCCCACACCCACGGCTACCGATCTGCATGAAGTGCAACGAACCTTGCTACTGCTACAACCGCTGAGCATTTCCCCGGCAGATTCCTCCCTCGTGTTACGCCCCGACCCGCAATGTCTGCAACAACAGCGGGTAAACCTGCAAGCACAAGCGTGGTACCAGCCGCGCTTGACCATCGGCATCCACATCAGTTCACGCAAGCCCAGCCAACGTTGGCCTGAAGAAAATTTCACGTCACTGATCAAACGGTTGCATGAAGAATACCAAGCGCAATTCCTGCTGTTTTGGGCACCGGGGAATGAAAACAACCCGCGTCATCCGGGGGATGACCAAAAAGCACAGCGGATTGTTGCGCAATTGGCAGGTATTCCCGTATTACCGCTAGCCACCAGCGAGCTGCGGGAACTGATTGCTGGCATTGACCTGTGTGACCATTTTATTTGCAGCGATGGTGGCGCGATGCATATTGCGGCTGGATTAGGCAAACCGATGGTGTGTTTTTTTGGCGAATCAAGCACCACGCAATGGCGACCGTGGGGTGTTCCCCATGCCTTATTACAAGCACCCAGCAAGCATGTTGCCGATATTAGCGTTGACGAGGCGTTGGCAGCATATCAGCGAAAATGTCATGCGCCACCGCCACATTCTCCCGCAAATGCTTCGGGTTAACTGTCCCCAGCACCACACTTGTTGCCCCAGCTTGGGCAAAAATAAACGCCAGCGCATGTTCCACCGGGTTTGCGCTGCCCAGCTTATCCAAATGCCCGCTGGCAAACGCTTTCTTCACCAGCACCGCCCGCTGCTGCGCAACGGCTGCTTCCAGCACAGGTAATTCCTCAATGTAAACCGGATTGTACGCCGCCATCACCACATCGCAATCCAACTTATACGCCAGCAACGCGCCTTCCACCGTTTTTGAGGAAATGCCCACCGCCCGCACCCAACCAGCGCGTTTCATTTCCAGCAACGTATCCAGCACGGCTTCATCGCGAAAAATGCGTTCATCATCGCCATCAGAATGGATCAACACCATATCGAGGTAATCCGTCTTCAGTAAACGTAGGCTGTTTTCCACGCTCTTGCGCGTACCTGCTGCGCTGAAATCGAAGCTGGATTCGCCGTCGATGAAACTTTCCCCCACTTTGGTTTCGATCACCCAATCGTGGCGGGAATTGGGCAGCAATTTTCCGATCCGTTCTTCGCTCAAGCCGTAAGCAGGTGCAGTATCCAGCAAGTTGATACCAAAATCAAAGGCCAGCGCCAGCAGATCACGCACTTCTTTGTCGGAAGGTAACTCAAAGCCTTGTGGGTATTTTACTCCTTGGTTGCGCCCAAACTTGACCGTGCCGAGACCCAATGGGCTGATTTCGATGCCTGTTTTGGCAACTGGGCGGCGCTGGCTTAATACGTGTTCCATGCAACTTGATTCCAGATAGCAGTGGCGATGGGGGGTAGCTGCAAACGGTTAGGCAATGCCGTTTCACCACGGGTTAGTGGTAACGTTTCCAGCAAGCGGGTTGCTAACATGGGGGCGAAAGCGAGCTTGGTTGGCCATGCGACAGTGACGTTGGCAGTACGGGCAAACATCGGTTGGTCGGGGCGGCTACCGTCGGGTTGGCAACCTTCGGCACGGTCAACGTTCCATGTTGCCCATTCGGCATGGCTGAAATCAACCCACGGTAGCAATTCGGCAAGTTCGTGGCGGGTAGCGGCAATCACATCCGCAGGTGGCTTGCCCACGCCTTGCTCTGCGGGTTGTCCACCGATGTACCAGATGGTTTTTCCCTGCGAATCTTTGTGCGAGGTAATGGTGGCGCGGGGCTTGTCGCTCATGCCGAGGGCATGGGCGTAAACCATCGGCATATCACCGCGCATCATCACCATTTGCAAAGGGCGGCGCTGCATTTGAGGGCGGCTATGCAATGGCGCAAGTAGTGCATCATTACCTGCGCCTGCGGTGAGAATAATCTGTCCGGCTTCAATCAGGAGCGTTCCACCATCCGGCAATACTGCCCGGTAAGCAAACGTTTCGCCCACTGGCTGCAAGCCCGACTGCGCCACATCGACTTGCACCAAGGCTTCCGCCAGTTGTTCCCGCAAGGTTGTCAGCAGTGACAGCACATCCAACACAGGCTCATCCAAGCGGTAAAGCCCACCGTGAAACTCCGCGTGTTGGAACAGTTCGGGATAATCTTGGTGCGGCACGGCTTCCATGCGACTTTTCATCGCTTTGCTGGCAAAAAAGCCGGTCAGGCGCGAACCTATGCCGCTGGAAGTCCACAGCAGTTGCGATTCTGCCAAAATATTTACACGACTTAAGTCCACTGCACCTTCGCCATTGAGTGCTGTACGCCACAGACGTGGCATATCACCAATTGCCAGCGTTGCGCCCGTGAGCTTGCCAGTCAGCGCGTATTTTGTGCCGCCGTGGATGATGCCTTGGGAAGCAATGGTTTGCCCCTTGCCGAGTTCATCTGTTGCCAGCAGTGCATTTACACCTTTTGCCCGTAATTCCGCCAACAGCCACAGGCCAGCGATGCCACCACCAACAATCAAGACATCAACGTTCAGCATGACTCTTTTTCCATATTCTGGATTTTGGCAATCGTACTGGTGGTGGAAACCCCATCCACGAAGCTCACCACCACCACATCACCTCCGTTATCCCACACGCAGTGATTGCCGGGGATTTTTTGCGGGTCATTGTCGCCGCCTTTCACCAGCAAATCCGGCTTGACCGCGCAAATCAGACGTTCCGGGGTATCTTCGCTGAAATCCACCACCCAATCGACGCACGACAATGCCGCCAACATTTTCATGCGGTTTGCCATCGCATTGACCGGACGGGTCGGGCCTTTGAGCTTGCGCACGGATTCATCGGTATTCACTGCCACAATCAGCCGATCACCCAACTTGCGGGCTTCTTGCAAATACGTCACATGTCCGACGTGCAAAATATCGAAACAGCCATTGGTCATAACAATGCGTTCGCCGTGGATGCGGGCATCCGTTACTGCCAGCAACAACTGTTCTTCCGTGACCACGCCTTTCACTTGCGCGTGGTGGGCTTTCAGGGCTTTGTGTAATTCGGGAACACTGACGGTTGCCGTACCCACTTTCCCCACCACAATGCCAGCAGCAAGGTTCGCCAATGCCATCGCCTGTTCCACGGGCAAACCCGCCGCCATGCTTGCCGCCAATACCGCAACGACCGTATCGCCTGCACCCGTCACATCGTAGACTTCCTGCGCACGGGTCGGCAGGTTGAATGGTTCTGCATCAGCCCGCAACAAAGTCATGCCCTGTTCACTGCGGGTAATCAGCAAATTACCCAGTTCGCAGCATTCCAACAAACCCATACCGCGCCGCACCAAATCTGCCTCATCCTGCCATTCCCCCACTGCATCGCGGAATTCCGCCAGATTGGGGGTAATCACGGTCGCGCCTTGGTAATCGCTAAAATCTTTGGCCTTGGGGTCAACCACCACTGGCTTGCCCGCCGCCCGTGCCAATGCAATCAGCTCCTGCGCCCGTTCCAACGTACCTTTGCGGTAATCGGACAGCACCACCACATCCACGCTGTCTAGCAACGCACGAAAACCTTCCAGCAAACCCACATGATCTTGCCCGGCAAAACCTTGCTCAAAATCCAGCCGAATTAACTGCTGATGACGGCTCAGTACGCGCAGCTTGGTAATGGTTGGGGCATGATCCAACGCGATGAAACGGGTGCTTACCCCGCGCTGCTGCAAAACCTTTTCCAGCGATTTACCCGCTTCATCGTTACCCACATAGCCCAATAAGCTGACCTTGCCGCCTAGGCTGGCAATATTCAATGCCACGTTTGCCGCACCACCGGGGCGTTCCTCATTCTGGCTAACATGCACCACCGGAACAGGTGCTTCCGGGGAAATGCGGGAAGTCGCCCCCGACCAATAACGGTCAAGCATGACATCGCCCAATACCAATACGTGCGCCTGTTCAAAGGCGGGAATTTGTAAACTCATGGTTATTTTTACACAAAAACAGGAAAAAACAGGCTGGAGAGTTTACCATAAGGCGCTTGTTTAGGTATGAAGCTGCACGTGGAAAAAATCACTGAAAACCAATTTCTGCATCCCCGCTACTGGCCAACGTGGTTAGGGCTGGCTGTCCTATGGCTCATTGCCAAGCTGCCGTGGCGCATCCAAATGGGCTTGGGCAAAGCCTTGGGAGTATTGATGTTCCACGCCATGCGCAAACGCCGCTTCATCAGTTGCGTCAATCTGGAACTGGCATTTCCGGAACTTCCTGTAGAACAGCGCCGCCAACTGAACCGTGAACACTTTATTTCACTGGGAAAAGGCTTTGTGGAAGCCGCTATTAGTTGGTGGGGCGATGAAAAACGACTGGTTGCAATTACCCGTACTGAAGGCATCGAACATTTACATGGCGCTTTGCAACAAAGCGGTGTCATCCTCCTCACTGCACATTTTACCAGCACAGAGCTGGCGGGAAGGTTGCTGGCGACACAACATCCTGATCCCCATGCCGTCTATCGCCCCCACCAAAATCCCGTCATTGAACAACAAATAACCAAGTTGCGCCTAAAATACTGCAACAAAACCATTCCCCGTGACCACATTCGCGAAATGGTTCGCAGCTTGCAACAAGGGCATGTCGTATGGTATGCACAAGATCAGCACTTTCACCACAAAGGTAGCCTATTCATCCCGTTTTTTGGCGTGGAAACCCCCACCAATACCGCCACCAGCCGCTTAGTCAAACTGGGTGGGGCGCAAGTCATCCCATTCTTTACCGTGCGTACCGATACTGGCTATCTGCTACAGTTTTTGCCGAAGCTGGAGCATTTCCCCAGTGAATCGGTAGTCGAGGACACCTTGCGCATCAACGCGATCATTGAGCAACAGATACGCGAATTTCCGGCGCAATACCTCTGGACACACCGTCGCTTTAAAGACCTACCAAGCGGCGGCGACCGCTACCAACATTACCGCGACAATCCACCGATCAATGGATGTCTTTGACCCTCAACTTAAAGGAACTTTCATGCAAATCGCAGCAAACTCCGTCGTCACCATGACCTACACCTTGACCAATGGGCAAGGCGACATTCTGGATCAGGCCGACGCTTCCCATCCCTTCGTGTACCTGCATGGCGCGAGCAATATTATCCCCGGCTTGGAAAATGCACTGACTGGCAAACAAGCCAGCGACAGCATGGTAGTCAATATTGCCCCCACAGATGCTTACGGCGAACGTGACGAACGCTTGACCCAACAAATCCCGCGTGAAATGTTTGGCGATGTCCCCACCGAACAACTCGTGCCGGGCGCACAGTTCCAAGCACAGACCAATGGCGGCATTGAAGTCATTACCATCACGGCGGTAGATAGCGATAGCATTACCATTGATGCCAACCACCCACTGGCAGGCGTGGCACTGACCTTTGACCTAAGCATTCTGGAAGTACGTGCCGCAACTGCTGAAGAAATCGCCCACGGACACGTCCACGCGCATGGCGGTTGTGGACATTGACGCGCCGCACAAAATTAGCTATAAGACAAAATTTACTCTTTGAGGAGATCACGAACAAATGGCAACGATTACATTACAAGGCAACGCGATTGAAACCATCGGCACACTGCCAGCCGTCGGCACTGATGCACCTACTTTCACACTGGTCAAAACTGACCTGTCTGAAGCTGGCTTAGGCGATTTCGCAGGTAAAACAGTTATCCTGAACATCTTCCCTAGCATCGACACCGGCATCTGCGCGGCATCTACCCGCCGTTTCAACGAAACTGCCAGCGCTAACCCAAATGTAGCGGTACTGTGCATTTCTGCTGACCTGCCATTCGCCCTTGGGCGTTTCTGCGGCGCGGAAGGGCTGGAAAATGTCGTTTCCATGTCCACTTTCCGTAATGCAGATTTCGGTAAAGCTTACGGCGTCACCATCACCACTAGCCCACTGGCTGGCCTGATGTCACGCGCGGTCGTCGTGATCAAGGACGGCAAAGTTGCTTACACTGAACAAGTGCCAGAAATTGTTCAAGAGCCTGACTACGATGCAGCACTCGCTGCCATCTAAAGCCGCTACCGGCTAAGATAAAGCCCGCCACCGTGCGGGCTTTATTGTTTTTGCTTACAAATCAAACATCTGAAGCCAATAGCCTCTGCTACACTCCCCTAATCCACATGATGCCAATAACGGCATGTGTCTTTAGGAAGTACGCCTTATGCAGACAAGACACCTCCCCCTTGCAGCCATCGCTTTGGTGATAAGCCTGTTCCCAGTCACTTTTGCGCTGGCGGATGATTGCACCACATCCTTTTACTGCTACGGTGGCTCAGCAGCCTCGACCACCAATACCTCAACCCGACCACCACCACTGCCGCCACCGGGGCGGAATTACCTGCGACAACGCAATCAAGCACAACTTGCTGCAAGGACAGTGCCACCCACGCCCCCCCAATATAGCCCGATCCTGCCACGGTTGCGCCTACCGATTGCCCAACCCGTCTTCCATAGCCAGTCAGTAAACCGCATGGCGCAACCCGCACCGCCTAATGCCAGCCCCGTATTCCGCAGCAACAGGCCGCCTTTTCCACCTGCGGCCAATCCGCCGATCAGCAATGGCGGCGTAACATGCCAAGCAGCCCACCAAAACTTACTCGACCGCGCAGCAGCACTGGAAAGCAGGGCAATTAATGCATCAAAAACCGGGCAGCGGCAGCAAGCCAGCGATATGTTCCGGGATGTAGGCAAGATACGGGCAGACGCACAGCGGATGCCATGCAGATAAAGGTGCGTTATTACTTTGTGGAGCTTGCGAAATACGCTAAAATCCCCATCAAATAACAGTTATTTCGCAACACGCATAAGGAGAGAACTCATGCCACAACTTTTTTCTGCTGATTGGATGAACGAATTGAAAGACCTGTGGAATGCAGAGCCTGACATTAAGGACAAACTGGCAGCCATCGGTTTCAATTCCGTGATTACCTGCGGCCTCAAGGGTGAAGCCAAACCACTGGGTGTTTTCGTGGTTATTAACGGCGAATGCGTCCGCGCAGGCGACTATGACGGTGAAACCCCAGACTGGGACATGCGTGCCGACCGCAAGGATTGGATGAAGTGGACGAAAGACCCATTAGGCATGGTTGGTTTAGGCACTGCCTACACTTTCGGTAAGCTGAAATTCCAGACGGGCGATTACGGTGCAATGATCAAGAACCCTGCAATGGCAGGTCCGTTCATTAAATCTTTCGGTCTGATGGCGAAGATTGATACCCAATAACCCGTTTTGCGGGTATCAGGCCGAGGGGGGACGCGCTTCCCCTTCGCCTGAGCCAAACACCACACCCAACGTTATCAGCACCATACTGCCGTACCACAGCCAGAAGCCTGCCCCTAACTGCACCACATGCATATTATCCCGCTGCCCCGGAATGTCTTCAAACCAGAAGGATTGCCCCGCCAATAACACCGCCACCACCACCAGCAACATTGCCCAATTAGGACGGCGGTACATCAGCAATACCCCCAGCAATTGCAACAAGTTGGCGTACCACGCAAATTGGAACAGCGCGAACCCCATCCACCCCGTTACCAGCACCCAATAGCCCATGACTGAGCCGTGCGTGGTGTAGAAGACGACTTGGGTCAACGACATCACCCACAGTAAACCACCCAAGAACAGGCAAACATCTGGCATTGATAAATAGTTAGGCTTAATTGCCCGCAATACAGCATCCATACTCATCCTTCCCATGACTATCGCGTTGCACGTTTAATGATACATCCCACTAATGAGTATAGATGCAAGCCATGCAAGCTGCATGACGAAGCGCAACTCCGGTAACGCCCCACTTATAGTGCACAAAACGCACTATAAAAGTGCAATAGTGCTTATTTGCACAACTATTGTGATTTTTTCTTGGTGATAGCCCGTAATTTTTTAAAAAGTCCTTAGTAATCACTCATTTTGTGCGCCATCCCCTAGCCTTCAACTTATAGGTGTTTATGATGGTGCATCTTTTGCTTTAGTGTTTGGAGGATGCCCGTATGGAGCAAATCGTACCCGCTTTAGACACCCTGTTTGTGTTGATGGGGGCAGTCATGGTGTTGGCAATGCACGCAGGCTTCGCGTTTCTGGAAGTCGGCACGGTGCGCCACAAAAATCAGGTCAATGCGCTAGTCAAGATCATTGTGGACTTTGCTGTTTCCACCATTGCCTATTTCTTCATCGGCTACATGGTTGCCTACCACACTAACTTCTTCGGCGATGCCAAAACACTGGCGCTGAATAATGGTTACGATCTGGTTAAGTTCTTCTTCCTGCTGACCTTTGCGGCGGCAATCCCTGCGATCATTTCCGGTGGGATTGCGGAACGGGCGAAATTCTACCCGCAACTCTTTGCCACCTTCATTATCGTAGCGCTGGTTTACCCTTTCTACGAAGGCATGATCTGGAACAACCTGTACGGCGTACAAGATTGGCTCAAAGGCATGTTTGGCTTTGCGTTCCATGACTTTGCTGGTTCCGTAGTGGTACACGCAATGGGCGGCTGGATCGCGCTGGGCGCAGTCATCCTATTGGGGCATCGGCAAGGGCGTTACAACAAACAAGGGCATCCAATGATGGCCCACCCACCTTCCAACATCCCTTTCTTGGCGCTGGGTTCGTGGGTACTGGCGGTTGGCTGGTTCGGCTTTAACGTCATGTCTGCACAGAAAATCGGCGGCATCAGCGGACTGGTAGCGATTAACTCGCTGATGGCAATGGTTGGCGGCATTCTGGCGGCACTGTTTGCAGGCAAAAATGACCCCGGCTTCGTACACAATGGCCCGCTGGCTGGCTTAGTGGCAGTGTGTGCCGGTTCTGACCTGATGCATCCATTGGGTGCGCTGTTTGTCGGCGGCGTGGCAGGTGTGTTGTTCGTGTGGGCTTTCACACTGGCACAAAATAAGCTGAAAGTGGACGACGTATTGGGTGTATGGCCTTTGCACGGTTTGTGCGGCGCATGGGGCGGTATTGCAGCAGGCATTTTCGGGCTGGAAACCTTCGGCGGTATCGGTGGTGTCAGTTTCGGCGCACAACTGACCGGCACACTAATCGGCATCAGCATTGCCACCGCTGGCGGTTTTGTGATCTACGGCATCCTCAAAGCCACACTGGGGCTGCGCTTGACACAGGAAGAAGAATACAATGGGGCGGATTTAAGCATCCATAAAATCAAGGCCAACCCGGATACTTGATGGAAATTCCCCTTAAATCGGTGGGTTTCGTTCCTTAACCTACCCTGTCCCTGTTAGGATTAGCCCCATGATTCATGCATGGGGTTTTTCTTTGAACGATATTTTGGTTTGGCTTGGCATTTTTTCCGCCGTCACTTTCGTTTTATCGCTGCTATTGCTACCGTGGTTCTTAGGCAAAATTCCGGTTAACTACTTCACTCTCCCGCGCGATCACCATGCGTGGCACGTACTGCTGCACCCCCGCAGCATCGTCCGCAACCTACTGGGCTTGCCCGTCTTGCTCGCCGGAATCGCCATGCTGGTATTGCCGGGGCAAGGCATCATTACCATCCTGATCGGGCTGGGAATCATGAATTTTCCGGGGAAATTTGCTGTGGAGAAATGGATGGTGACACGTCCCGGCGTCCTAAAAGTCATCAACTGGATACGCCAGAAAGAAAATCATCCACCCATTTCTGAACCTTAAAGCAGCACCTTCTCAATCCCGCCGTGCGTGGCAGTCTCGATGAAAGTTTTCTGCCAATCCTTACCCAGCAAGTAATTCGCCATTTCCACCACGATGTAATCGGTTTCCATGCCGGTATCATCGGCGTAGCGCGACAAACCTTGCTGGCAGGCCGGGCAGGAAGTCAGGATTTTCACCTTAGCGTCCTTCACCATCTCAGTTCCGGTCAGTTCATTGATACCTGCCTTGAGGCTTTCGGCCTTGCGGAAACGTAACTGGCTGGCGATGTCGGGGCGGCTCACGGCAAACGTACCCGCTTCCCCGCAGCAACGTTCGCTCAGCACCACGTTAGAACCTGTCAGCTCCTGCGTCACTTTCAGCGGGTTAACCTGCTTCATCGGTGAATGGCAAGGGTCGTGGTAAACGTATTGCATCCCACTCACACCTTCCATTTTCAGCCCCTTTTCCAGCAAGTACTCATGGATGTCGAGCAAACGGCAACCGGGGAAAATCTTGCCGAACTCGTATTTCAGCAACTGATCCATACACGTGCCGCACGACACGATCACGGTCTTGATGTCGAGGTAACTCAACGCATTCGCCACGCGGTGGAACAGCACGCGGTTTTCGGTAGAAATCTGCGTAGCCTTCTTCAAATCTCCCCCCGCATTTTGCGGATAGCCGCAGCACAAATAGCCCGGCGGCAACACCGTGGTTGTACCCGTTTTATGCAGCATCGCCAGCGTCGCCAAACCTACCTGACTGAACAGGCGTTCCGAACCACAGCCGGGGAAATAGAACACCGCTTCCCCACGCTGCCCATTCTGCAAAGCCGGATCGCGGATAATCGGGATCACATTGCCCTCTTCCACTCCCAACATCGCACGGGTGGTTTTCGCCGGAATCCCCGCAGGCAATGGCTTGCGTATAAACTGGATAATCTGCTCTTTAATCGGCGGCTTGCCCAGCGTGGCAGCAGGCGGCTTGCCCGTACCGATCAGCCCGGCATTTTTCGCCAGCTTATGCGCCCAACGTTGCGCGGCAAAACCAAACTGGATCATCCCCATACGCATCAGCTTGATGGTATCCGGGTCTTTCATATTGAGGAATTGCATGGAAGCCCACGTCACCAGACTGGTCTTTTTCTTACCGCGTTCCAGCAAAATGCTGCGCATCCGCACACTGACATTGCCGAAGTCGATATTCACCGGGCACGGGGTAACGCATTTGTGGCACACCGTGCAGTGATCCGCCACGTCATTCATTTCGTCGAAATGGCGCAAGGAAATGCCACGCCGCGTCTGTTCCTCATACAGAAACGCTTCAATCATCAGCCCAGTCGCCAAAATCTTATTACGCGGCGAATACAGCAAATTAGCACGCGGGATGTGCGTATTGCACACCGGCTTGCACTTGCCACAACGCAAACAGTCTTTGATGTCGTTGTTCAACGCGCCCAGTTCATTGTGTTCCAACAGCAAAGCTTCACGCTCGACCAACCGCAACGATGGCGTATATGCATTCTGCAAACCGGAACCCGGCAGCAACTTGCCCTTGTTGAAATGCCCATGCGGGTCAATCTGCTGTTTATAACCCGCAAACTCATTGATTTCACGCGCATCCAAATACTGGAACTTGGTCAAACCGATGCCGTGTTCGCCGGAAATGACCCCATCCAAACGCCGTGCCAGCGCCATGATTTCATCCACCATGTGCTCGGCTTCGTGCAACATGGCGTAATCGTTGGAGTTGACCGGAATATTGGTGTGCACATTGCCATCGCCCGCGTGCATGTGCAGCGCGATAAACAAGCGCCCGGAACGGATTTTGCCGTGGATTTTTTCCAGCGCCTGCAACAGCGGCTCCAGTTCGCGCCCGGCAAAAATATCGTGCAAAGGACGCACCACTTCCGCACGGTAGGAAATGCGCAAATCCCGCCGCAACAGCAAATCAATTACCCGGTCTTGCGGACGCTGCGCCGCTTTCGCCGTGGCATCCAGCAAATCCTGATGGTCAGCCGCTGACGCATTGAACGCGGCTAAAATCTGCTCCCAACGCGCCTTGCGTTGCTGGAGGTAATCCACCGCATGGGCAAGCTTGTTCGCCCAAATCGACGTGCGTTCCGCGCTGGCTTCATAATCCGCCACTGCGCGTAATTCCGGCAACTCACCTGCCAGATATTCCAGCAAGCCGTCAATCATGCGCACTTTGTTCAACATCGACTGGCGGATGTTGATGGTTTCGATGCCCTCGGTATACGCTGCCAAATTGCGCAGCGGAATTACCACGTCTTCGTTCACCTTGAAGGCGTTGGTGTGCGCCGCAATCGCAGCCGTGCGCGAACGGTCAGCCCAGAACTGCCGCCGTGCTTGCGGGCTGATCGCGGTGAAGCCTTCCGCATTACGCGCATTCGCCAAGCGCACCACTTCTGCCGCCGCTTCCGCCACCGCTTTTTCGTCGTCACTCACGATGTCAGCCAGCAACACCATTTTCGGCAACATCCCGCGAGCGCCTTTCGGGGTGTATTTCACGGCCTTGACGTAACGCTCGTCCAAATGCTCAAGCCCGGACAGCAACACATCGCTACGCCCGTCGAGGTAATCCTTGATTTCCACAATCGCCGGAACCGCTTCGTGCAAATCTGTGCCATAAAATTCCAAACACACGGTACGGATTTGGTCGGGCATCCGGTGCAAAATGAATTCGCCGGAGGTGATCAGCCCATCGCAACCTTCCTTCTGGATACCCGGCAAGCCCCCCAGAAACTTATTGGTAACGTCTTTGCCCAAGCCTTCTTTGCGGAAATAACGCCCCTCAAAGCTGAGGATTTGCGCTTCGCCTTTAAGTGTTTTGCCATCCGCGTGGAAACGTTGCACAGAAAATTGCACATTTTCTTGGTCGTGGATTTTACCGAGGTTGTGGTTCAGGCGCGTGACTTCCAACCAATCCGCATCCGGCGTGACCATGCGCCATGACAGCAGGTTGTCGAGGCTCGTACCCCACAGTACTGCCTTTTTTCCGCCTGCATTCATGGCGATATTGCCGCCAATGGTGGAAGCATCCTGCGAAGTTGGGTCAACCGCAAACACTAACCCGTGCTTGCCTGCAAGGTCGGACACACGGCGGGTAATCACCCCCGCGCCAGTACGCACCACTGCCACCGTTTTATCCACACCCGGCAAATCATTGCGGTGTTGGACGGCACTGATGAACTCAAGCTTTTCGGTATTGATCACCGCACTCAAGGCGTCTAAGGGCACTGCCCCGCCGGTATAACCCGTACCACCCCCGCGCGGGATCACGGTCAGCCCCAACTCAATGCACGCCCCAACCAGTGCCGCCATTTCTTCTTCAGTATCCGGCGTCAGCACCACGAAGGGCAATTCCACCCGCCAGTCGGTTGCATCCGTGACGTGGGCAACTCGGGCAAGGCCGTCGAACTGGATATTGTCTTTCGCGGTAACTTTTTGCAGGCGCTTACGCACCTTATCGCGCAATTCCGCTTGTTCGTGGAACGTCGTGGAAAAACCATCCACGGCTTGCCGCGCAATCTGCACCAATTCCAACGTCAGCAGATTACCTCTGGAACGTTCCTCAATCTTCCCGACCCGCTCGCACAAGGTATCGACGAGCGATTTCTGGCGGTCACGGTTTTCCAACAAATCGTCTTGGATGTAGGGATTGCGCAGCACCACCCACATATCTCCCAACACTTCCAGCAACATTCGGGACGAAATGCCGGTTTCACGCTTTTCCCGCAAGCCTTGTATAATCTCCCACGCACGCACGCCCAATAGACGCAACACGATTTCCTTGTCGGAGAATGAAGTGTAGTTGTAAGGGATTTCCCGGATCGGGTGACTGGCTGTCATAGTATTTCTGAACGCCCTAGTGCAAAGATGCGTAGTGTAACGCGGCGCAGCATTGAAAAAAACCGTAGGCTACAAAAGGAATTGGCTAATGCCACAAGCGCTGGCCTTGGGCAATTTTCGCAGCTATCTCCTGCTGGAAATCTGCCGGGCCGTAGGCGATGGTCTGTTGGTCTTTCTGGAACTTGCCATTCTCGATAGTTTGCTCGGTGTAAACCAACGGACGCCCCCGTTGTTCCGCAAACTGTTTAAGCCAATTCAAAGCACGCGGCGGAATACGCTTACCCACCGGAACCGCCAAATCTACCGGCAAGCCACGCCACTGGAGCTTATTGAACAGCACCATGACTTTGGCTTCGTTGGGTTTCATCCATACGGGTAGCGGGCTATTGGGGATTACCCAACCGCAGTTGAAATTGTCGCAGGGGTCAATAGGGCGGTTAGCGTAGTCGTTGCAACCTTTGCCAGTACTGTGCGGGCAAGCACAACCGGGGTAGACATCCGCACCCTTGATGTTCATTTGTACCCAACCGTCGCAGCAAGCTGTGCAGGGTTGGCATTGGCGAGAAAGTACTTGAGCCACTAAATTACCCACTCCTGCAAATGGATAACACTGCCTTCCTGCGACACTTTATCGGCATAACGCTTGTCTGCCGTTACTAATGTGCCACCTAACATTTTTGAGACGGCATGGTAACTCGCATCATAAAACGTCACAGGATAGGTTGTTGCCAACCTGACAGCTTCGCACATCCATTGATCATTTTTTACATCCTTCACACCCAAATCAACACACAAACTTAGTAATTCTTGTGCATATTGTGGCATCAACCGACACAATGTGTTCCCCACCTCAAAACGCCATAATTCTGGTACAACGACCTCAATATGCCCATCACACAAGGCATCACGAATAGCATCCGCTTGCAGCACATAATCTTCCTGCTCAGCAGGCAACAACCATTTCAGCAACACACTGGCATCAACAACCCAGATAGGCAGGCTGCTCAATGTGCGTCCCTCAACTCACGCACGACTTCCGTCAGGTTCACTTTCACAGGCATCATGCCACTGCGCAAATGCGCCAAACGGAGCGCCGCTTGCTGACGACGACGTAAATTGAACGACAATATCAATGCCTCATTAACGAACTGGCTACGCTCGCCTTTGGGCAAAGACTGCAACGCAGACCACGTTTCATCTTTCAACATCACATTAACACGGTGCATAGGCTAACCTCTCTCTTCACTTACTCACACCATTTTTACACACCCAACACACACACTACAACTTCAAACGAAAAAAGCGCCCGAAGGCGCTTTTCTCTCAACTGTAAACCAAACCGTTAGGCTTAGAATTCAGTAACCAAACCAATTGCAGTTGCTTTGGTATCAGTTTTCAATGCTGCACCACTGACTGCGCCAGTGTTTTTGTTGCTGCTACTCAGCAAGTAAACAGAAGTTTTCTTGCCCAAGCTGTAATCAACACCCACAGATGTCAATTTTTCTGTACCATTAGCATCTGCATTAGCTGCACCAGAACCTTTACGTGAACCAACTTGCGCTTTCAGACCAACGTTACCCATTTTGTAAACGCCATTCAACAAGGTGGTTTTTTCTTTAGTGCTAGTGTTCGCAGTGCCATTTGTATTCTTGTCATTTTCCATGATCAAGTTGACTGCGTGGCCTGCTTCAGACTTCCAACCCAAACCCAAGTTGGTTTGCTTAACAGACTGAACCGCAGCAGCCGTCTCAACGTTGGTCTTAACAGCAGTATAACCCAAGGCAGCAGACCAAGGACCATTGCCATAAGCCAACATTGTGCTATGTGCATTGCCCGCAGTATCAGCCGCACCAATACCACTAGTTGTGTAAGCAGTTGCGAAGGTAACAGGGCCAAACTTATTGATGTATGCAACAGCATTGTTTACACGATTTTGATCCGCATTAACGATGTTAGACATATCAGCATAAGTATCAGCAAAAACATCTTGACCAGCAGTTGCCAATTTAGCAGGAGTATCATGCTTACCAACGCGAACTTCGCCGAATTTGCCT
This sequence comes from Thiothrix sp., assembly GCF_028714775.1. GTDB lineage: Bacteria > Pseudomonadota > Gammaproteobacteria > Thiotrichales > Thiotrichaceae > Thiothrix. The sequence continues at coordinate 24,548 of NZ_JAQTLS010000020.1, read as the reverse complement.
TTCAAGCCAACGAAAGTGTTACGAGACGTTAAAGTATCAGCGGCAGCCGTACCAGTAGCTGCACTAGTAGTACCACCACCGTTGTCACCATCAAGGTTAAGACCGTATTCCAAGCCGTAGGTTGCTTCCATGCCGTTATCCAGCGCGGTAGAACCTTTTACACCCAAACGTGAAGAGTGGCTTTCTACTGCTTTTGAAGTAGTAGATACTGTACCAGTAGTTGTTTTAACAGAACCTACGGAAGCGTGCAGTTTGCCGTACAGGGTGGTATCAGCCATTGCAGCAGGAGCAGCCAGTGCTGCGGCAACTGCGATTACGAGTAATTTTTTCATGAGTCGACTCCTATTAAGGTTTGTCCTGAGGATTTAAGTTGTTTCAATCCGAGATTTTTGTTCAATCTGACGGGTGTATTTATACATCCCTCGTCAGCGTCTTGCAACAGCTTTTTTGCAATTACGCTACAAAGTTTAGCCCAGATGTTGCAAAAATGCCACATCATCTACCGATTACAAGCATGAAAAATAGACAAACGGTAGATTGCTTTTTATTTCAACAGGCTAAGCGCTAAGTCTAGCGGCAGGCCAGACTGAAGTCCGGCAAGGATTTCAGGTTCAACCCACCACCCTGACGTGCAAGCGCGGCAATGATAGCTGATAAGGGGAAGAAAGCTCAATCATGTGGCTGTATTCGCATTCCCGCAGGCACTGCCACTATAATGCCCTCCAGTTTATGTTTTGAGAGAGGAAACCCCAAGTGCGCATACGCCTGAACACCAAATGGAGCAAGCAGGAACGTGAAGTTTCGCTGGAAGATACCGTCAGCGTGCTGGCCTTCAATGCGTGGAAGATCGGCATGAAGGCATTGCTGGAAATCGAAAACGAGAATTTCCAGACCGATACCCAGATGCAGCGAGTGATGGTAATGGAAGAAATCATGGCGTTCATGATCCACATCCTCGACCGCATCGCCTATGACGTGCTGAACGATGAAGACCGCAGCACGCTAGTCAGCAGCTTTGCCGTCAAAATTGCCGACCACGTACAAGATAATGCCCGCGACTTCGGTGGCCCCGGCGATTACCGCAACCCGTTCATCAATAAGCTTAATCAGCGCATGGCGGATTATGCCGAAACCACATGGGGAAAAGTCGGGCAAGAACCGGGGTTTTCCATGAGCCTTGCGTTCGCCAACTTCATCGCCGAAAGCCTAGGGCCACGTGACCGCAAGTGGGCACTGGACTACATCCAGCGCGTATTGATGCCGGAAACCCTCAGCACCTATAAGAAGGTGCTGGTGCGGTTGGGGCTATTGGAAGGCAAAAGTTAGTCCAGCAAACAGGGGGAACCTTTCACGGCAGTATTGCATATCCGCCCTTCGACCTTAGGTGCAATGCCTGTGCTGCCTGCTTGTTGCAAGGCTTTTACCACTTGATCCTTGAGTTCGATGCGCGGTTGAGCAGGATCGACAATCAGTTTGTCGCTGAGCATGGTGTAACCGTCTTGGTCGCCGCTGCTGTCGATTAGGTAATCGCCCGTTACCGCATAGATGGTTTCATCCGGCTTGACCGGGCGCAGACCTTGCGGGGTGATGAGGCTGAGGTCTTCTGCCGTGCCTTTATCGGGGTTGTGGCGGAAGGCGAAACCGCTGATTTGCAGCCAATGCCCGTTACCTGTCCACGCTTGGATGGAACGGTCAACCACGGCTTGCAGTTGCTTGCCTGTCAATTTGAGCATCACCAAGCGTGCTGGGTAGCCGAATAGGGTATCAATGTGTTTGCGGGTAATGTCACCTGCGGGGATATTTTGGTTTAAGCGCATCCCGCCGGAATTGAGGAACGCCACTTGTGCGCCCTGTGCAGCAAATTGTTCACGGGCAATATCCACCAGCCAGTCGCCGATATTGGTTTCAAAGCGACGGATAGTCAGTTCTTCGGCCTTCAATTCCACTTGTGTCTTGCCCAACACGCTAGCCAAGCAATCTGCCGGGGCATTCTTTTCCGCGCAGTATTCCTGCCCAAAGCGGTTCTCCCAATGGGTAACTTGCTGCTGCACGGTGCTGTCGGCAGCGTACTTGCCGGGTAAATCAACAAATTCCAGCGATGCTTGTGGCAGTTTGCTGCCCGTCACACTCAAACGCACAATGGTAGCACTGACGGCATCCGCATCGGCTTTGACAATGCGCCGCCCGTTAACCTGTAAACTTTGGCGTTCATGTTCGTGCCCGCCTGCAATCAGGTCAGGGGCATCGTCACCCAAGGCCGTGAGCAAATCTTTATCTTCCTGCACGGTTTGGTGAGTCACAGCAATCACAACTTCCGCCCCCTGTTTGCGCAATTCACGGGTAACATTGCGCACAGCTTCTTGTGGCGGAATGAAACGCTGGATGTAATCTGCCCCTTTTACATCCGTCGTTGCACTCACTATGCCAACTTTCATGCCATTCACCGTCAGGATTTTGCTCGGCAGCAAGTTATCGGCCTGCACCATGCGCCGCCCCGGTGAAATTTCGCGGAACTCCACATTCGTCCCCAACCACGCGAACTGCGATTCGGTGATACGCTTTTGCAGCATCTCGGCGTGTTTCAACTTACCCTTCTCGAACTCGTGGTTGCCGAAGGTAATGAACATGCGTTCGTCAAAGGCTTTGCCATCGCCATCCAGATAGCTCAGCACATTGACCATCTGCTCGCCATCGTAGCGCTGGCTCAAGAGCGAAGGGAACAGAAAGTCGCCTGCATGTAACAGCAGGACATCACCCTCCTTTTCTTCCAGCGCAGCCCTCAGACTGCGCACGTAGGGCAAGTTATCAAGTCGGTAAATATCATTGATGACAAGGATGCTAGCCCGTTTGGTGATAGGGTTTGGCGCTGGCGTTTCTTGCGCCTGCCCCGGCAACCAAGCACAAGCAGTAATACAAGAAGTAATCAGAAGTAAAGCGAGTAAACGTTTCATCGGCAAGCCTCTTTGTTAAAGTCATTATTCTTAAATTGTAGGCCACATCAACGTAGCTTGTACGCGCCACAGAGAACTGGTGGGTTCTCTGCGACAAAGCGTCAGGCGTTATTTCCAGCCAACAAAGGTGACAATTTTTTCCGCCAATTCATCAGCGTACAAGTCTAGGAAGAAGTGGTCAGCGCCGTCAATGGTTTCCACGGTCAAATTATCCTGCTTCACCTTTTCCAATTTGGCAGGCAAATCAGCCACAACCTCATCCGCCGAACCCCTTGCTATCAGCATAGGCTTTTTGATTTTAGGCAGCAGGCTAGGGGTATTTTTGCGTTCATCATCCTTATAGTAAGAGACGAAAGCTGCCGCCGTAGCTTTCGCTTTTTCGCAATAAACAAAACCGGGCAAGTCCATGACGGTATCGCCCTTGCCTGCATCGACCAATTTCTGCGCTTCGCCCAATACATCCGCCAACGGTTTTGTGTAACGCTCTTCGTATTCTTTGGCAGCGTTTCCGGCATCCCACGTTGCGGGAGCAATGGCGACGACTTTTTCCAACAGGTCGGAATCTTTTTCCGCTGCGTACCACGACACTTGGTTGCCACCGCGCGAATGTCCCAGCAGCACTACTTTGCTCGCACCTTGTGCTTTCAGCCAATTCATCCATGTATCGAGTTCGGCAACTGCGTCTTCGTGTTTATGTTTGTGCTCAATGGTGCAATCAAGCATCGCGGATGGGCGCTTGTCGATGCCAAAACTGAGGTTGATATTGAGGGTGTTATAGCCGCTTTCCTTCAGCAAACCTGCCAATGACTGCATGATTTCCATTTGGTTGTGCGCCAATGTGCCGTGCAACATGAGGATCACACCGTCTTTGGTAGTTTTACCCTCTGCCAATGACAGGTCGCCGCGCAAGGTAATGTCACCTTGTTTGGCAATCACTTCTTCCGCCTGCACGGCAGAAAAGGCGCTAAATAACGTGAATGCGGCAATGCTTGCCCAGCGAGAAAGTTGTTTCATGAAAATCCTCCAGCGTTTAAATGCCCATCGCTTTCTTGGCGATTTCGTATTTTAGGAAACCCATGCGGTTCATGATAGATAACCCAGAATTGCGCAGGATTTTCCACGGTGTCAAGGTGTTACAGAATAGCAGGCGGAAGCCTTCCATCGCTTTCTGGGTCAGCACATTGTCTCCACGGCGGGCGCGTTCGTAGGCGCGTAATACTTTCTCACTGCCAAGGTCGCCGGAGGCGCGAACGAGTTGGTTTGCCAATTCCAGCGCATCTTTAATACCGAGGTTTACGCCCTGCCCCGCTAATGGATGAATCGTATGTGCAGCATCGCCGACCAGTGCGAGCCGTTCTTGGATATAAGGTTCGGCATGGCGACCTCGCAGGGAAAAGGCCGCACGTTCACCTACTGCCGTGATTCCGCCCAAACGATGATCCAGTGCGGCGGCCAATTCGAGGCAGAAATCCGCTTCGCTTTTCTGCACCATCGCATCGGCGCGGTCGGCGGGCAAAGTCCACACGATGGAACAAGAGCCATCGCCCAGCGGTAAAAACGCCAGCGGCCCTGTCGGCATGAAACGTTGCCATGCGGTTTCTTGGTGCGGCAACTCGGCTTGCACCACGCACACCAAGCCTTTTTGCCCGTAATCGTTGGTTTCCAGCCCGATGCCTGCGAGTTGGCGGACTTTCGATTGTGCGCCATCCGCCCCTACCAATAATTCTGCTTGTAAGGTTTTGCCGCTGTCTAAGGTTACGCTAACGCTGGTTTCATCCACTGTGAATGCCGCCAGTTTGTCGGGGCAATACAGGTCAACACCATCAAGGGCGCGGATCGCATCCAGCAAAGCCAATTGGATCATGCGGTTTTCGACGATGTGCCCCAAATCCGGCTCGCCCAAATCGGCAGCATCGAAACGGATTTCCCCGTCGCCGGTCGCATCCCACACTTGCATGACCTCATACGCGCAAGCACGGCGGGCAACCACACCTTCCCATGCACCTGCTTGCGCCAATGCCCGTTGCGAGGCGCGGCTAATCGCGGAAACGCGCAGGTCGTAAGGGTCAGCAGGGGAAAATGGCGGCGGTTCGTGCGCTTCCAGCACCGCAACACGCTTACCCGCCTTGCCCAGCAAGCACGCGAGTGTGGAGCCGACCATGCCGCCTCCGGCGATGATTACGTCGTATTGCATTGTTGTTCTCTGGCAGTCAAGGAATCGAAGCAATTCTACGCCGTTCCGGTTATCATTCCACATTTTACGTAACACCCTTTTCAAAAATCATGGCAAAGACACCCAAGAAGAAAAGCACTCCCGGTCAGAAAACCATTGCCCTGAACAAACAGGCACGGCACGACTATTACATTGAGCAAACCTACGAGGCGGGGATGGTTCTGCAAGGTTGGGAAGTCAAAAGCCTGCGCGAAGGGCGCGTCCAACTCAAAGAAAGCTATGTGATCCAAGACAAGGGCGAAATGTTTTTGTTCGGGGCGCACATCAGCGCCTTGCTGTCAGCTTCCACCCACATCATCCCGGATTCCGTGCGTACCCGTAAGCTGCTGCTGCACGGCAATGAAATTTTCAAGATCAATGTCGCCGTTGACCGCAAAGGTTACGCCGTTGTTCCGTTGGCGATGTACTGGAAAAATAACCGGGTGAAGCTCGAAATTGGCTTAGGCAAAGGCAAGCAGCAGCACGACAAACGTGACACCGAAAAAGCCCGTGATTGGGGACGTGAAAAAGACCGTATCATGAAACGCCATTAATTGGCTAAAATCAAAAAACCAGAAACTTCGAGGAACACGCAACATGAAATCATCCTTGCTCGCACTCAGCATTGCCTTGGCTGTTGGCCTTACCGTTTCCGCCTGTGGCGATAAAAAAGAAGGCGCTGCCGCTGGCGGCAATGGCCCGGTCAAAATTGGGCAATCCTCCCCCCTGACTGGCCCACAAGCCCACATCGGTAAAGACAATGACAACGGCGCCCGTTTGGCGATTGACGAAATCAATGCCAGCAAACCCGTGATCGGTGGCAAACCCGTTACCTTTGAAGTGATGAGCGAAGACGACCAAGCCGACCCCAAAACCGCCACCATCGTCGCGCAACGCATGGTTGACGCAGGTATCGTCGGGGTTATTGGACATTTGAACTCCGGTGCAACCATCCCCGCCGCCAAAATCTATTCCGACAACAACATCCCGCAAATCTCCCCTTCCGCTACCGCCATCAAATATACCGCCCAAGGCTTTAAGACCGCTTACCGCGTCATGACCAACGACGAACAGCAAGGTAAAGTATTGGGTGCTTACGCCGCGAAGCTGGGCAAGAAAGTTGCCATCATTGATGACCAAACCGCTTACGGGCAAGGTTTGGCAGCCGAAGTGGAAAAAGCCGCGAAAGCCGCTGGCGCTGAAGTCGTGGCAGTGGAACACACCAACGACAAGGCCAGCGATTTTTCCGCCATCCTGACCTCCATCAAGGGTAAAGCGCCGGACGTGATTTTCTTCGGCGGCATGGATCCACAAGCGGCCCCGATCAACAAGCAAATGCGCCAATTAGGCATGACCGCGCAATTGCTCGGCGGTGACGGGATGCAAACCCCGAAATTCATTGAACTCGCGGGCGCAGATGCGGAAGGTGCGATTGCCTCCATCCCCGGCCTGCCGTTGGACAAAATGCCCAAAGGTACGGATTTCAAACAAAAGTTTGAAGCCAAATACGGGCAAATCCAGTTGTACGCACCGTATGCTTACGACGCTGCCTACGTGATGGTCGATGCCATGAAACGCGCAGATTCCACTGACCCTGCCAAATATCTGCCGGAACTGGCGAAAACCAGCTACGAAGGCGTGACGGGCAAAATCAGTTTCGATGCCAAAGGCGACCTGACTTCTGGGCCAATCACCCTGTACAAAGTGCAAGGTGGTAAGTGGGAAACATTGGAAACGGTTCAGCCCTAATGGATATTTTCGCACAGCAGCTTATCAATGGACTGGTGCTGGGCAGCGTGTACGCACTGGTAGCACTGGGCTACACGCTGGTTTACGGCATTCTGGAACTGATCAACTTCGCCCACGGCGAAACCACCATGATGGGGTCAATGATCGCGCTGGCGGTCATCGGGGCATTGTTTGGGGTAGCGCCGGATTTGCCCGGCATCGTGATTGTTTTGACCGGGCTGCTGGTAGCGATTCCGGCGTGTATGTTGCTGGGTTACAGCATCGAACGGGTGGCTTACCGCCCGTTACGCCATGCCCCACGGCTTGCGCCACTGATTACCGCGATTGGCATTTCCATTGTGTTGCAAAACGTGGCAATGCTGATCTGGGGCAAGCAATACATCGCCTTCCCCACCACGCTGTTACCACAAGGGCGGCATGAAATCTTGGGGGCATCCATTACTGATGTGCAAATTGCCATTCTGGTACTGACCGTAGCAATCATGGCGGGCTTGGTCATACTGGTCAACCGCACCCGGCTGGGGCGTGCAATGCGGGCGACCGCGCAAGCACCAGCGGTGGCGCAATTGATGGGCGTAAATGTCAACGCAGTAATTTCCGCCACCTTCATTATTGGCTCAGCACTGGCGGCTATTGCGGGTGTCATGGTCAGCGCCAATTACGGACAAGCCCATTATTACATGGGCTTTTTATTGGGCTTGAAAGCGTTTTCAGCAGCCGTATTAGGTGGCATTGGCAACCTTGCAGGCGCAATGCTGGGCGGCTTATTGCTGGGTGTGATCGAAGCCTTGGGCGCGGGTTACATCGGTGATTTGACAGGTGGTTTTTTGGGAAGCCATTATCAGGACATTTTCGCCTTCATGGTGCTGATTCTGGTGTTGACGCTGAAACCATCGGGCTTGTTGGGGAGTAAAAGCGTTGAACGTGCTTGATACTTTGACGGGTAAAGCCAAAAGCCGCGTGTGGCTGACTGCCGCGCTGTTATTGCTGGGATTGGTGTTACTGCCGTTTCTGGTGGAAGCCTCCTTGGGCAAATCGTGGGTGCGGATTATCGACCTTGCCTTGCTCTACATTATGTTGGCTTTGGGGCTGAACATCGTGGTTGGCTATGCTGGCTTATTGGATTTGGGCTACGTGGCCTTTTACGCGGTGGGTGCGTATTGCTGGGCATTACTGGCTTCTCCGCAGTTTGGGCTGAATTTGCCCTTTTGGATTATATTACCGGCGGGTGCAGCGATTGCGGCACTGTTTGGGGTATTGCTGGGTACGCCGACCTTGCGTTTACGCGGGGATTACCTCGCCATCGTGACGCTGGGTTTCGGTGAAATCATCCGCATTTTCATCAATAACCTCAACGCGCCAATCAATATCACCAACGGCCCGCAAGGCATTACCCTGATTGAACCGATGTCGATTTTCGGCTTCTCGCTGGGTAAAACGCAGGACGTACTTGGCCTAACACTATCCTCCCCACATTTGTATTACTACCTGTTCCTACTGTGTGTAGCGCTGGTGGTATTCGTGTGTGTACGGCTGGAAAATTCGCGTATTGGGCGGGCATGGGTCGCCATCCGTGAAGATGAAATGGCAGCGGCAGCGGCAGGCATCAATACCCGTAATATCAAACTGTTGGCATTTGCGATGGGGGCAACCTTTGGCGGCTTGAGCGGCGGCTTATTTGCCAGCTTCCAAGGTTTTGTCAGCCCGGAAAGTTTCAACCTGATGGAATCCATCATGATCCTTTCCATGATTGTGCTGGGCGGCATGGGCAATATTCCCGGCGTAATCCTCGGCGCGATTCTGGTCACGGTGATTCCCGAAGCTTTGCGCTATACCGGCGATTTACAACGTGTCCTGTTTGGGCAGGTGTATATTGACCCGGCGGATTTGCGTATGTTGCTGTTCGGGATTGCGCTGGTGATGATGATGCTGTTCCGTCCGGCGGGCTTATTGCCTTCCAAACAGCGCAAACGTGAATTTGCGGAGGATGCCGCATGAGCGATTTACTCCGCATTGCCAACGTGACCAAACACTTTGGCGGTATCAAGGCGCTGACTGATGTCAGTTTTACCGTGCGTAAAGGTGAAATTTTCGGTGTCATCGGCCCCAATGGCGCGGGCAAAACCACGCTATTCAATGCCCTGACCGGGCTTTATCAGCCGGATACGGGGGCGATTGATTTAGCTGGCACGTCCTTGTACCGTCGCAAACCGCATGAAATCCTCAAAGCGGGTTTTGCGCGGACTTTCCAGAATATCCGCCTGTTCCACAATATGACCGCGCAGGAAAACGTGATGGTAGGGCGGCATACGCGCACCACCTCCGGCGTACTGGCGGCGTTGCTGCACACCGCCCACAACCGCAAGGAAGAACGCGACTGTGAGGCTTACGCCCAGCAATTACTCAACCGTGTTGGCATCGGCAAGCATACCCACACGCTGGCAAAACACCTTTCCTACGGCGACCAACGTCGCTTGGAAATCGCCCGTGCATTAGCCAGCGAACCCAAATTACTGGCGCTGGACGAACCCGCCGCAGGCATGAACCCCAATGAAAAGAACGCCTTGCGTGACCTGATGGTGAGCTTGCGCGACGAAGGCTTGACCCTGATGCTGATCGAACACGATGTCAAACTGGTGATGGGCATTTGCGATCGCTTGGTGGTGCTGGATTACGGCGAAAAAATTGCCGAAGGCACGCCCGACACAGTACGCCACGACCCCAAAGTGATTGCTGCCTATCTGGGTGGGGAGGTCGCTGCATGAGCCTGCTTTCCGTACAAAACCTGTGCGTCAATTACGACAGCATCCGCGCCGTCAAAGGCATCAATTTCGAGGTGCAACAAGGCGAAACCGTGTGCCTGATCGGAGCCAACGGTGCGGGCAAAACCACCACGCTCAAGACTTTGAGCGGCCTATTACCTGCCACTTCCGGCGACATTCTGTTTGATGGCAAGCGCCTCAACGGAATGCCTGCCTACCAGATTGCCACACTTAACCTTGCGCTTGTGCCGGAAGGACGCGGTATTTTCACCCGCATGACGGTGCTGGAAAACCTGCTGATGGGCGCGTACAACCGCACCGACCGCGCAGCAGTGCAGCGTGAAATCGACGACATCTACACATTATTGCCACGACTGGCAGAACGCCACCAGCAACAGGCCGGATTATTGTCTGGCGGTGAACAGCAAATGCTGGCTCTTGCCCGCGCCATGCTCTCCAAACCGAAACTGCTGATGCTCGACGAACCCAGCATGGGCTTAGCGCCGATCATGGTGCAGACGGTTTACGGCATCATCCAGACCATTGCCAAACAGGGCATCACCATTTTGCTGGTGGAACAGAACGTGCGGCTGGCACTCGGCATCAGCCAGCGTGGTTACGTGATGGAACACGGCGAAATTACCTTAAGCGGCGCATCCCACACACTGGCGAATGACCCAGCCGTACAAGCAGCCTATCTGGGCGAACTCTGAGCAATAGCATGTATACACCTGCCTTAGAAAACCTGCGCATCGTCATGGTGGAAACTTCGCACCCCGGCAATATTGGCTCGGCAGCACGTGCCATGAAAGTCATGGGGATTAAAGATTTGCGTTTGGTGACACCGCGCAAACCGTTTTCACAGGAAACCTTTGCTTTAGCCTCTGGTGCGAACGACATTATTGAACAGGCGCAAATCGTACCGACTTTACAAGATGCACTTGCCGATTGCCAAATCGCGATTGGAGCAAGTGCACGTTCCGAACGCACCCTGCAATGGCCGCAGATGGATGCGCGGGAATGCGGTACATTCGTCGCTGAACAGTTGCCGCAGCAGAAGAAAATCGCGTTGGTATTCGGACGTGAACGCACGGGTTTGACCAATGAAGAATTGGATCATTGCAATACGCTGGTACATATACCGATGGCATTTGATTTCCTATCGCTGAATATTGCGATGGCGATTCAAGTGTTAGCTTACGAGTGTGCAACAGCGGTTAGGTTGGCAACACATTCCCAGCCTATGGCGGCGGTTGATCCTGATGAGGCACTGGCGAATGCAGAGGCGTTGGAAGGCTTCTACACGCACTTGGAACAGTCGATGATTGATGCCCGCTTCCTTGACCCAGAGAACCCACGTTTGCTGATGCGGCGGCTGCGGCGCTTGTTCGGGCGTGCCAGCGTGACAGTCAGCGAGATGAATATTTTGCGTGGGATGCTGGCAGCGTTTGCGGGCAGAAAATTTCAGTCCCGTTTGTCGTCTGATTAACGGAAAATGCTTGCCAACAAAAAAACCTTTGTATAGAATTCGCCTCTCTTAGCCGGTATAGCTCAGTTGGTAGAGCAACTGACTTGTAATCAGTAGGTCCCGAGTTCGACTCTTGGTGCCGGCACCAAATCTAAAAGCCATTACAACGGCTTAGTAGTTGTAGCAACCTTGGGTCAAGGGTTATACTCTGGCTTGGTCATTCTTTCGTTACTGCCTATGGTTTATGGTACGAAAAACGCTGATACAGGTGACACCCCGGTATCAGCTCTCCTTTCAGCGATTATCAGCATGGTCAATACAGCTTAAACAGCCATTACAGCGGCTTGATAGTTGCGACTGACTCAAAAGCTACACCCACTTTGCTATTTTCCTTCCTGTATTGCAAGTATTTTCTACCCGCCACTTCCAAGTAGTAGCCATTACAGCGGCCTGATAGTTGTGGCTGGCTAACTGCATGGATAGTATAAGGTTTGCGCACCAGCAACAACCTATATTCTTACCGATACGCAAAACCAAGTCAGATATTTGCCAAGCCCGACAGCAACTCAGCCATGCCCTTCATGTCCGGCTGCACATATCCCAGCGTTGTCCGTACATCCGTATGCCCCATCACCTGCTGCAACTCTTTGATCCTCCCCTGCTTTGCAAGTTGTGAGGCAAAGGTGTGGCGGAAACAGTGCGCACTGACGTTAACCCCAGTCTGCTCCCTGACCCTACGGAAAGCAGCCGACACATGGTCAACCATCATATTTTTAGCCTTATAGTTCGGGTTAAACAAAGTGACATTAAAAATCTGCTCAGTCGGCAAGCATCGCCGCCCCAACTTATGCTCCATCACTCCCTTAAGTTCAACCAGAATCTCCTGCAAAGAGGAAACCATCGGTATTAGCCATTCTGTCCGGGTCTTGCTGGTGTCAGCACACAACCTGACTGTATTTTCGCACCAATCAATATCCTGCCACAGTAAACCGACCAACTGACGCCTTCTGATACCAGAATAATACAGCGCCTTACAAACAGTCTCCCAAAACCAACCGGGCATAAATTGCTGATCCGGGTGGCGCAAATACACCAACACCTGCCCGATCTCATCTTCGCTGACAGTACGTTTTCGCCGCTTCTGCTCAGGTAGCCGCTTAATGCCTTTTAGGCATTGCCCGTCTCCCCATCCATTCTCCTTAGCAAAATTGAAGAGCACTTTGATATGGCGCAAGTAGTTATTCCACGTTGCCACACTGACCTTACGTTTCTTTAACAAGTGGTTCCGCCAATCTATCAGGTTGTCACGCCGAATTTCCTCCAGTCGGCTAACCTTGGAAAAGCCGCGAAATGAACGCAAAACAACACCCAACTGGCGTTCCATGGCTTCTGACGGGTCACGCTCCCTGACATACAATGCCAGCAAATCTTCCAATGATTCTAACAACATACACACAATCCTCAAAGTGGGGCATTTTCCCCCATAGGGTTAATGGTATGTGTTGTCCTATTCCTTCAAGGCCCTATACCCTTCCTAGAGTATAGGTGGGGCTGGCTGGTGTGCCTGCCTTTTCCTCTCCTTCCTACCCTTGCGCCCATCAAGCACCGCTCCTGCATGTTCCCGCTGTTCCTGCGCCACCTCCCCGCCGACCTGCCCCGCCAAGCTGTAGCGGTGTGGCTGTGACAGCAGGTTGCGCAAGTAAGAGGCCCGCGATGTATGCCAATGCAGAGCCTTGTGGATCACGCGCTTTGAGTATGTGTCTTGCAGCCCATCTGCTGCCAACAAGGCGTAAACCTCACTGATCACGCCGATATTAAGCGGTTGGAAGTCATGCCAAACAGCCGAATGCTGGCCCAGCCATTCCGCCAGTTGAGTGGCGGCATCATCCGATGCGCGTGGTTGGTACGGTGGCTGGTGTGGTGGTTCCCCCTGCTTGGGTGCAACAGCTTCCTGTCCCGCTGCAACAGGTTTCTGTTTCTTCGGCTTTGCGGGTGGGAATGGGACTGGGGGTGCTGCAACAGGTGCTGGGGATTCTGGCACAGGGTCAGGTTTCCTGCTGGCTTTCAGGCTTAGGGTGGTGGCGAATCTTTTTGGTGCGGGGAATCTGTCCATGCTCATGTGGGCAAATGTAGCACACAGCGCAAAAAATCCAAGTGCTTGCCATGCTAAAACCCAAGGTTTTTGTGGGGTGAAGCCGCGCTAGGGCGCGGGAGGCAAACACAACAACACACATTTGAGCAGCATCCCGCTATAATCGGGGCATTGACCATGACAAAATTACAGGTGTCCCATGCGCTTCCTCGATGTCAAGACGGATTTCGCCTTCAAGAAAGTGTTCGGCAGTGAGCAAAGCAAGCCGATCCTGATCAATTTCCTCAACGCGCTGCTGGAATACTCAGGCGATGGGGCAATCACCGACCTGACCATTATCGACCCCTACCAAGCCCCAGCCATCAAAGGCATGAAGGACACTTATGTGGACGTGAAGGCTGTCCTTGCCAACGGGCAAACGGTGATCATTGAAATGCAGGTGCTGAATGTGGATGGGTTTGAGAAGCGTGTCCTGTACAACGCTGCCAAAGCCTATTCTGCACAACTGGGCAGGGGTGAGAAATACCACCTGCTGAATCCGGTCGTTGCCTTAACATTGACCGACTTTGTGATGTTCCCCGACCAACCAGACGTGTTCAGCCACTACCGCTTGCTGGAGAAGCAAACCTTAGCCTCCTATAGCGGCGATCTTGAACTGGTGTTCATTGAGTTGCCGAAGTTTAATACACCCTTGGAAGCACTGGAGGGTATCCACGACAAGTGGGTGTATTTCGTCAAGAATGCGGGCAAGCTGGATTATATCCCCGACACATTGATGATGGAGCCGTGCATCAATGAAGCATTCGGCATCGCCAACAAGGCAGGGTTGACAGAGGATGAGCTGGAGGCGCAAGAAAAACGCCATGACTTCATCCGGCTGCAACGTGGCTCCATTGAAAAGGCACTGCATGACGGTCAAGTGAAGGGGCGTGAGGAAGGGCTGAAACAAGGCATTGAACAAGGCATTGAGCGCGGTATTGAGCAAGGCCGCGAAGCTGAGCGTCACGCACTTATCCGGCAAGCCTACGAAAATGGGATGCCCACCCACCTGATAGGCAGCTTCGTTGATATGGATGAGGAAGAAGTTATCGGTTTGTTACGCCAGTTATTGCCGGGCAACTCCTGACCAAGGGGAACCATGCCCACGGGCATGGTTCCCTTATTGGGTTACTTCGCAGGCGGGTTCGTAGGCGGAGTATAGTTGAATTTCCTTGTATCTATGACGGGGTGGCAGCCATCACTATATATCTCATCAGTATTGACTGTGTAGAGGTTGCCAGCAATAAGTTCTTCTGTGATCGGTTGTGGTTCACCCCATGGGCCGATCCGCGTTGCCCCCTGCCCAAGGTAGCGGCGACATCTTGCATACAGGATTGTTTTTCCCGGTTTGACGGTCGCCGCAATATTATCTTTATCATTTTCAAAATAGTCTGTTTCGACAAGCCCCTTCTGCATTAGGTCAATATTCCCAATGCGGGTAAAGTTTGTTTGTACAGCTTGTGACATTTGTGATGGGTTACGGACATTGGTTTCGTAATTGACACGGATATAGGCTGGTTCACCCGTATATCCATCTGTTAAATCAATGACCCTATTCATGTCCTTCTCAAAAACCCCCCAATGGACGGGACTCCCCATCAGCGTGTCACCATTAGTTGCGCACCCGCCCAGACTCATTAAAAGTACCGCAAGTACAGTTTTTTTCATCGTTATTACTCCATTTGTTTATGGTCAAAAATCAGCTAAGTAAAATACCAGATATATACAAAATTTATCCATGCCCGTTTATGGGTAGCCACTTCATAAGTAACGCAATTTCCACGTTGGGTGGAACGGCTTGGCATGTTTCACCCTATCCAACCTGATGTTCAGGTGTCCCCCAGACGATGCGGAAGTTATTGTCCCGAACTCAGCCTTGCCGCATCCGGTGTATTCAACACGTCCGCCCCGTTTTGCTGGCACGCTGTATGTTTTCCTTACATATCCCATTCCCATAATGCCTCCTGTTGTTTCATTCAAGGTTTGCTGTCCCCATCCCTCACCCGCATGGCGAAGCAGATGCCGGGGACATTACACAGCCGGAGCTTGCGGGAACTGCGGAACCCATCCTGCTGGAGGACTTCGCCCAGCCGATTGAGGCGCATGGCAAGGTGCTTGCCCGCCCATTCAGGGCCGTAACCGTGCATGGATACATACTGCTCACGGGCGGATTTTGGTAGCCGCACGTCGGTCACAAACAGGTTCAGTTGCGCAGATGGGCGTTCCGTATTGGCAGCGGCCTTCTTGGCTCCGACCAGTGCCAGCCTACCTGCCTTCGTGCGCCGCATTGCTCGCAGTTCCGCCTTGGACGCCTTGGCAGCGGTCTTCCTGCCTGTTGCCAAGCGTGCCAATCCTGCTAACCTTATGGCTTCCAGCCCCTCCTTGGTGGGGATTGCCAGCAGTTGCTCAGCCATGGCTTGCCCCCTGTGTCAAGGTGGAAATTCCTATACCCGCCTGTGCCGCCTTGTACACGTCCAGCTTTTGGAAATACGTGGCTTTCATCGCCTCGGCCTGTTTAAAAAACACCTCCTGCCCACTTGCCTTGTACAGCCGTTGGGTTTCCTTGATCTCAGCCGCCAAGTTGTTCAACTCCACCAGCGTAATGCCATCCTGTTTGGCCTGCACCACCTGCTGCCCCTTGCGCCATTCCAACGCAGGGGTGCGGTCAAACGTGCCTTCACGCGCCTTGTTTGCGATGTGTACCAACAACCCGATGGGGCTTTTTATGGGCTTGGCTGGCGTGGCATTTGCCAACTTCCATGCCAGTGCATCCAATACCTCCTGCGCCACTTGGGGATGCAGGCCATCCAGCTTTTTTGGTGCATCGGTGCGTTCTGCCGCCGTCAGGCTTGGCGGGTATTGCAGGGCGGCAGCAGCCATCCCTGCCACTCCTGTCCCCGTTGCTGGGGTTGGCACGGCATGAGCTGCCAGTTTGGCAGGCGACGGTGCTGGCATTGCTGCGTATTCCTCCCAAGCCTGAAAACCATCACCCCCCTTCCCTACCTGTCCCCAGTGTTCAGGCCAACGCTCTGGGACTTCTTCGGCTTCTTCCCCACTGTCAGGGTTTAGGTTTGTAGGGGTTATGTTATGTAATGGTTTATTAATGTCTGTTACCAAGTCTTGGTGAGCGTTTGACCAAGAGTTGGTACGTGGCTCACCCAAACTTGGTAAGGCATTTACCAAAACTTGGTCAGGTTTACCAGAATCCGGTAAGGCATTTACCAACTTACGGTTAGTTTCCACCAAGTCTTGGGTGGCGTTCACCAATGCCCGGATGGTTTCCTGAGCCTGTCCATATTGGGCCAGTAACTGTTGATGTTCGGTTGCTAATGCCGCATAAGCGCCCTCCTGTTCCGGCTCAAGGCCATCCTGTACCTGTACTGCGGCCCCCTCGTCTTCCGGGTAAGCGTAAGCATCGGTTTCACTCGCCCCAATGTTGGCACTGAAACCGATATAGCCGCTGTCATCCAGAAAGCGTTCTGGGATGCGGTATACCGTACCGTACTTGCCCTTGCCTGCTGTTTCAAACAAGCCCATCCCAACGACCTTGCGCACTGCCACGCGGGTGCGGTCACGGCGTAAGCCTGTCAGTTTGTCCAAGCGTGAGTCGGCAAGGTCATCCTCTACCTTGCCCCAGCAAAATGTTTGGCGCATCAGGCAAGCCCATGCCAGCCACTCAGATGCGGCGGGCTTGCGGGTGATAACTTCGTCAAAAACAGCAACCATGTTCATGATGGTTAGTCTCCAGTTAGTTTTGTCAGGCAAAACTTGCCCGTAAGGCTGAAAACAGCCTTGTTTGTTTGGAAAGTGGTTAGGGTTTGTGGCTCAGGCCGGTGTCACGGTGGCTGCTGATGCTGCACACCGCCATCACCTGCATCCCCGTGTATGAATACGCTGATTTCGGCTTTTGCCCTGTCAGCTTGGGCTTGTGTGCCATCGTCATAGGCTGGGCAATCCCGTGCCTTCACTAATGGCAGGAAGTTGTTGCACCCATTGCCCATCAGGTGGCAGTGGGAACAGTTGCGGTTCCAAGGGTGTCCCCACTCATGGCTGCACCTGTAAAAACTGGATTGCCCATACCCACGGGTTTGCCTTACTGGCATCCTTGCCATTGATTTTGTCCCACAACCAAAAATAATGCTCTTTGGGCTGTGCGCTATAGCCGTAGCCCGGAATTGAGCCATGCCCACCGGGGCAACCTTCCTCCCGGCAATCTGCACTGCTGATTGCCCATAGACGCTCCACCCAGACAGATTCAATTTCCAATAGGATACGGCTTGCCTTGCGTGGCATGTGGATGGATGGTTTCCAGCGCCCATCAGGATAAGGGTAATCAGCACGGTAAGCATATTCGCCATCATCACCCAACGCCCATGCTTCACGTACCCACAGCCGATCACCAACCCTGCCGTAAGGGCAAGTAAAAATAACTTCCCCTTCCTCATCACCCCATGTTGCTATGTCTGCGTTTGTTTCCGGTGTCATACCACCAGCATCAGCCGTTGTTATGAACGAAAGCCCCGCTTTTTCTGCTGGCTTGCATACGCGCCGCGTCTGGGTTTTCTGCCCGGACAGGATGGCACGTACCATCTCCCCGGAGAAAAGGATAGGGTGTATTTTCTTGTCGGTTGTTGTTTGTGCCATTTCCATGTTATGCCCTCCGGCAATGTGTTTAAAAAGGGGTTGTTGGTTGGTGCTCATGCCCACACCTCGCGTAACTGCCCGGCAAATGTCCGGTTCACTGCCGCCTCGAAACGGGCATAGTTGGCATCCCAATGGCGGTAAAATGCCGTGGCGGCCTGTGTTGCACTGACACCCGGTTTCAGCACCCAAAACTTGTGCTTGCCGTTGGGCAAGCCATTGAAGTATTGCCTGCGGATGTTGCCCGGCAAGTTGTTGCCAATGTTGTGCATCAATCCCCGTCCAGCCCGCAGCCCCGTACCATGCGCAAGGCGGTAAGTGGCAATAGCGCCATCACTGCCTTGCTGGTGCGCCATGTAAAGGTTTGCACCCGTGATGGGGATGCCTGCCCGCACCAATGCGGCGCGGTTGTCGCGTGCCAATTGGGCCGCAGCACGGATGGAGGCGGCGGCATTGGTGCGGTGGTCTGCGCCGCCCGTCACCAAACCATACCTGCGCCCTGTATCACCCACAAACTGGTACAGCCCCACCGCCCCGTCGCACCCATTGCGTTGGCAGCGGCGGGCTGATGGGTTGATGCTGGACTCAATCACCGCCATTGCCGCCATGTACCCCTGCGGCAAGCCAGCCTGCTGCCCTGCTGCTTCCGCCGCCGCAATGATCCGCCCCTTGCCTTGCAGGTTGCCCCTGACCGTCACCGGGGTGATCTTGGGTGCGGTTGCCTGTGGGGTTGCCGTGCTGGCATCCGCTTCTTGGTCAGCACGGATGTCCCCAAGCTCTTGGGCAAAGTCCGCAAACGACACCGCATCAGCGGCGGACAGCACAAAAGCCGTAGTAACAGCGGCCGCAACATCGGCCTTATCGGAAAAGTACTGCGCATCATCCTGTGCGATGGCGGTTTGGGTGTTCTGGACATGCCGTGCCAGCACGGCGGCAAAATCCGGGCTGGCGTTTTGCACAGCCAGCAATGACCCCGACACCGCAATGGTCAATAAGCGCCACATGCCCGCCTAACCCCGCTTGCCTTGCTGGCTGGTGTCGCACCAGCCCAGCGCCTGTACCAGCAGCGACACTGCCAGCCATGCCAATGCCCAACCATAGAGGGTGTCGTTATGGCCAAAAGTGGCACGGAGGTGCAGGGTCTTTTCACCAACCAGTATGTTGGTGGCAATGCCCGCCACACCCAAGGCCACCAACACGTTGGTGAGGCGCACCAAGCCCAAGAAGGGGCTGAACAGGCCAGAAAGTGGGTTCGGCATGGTTAGCCCTCCATGGTGGGGGTAGTTTTGGGGGCATCCCGGCCTTGGCCATGGCCACAGTCAAGGTCACGGATAAAGGGTGCGGCAAACACCGAAGCCAGCCACAACAGTGCCAAGGGCAGCAGCATGAGCACTGCCCACAGCAGCGCCCCATTTTTATCACCCGCCCCGTAGGTATGGAGCGCCATGCCTAAGGCCGCAAGGTAAGCCGCCAGCATGGCGATGGCGAAGGCTTTAGCCACCCAGTACACAGTGCGGTTAACCCGCGTTTGATCCATTGTGCTTTTCATTCAGAAATCCTCAGTAACGCAGCCGGAAACCATCCCACCCTTCTCAAGGCAGACGCTGAGGCGGCTTTTGTTGGGGTCTTTAGGTTTAAGATCAAAATCACCCTTCGCCCACACGCTATCTGTCCCACCACCTGTCAGGCGGTCGCCACCCACCCCGGCAGCGGAGCCGAGTGCGGTGCTGGTTGTCTGGTAGGGGGAAGCCCGTCCGGCTGTCCGTTTGATGGGTTGGTTGCCCATCAGTGATGCCACCCAGTTATTGCCGCTTGCCGCAGGCAAGGTTGCTTTTGGTTGTGTCACCGTGCTGGCCTTGCCACCTTTTGGGGCGGTGTATTCGTAGTAATAGGGGGAAGGTGCGGACTTGGCCTCACCCGGCATCAGTGCCGTGATCCAGTTGCCACCACTGGCAGCACCACCCCCCGTTTTGCCAGCGGCGGCACTTGCCGCTACGGGTTTGCTGCCCGTGCGTGCCGCTGGTTTATGGGCGGCAACAGTGGCAACCGCAGGGGCTTGTGCAAGTGCCTCACCGCTGGCAAGCACTGGCTGGGTGGTTTTCCCTGTTTGGCGCACGGTTGGCACAAAGCCAACATCCACCCCAGCCCTGCTTGCTTGTGCCGCTGGTGGGGTGGGCAGCATTGCCAGCACCACCACAGGGGTCGCTGGTGATGGCCTGACAGCCAGCCCCGCTTTGGGGGCAGTGCCTGTTTGGGCATCGGTATCCTTGTAAGCGGACTTGCCGCCATCCCCAAACGGGTTCAGGCCATTGCTGGCCCATGACCCCCAGCCATGCAGGAGTGCGCTGGTGATGACCGCACTCACCAAGCCGCCAGCGGCGAATGTCCCGAACGTTTTCAGTTTTGCCCCGGCAGCACCCGTGGCGGCACGCGGCTGGGGATGGGTTGGTGCGTTTGTTTTAGGGTTTGCAGCGGTATTCATGGTTACTCTCCTTCAAGGTAATGGGTAATGCAGGCTTGTAGTGCTGCGGGTTCTTGATCCCCGCACGCCAGCGCCGCTTGTTGGTAAGGGTTGGCGTCATTGCCGCTATCGGTTTCCGCATAAGCGCCCCAAGGGGTACTTTCTGTTGCCAGTGGTTCTTGCTCCCCTGCTTGGGTAGCCCCTGCCAACAGCAGTAGGGAGGTAAAAATCAGTTTCAGTTTCATGTCCTCTTCCCCCTAACTAATCGCAGGCAAGCACAAAGCTGTTGTTGCTGCCTACGCTGACGGTAAAACTGCGGCTGCGGTTGTTACCGTTGCATTCCAGCCGTGCCTCGTAATTTCCCGGCACCAAATCAAGGCTCAGGCTATGGGCATGGCTGGTTTTCACCGTGTCCCTACCCCTCACTACTACCCAACTGACCTTCTGGAAAGCCGGTGCATTCTTGAGTGTTGCTGCCAAGTTCACCGTGCCGGTGTTAGCTTCTGCGGCTTCCGCCCTGCCAGCACCGAAGGCGATTGCCAAGAGGCACACCGCCAAGGTTGCTGCTGCCAATGTGTCCGCGATCTTGTCCCCTGTTGTACGTTTGTTCATGTGCTTACCTATTTCTTGTGTCTGTTATTGGTACGTTTCATTTGTGAAAGGCAAAACTTGCCCGTCAGGCTGTTTTTCAGCCTTTGTTCTTGGGAAAAGTCAGTCAGTTAATGGGTTGTTTGGTCAGGGCGGGTGCTGTGCTGGGGAGTGCTTCATGTCTTGCCCCCTTTGGGTTTGCTGCCCTTGTCCCCAGTGCCAGCCCCTTGCCGTTTCAGCTTGACCAGCTTGCGTTCAAGTTGGTGTTGTTCCTTGGTCAGTGCCACAAGGCGTGACGCTTGTTGTTTTTGGCCGTTGGTTTTCATGGCTTGCCTCCTGCCAGCATCAGCCGGAAACGGGATGGCAGGAAACGGATGCAGCGCAGGAGCGATTCCCGTAGTTCTGCCTCAGAAATGCTAAACGCCTGTGCCAGCGCCAAAAATGGGGTGTAGTTTTGGTGGGTTGTGGTAGCATTATTCATTGGTTTCGCCCGCTGGTGCTGGTTGTGGCGCGGCTTTCAGCCCTAACGCGATGGCTGCTAGATATGCCTGACCGCGTGTACCGGGCATCCCCCCGTGCAAAAGGCTGTTGACGACATTGCGGCTAAAGCCGTATTTACGGCACCAGCCAACAATGCTGATGCCTTCGGCGCGGAACCAAGCAAGCACCTCTTCGGGGGTGCGTAGGGTTGGGTGGGTAATGCTGGTTTCCATCGGTGTTCTCCTACTCAAATGTGTTGTTGTGGTTAGTATGTTCATCTTGGATACATTAGTCAATACATGAAGTTTAATTCAGATACAAAAAAAGAACCGGATGCAGAAGCCATCGGTCAGCGCCTGCGGGAAGTGCGGACAAGTGCGGGGTTGACTCAAGTAGAATTTGCGGAAAAATTAGGAGTTGAGCGGCAATCAGTTCTGCGTTGTGAGGCCGGAAAGAGACTGCCAGATGCTGTAATGCTCTTAAGCCTAAGACAAGAATTCGGCACTAACCTAGGTTGGCTACTGGATGGCGAAGATGCTGAGGAATGTAACCAAATAGATACATCTGCTATCGCAACAGATTTAGAGATGCTCAAAGATGCACGCTCTTATTTAGAGCGTGTCATTGCAAATCTTGAGAAGGGGAAAGGGTGATGTTGAGGATTCTTTTGGCACTTGTAGTGTGCATAACTTGTAGTCAAGTCAATGCCAGTTTTGATGATTTTAAAACGAAATTCAAGGCTTATACCGATATTTCCAGCAATGCAGAAGCAATAAGGGAATTTGATCTTGGAAACCAATATGCAGATGGAGATGGTCTTCCACGGTCAGATGCCCAAGCATTCATTTGGTATGAGAAATCAGCCAAGAAGGGGCATCCATTAGCCCAATCGTTAGTAGGTGCAATGTATGCGGAGGGTAAGGGTACTGCTGTATCTCAGAAGAAAGCTGCAAAATGGTATCAACTAGCGGCTTCCCAAGGTCATCCATTGGCTCAGCACAATCTGGGAAAAATGTATGAGGCGGGGACAGGAGTTTCTCACTTATGCAGATGCTATCAAATGGTACAAATTGGCTGCTGACCAAGGGCTTGCCACTGCCCAAAATGATCTGGGAATAATGTATTTAGATGGAAAAGGCATAAAAAAAGATCGGCAAAAAGCTCGGGAGCTTTTTAGTTCGGCAGCCATGCAAAACAATGCCGAAGCTAAGAGAAACCTTAAGCTGTTAGAAGATGAAACTAAAAAAACTATCATGAAAGAGTTGTATGGTGATACCCCTCAAGGAAATGACACCATCACCTGTAAAACGCGATGTACCAATGGTGATTGCTATCGAACTTATTCCGATGGACGCACGGTGCATTTTCAGGCACAGATGAAACTGAACCCGTTTACCAACCAAATGGAATTTGATTCGGGTGGTTGCTGAAATTCTGCTGCTTTCAAGCAGCAGCCACCACAAGATGTCCAAACTGGGATGCGGCAGGCTTTACAGTTATTTCAATGTCATAACCTAGCCGATTGAGGCATCCCATCAGTTTCCGTTCTGACAGGTTGGTAAAATTACCACGCATCAGGTCGGAAACTTTGGGCTGGGTAAGCCCCATACGTTTTGCTGCATCCTGTTGTGTCAGGCTGAGGCGGCGCATGGCTTTGATGATCTGGATAGCCAAGTCAGCCCTTACTTTGTGTTTTTCAGCATCAGGTAAGCCCAGATCGGCATAAACATTGCCTGATCCTTGTAATACCTCAATACCATCAATGACCCGTTTTTTCATTTCTCATCTCCTGTGCCATTATTTCAGCCACTTTCAAACGATGGCGAATAATTTCAATGTCTTCTTTAGGGGTTGCTATCCCGTGCTTACTCTTTTTTTGGAACGCATGTAAGACAAACACGGCTTCCTCGAACTTAACTGTGTAAACAGCCCGGTAAGTTCCCGCCTCATCATTTTCAACTACCTCAAGAACGCCTGCCCCACCAAATCCCCTGAGTACCTTTGCGTCATCATGCTTTTCGCCAGCTTGAGCCAACCCTAATGCAAAGCCAAAAAAGCTGCGCACATCCTTAGGTAAGGCCATCAGGTCTTTGTAGCTACTACCTACCCACTCAAGGGGTTTCTCTATGTACTGCTCTTCCATTCGGTGATTATACCTTTACTGGTATATAAAACAATCCGCACTTCCCGCAGGCGCTGACCGATGGCTTCTGCATCCGGTTCTTTTTTTGTATCTGAATTAAACTTCATGTATTGACTAATGTATCCAAGATGAACATACTAACCACAACAACACATTTGAGTAGGAGAACACCGATGACAGAGACACCCACCATAACCGTATTCTTCATCCGCAAGGATGGGGTTGAAGTCAAAAAAACCTCCGGCACTGCTGCCCAAGCGGGTGATGCGTGGAAAGCAGAAGCTGACGCAGCACCCGCAGGTGTAAAGGTTGACCTGTATGCACTGTACAGCGATGGCAACGAGGAACTGCGCGGCTGGAGCCGTAAGCCACTCCCCAGCGAGTGGGAAAGCCCGGAAGCACGGGCATATTTCCAAAAACACCAATAACAGGAGAGCACCATGATCAGGATCACCACACACACCGAAGCGGCGGCAGAACAAAAAATCTGCCACCTCACCCAACCACCACACCAAGGCCGTTGCTGTGCTAGCCAATGCATGGCTTGGCAGTGGGGGCAGGCAGGCCGTTTTACCTGTAGCACCAAGTTGCTGTCACGGTATGCAGAATCTGCATTCGAGGGATACCGGGAAGATGATGAGCATGAAATGCCAGACTTTGAGGTAGCCAACTTTTACCAGCCCATTGGTGAGAGCTGGCAGTTCAACACGTTTGCAGCAGGTGAGGATGGCTGGGAAGCCCACTGGGAACGGGATACTGACCCAGAACGTGAAGGTTACTGCGCAGCATTAAACCACCCGATGGCGGTGGTGGCAAAGCTGGATGAAATCAGCACCGCCATTGGCGTGGGGGTTGGGGAATGAGCCAAGCAAACCACCACAAAGCACCGTTGGCAGAAATCCACCGCCAACACCTTGCTGCCGCCCGCAGGCTACGGCAGGCATGGCAGCAATCTTTGGAAC
>NZ_JAQTLS010000019.1 GCF_028714775.1 Thiothrix sp. | reverse complement strand
ATCAGCGGGCGTTTTGCAATCGGTTAAAAGCTCATCCATCAGGACGGGATCAAGGGTTTCCATGTGACTGCTCCTTGCGGGGGGTCCGCTGTTATATAGCAGTTACACAGTTCAGTTTACAGTCTCATCACAGGGCTTTAATTTTCTCCAACTGCCCCACCAACTGCCCCAACGCCGCCCGCTGCTCATCCGCCTGCTTGCGCGTCTGTTCAAGCACTGCTGCCGGAGCTTTGTCCGCAAACGCCGGATTATTCAGCCGACCTTCCAGCCCGCCGAGGTTCTTTTGCAGCTTCTCGATTTCTTTGCTCAGACGCGCAATTTCTGCGTCTTTGTCGATCAGCCCCGCCAGCGGGATGAGGATTTGCATCTCGCCGACCAGCGCAGTAGCCGATTCCGGCGCATCCGCTCCAGCTTCCAGCCAGGTCACGTTGCCGACTTTCGCCAGCGTCCGCGCAAACGCTTCGCTGGTGGTGAACAGTGCCTTGTCGGTGTCGCTCCAGTTTTGCAGCAGCACATCCAGCACTTGCCCCGGCTTGATGTCCATCTCGGAACGGATGCGGCGGATGCCCATGATGAAGGCTTTCACCCATTCGATTTCCGCCAGCGCTGCCTGATCAACCAGCGCAGTGTCGGCGACGGGGTAGGGTTGCAGCATGATGGAATCGCCGGATACGCCTGCCAAGCCCTTGATGTTCTGCCAGATTTCTTCGGTGATGAATGGCATGATCGGGTGCATTAGGCGCAACGCCGCTTCCAGCACTCGCACCAAAGTACGGCGCGTGCCACGTTTGGCAGCTTGGTTGTCGTTGGCTTTGCCCAAAATCGGCTTGGTCAGCTCCAGATACCAGTCGCAGTATTCGTGCCACGCAAATTCGTACATCGCTTTGGCGGCAAGATCGAAGCGGTAGTTGTCGATGTGGTCAGCAACTTCAGCCTCGGTCTGTTGCAGCAAGGAAATGATCCAGCGATCCGCCGCTGACAATTCCACGGGTAGGGGCGGTTCGCGAACCGCCCCTACGGATGCCCCGACGGATACGGAGGCATCGTCTAATCCCGTATCTTGATTTTCGCACTGCATCAGCACGTAACGCGCCGCGTTCCACAGCTTGTTGCAGAAATTGCGGTAGCCTTCCAGCCGTTGCATGTCGAAGCGGATGTCGCGCCCAGCGGTGGCGAACGAGGCAAACGTCATGCGCAGCGCATCCGTGCCGTGCGGGGTAATGCCGTCGGGGAATTGCTTGCGGGTGGCTTTGTCGATTTTCGCGGCGAGTTGCGGTTGCATCATGCCGCTGGTGCGTTTGGCCACCAGTGCTTCGAGGTCGATGCCGTCGATAATGTCGAGCGGGTCAAGTACGTTGCCCTTGGATTTGGACATTTTCTGCCCGTCTGCATCCTTCACCAGCCCGTGGATGTACACGTCGCGGAACGGCACGTCGCCCATGAATTTCTTGCCGAACATGATCATCCGCGCCACCCAGAAGAAGATGATGTCGAAACCGGTCATCAGCATTTGCGTGGGGTAGAAGGCTTTCAGGGCTTCGTCGTCAACATTCGGCCAGCCGAGCGTCGAAAACGGCCACAGCGCGGAGGAGAACCACGTATCTAGCACGTCCTCATCCTGACGCAACACGAGGTCGGCAGGCAGGTTGTATTTGCTGCGCACGTCATCTTCGGAACGCGCCACGTAGACATTGCCTGCCTCGTCATACCACGCAGGAATGCGATGCCCCCACCACAACTGGCGCGAAATACACCAGTCGTCGAGGTTGTTCATCCAATGGTTGTAGGTGTTCACCCAGTTGCCGGGAATGAAGCGCACTTCGCCGCTCGCCACCACGTCAATCGCCGGTTGCGCAATCGCGGTTTTGCCGCCGGGTCGTCCGTCATCCAGCGTCTCGCGGGTCAAATCCACGTACCACTGATCCGTCAGGTACGGTTCAATCACTGTGCCGGAACGGTCGCCACGCGGAACCATCAGTTTGTGGTCTTCGATTTTGTCCAGCAAGCCGAGCGCATCCATGTCCGCGACGATTTGCTTACGCGCCGCAAAGCGTTCCAGCCCTTGATACTTTTCGGGTGAAACCTCGTTTATGCAGGCATCAATGGTGAAAATATTGATCAGCGGCAGGTTGTGACGTTTGCCCACCTGATAGTCGTTGAAATCGTGCGCCGGAGTAATCTTCACGCAACCCGTGCCTTTTTCGGGGTCAGCGTAATCGTCACCCACCACCGGAATCAACCGTCCCACCAGCGGCAGCACTACATTTTTGCCGATCAAATGCTGGTAACGCTCGTCTTTCGGGTTCACGGCAACGGCGGAGTCACCCAGCATGGTTTCCGGGCGTGTCGTCGCAACGATGAGGAATTCGTCAGTGGCATTGCCCGCCGCATCCGCCAGCGGGTAGCGGAAGTGCCACATATTGCCGTTTTCTTCTTCAGACACGACTTCAAGGTCGGAAACGGCGGTGTGCAGCACGGTATCCCAGTTCACCAGCCGTTTGCCGCGATAGATCAAGCCTTCTTCATGCAGGCGCACGAACACTTCGCGCACTGCTTCCGACAAGCCTTCGTCCATCGTAAAGCGTTCGCGTGACCAGTCGGGGGTCGTCCCCAAACGGCGCAATTGGCGGTTGATGGTGTCGCCGGATTGGCCTTTCCACTCCCAGACTTTTTCGAGGAAAGCTTCACGGCCTAAATCGTGGCGGGTCACACCTTGCGCGAGCAATTGGCGTTCCACCACCATTTGCGTGGCGATACCTGCGTGGTCAGTGCCGGGTTGGTAGAGGGTTTTGTCGCCCTTCATGCGGTGGTAGCGGATCAGGGTGTCGATCACCATCTGGTTGAAACCGTGCCCCATGTGCAGCGTGCCGGTGACGTTCGGCGGCGGGATCATGATGCAATACGGCTTGCCTTCGCCTTTGGGGGCGAAATAGCCGCTTTGTTCCCAGTGCTGATACCAGCGTTGTTCGATGTCTTGAGGTTGGTAGGTCTTATCCATGTGCCGCTACTTTCATTAAATACGAAAAAGAGCGGCATTATAACGCGAAATGTTTACTTTAGCAGGGTAGAAAGCTCACGGATGAGTTCATCGCGGGCTTGGTCGATGTGTTTTTCAAACGCGGCATCGAGTTGGGAGGATGCACGGGGAGTCGAGGAGTTAGCTTCGGAGCGGATCGCGTGGGCACGTCCCAAACCAGCGTATTCATCTTGCCCAGTGGCGGCTTGCAGCTCGGCAATGCGGTCTTTCAGGCGTTGCTCGAAAGCGATACGGCGTTGTTGTTTGACGTGTTGGTTTTTGCTCTGTTCGATAACATCAGGATCGCCCGCACGCACTAGGTCGGTAATGACGGGTATACGGATGGTTTTATCGAAATCCTGTCTCATGCGGCGTTTATCGTGTTCAAATCTGAAGTTGATGGTATTCGAGATTATAACCACGATCCCGATAAAACTGATAGCGTTTGCGACCAGCGAGCAACACGGGTTCCTCCTGATCCAAAATTTCCGCCAAACGCTCAAAACGCGAGAAAAAGCTTGGGATTTCATTGGACAGGTTAATCAGGAAGCCGCAATTTTCCATCGGCTCATGATCATGCCCAATCAGTACCCGCGCGGCGGCATCTTTTGCGCCGACCAGCGCGTGCGGGATGAACGCAAGGTCATTGAATGTCCACAGCATATCATCCAGTTGGGCGCTGGTGGTGGGGGCATCGGTGTGGATGTAGGTGTACAGTTTACGCACGTGCGCTTTTTCCACCAGCTTGCAGGCCAAGTTTAGGCGTGCCTGCAAGCTACTGGTTTTTCCCACATAAAAATCAATCTTGGTCATACGTGCGCGTGGTTGAGCAGGATTTGGCAAAGCAAAGGAACAGGGCGTCCGGTAGCACCTTTCGCTGCACCGCTACGCCATGCCGTACCTGCGATGTCGAGGTGCGCCCACGGGTAGCTTTCGGTAAAGCGCGACAGGAAGCAAGCGGCAGTGATTGTGCCACCCGGAGCGCCGCCGATATTCGCCATGTCCGCGAAATTACTTTTCAGTTGCTCTTGGTATTTGTCATTCATCGGCAAGCGCCACACTTCATCACCGGCTTGTTTGCCTGCGTTGAAAATTTCATCTGCCAAGCCGTCATTGTTGCTCAGCAAGCCGGAGGTGTGATGCCCCAGCGCGGTGATGCACGCCCCGGTGAGGGTGGCGATGTCGATTACCGCATACGGGTTGAAACGTTCCACGTAAGTCAGCGCGTCGCACAATACCAAGCGGCCTTCGGCGTCGGTGTTGAGGATTTCGATGGTCTTGCCGGACATGCTGGTCACGATGTCGCCGGGTTTGCTGGCTTTACTGCCGGGCATGTTTTCCGCCGCTGCAATCACACCGATCACGTTAATGGGTAAATCCATAGCAGTGCAGGCGGTCATTGTGCCAATCACGCTGGCAGCGCCAGTCATGTCGAATTTCATTTCATCCATTGCCGCGCCCGGCTTGAGGGAAATGCCGCCAGTATCAAAGGTGATGCCTTTGCCGACCAACACCAATGGCGCTACCCCGGTTTCGCCGCCGTGATATTGCAAGATAATCATCTTGCCCGGTTCGATGCTGCCCTTGGAAACCGAGAGGAAAGAGCCCATGCCGATGGCTTCCATATCACTTTCTTCCAGCACGCTGATGTCGAGCTTGTCGGAAGAACCAGCCAATTCCTGCGTAACCCGCACCAGATACGTGGGTGTGCAGACGTTGCCGGGGCTGTTGGCGAGGTCGCGGCTGATTTGCATCCCTTCGGCAATGGCTGCGCCTTGTTTGGTGGCAGTGCTGAAATCGCCTGCGAGGGTGTGGGCAATTGTCCAGCTTGCCAGCGATGGCGCTTCGTCTTTTTTGCTTTTGTAGGTGTTGAAGGTGTAAAGCGCATCGGCAACGGCAGTGACGGATTGGCGCACTGCGGCTTCGATGGATGCAGTGTTGGCTTCGTCACTGAGGAAGCAAACGGTATTGCTGACCTTGGCGGTTTTCAGCGCATTGACTGCCGCTTGGGTCACTTGCGTCAGGGTTTCCAGTGTCAGTTTGTCTTTTT
Organism: Thiothrix sp.; assembly: GCF_028714775.1. Lineage (GTDB taxonomy): Bacteria > Pseudomonadota > Gammaproteobacteria > Thiotrichales > Thiotrichaceae > Thiothrix. The sequence continues at coordinate 80,887 of NZ_JAQTLS010000019.1, read as the reverse complement.
CGCCCATACCAACCAGCAACACGCGCTTGGCAGTAATGCCAGCCAGTTGGTAGAGCATACTGGTGGTGCGGCCTTTGTCGCCGTTAAAGTCGCCGAGCGCCAAATGGCTATGGATTGCACCATTGCTGGCGATGTCCAATTGCGCGGCAGCAGCAGACATCTTATTGCTTTTGTAAATGCCCACCACCACGCAGTCGGTGAGTAGGGTAGCAGCGTTGGCGGAAGGCTCGAAGTGGTAGATCATGCGGTATCCTTACAGTCGTTTTTGGTGTTTAAACAGCCGCTCAGTTTACACGAACCAGCCGTGTATGCGAAAAACGGTCATGCCAAGTAAGCCTTTCGGAGTCGATAAGGGAAACAAGGAAGCCTATCCCTAACGCGGCTGCGCTGAGTACTGCCCAACCAAAGCGGGTGCTTGCCTGTTGTTGGTTGATGGGTTGCCCATCTGGGGTGACGACGCGCAATTTCCACGCCCGCATTCCCAGCGTTTGTCCGCCGTGTGTCCAGAACCACGTAAAGAAACCGTAGGTCATGGCGGCGTATGCCAAAATCATCAATGCCGCAGGTGGTTTGATACCTGTCAGTGCGGTAAAACTGACCGACACGATGCCCGCGATGATGACGATGCTAAAGCCCGCGAGCACGGTGTCGTAAATCATTGCACCGAGGCGACGGAGGAGAGTGGCAGTTTGTTTGGGGTTCATCGACCATACCTTGCTGTATTGGACACAGGTTGCCGACTATAGCAGATAGCGGATTTAAACGCTTTTGTTGAGTTAAGTCCTTAAGGTAGCAAGGTTTCACGCCTATAATAAGCGTCGGTCAGACACATATGCATCCATAGAATACGGAAAAACGAGGGAATATTATGCGTAATTTGTTGTTAATCAGCTTGTTGCTGCCAGCCTTAGCCATGGCAAATGCCACCATTCCGACGGAAGACCTGAAGGGCACGGAGGATTTGCTTTACCTCAAGCGCTACGAGGGTTCTTTTATTGTTGATCGGGGGCAGCAAGCATTTGAGGAGTTTGTCCTGCCGACTTCCAAGCTGGAAAAGACCGATAAAATCGACAGCCACAACAACCACGTCTACCTGCCGCCGCAAAAAGTGGATGTGGAAGGCAAGTTGACCCGCTTGATTTATGTTGCCCCGGCAGATCGTACCCCGCTGGAAGTTATCCGAAACTATCAGGAAGAGCTGACAGGCAAGGGCGGCAGCGTGTTGTTTGAGTGCAAGGATGAGGAGTGCGGCGGTAATTTCACCTACGGCGCGGATTCCGGCGGCAATGATACTGGCATGGTGCAACTGGTTTACCCCGATGCGCAAATGATGCAGCCGGATTTCACCAACGGCAATTGCGCCCTCAACAGTTGGCACGCCAACCAACGCTATGCTTCTATGAAACTCACGACCGAAGATAAGACTGATGTGCATTTGGCACTGTTGGTTTACACCTTGAAAGACGACCTCTATTGCAAGGCATTAAATGGACGCACTATCGTGGTTTTGGCTGCTGCCGAAAGCAAGGCACGGGAACAACGTATGGTGACAGTCGTCCCTGCTGAAGACATGGGCAAAGGCATTGGCACGGATGGGCATATCGCGCTGTACGGCATTTATTTCGACTACGACAAAGCCGACCTCAAGCCTGATTCCAAACCGCAGTTAGAAGAAATCGCCAAAATGCTGCAAGCTGATACCGCCCTTAATGTGGTGGTGGCGGGGCACACCGATAACCAAGGCGAAATTGCTTACAACCTCGACCTGTCGAAACGGCGGGCAGAGTCTGTGGTACAGGCATTAGGCAAAGATTATGGCGTTGACGCCAAGCGCCTGACCGCACAAGGGGTCGGGATGGCGGCTCCGGTTGCCAGCAATGATGCCGAAGAAGGCCGCGCTAAAAACCGCCGGGTTGAAATCGTCAAGCGCTAATTGGCAAGGAATGGGAGGGGATTATTTCCCCTCCAAAAAATTCCGCAGCATGTCATGCCCGTGTTGGGTGAGGATGGATTCGGGGTGGAATTGCACGCCTTCCACAGGCAGCGTTTTGTGTTTCACACCCATAATCTCATCCAGCTTGCCATCCGCCGTTTCCGTCCACGCGGTAATTTCCAGACAGTCGGGAATGCTGGCCTGTTCGATCACTAGCGAATGGTAGCGGGTGGCTTCAAACGGGCTGGGTAAGCCAGTGAAAACGCCTGTGCCGTTGTGATGTACCAAGGAAATTTTGCCGTGCATGATTTCTTTGGCGCGGATGATTTTGCCACCGAAAGCTTGCCCGATGGACTGATGCCCAAGGCATACGCCCAGAATCGGGATTTTGCCCGCAAAACGCAGCAGGGTGGGGATGGAAATGCCTGCTTCCGTCGGGGTGCAAGGCCCTGGTGATAGCACGATTTTGTCCGGCGCAATATCGTCAATCGCTTCGACGGGGATTTCGTCGTTGCGCACGACTTGCACATCTGCACCCAGTTCGCCGAAGTATTGCACGAGGTTGTAGGTGAACGAATCGTAGTTGTCGACCATTAGCAATTTCATGTTCACCCTCCTTATTTATGTTTGCCGTTCAAGCCGGATAATGCCGCACTGGCAGCACGGAACACCGCACGCCCTTTGTTCATGGTTTCATCCCACTCCGATTGCGGCACGGAGTCGTAAACGATGCCTGCACCCGCTTGGATATGCAGCACATCATCCTTGATCACGGCGGTGCGGATGGCGATCGCGGTATCCATATTGCCATTCCAGGCCAAATAGCCGACTGCGCCCGAATACACGCCGCGCTTCACAGGTTCGAGTTCGTCGATGATTTCCATCGCACGGATTTTCGGCGCACCGCTGACTGTGCCTGCGGGGAAGGTGGCGCGTAACACGTCCATCGCATCCAGACCGGGTAGCAGTTTGCCGGTGACGTTGGAGACGATGTGCATGACGTGGGAATAGCGTTCCACGATCATTTTGTCGGTGAGTTTGACCGAGCCGATTTCGCTGACGCGCCCCGCATCGTTGCGCCCAAGGTCGATCAACATCAAGTGTTCAGCCAGTTCTTTCGGGTCGTTGAGGAGTTCGGTTTCGAGTTCCTTATCACGCTGTTCGGTGTCACCCCGACGGCGCGTTCCGGCAATCGGGCGCACAGTAATTACGTCGTCTTCAAGGCGCACCAGAATTTCCGGCGAGGAACCGACGATGTGAAAATCACCCAGATTCAGGAAATACATGTACGGCGACGGATTGAGGCGGCGCAAGGCACGGTACAAGTCCAGCGGTGGCGCGGCAAACGGGATGCTCATGCGCTGTGAGAGCACCACTTGCATAATGTCGCCTGCTTTGATGTATTCCTTGGCATCCAACACCGCTTGCTTGAAACCGTCTTCGGTGAAGCCGGAAATGAAATCGCTTTCTTCTACCTGTGTCGCTTTGGGCGCGGGTTGGTAGAGGCGGCGGGCTTCTTGCAACTGGCGTTCGAGTGCATCAAGGCGTTGCTGGGATTGCTTGAAACCGTTGGCTTCTGCCAAAACGATCAGGTGCAATTCACCGCGCAAATTGTCGAATACCACCACTTCATCCGACACCATTAGCACGATGTCGGGTGTGCCGATCGGGTCAGGCTTATCGCGCCCGTTGGCGAGCTTTTTCTCGATGTAGCGGATGGTTTCGTAGCCGAAATAGCCGACTAACCCACCGTTAAAGCGTGGCAAGTCTTCGATGTCGGGTACGTTGTATTGCTGCTGAAATTCAGTAATCCATGCCAGCGGATCAGCTACGTCAACGGTTTCCACAGGTTGGTGGGCGCGATGCACTTCCACATGCAAGCCAAATACCTTGATGATGGTTTGCGCAGGCAGGCCGAGCATGGAATAACGACCCCATTTTTCCCCGCCCTGTACGGACTCGAACAGGTAGGAGTAGGGCGCGTCAGCGAGTTTGAGGTAGGCACTTAACGGGGTATCAAGGTCTGCCAGTATGGTACGGCGGACAGGAACGCGGTTGTAGCCTTGGGCGATATAGGTATCAAAGATGTCCTGATTCATGAGAACTTCCAAATAAAACGGTCAACGAAACACTTCCAGCAGGGTATCAGCAGGAACGCCATCGCCACGTTTTAGTCGGAAAGTGTTTCATCATGCGCAGTTGATCAGGTTGTTTAATTCGGTCATGGAGTCTATCACAGCATCAGGATGATAGTTGCGAATATCTTCGCCGTGATTATAGCCGTAGGTCATGCAGATAATCTGGAAATCAGCAGCGCGGGCAGCTTTCACATCAGACTTGGAATCGCCAATCATTACCGCATCTTCGGGCTTTACACCCAGCTTTTCAGCAGCGTGGAGCAGGGGCAGTGGGTGAGGCTTCTTTTCCGGCAAGGTATCGCCACTGACGATGATCTCGAAACGGTCAAAAATGCCCAAATCTTTCAGTAATGGCAGGGTGAATTGTTCGGCCTTGTTGGTCACACAACCGAGTTTCAGCCCCTTACAACTTTGCAGGAAATCCAATCCTTCCACTACGCCATCGTACAAACGGCTGCGTTTGGAAGTATTTTCCGCATACAGTTCCATGAAAATCGGCATGGCGCGGGCAAACAACTCGGCGTCCGGGTAGCCATCCAGATCGTTGGTCAGGGCGCGTTCGGTCAGGCGTTGCACACCATTCCCAACCCACTGGCGCACCGCTGCTTCACCACGTACTGGCATATCCAGTTGCTTCATCATTTCATCGACGCAAAACGCAAGGTCGGGAACGCTGTCAACCAGCGTCCCGTCCACGTCGATCAATACCATTTTGGGATTGAACATGCGTGTTTAGACCTTTGCTGCCGCCAATTCTTTACGGAATTCAGCAATGATGCTGTTGTAATGGTTCGGGTCAGCTTTGTTGGCAACGTTGAAAATCGCAGAGCCAGCAACGAACGCATCTGCGCCTGCTTCCTTGATTTCGCGGATATTGCCCGGTTTTACGCCGCCGTCGATTTCCAAACGGATGTCAAAACCGGAATCGTCAATCATCTTGCGGGCTTGGCGCAGTTTGCCCAAGGTGGCAGGGATAAAGCTTTGACCGCCGAAGCCAGGGTTGACGGACATCAGCAGGATCATGTCCACTTTGTCCATCACGTATTCCAGCACTGACAACGGGGTGGCTGGGTTGAATACCAAGCCAGCTTTGCAGCCTTCGTTGCGGATCAGTTGCAGGGTACGGTCAACGTGTTCGGAAGATTCCGGGTGGAACGTGATGAAAGTCGCGCCCGCTTTGGCAAAGTCAGGAATGATGCGGTCGACTGGCTTGACCATCAGGTGCACATCAATTGGCGCGGTTACGCCGTGCTTGCGCAGGGCTTCGCAGACCAAGGGGCCAATGGTCAGGTTGGGGACGTAGTGGTTATCCATTACGTCGAAATGCACAATGTCTGCCCCGGAGGTCAGGACGTTAACCACTTCTTCACCCAAGCGGGCAAAGTCAGCGGACAAAATGGATGGTGCGATGAAATCAGCTTGACGTGCCATTAAACCTTCTCCTCATGCGTGGCAATCAAAAACGCCACAACTCTACCGCAAAGGGTGCACCAATACAGCCCTTCCGGGGGAGATAGGCTTACAGGGTGGAATACAGCAGCCCGACTGAGTATTGGTCAGCGTCAGTTTCATAGGCGGAATCAGAGCCGACGTTGAACATGTGTTCCCATTCCCCGCGTAAATGCAGGTTGTCGTTCAGTTGGTATTGCGCCCCAGCGCCCAGTAATGGGCTGGTTCCATCCGCTTTGCTGGAGGTGCTGGTTCCGCCCGCTGTTTGGCTGGTTTCACGGTTCCAGAACATCGCCCCGGCTTTACCGAAGGCTTCAATTTGTGGCGCAACGGGCAAATAGCCCACGCCGCTGGCGCTGATACCACTTAACGTATTGTTTATACTGGCAGGTGTGCTGCCAATCGTGCCATTTTTGCTGGTTTTGCCGAGCTTGTTGTAGGCAACTTCCGCGCCCCACATGGGATCAAACCGTGCCCCGCCGAATACTTTTACAGCAGTATCCTTGTTATCGCAGGAACCCTCAAAAAATGGGTCGTTGCAGGTGTCACCTTGCTGGCTTACCCCAACGCTACCCCCGACGTAGAGCTTTGTGCCGTTCATGAATCCAGAAGGTGCTGTGGTGTAATTGTCGGCGTAAGTGATGTTAGCTTGGGGCAGTAACAGCACTAAAAACCCTATTTTTTTCATGGTATGTTACCTTTCTTATTGTTATAAGGTTGAAAATACAGCGCCAACGCTCAATAGGCTGGGTTCGGTTTTGGATGCGCCTTTGCCTACACCAAAGCCGCGTTCGTACTCGCCCCGGACAGAAAAGTTGTCATTAATTTTATACTGAGCACCTGCGCCTAGCAGCCCACCGAAACCACTCTCGGATGAAGAGGTGGATTGGTTGCGCTCGTCTTCTGGATCGTCATCTATTACCGCTGTACTTTTATTCTCTTGGCTCCAATGCATAACACCCGCTTTGCCGAGTATTTCTACCCGTGGCGCTACCGGCATTGATACAGTGCCAGCGGCGTAAATGCCAGTTAAATCACTTTTTGCAGAACTTGAGCCAATAGGGATGCCTCTGACGGATAAAAGTTCGCCTGCGGAAGAGCTTTCACCAAACTTGATGTAACCCCCCTCAACCCCTAGTTTGGGCAACGTGCCGTCAGGGGCATTGGGTTTTAATTGTGCGCCTGCAAAGACTTTGTAACCCGTGCCGGAATCTGTGCAGCCCGTTGAACCTGACAGTGTATTGCAAGCGCCGTCTTGCGATGCGGTGCCGACGCTGCCGCCAGCATAGAAGTCCATGTTGGATGGTACGCCAAAGCCTTCCATCCCGCCCCCCGCGTGGGCAGCACTCGCCCACAGTGCAACGCCTGCGAATGTGCAGGAAAGATAAGTTTTCATAGCAAGCCCCTCGTCATGATTGCCCCCTTTACCCGTCGGGGGATTTTTTATAGTGAAGAAAAAGTAACCCCCACGCTCAGCAAGTCCACATCGCCCTTATGTGCGGCACTGCCTACGTCTTTGAAGCGTTCCCATTCTGCCCGGACACCCATATTGTCGCCCAGATCGTAATTTGCCCCCGCGCCGACCAAAACATCCGTGCCCTTACTGTCTGTTTTGCCGCTGCTGTCGGTGTATGTGTCGCTCCAACGCGCAACACCGGCCTTGCCGAACACTTCAATCTGTTCATTCATGGGGAAGGTTGCCAAACCTGCGGCAGTGATAGCTGTCGTCTTTTGTGAAACAGCGCCATTAGCGTCTTGGCCTTGCTGTTTGCCGAGGTCGACGTAGCCGCCTTCCAGCACAATGTTGTCATTCATGCGTACCCCGCCGAACAGCTTCCAGCTTTTTCCGTCTGCGTCACAGTTTTGCAGGGTATTGCAGAATCCATCCGCTGTGGTTTTGCCCACACTGCCGCCGAGATAGTTTTCGGCTTGTTGCGATGATTTCATGGGAGTTAGCGGGGAAAAGGGTTTGGATGACGTTCCTGCCGCGTGTGCTGCGCCAGTTAGCGACAAAGTGAGCAGCGCTGCTAAGTTGGCTGCTGTGGAAATAATGGTTTTCATAAAGCCCCTAATGATTATTGTAATGTGGGTCTCAGCTAGCTTTATGATATAGGGAATTTGTTAGGGATCGTAAGGACGATCCGACAGGCGGCAAAGGGCGCTATTTTTTTGCCCTTTCCGCCTGTTTTATCGGCATTATTTCAATTTCAGTGCGGCTGCCCGTTGCGGGAAATTCAATTCCAGTACCCGCAGGCTGTCGGCTGCCAAATCTGGCTTACCCAGCTTGTTAGCGGCACGGACTTTAATTTCCAGTGCATCAATGACTGCTGGGGAACCTTGATAGTGCTTGATGGCGTATTCCGCACGGTTAAATGCTGCCAGCCATGCGCCACGCATCATGTAATAGTTCGCCACGTTCACTTCGGATTGGGCAAGGCTATTACGAAGGTGTTGGACACGCTCGGTAGCATCCGGGGCGTATTTGCTGTCTGGGTAACGGGTCAGCAGGTGGGAAAAGTCTTGGAAAGACTCTTTCTGCCGCACGGTATCCAAGTCAGCAATACTGCGTGGGAAAACCTTATCGACGATGCTGCTGCCTCGGTTGAAGTTCACCAATCCACGCAGGTACAAGGCGTAATCCACGTCCTCGCTGCCGGGATTCATGCGCAGGAAGCGGTCAATCGCATCCAGTGCAGAATCAGCCTCGTCATACTTATAGTACGCATAGGCTTTTTCCAGTTGTGCCTGTTGGGCAAAGCGACCTAGCGGGTAGCGGGCTTCCAGCGACTCGTATAGGGTGACTGCACGTTCGTAGTCACCGCCATTCAGCGCTTCTTTCGCCGTCCCGTAAATCTTGTTGGCAGACCAGCCCTCGGTTGGGTCTTTTTCCGTTTGCGAGAAGATGGAAGTCGCTTGGGAGAAGACCGAGCACCCGCTGAAACTGACCGTCAGTGCCAGCATACCTGTTAGGTAGATGCCAGCTTTGAATCTTTTTGTGGTTATCGACATTTGCTTAACAACACATGATGATAGAATGAGTTTCGAAGTATAGCGTATTTAACCGGATTAAGAATGCTCCAAAACCAACAGTTCGTCAGTAAAGTACCACCAGCAATGGATGGTCAGCGTCTCGATCAGGTCGTCGCCAGCCTGTTCCCCCAGTATTCCCGTAGCCAACTCCAGAAATGGATCAAATCGGGGTATGTTCGGGTCGATGATAAAATCTTCAAACCCAAGGAGCGCTTAACCGGCGGTCAAGAGATCATAATCAATGCGGTACTCGAACCGCAAACAGAATTCGATGCGGAAGACATTCCCCTCGACATTGTGTACGAAGATGATGCCATCATGATCATCAACAAGCCTGCGGGTTTGGTTGTCCACCCGGCAGCAGGTAATTGGTCGGGAACCTTGGTCAACGCCTTGCTGCACCACAATCCGCAACTGGAAATGTTGCCGCGTGCGGGGATTGTTCACCGTCTCGACAAGGATACTACCGGGCTGATGGTGGTCGCAAAAACCTTGGAAGCGCACACCGTCTTGGTTGAAGCGCTGCAAGTGCGTGATGTCAGCCGTGAATATTTGGCCTTGGTGCATGGCAAAGTGATTGCGGGTTCCACCATTGAAGCCAATATCGGGCGGCATCCGCTCGACCGCAAGCGTCAGGCTGTCACTGAGGGCGGCAAGGAAGCGATTACCCATTACCGTGTGGAAGAACGTTTTTCCCACCACACCTTGTTGCGGGTCGCGTTGGAAACTGGTCGTACCCATCAAATCCGTGTGCACCTAAGTTGGAAGCACATGGCGATTGTCGGTGATCAGGTGTATGGCGGGCGTCCACGTGTGCCTGCCGGGTCAAGTGAGGAACTGCGGGCGGCGGTGCAAGCGTTCCCGCGTCAGGCATTGCACGCCACCCGCTTGGGCTTGACTCATCCGGCAACGGGCGAACACATGCAGTGGGAAGCGTCCGTTCCGGCAGATATGGCGGAGTTGCTCGTGGTGCTGCGTTCTGAGCAAGCTCCCTGATTGAAAACAGTGCGCTGTTCTTCAATACAGGAACAGCGCGGTTGTCGCCTGCCGGTCGTTTCAACGCCAAGATACTGCTACACTCTAGCCAACCCTAAGCATGTAAAAATAATAATGGACGTATCTGAGCTATGGCGACAGCAGAAGCATCGGTTTCCAACCAACGGTTTATTCCCTTTTCTGAAAGCAAGGCGCGTGAATGGGTGGCAGCATTGCCACAAGCTGACCCCGGCGAAACGACCCGGCGCATTTTTCATGGGCTGATTGATTTGAACCGCCGGGCGGTGCTCCCGCAGACCCGTTTGGCAATCAGCGAGATGTTGAGTCCAGTGATGGCAATGGCACTGGAAAACCTGCAACGCCATCTGGTTGCCCGCGCGTTCCCCCTATCGCAAAAAAGCCAAAAGATTTTTGAATTGACCCAATCGTTGATGCTGGAGTTTGCTGGCTCGTGGCAAGTGGCGGCGTTGGACATCCTCACCAAGAAAGAAGGCACGAAGAAGCAGTTGCAGCAGGCGATTTACCACGCGATTGATTACATGGGTAAAGTGCTGCTGCTGACCTATTCGGTGTATGCGCAAAGCCGCGAAACGCTCTGGCACGATATTCATCACTTGTATTTGTTGGCAGCGGAACACGGGATTGATAAGGCCAAGTTGCGCGATGCCAACCCCGGTGCGCCGACCATTGAGGCGCGTTACATCCAGATGAACCTGTTGGCATTAGCGAAACCGTACAGCTTGCGCCAAGGGGAAGTGGAGCGGGTGATGCATTATTTTATCCGCCATACGCCCTTGGTGACGATTTCGAGTGATGCGGAAGGTTTAGTGGGGGGCAATGTCCATGCCGCGATGCTCAACAGCGATGAACCAGCGGTTTTGATGCCATCCAGCGATTTGCCACATTCCCCGACCGTGCGGGTGCTGAACCTGAATGGATTGCTGGCAATGATGGATGCTGATATTCGCAAATTAGAAAATGGCAATGCCGCGACCTTGGTGTTGCAGAGTGGTTTGAGCCGCAATCTGGCGAAACGGGTTATTTTCCACCTGACGGCGGTGCGTAACCGCAGCTTTAACCGTTTCCCGAAAAAGGAAAAGATTGGCATGGTGACACGCATGATGGACGTGTTACCCGTTGTCCGTGATCTGCAAAAGCAGGATGCAGGCGTCAGCACCGAAGAAGAGGATATGTTGTTCAACGTGTTCGTGTCGGGGGATTACGGCTCGGAAGAGGAAGTGCGCAGGGCGGTGATTGCCCCGCAAGTCAAGGAGGCCGAAGGCGCTCGCATCCAGACGTGGAAAGTACTCAATAGCAGTGTGGGTGGTTACGGTTTGTGTTGGGAAGGCAAGGAAGAGTCCGGGGCGCGGGTCGGAGAAATCGTCGCATTACGTGACCTGACCAATGATACTTCGGTGTGGATGATTGGCGTCATTAAGTGGATGGAGTTTGTGCGCGAAACCGGCTTGTGCTGCGGGGTGGAATTGTTGTCGACCAAGGCGATGGTGCTGACCGTAAAGCAGGTGATTAACCGTACCTTGCGCCAGAAATTGCCCGTGGATGGCTTGATGTTGCCCAGTATTGTGGGGATACGCCCTGATCCGGCGTTGGTGTTGCCTGCTTATATTTTCCAGCCGGGGGATGAGATTTGTCTGGAGTTCGCTGAGCGTGAGGAACGGGTGAGGCTGATCCTGTTGGATGAGTGTTTGGGCGCGTTTGCGTATTTCCGCTTTACCACCTTGGCAGAAAAGGCACTGGACGAGGAAGAAGATGACTTTACCTCTTTATGGCAGTCGTTGTAGGCGGGTTAAGCAGTTTGTCCACCACTAGCGATCGGTCATCGGGCTTTCTGTAGGCTTGTCGCGGGTGGGTGCGTATCTTCTAAAGCATGAGAAAGCAGAAGATACATTGTGTGGTTGTTGATCGGGACGCGGAAATGGTTGCCACGTTGGAGGCGGCTTTGCGCAGTTCCGGGGCCTTATTGGAATTGGTGCGGGTTGCTTCCATGCAGCAATTGACGCCGGTTTTGGTTGAACACAAACCCCATTTGTTGTTTTGTCCGCACATTCGGACAGAGCGTTCTGCCGCCTTACTTGAATCGCTGCAACGTTATTCACCCGATACTTTGTTGGTATGGGTTTCCCCCGAAGCATGGCAAGGTTTAGCCACGGGTTCGGCGGGTGTGGAATCATGCATTTTACCGCTCAATGATGTGGAATATTTCGGGCAGTATGTCGACTTTCTATTGCATTACTCCCTGCTTAAACACGAGTTCCGCCAAAGTAAACACTTATTGGGGATTGCCGAATTACGCTGCCATTGGTTAGTGGATTATTCGTGGGAAGCGATAGCCTATGTTTCCCAAGGAGCGCACCTTTACGCCAATAATGCTTACCTCACGCTGTTTGGGTTTGGGTCGGTTGCCGAATTGCGGATAATACCCGTGGCGCAATTGGTAGATGCGGAAGAACGCAAAGTGTTTGAGGCATTGGGCAAGGCCACCGATGTGGGTAGCAAGCCTTCCAACCGCTTATTGACAACCTTGCTGTTGTGGGATGGCGGGAAGATGCGGGCGGAAATCCGTTTCATCCCGGCAGTGTTGAAGGGCAAGCGCTGCTACCAATTGCATGTGCATCCGCTGGAAAAACAGGCGCGTGCCACGCCCATTCCAAGGGTCAAAGAGAACCCGTGGGATAAAGCTAGCCAATCTTTTGAGAACATTCCTGCGCCAACCGCACAACCACAATCTTCCCCGACCCCGCCAACGCGGGAACCGCCGCTGGCTCAGATACAAGCGGTTTTCTTGCCGAGTATTAAACTCCGTGAAAAATTGCCGCTGATGTACTTCGCGGAGCCAGAATTCCATGCATCGGGCGGGGAACAGCTTGGCTATGACAGCTTGGTGTTGCAACTGCGTAATGAGGTGGCGCGTTTCCGTTTGGATTACTGGAATTTGGGGCAGACCCTTTTGCGTTTGTCGTCCCGTAAAGCTGATGCTCCCGGTCATCTGATTTTTGTGTCTGTTGGCAAGGGGATTTTTGATAATGGGGACTGGTGCAAACGTTTGCTTGGTTTACTGGTGGCTGCCCCGGAAGTCGCCCGACAAATTGTGATCGGTGTCCAGTATCAGGATTGCGTTGCAGACATCAGGCACTTTAGTCGGGTGGCGAAGTGGTTGCGTGCTGCTAAGGTGCATCTGGGAATTGACAATGTGGTGGAAGATGCCCGCTTGTTGGCGTTCATCCGCGTGGTGAAACCTGCTTTTGTGCGCTTAGTTCCGGCACTGGCTGCCAACGCAGGGGTTAATACCGAGGATGCACGGCGTTTACACAAGCTAGTCCACCAGTTGAGTGAAACCGGCAGCAAGGTGATTGTCAGTGGTGTCAATGAGGCCGCAGCCTTGAGCTTGGTTTGCGCTACGTCTGCCTCCTACATACAAGGCAGCATCGTCAGACATCAATAATTAATGATAATAAGTGGGTGTGGTATGTCAGTTAACGAGTTCAAGGTTGCCCTAGTCGTTGATGGCGAATACGTTTCGGCATGGCAGCATTTGATGCTTGAACGCCTGTTGGCAGTAACGGGTGTGTCGGTTACGGCGCTTATTTTTCGTCAACCTGAAATCCCCTCGTTTTTTCAGGGCTTAAGCCAGTACTTGTTAAATGGTTTGCGTTGGTTTGACGCGCGGGTATTTCAGTGCCCCGTTACCGCACTCAGGCAGCAAAGTGTGTTGGATATTTTGGGGGACATCACAGTTTGCGATGCAGGTAGCCCGCGTTACCAGCAATTATTAATGGATACATCGGTGGATGTGGCGCTTGACCTGACTGGGCAAGCCCCATTAGCTGAGATGCTGGCATGGGCAAAATACGGTGTCTGGCGGCACTTTTACGGCAATCCGGCAGTATTGCGGGACAGTCAGGTCGGGGTACGCGAGTATATCGGCAAGCAACCTGAAATTGTTTGTGGCTTGGAACGGGTAGTGAGTGGCAGTGGAATGCCAGAATGGCTGTTCTATGCCACTACCAGCACCGATCGGCTTTCCATTAGCCGTAGCATGGAACGTACTTTGTGGAAAATGGCGGATTTTATGCCGCAACGTGTGCAGGAATTGATGCAACTTGGCGAAAGCCGGTTTGTGCGTAATGCGCAGGTGCGTGCCACCCATTTTCCATTGGCACAGGCATACGCCGATGTCCCCGCCAGTGTTTGGATGGTGTTGCGGGTATTGGGGCGTTATCCCCTCAATTTCATGATTAAACTTTACAAGTCGATGTTCCGTGCCGAGCAATGGGTATTGTTGCTGGGAGAGCGCCAGTGTGTCAGCGATGCTTCGGTGTTGGTACATTTCCGCAAGTTGATGCCGCCGCGTGACCGTTTCTGGGCTGACCCTTTTGTGGTGGAACACGCCAATGAGAACTACATCTTTTTCGAGGAATTGGTGTATGCGCGGGGTGTAGGGCATTTATCCTACATCAAATTGAACCCTGATGGTAGCCATACTGAACCAGTGAAGGTGCTGGAACGCCCTTATCACTTGTCATACCCTTTTATTTTCAAGCATCAGGGGCAATATTACATGATCCCTGAAACTGCCGCCAACCACAGCATTGAGTTATACCGTTGTGAGGAATTCCCGCACCGTTGGGTATTTGAAAAAATTTTGATGGGCAATGTGGAAGCTTATGATACCACCTTGTTTGAACATCAGGGGCTATGGTGGATGTTTACCAGTATGCGCCACCATGAAAAATGTTTGCCCAATGAGGCGTTATACCTGTTTTATGCGGATACCCCGTTCACGACGCAGTGGCAGCCCCATCCGCAAAACCCTATCGTGACGCAAGCGGCTAATGCCCGCCCCGCAGGCAGTATTATTGAAGAAAATGGCTATTTATATCGCCCCGCACAGAATTGTGCTGGCGCTTATGGGCGTGGTTTGAACCTTAACTTGATCCGCCAATGGGACACGACGGATTATCAAGAAGACATCGTTGGCTATTGCTTGCCGGAAGGTAAACATGACATGAATGGGGTGCATACCTTTGGGGTCAGTTCAACGGTGTCCGTGTCAGATGCCCTGTATGTGCATCGCCGTTTGGGATGGCTAGACCGTTGGTTAGAACAGTTTAGCCAGTGGCAACCGCCTTTTTTTAAACAGGTTGGGATCAAGAAGCGCCATTTATTGATGGTATCGCTGCCGTTGGCCTTTTTGTGGATGGATTCATGAGGAGGCTAAGTCATGACGCTGCGTAAGAAAATTGCTTTAGTGGTGTATTCGCTGGGCATGGGTGGGGCGGAAAAAGTGGTTTCTGACCTGTCTTTCCAGTTTGCCAAGCAGCATGACGTAACCTTGATCCTGTTCGATACCAGCCGCATGTATTACCCGTATGCTGGGGAGTTGGTCGACATGCGCAGCCCTTCAAAACAGGGTTTTGTGCCGAGGGCGTTTAACTTTCTCGAACGTGCTTGGCAGCTTCATGGCATTTTCAGAAGGAAGCAATTCGACACGATTATCGGGGTAATGGAACACGCCAGTTTTCCTGCCATCCTTGCCAGCCGCAAAACCATCGCCGCCAACCATTGTAACCCTGCCCGGAATTTTTCATCGGTAGACTGGCTGTTCGCCAAGTGGCTGTTTCCACGGGCAAAGAAAGTGGTGGCGGTTTCTAAGGATGGGATGCGCATTTTTCAGGAACGCCTTGGGTTACAGAATTTGGGATACCTGTATAACCCGGTGAACCTCACCCGTATCCGTAATCTGGCGGAGGAGCATCCGGCGATACGCCTTGACGGGCAGTATATCGTGGCGGCAGGACGGCTTTGCCCGGAAAAGGATTTCGCGAATTTGATTGATGCTTATGCACAGTCACAAGCCCGCCATAGCCATCAGTTGCTCATTTTGGGCGAGGGTAAAGAGCGTCCTGCGCTGGAACGGCAGGTGAAAGAATTGGGGTTGGGGCAGCAGGTGCGCTTGCCCGGCTTCATGCCCAACCCTTACCCCTATATTGCCAAAGCCCAGTGTTTGGTGCTTTCTAGCCAGCACGAAGGTTTTCCGGTGATTTTGCTGGAGGCGCTCGGTTTGGGTTGCCCCATTATTGCGACGGATTGTGAAACCGGGCCGCGTGAAATCGTCCGGCACGGCGAAAACGGTTTGCTGGTTCCGGTGGCTGATAGCCCAGCACTGTCGGAAGCCATTGACCGGGTATGTTTGGATGAGGCGGTGCAGGCTTGTTTCCGCCAAGAGGCCAGCCCTTCGGTTGCCGCTTTGGATATTGCGCAGGTGGCAGAACGATGGTTGGACGTGTGATGCCATGAATACGGTCAGGTACATCGCGGTCTTTTTCATGCTGGTGTTGGTGTTAGCGCTGCCAACCGATGGTGTGGCGGAGGTTGCTGGCATGTCACTGGTGAAAATTGCCGGGTTAATGACGTTTGGCTTGACCTTGATCCTGATTGTTACCGGCAGCAGTCTGCACGTTGTACCGGGGTTCCACATCATGGTTTTGTTGCACATGGCGTGGGTGGTGCTGTCTTTTACGTGGTCAGAAATGCCGGTTCCGTATGAAATCGTACAAGCGGTTAGCGCTGGGCAGGCACTCAAAAGTAATCTGTATGCTTTGATGATCACTTTTTTGGTTTTTCAGCTTGCCAGAACCGAGGCCGATGTCGAGCACTTGTATGTGGCACTGGTACTGGGTTCGTTTTGGCTGATTTACCTGATGGTTAAAGATTATCAGGTGACGGGCAATACGGTGCGGCATGAGATAGAGGGGTTTGATGCCAATGAGGTGGCGGTTAAATTGGCGATGATCCTGCCGCTGGGGATCTATTTGTTGGTACACGCTAAGGCGCGGGTGTTACGTTTGTTGGGCTTGGCATATATTCCTGCGGCGTTGTTTACGATCCTGATTACCGGGTCACGTACCGGCGCGATCCTAATGCTGATTGGCCTGCTTGGTTTTGTGCCAGTGATCTTGCGTTCCGGTTTGATTGGTAAAGCTGCCAGTGTCTTGGTGGTAGTGGTGGCACTGATTGGGATTGCCAATGTGATTCCACAGAAGACCATTGAGCGCATTTTCTCAACCGGCAAAGAGATTTCCAGCGGTACATTGAATGAGCGCCGTGTAGTATGGGCAAATGCCTACGAAGAATGGGAAGAAAGTCCGCTGGTCGGGCATGGTTTGGGTTCTTTCAGGCGCATCATTAACCCTTACCATGTTGATTATACGGCGCATAACAGTTATGTCGCGATAACTGCCGAGCAAGGGATTGTCGGTGTATGCCTTTACCTGACGGTGATCGGGATTGCCTTTGCTTATGCATGGCGATTGCCGGGTGATAACCGGATTTTGATGCTGTCCATGTTGCTGATTGTGGCAATTGGGCAGTTATCACTCACATTGCAGGACAGGATGCATATCTGGTTTTCCTACGCGCTGGTGGTGTTGAGCTTTTATATTAAAAATAACGCGAATATAAGGCCGCTAAGTTAAAAGAAGGTTTTGGTAATGCCATGAAAAAAATAGCGATTGTAATTGCTGAACTAGCCAAAGGCGGTGGGGCAGAAAAAGTTGCGGCTGATCTTGCCGATGCATTCAGTGATCTTGGGTATGAAGTAAGCATCCTGACTTTCGTCGGTCTGAAAGCGGGTGAATCGCGCTATGAGGTCAAGGCAAAAATCGTTCCGCTGGACATTCCCGAAAGGCCAGGCGGATTTTTCATACAGCTTGCTATCTTATTATACCGGGCATGGCGTTTCCGTAAGATTTTCCGCCAACAACGTTTCGACCATATTTTCTCCTTTCTGGAAGCAGCGAATGTGCCTTGCGTGCTTGCCAGCCCTAAGGCAGTTTTGTCCGTCCATCTTGATCCCGGTGTAATGACCCGCAGCGAATGGTTTGCGTTCCGCTGGTTATACCCGCGTGCCAAAGGCGTCATCGCTGTCTCCCGCCAGATGCAAGAATTGTTGGAAACGGGGGCGCACTTGAAAAACGTCAAGTGTATTTACAACCCGGTCAATGGGCATTTAATCCGGCAGAAGGCAGTAGAAAGCATCAGCATTGACGGTAAGTTCATTTTGGCGGTAGGGCGTTTGGAGCACCAGAAACGTTTCGATTTGTTGATTGCTGCATTTGCCCGTACCCAAGCCCAAACAGATTGCCAACTGGTTATTTTAGGGCAGGGAAGTCTGCGGGAAGCGTTGGCGCAACAGATAAGCGCACTGGGGATGGAAAACAGGATCACGCTGGCTGGCCTTGACAGTAACCCCTACAAATACATGGCAAAAGCCGAATTTCTGGTGATGAGCAGTGATTACGAGGGCTATCCACTGGTTTTGATTGAAGCACTGTCCTTGGGTTGCCCGATTGTGTCAACAGATTGTCCGACCGGCCCACGCGAAATCGTCCAGCACGGGAAAAACGGTTTGCTGGTTGAAAAAGGCAATGCAGATGCCATCGCGGCGGGGATTGATACCCTGTTCCATGATGTGGCGCTGCGGGAGCAGATGCGTTTGCAAGCGCCGGAATCCGTGCGCGGCAATGACATCAGCAGTGTGGCAGACGCATGGTTAGCGGTGTGATCAGCCGTATCCGCAGCCTGTTGCGTTCCAAATTAGGGGGCAACATCCTGTCGTTGTTCCTGTTGCAGGGCTTTACCTATTTGTTGCCGATGATTACCGTGCCGTATTTGGTGCGGGTATTGGGCGCGGAAAAGTTTGGTGTGACTGCTTTTGCTTCGGCGATAGTTATTTTCTTCAATATTTTAGTGGATTATGGGTTTAACCTGAGTGCTACCCGTGCCGTTGCGGTAGCAGCAGCCAATCAGGATACCCAGAAGATTTCTGAAACCTTCAGCGCTGTTATGAGTGTTAAGGCAATCTTGGCAAGTATTGGTTTCTGCGTGCTGTTTTTGCTGGTGGCTTTTATCCCTGCCATGCGCCAAGAAGCCAGCCTTTATTTGCTGGTTTATCTGGTGGTTGTTGGTAATGTATTGTTCCCTGTATGGTTTTTTCAAGGCATGGGGCAAATGAAATACCTGACGGTGGTGAATGTCATTTCCCGCTCGTGCATGGTGGCGGGAATACTGCTATTCGTTAAGGACAGTTCTGATTATGTGGTGGCGGCAGGTGTACAGTCGGGCAGTTTTGTCTTGGCTGGCATTGTTTCATGGTTTTTTATCCGAAAAGTAGCAGATATTAGGTTCTATATTCCATCCATAGACAGTATGCGGGTTGCATTGCAAGAAGGGTGGCATGTTTTCCTGTCTACGGTTGCCATCAGTTTTTACACAAATAGCGCCACGTTTATCCTTGGCTTAATGGTGTCCCCCGTGGCCTTAGGTTATTTCGCCGCAGCAGAAAAAATCATAAAAATGGTGAATGAATTGATTTTGCCGATTTCGCAGTCAGTTTATCCGCATATTGCTGGAATAAAAGAGCACTCGGCTGAACAGGCGTTGGTGTTCATTAAGAAATTGATTTTGGTGCAAGGCGGGATAACGTTGGGTGTTTCCCTGCTGTTATTTACACTGGCAGATATGATCGTTTGGTTGATATTTGGTAACGCTTATGCAGCTAGTGTGATAATTCTCAGAATTATGGCGTTTATGCCATTTGCTATTGGTTTATCCAACGTTTTTGGTATCCAGATTATGTTGAATTTTGGTCTGAAAGCCGAATTCTCTAAGGTGGTGATAATTTCTGGCTTGCTGAATATCCTGATGATTATTCCTTTAAGTTATTATCATGGCGCGGCGGGAGCGGCAAGCAGTATTCTTTTGGCAGAATGTTTCGTTACTGTCAGTATGTTCTTGATTCTGGTTAAAAATAAACTATTAAATTGGCCAATGGCAGGGCGGGTATATGAATGACAGGGTATTGGTAGTTGGGGCAGGCTTTGCCGGTAGTGTGGTTGCAAGGGAATTGGCGGATCACGGACACAAGGTCTTGGTGATTGATAAACGTGAACATCTGGCAGGTAATGCATACGATTGTCACGATGAAAAAGGCGTATTAGTCCACCGTTACGGGCCGCACATATTTCATACTAACAGCGAGCGAATTGTACGCTGGCTGTCACGTTTTACTGCTTGGCGTTTCTATGAGCATCGGGTGTTGGCAGAGGTGGACTCGGTTTTGTATCCGATTCCCGTCAATCGGCAAACGATCAATAGCTTGTATGGATTGAATTTGAGTGAGGAAGAAGCGCAACAGTTTCTGGAAAAAGTACGCATCGACAAGCCAGTGATCCAGACCAGCGAAGATGTGGTGCTTGCCAGCGTGGGGGCGGATATGTGTGACAAGTTTTTCCGGGGCTATACCCGCAAGCAATGGGGGCTGGAACTTGCCCAGTTGTCTGCGGGGGTGGCTTCGCGTATTCCGGTGCGGACGAATAGTGATGACCGCTATTTTACGGATACTTACCAGTTTATGCCGTTAGAGGGGTATACACGCATGTTTGAACGCATCTTGGCGCATCCGAATATCACCACCAGTTTCGGGGTGTCATTTGCCGATATTGAGGATAAGGATGCTTTTAAACACATTGTTTATACCGGAACGGTTGATGAGTATTACGATTATTGTTATGGCAAGTTGCCGTATCGCTCATTAGCGTTTGAGCACCAACATTTTGAGCAAGCTAAACCTTTCCAACCAGTAGGTACGGTTAACTATCCTAATACACATGAATATACCCGAATTACAGAGTTCAAGCATCTGACAGGGCAAGATTGTGCAGGCACTTCGGTTGTGTATGAATACCCACAAGCCCAAGGGGAGCCTTATTACCCGATTCCCCGCGCAGAAAATGAAGCATTGTATAAGCAATACAAACAGAGGGCAGAACAGGAAACGCGGGTAAGCTTCGTTGGCAGGTTGGCACAATACCGTTATTACAATATGGATCAGGTTGTTGCCACTGCCTTAAAAACTGCCGAACATTTGTGTGAGGTATTAAAATGAAACCAAAAATTACCGCCGTTGTCGTCACTTATAACCGCAAGGCATTGTTGGCTGAGTGTTTGGCGGCACTGGAGGCACAAGTACGGCCTCCTGATAATATTTTTGTTATAGATAATGCCAGTACTGATGGCACAGAGGAATTCTTTGCCACTTATGCGCCCACGCACTTTACATTGAGGTATGAACGGTTAAAAACCAATATTGGTGGGGCAGGTGGTTTTAACTATGGTATCGCATTGGCATACCAAGATGGCTGTGATTGGGTATGGGTTATGGATGATGATACCATTGCCACACCTATGGCATTATCAGCGTTGCTGGATGGGCTGGCGTTTTCTGAAAGTAAGCAAATTTCTCCGCTCATTATGGCTAGTCGGGTTAACTGGACGGATGGTACTCCCCATCCCATGAATATGCCTAAGGTATTTGGTAATGATTGGGATATGACTTACGCCTGTTTAGAAAAACAGATGTTGCCAATCCGCTCCACTTCCTTTGTTTCTCTATTGTTATCAACGCAAGCCGTTAAACAGTTTGGCTTGCCTATCGCTGATTATTTCATTTGGAGTGACGATGTTGAATATTCAGCGCGGGTGTTAAGGGATAATATTGGTTTCGTGGTGTCAACCTCGGTTGTTGAGCATAAGACCAAAACCAAGCATACCCCATTGGATATTTACAGTGGGCGTTTGTATTTTGCAGTGCGTAATGCCTTGTGGCTGCTCAAGAGTCCTGCATGGAACCGCAAAGAACGGTTGTTACTGTTGGTATCAAACATCTCAAGTTGGGGTGAATACCTGAAGCAAGGAAGATTTTCGTGGGCAATCATCAAAAATCTGGCAAAGCCGATCTTTGATGGCATTTTCAAATCACCACGGATGGAATCATAGGGAGGTATTATGCAAATGGAATTAAAGCAGTTATCGGATGAGCAACTGAGCGAATTTGATACCGATGATATGTTCGTCGAACGTTGGAACCTAATAACCCAATGTATTGACCGGGATTTTCCTGATGGCAAGTTTTGCTTTTTAGATTTGGGAGGGGGAAATGGTATTTTTACCGATCGGCTGCTGTACCGTTACCCGGAAGCACGTGCTGTGGTGCTAGATAATTCGGAGTTGCTGATCCGCCGTAATAAACCGAATCCGCGCAAAACCATTTTGCTGGCCTCGGTTGAGGACATGGAGGCCAAACTTGCCGGGCAGCAATTTGACATCGTTTTCATGAATTGGCTGCTGCACCATTTGGTGGCTGACAGTTACGCACAAACCCGCGAAAACGTGCGTTCTGCCGTGGGTTTGGCGCGGCGGCATTTGACGCCGAAGGGACGGGTTTCAGTGTTTGAGAACCTGTGCGACGGCATCTTACTGGATGGTTTGCCCAGCTACCTGATTTTTTATATCAGTTCGTCCCGCTGGTTAGCGCCGTTGACCAAAAAGTTGGGGGCTAACACCGCCGGAGTTGGGGTGTGCTACCGTTCCGAGCGGCAATGGCTGGCGTTGTTTAGCTCGGTTGGTTTAAGAGCGGTGTCTTCGCAGGCGGAAAAGGAGCCGTGGTATATCCCTACATTCAAGAAAGTGTTGTTGTACGTGCTGCATATCCGTGATTTGAAAGCCAACTTGTTTTGGCTGAAAGCAGGGTAGGGTTAATGCGTAACGCTGTTCCACCGTTGAAGTTTGCTTTTGTGCTTTGCCTGATAATTTTTGTCTGCTCAGGTGCGGGGTATGCTGCGGGGCTATTGCCTGCATTTCCCGGTGCGGAAGGTGATGGTGCTTTGGCGCAAGGCGGGCGGGGCGGCAAGGTGCTGATTGTTGACCGTTTGGATGACCCATGTGTTGGGGAATGCACCACCGAAGATTTGAATGACCCCGCCAAGCTGGTTCCCGGCACGTTGCGTTGGGCATTACTCCAGCCGTATCCGCGCACCGTGGTATTCCGCGTCGCAGGAACCATTGCTTTACAGGAATTCAAACTCCAGAACACCGCGCATGGCTATGATTACACACGCAATACCACCATCCGTGTTACTAGCCCCTATTTGACGGTTGCGGGGCAGACTGCACCTGCGGGCGGGATTACTGTCCGCAATGCTGGGATTGCCATCGAAACCCATGATGTGGTGTTGCGCTATTTGCGTTTGCGCACGGGCAGGAATAAGGATTTAGCGATTCCCAATCAGCAAAACCCTGAAACCCTGATGGTGGGCGAAGGGGCGCACGATGTCATCATTGATCATTGTTCGGTCAGTTGGATGCCTGCCGAAGGTGTCAGCATTTACGACATGGGTCACGCAGACCTTACGGATGTAGCGCTTTCGTGGAACCTGATTGGTGAAGCCCTGATTCAGGATGATAAGGGTTTAGGACATCCGGGCGGTGGTTTCATGGCAGGTTTTGAGGGTGACCACGCGCCGGAACGGATCAGTTTTCACCATAACCTGCTGCTGCATTCGCAAAAGCGCAATGCCGATTTCCTCATCAAAAGCGGTAGCTTGATCAACAATATTATCTACAACTGGCAGTGGTTGCCGACGGTGATTGCGGGAGGGATTAAGATGGACATCGTAGGCAATATTTGGAAACCCGGCCCGCAAACCTCCCCTGATGAATTGTCGCGGTGGCCTATCCATCTGGTTCCAGCCGCTGTTGACCGCCCCGAATACGCCCCCTCTGATCCGAATGCTTGGTGGAATGCCGTATCCGGTTTCCCAATCCTGTATTTGCAAGGCAATTTGGATAAGAGCAGGGCAGATCGGCAGGCAAGCGATTGGGAATTGGTCTGCCATTACACCACTAATAAAACCGCGCATTGCCTTGATGGGCAAATAGATGCTGCGTGGAAAAGCGCGAAACCCGTAGCCACCAGCAAGATACCCGTTACGGTGCAAAATGCTGAAAAGCTGGAAGCCGTGTTGCAAGCCAGTGTCGGTGCAAGCCAGCGTTTGGGGGCAGATGGGGTGTGGTTGGATGGGCGGGATACGATTGACCAGCGTTTTCTGGAAGAGTACCGCACGGGAACTTACTTAAACGAAAAATTCCCGTGGCATGAGGATCAAGTCGGTGGATTTCCTGTGCCTGCAAAAACAGCAGAACCGTACCCCGATGCGGATAAAGACGGTATGGCGGATGATTGGGAAAAACGTTTCGGGTTAAACCCCGCCGACAGCAGCGATGCCGCGAGCGACAGCAATGGCGATGGCTACACCAATCTGGAGGCATTCCTGAATGGCATATCACCCTGAAAAAACGATTTTGTATGTCATCACTTCCTTGAGTGTCGGTGGGGCGCAAAAAGCTTTATTGAATCTGGCGTGTTCGGATTTTAGTGATGATTACAAGCCTTGTGTGGTGTCGCTGGTTGAGGTGGACGGCATCCAACAGCAGTTTGCGCAAGCCGGTATCCCCGTGTATGTGCTGGGCTTGAACCATTTAGTGAAACTGCCCTTGTCGTTGCTGCGCCTGTTTGCTTGGGTGCGCGGAATCAAGCCACAAATCATCCACGGCTGGATGCATCACGGCAATTTGTTCGCCACTTTGCTTTGGTGGTTTTCCGGTCGTCGTCCGCTCTTGCTGTGGGGAATGCATCACACCCCGGAACAGGCCACGCTGGAGCGTTTCCAACATGCGCTGGTGCTCAAAGTCGGGCGGTGGTTATCCCGTTTTCCCCAGCGGATTGTGTATGTTTCGCGCCGCAGTATGCAGCGCCATCAGGAATTGGGGTATGCGACTGAACACGCACAAGTGATTGCCAATGGCATTCCATCGCACCAAGAGAGTCATCGAGAGGAGTATTATCGCCAAGTCCGGCAGGAACTCGGTATCCCTGCGGATGCGCTGTTGATTGGCAGTTTGACTCGCGCCGTCCCGGAAAAGGATATTCCTAACTTGTTCGCCGCCATCAGCTTGTTGCAGCAAAGTGGGCAAGCCGCACATTTCTTGCTGGCGGGTGAAGGGATGTCTGCTGCGAATCCCGCGCTGAAAACTTTATTGGAAACTGTGCCGGATCAGTCCAAGGTGCATCTGTTAGACGTGCGCACGGATGCATCCCGTTTGATCGCGGCATTGGATATTGCCACACTGTCGTCGCAACGCGAGGCTTTCCCGCTATTTTTGGCGGAAGCAATGGCGCAAGGCGTGCCGTGTGTGGCGACCGATGTTGGGGATATTGCCGAATGTGTGGCAGATACTGGGTTGGTTGTCTCCTCAGGCGATGCGCGTGCTTTGGCAAAAGCGTGGGAAATTATTCTGCAACAAACGCCAGCGCAGCGCCAAACTTTAGGCGAGCGGGCACAGCAACGCATAACGGCACTGTACAGTTTGGATGCAGTCGTCGATGCTTACCGCCGTTTGCTACGCGGACTTATGCCGGGTAATAAACATCCCGAAACGAACTGAACGGGTAATCGTGCAGCAGTTTTTGCAGTTTTATTTTCATGCTGCCGCGTCGTGCAAACTGGTGCACTGCCATTTTGGGTGGAATATCGACAAGTTGCGACATCTCGCGGTATTCGTGGGTATCCAGCTCATAAGGGTGCATGTAAAAAATACTGGTGCGATGATCCAGCCCCCGCGCCAGCCAGTGGGTTAACCAGTACGGGTAAATGCGAAAATAGCCACCGCCCAGTACCGGCAGGTTCTTGCCCAGCACGCGCGTAACACTCATCGGGTAACTGTCCAGCCCACGTGCAGCAAGCCGTTGCAAGATACCGTCATCGCTAAAACCGTAACAGCTACGCACGGTCGCCAGCATGATGGAGGAGTCGTAAATGATCCCTTGTTCATGCAGGATGTCACAGTACCAGTCCAAAAACTCATCGCGTACCGAAAAGGTTGGGGCGCGGAAACCGATCACTTTGTTGCCAGTAATGTCTTCCAGCGAGCTGACCGAACGGCGCATTTCTTCACGGAATTGTGCTTCGGTGAGGTTGTAAATTCGGCGGTGGCTGTAGGAATGGCAGGCGACCTCATGACCTGCGTGGGCGATGGCTTTGACCAGTTGAGGGAATTTTTCCGCCACCATGCCTTGCACGAAAAATGTGCCAGTAACGCCGTGATTGCCCAAAATGTCCAGCAAGCGGCTGGTATTGCGCAATACCCGGTTGGAAACGGGGCGATCAAAGTCGTATACCGATTGTTGCCAATCTTCAATGTCGGCAGTGAAGATCATGGGTTTTCTCCTGATGAAGGGGCTCGCCGCAAGACAGGTAGAGCTTGCCGAGCGCGTTGATGATGCGTTCTTCAGCAAAGTGTTGGAGGGCATGTTCGCGTGCGGCGTTACCCATTTGCTGGCATTGTTGCGGGTGTTGGATAAACCAAAGCATGTGTTGCGCCAATTCTGCGGCTGAACCAATGGGGGATTTGAATCCGGTTTGCTGGTCAATGATGGCTTCGCGGCTACCTTTGACATCGGTGCAGATCACGGGCTTGCCGCAGGCCATTGGTTCAATCAAAGCACGCGGGATGCCTTCGGCAAACGAGGTTAACATCCCCACATCAATGCTGCGGTAAAATTCCGGCATGTCGTTGCTGTATTCCGCAATTTCCACCACATCAGCCAACCCTTTTTGCTGGATAAGCGCTTGCACTTGCGCCTTCAGATGCCCCTGACCAATCAGTTTTACCTTGAAATCACGGGTCTGTTTTGCCAGTAATTCCACCGCATCCAGCAATAACGCATGGTTCTTGATCGGTTCAAACCTCGCCACCATTCCAAATACGGTTGGGTGTCCTGCGTCCCTTTCCTCACTGGCGGGGGCAAACCGTTGCAGGTCAACGCCATTTCCCAAATAAACCATTTGTTCTTCAGAGAGCAATTTGTGTTGCCGCGCCAGTTCCATGTCTCCATGCAATTGGAACAGCGAATAGCGTACGGTTTTTTTCAGCGCTTTCTCGATCAGCAGGTAAACCCAACGCGCTAATGGGCTGGTATTTTCCGCAATGCTGTAACCGTGACTTTGGTAAATCCACACCGTTTGCTGGTCGAACAAAGCCAGAAAACGCCCAACCAGACCGGGGATGCCGAAATGCAGGTGTACTGCGTCATAGCCGCCGCGTTTGATAGCACGGCGCAAATTCCATGCAGAACGTGCCAGTTGTAGCGGGTTTAAGCTGCGGTGTAGGGTTTCGACTAGCGCCTGCATCCCTTTTTCCTGCATCAAGGCGACTTCCGGGCCATCACTGCACAATAAGTCAACCTGCATACGTCCGGCATGGCGTTGGTTGAGCGCGTGGGCACGCTGGAAAACCAGTGCGTAAGCAGAGCTGCTGACGGTGCAAACTTCTAGGATTTTCATGTTGTTAGTCATTAGTGTTTCAATAAAATTTGTGGATCAAGGTGCGGGAAAGCCCGTACATCACCGCTTCCGGGGTATGGCGGATTAACCATGAGGCGGCGTCATGTACCCGCGAATGCGTTTTTTGGGGGGGCGCAATCTTGACTCGGTAGTAGTAAATTTTGTGTGCCCGGTTGGCGAGTTTTAGCTTGAACAGGTAGGGGTTGCTGCCTTCTGACGAGCGCCCCAAGTTATAGGTTTTGCGCCCGCGGGTTCCGCAGTGTTCAACCATTTTCCATAGCATGGCGATGAAAACATTGTGCTTTTTATAAGCGCTGTGAATGCCTGACCACGCGCCGTAAATTTCATCTGTACTGATAAAATTTACCGAAGATACCACCGGGATGCCGTCCATATAACCAACGAAAATTTCCAGATGTTCGGGGCATTGTGCCAATAAATCCGTGAAAAATTGTTGTGGGTGTGGAAGGCTGCCAATATCGTGCAGGCTCATGCGGTAGAGTTGGTAAAATTCATCCAGCAATGCAGGTGTTTTGCCTACAACGGCAGTAAACCCCTGTTTCAGCGGACGGCGAATATTTTTGCGGGTGTTGGTGGAAAGCCCGTTCCAGATGGCCTCGACGCCAGTGTTTATATCAATGTTCAGTTCCACCTTGTCGGACTCATCGGTCAGGCAGGGGATGTGTTGGGTGGTGCGAATTTCCAACGTACTGATGTCTGTCGCGCTCAGTTCCTGTGCAAGTTGTTCGATAATTTGGCTGTAAGCGTTGGCAGCAATATCTGGGATAACGCCGGTTTTATCGAAGCCCGCGCCAAGAATAAGGGTCTTTTTTCCCCATAGCGTGCGGCGCATAAATGCAGGGATCAGCACGCTTTTCCCGTCGGCCTGCATGTGTATCTGCACCGCTTTGAGCCTGAATTCGTGGGCGATGATGGCGCGGAATGCTGGCGTGGAGAAAACCGCTGCGGAAACAGGCTGTTCCAACAAGTTTGGGTCGGGTGTTATCAGTAGGGTCATGCGGCATCATCTTGATTTTTTTGATTCCCCCATTTGTAGGGTTTTCAAGGCAGGCTTGCCAGTTCCGGCAGATTAACGGGCGGGCTTTGTGGGGTGAAAGGCAAGCAAAATTGGGGGGCTATCCGTTTGTCCATAAAACGCTTACGAATGCTAGTTTATGGTTTGCGGCTGTGGGGCAGGGCGCAGACAATACAGGTGTCAGAACAACGATATTACTAGAAACGTTATGCAAATTATTTCTAATGAAAAAATGCTCAACTACCCGCCGGACGCTGGCGTGCCTGCCCCCCGCATGACGCTGCCTGTTACGGGGGCTGCAAACGGTTTGAGCCTTGAAGATGTGTGGCGTCGTCTGGTTCGGCAAAAATGGACATTATTGCTGATTGCTTTGACGGTCATGTTGCTGACGGCCTATTTTACGTGGACAACCCCGCCCTCATACCGGGCAGGTGCTACGGTACAAATTGAAAAAGAAGGGGCGCAAGTCGTCAATTTTGGCACGGTAAGCACTACCTCACCTGACATGGGGGAACAAGACCCTTTCTTCCGCACCCAATACGAGCAACTGAAAAGCCGCAAGTTGGCGGAAACGGTGATGGCTGAGCTGAACTTGCAACAACGTTTGTTTGGGAAAGCACCCAAGCCCAACCCGCTGAAAGCATTCCTGAAAAGCCTGTTGCCTACTAGGGATGAGGGTAATAATGCCGCCAAGCCAGTTGATTACGTGGCAGTTTTTGCCAAGAACCTGTATGTCGAACCGATTGAAAAGACCCATTTGGTCAAAGTCTTTTACGAAAGCCCTGATCCGGTGCTGTCAGCGGAAATCGTCAATGCCTTGGTTAATGCTTTTATCAAAGAAAACATCAACTCCCAGAGCGAAACGGATTCCTATGCCAAAGCGTTTCTGGAACAGGAGATGGAGAAAGCCCGTACCCGCTTGACCATGCAAGAGGCGAAATTGGTTGAATACGCCAAGCAGAATAATATCTTGGATGTGAATAATGGCGGCTCAGAGCAATCTGCGCAGTCCAGCGAATCCAAAAAGTTGGATGACCTGTATTTAGCCTTAGGTGCTGCTGAACGTAACCGGATTCAGGCGGAAAGCCTGATGATCCAAGGGAATAGGACAGGCAATGTGCGTGAAGTCCTGAATAATCCAGTTATCACAGGCATCAAGCAAAATTTGGTCACGTTGGAAGCGCAGTATCAGGAAAAGCTCAAACTGTTCAAACCCGCTTACCCGGAAATGCAGAGCCTACAACAACAAATACAGGAAACCCGTAGCCAACTGCAAAACGAAGTGGGTGGGCTAAAACAATCGTTGCAGGCTGATTATGCAGCGGCGAAAAAGTTGGAAGATGGGGTGCGTGCTGAACTGGATGCTTTCAAGGGAGAGTTGGTCAACCTGCGTGACCGCAGCATTGAATACAACGCCCTGAAACGTGAGGTGGAAACCAGCCGTAACTTGTACGACGGTTTGTTGCAGCGCATGAAAGAGGTCAACGTTGCTGCCAATGTGACCAGCAGCAATATCAAAATTGTGGATATTGCTGTGCCATCCGATGATATTTTCCGTCCCAAACGGACGCTCAACCTGATTATTGGCAGTTTGGTCGGCTTAATGTTGGGGGCAGGTATTGCACTGTTGCGGGAAACCCTTGGGCAAACGGTGGCTTCGGTCAGTGAGTTGCAGGCACTCAGTGGTTTGCCGGTATTGGGCACAATTCCGCGTGTACGCAACTTGGCTAAAAACAAATTGGCTATCGCAGTCATCCATGATGTCGGCTCCTCGCTGGCGGAGGCTTACCGGGTGGCAACAGCCAACTTACGCTTCATCCTGCCGGGTGGTGCGCCGCGTGTTACTTTGATTACCAGTGTCAATCCTGGTGAGGGCAAATCTACGTCAGCGGTCAATATTGCCGTGAGTCAAGCGCAGCAAGGTTTCAAAGTGCTGTTGATTGATGCTGACCTGCGCAAGCCATCCCTCCACACGAAAATGGGGGTGGATAACTACAAGGGTTTAAGTAATTTTCTGGGCGGAGAAGTCGATATTGGTACTGTTACCCTGCCAGTGCGTGATGTTAAAGGTTTGTATCTGGTGACTGCCGGAACCCTAAATGCTGATCCGGTACGGATGGTCTCTAGCCCTGCGATGGCGCAATTGTTGGCACTTGCTCCTCGGCATTTTGATAGCGTCATTATTGATGCGCCACCCGTTGCGGGGTTTGCCGATGCGATTTACCTGTCCGCAATGGCACAAGCAACGCTGATCGTTACTGATGAAGACAACATCAACCGTAAACGCCTGTTGAACACCATTGAACAACTGCGCCGCGCAAAACGGAATGTGGTGGGGTTCTTGATGGTCAAATCGCAAGACCGTACCTTCGATTACCGCTATCCAAACCGTTACCAAGCCCGTATTCCGGTCAGCGAACGTCCGAAACAGGTAAAAGGTAAGCGCGGCGGATTGAACCTAGCGCCCGTCAGCTCCTGATGCCGATGCCTTTGTTCAGCAAATACAGGCCGAATCCGCCCAACAGCAGGATGAAGCTACTGATGACGGCGTAACTGATCCACACGCTTATATCCGCGATCCCTAAAATGCCGTAGCGGAAGCCGTTCACCATGTACAGCACCGGGTTGAGCAGCGACAATTTTTGCCAGAAAGGCGGCAGCATGGCGATGGAGTAAAAGACCCCGCCCAGATAAGTCAGCGGTGTCAGTACAAAAGTGGGAATGATGGTGATGTCGTCGAAGCTTTTCGCATACGCGGCATTGATCAGCCCCGCTAGTGCGAACAGCGCTGAAGTCAGGATGGCGATGGTCAGGGTAATCCAAAAGTGCTGGATATACAGGTTGCTGAACAGTAGCGAAACCAGTGTTACCGCAACCCCGACGGTAACGCCGCGAGCCACGCCACCACTGACATACCCCAGCAATATGATCCAGTTAGGAGTAGGGGATACCAGCATTTCAGCAATATTGCCCTGAAATTTCGAGCTGTAAAACGATGACACCACGTTGGCATAGGAGTTGGTGATGACGCTCATCATGATCAGCCCCGGCACGATAAATTCAATGTAGGAATGGCCTTCCATTTTGCCGATCTGTGAGCCGATCAAGTTACCGAAGATAACGAAATACAACGCGGTAGTAATCACGGGCGGGATGATGGTTTGCACCCAGATGCGCGTGAAACGCAGTACTTCACGTACCAGTATGGTGTAGTAGGCCACCCATTTTTGTTGTGCATTCATGCCTTATTGCCCTCGACCAAATCCATGAAAAGCTGTTCCAAGCGGTTGGTTTTATTGCGCATACTGCGGATGTTTACCTCATGTTCGTTGAGGAAGGCGAATATTTGGTTGAGTGAGTAATGCGCCTTGTGGAACACCACTTCCAGCGTGGTTGGGTCACGCAAGGTAAAATGGCACAAGTTGCTGGTGACGGGCAGGCTTTCGATGGGTTCGGCGAGGTCAAACACGTAGCTTTCGGTATCTAGGCGGTTGAGCAGTTGTTTCATGCTGGTATTTTCGATCAGTTCGCCTTTGTCGATGATGCCAATGTTGCGGCACAGGCTTTCGGCCTCTTCCAGATAGTGCGTGGTGAGGATGATGGTTGTGCCATCGGCATTCAATTGGCTTAAGAATTCCCACATGGAGCGGCGGATTTCAATGTCGACTCCAGCCGTTGGTTCGTCAAGGATTAGCAGGCGCGGGTTGTGTACCAGCGAACGGGCAATCATCAGGCGGCGTTTCATCCCGCCGGAAAGGCTTTTGGCTTGGTCATGGCGTTTGTCCCATAAACCGAGTTGGTTCAGCAGGATTTCGGCGCGGGCGTAGGCGGCGCTGCGTGGCATACCGTAATAGCCACCTTGGTTGACGATGATTTCCACCACTGGCTCGAAAATATTGAAATTGAATTCCTGTGGAACCAGCCCGATCTGTGCTTTGGCGAGTTCGCGCTGGTTATCAAGGTCGTAGCCAAAAATGCTGACACTGCCTGCGGTTTTGTTGACCAACGAGCTGACAATGCCGATGGTGGTGGATTTGCCTGCACCATTTGCACCGAGTAGGGCAAAGAAATCACCTTGCTCCACACGCAAGTCGATGCCTTTCAGGGCGGTAAAACCGTTGCTGTAGGTTTTGCGCAAACCTTGGATGTCCAATGCTGCCGTCATGTGCTTGTTCTTGTCAGGGGTGAAAGCGCGAATGTTAGCATGTTCTCACCGCTGAGGGCTTGTTGTGGCATAATACGCGCCATTGTGTTGAGTATGGGTTGTTATAGAACGATGGTTGTAAAACCTTGGATAGCCCGCTTGTGGCGTATTCCCCTAATGCTGTTTGTGGCGCTATGTGTGTGGTTGCTGATTTTTCGTTGGCTTCCAGTGCCTACTTCCGCCTTCATGTTGCGGCAGGATGTGGTGGCCATTTTCAGTGCTGACGTGCCGTTTGTGCGCCACGATTGGGTGAGCTTGGATGAAATTCCGCGCCCGATGCAATTGGCGGTGATTGCTTCCGAAGACCAGCGTTTCGCGGAACATTGGGGCGTTGATGTGGAAGCGACCACCGCAGCGATCAATGCCGAATTGAAGGGGCGTAAAACCGGCGGTGGCAGCACCATTACCCAGCAATTGGCGAAGAACTTGTTCCTGTGGCAAGGGCGCAGTTACGTGCGCAAAGGCTTGGAATGGGGAATCGCGGGTCTGATCGAAATTCTCTGGTCGAAAGACCGCATTCTGGAGGTGTACCTGAATACCGCGCAGTTCGGTAAGGCCGATTACGGCGTGGGTGCTGCGGCACAAAACCTGCTGAATAAGCCTGTGGGCAAATTGGGGGCGGCAGATGCAGCGTTGTTGGCGGCAGTTTTACCTGCGCCGACCAAGTTCAATGCGGCGAAACCTTCAGGGTATGTCCGCGCACGCCAGAGCCGGATTTTACGTCAGATGCGTTCGATTGGCGGGGCGGCGTATTTGCAGAAGCTCGATTAGGGCAGGATCACTTTCACCGATTCGGCGGGTCTCAGCAACTCTTTGGGGTCACGCTTGAAGATGATGTCCAGTTCGTAGATCGCGCCTTCCGGCTCAATCCGTACTGCTTCTACGCCTTGGCTGTAAACTTTGCCGCTACGGTTATCGCCATTTACCAACACTTGCGCAGACGAGCCTACCGGGTAGTGGCGCAAAACATCGGCAGTGACCAGCACGCGGGCAAGCATTTGGTCATCCGGCGCAAAGGTAATTATCGGGTCTTTCTGTTGGTTGGCGAAGATAACTGCGCCTTTCCATGCGGTATTACTGACGATGATGCCGGAAAAGGGGGCGTGTAATTCACTGCGTTCTAGGGCAACTTGTGCGGCTTCTTCGTCTGCTTTGGCGGATTCGCTTTCGGTATTGGCAACGGCGGTTTTTAGTTCGCCATCTTTGAGTTCTTCTTCAGAAATCAGGCCACGGTCAAACAATTCTTGGGTGCGGGTAGTTTCGCGGGTCGCGTCATCTGTGCCGAGTTTAGCGCGGGCAACGCGGGCTTTGGCTTCCAAGAGGGTGGCTTTTTGTTTGCGTTGATCCATGCGCAGCAACAGATCACCCTGTTTGACGTGTTGCCCGGTGGTGACATTGACTTCTTCCACCACACCATTTTCGACCACACGCATTTCAACTTTGTGTACCCATTCCAAGCGGCCTTTGAGTTCGAGCGCGTAGGCGGTAACGCTGTTCAGCATCAGCCCGCAAAAAAGTAGCCAACCTGTGGTCGTGGGTATCTTCATTTGGGTTGTTCCTCTTTGGCGGCGGGTGTTTCCGTTTTGGCTGCGGCTGTTGGTAAAGGCCAAACAGGTTTGCCTTGTAGGGCATTCAGTTGCGCCAGTGCCATCGCGCGGCAGAACTGGATTTGTTGTTGTTGCAAGCGAGCTTTGCTTTGCTGGGTCATGGCATCGCCGAGGTCAGATTTGACCTCCTGTTCGTACAGGGTGCGGCTACGTTCGAGGTAATAATCGCGCCAAAGGATGTCGGCCTTGGAACGTTCTTCCGCAACCTTAAAAACGTCCAGCCGCAACAACAGTTCGAGGATTTGCTGGCGCACTTCCATGTCGATGACGGCTTGTTCGTCGGTATCGGCGTCGTCACGTCGTTCCTCTAGCCAAGCATTGTTGTCCAGACTGGTTTTGACCAATTCATCCAGTGCGGGAAGTTCGTTCGGGAACGTGCCAAGCGTGGGTGGGTTGAGTTCGTTGGGCAATTTCAGCGGGGTGTTGATGGCTTGCGCCAACAGTGAGCGGGTCAGGCGTTGCGATGCGGTACTGGCAGCGCTTTGCTGGCGGACAACCTGATATTCGGCATCAAGTTCGGCAACATCCAACTCGGAAAACTCTTTCAACTCCATCCGGGTTTTGGTGCGGTCAAGTGGGATGTAGTAGACCGCCATGTTTTCGCTATCGCGCACCGCGCTGGAATCTGCTAGCACTACGTCGAAGAAACGTTGCATGATTTCCAGCCGTTGCGCGTCCTGCGGTGAAACCAATGCGGGTAATTGCTGATCGCGCTGGTTATCTGGGCTGCTGTTATTGTTGTAGGCGAGGTTGTGGCAGTCCAAGTACAGCGGCTGGCGCAGCGGATGGCGTAATGCAACCTCCGGCGCTAATGCAGTACGCGGGTGTTTGTCGGCGTAAGTGAGTGCCTGTTCGAGGCTGATGGGGCTAGGGACTTCATCAGCCGCGTAGCTCGCAGGAAAGAACAGGAGGGCAGTGCATACCCCCCATGCGAGTTTAATTCTGCTCATGCTTGAACTTGGTAAACGGCATTTCTTCGTTCTTTTTCTCGGCAATGTACTTGCCTAACTGCATGAATTCTTCGGCATCCTTGGTCGCTCCCGTCAAGCGCCCATTTTTGATGGGTTCGCCATCCAAACCGATGAATTGGAAAACCGGGGTGGCTCGCACACGGAAATCTTTCAGGGCAAAATCTTTCTGGGTGGTGGTTTCGCCTTTGAAATTGGTCAGTTCCACGTCGCCTTCAATGTCGACGCTGACGATGCGGAAGTTTTCCTTGTAGTAATCTTGGATGTCGCTGCGGTTGAGTACAGTCGTTTTCATACGGTGGCAGAACGGGCATTCTTCCATCTCGAACATGATCAGTACGCCTTTTTTGCCGTCAGTTTTGGCGGTTTCAAGGTCTTCCTTCATATTGTTGAAGGTGTCGTCGAAGAATTTATCAACGTCGCGGGTTTCAACGGCGGTGGGTGCGGCTGGCGTGTCGCTGGTGGTGGCAGCCTGCGGTTTATCTTCCGCAAAAACGGCTGGTATAGAAACGCTCAATGACATGAGCACAGTCAATAAAAGGGTACGTAACACGCTACATTCCTCCTGCGTTTATTAAGGCACGGGCATACGGCTATGATTTATAGCCGTATGCTATGGGGAATTTAGAGTGTGTTCAAGCCCAGAAGTTACAATGGGCGTCAATGAGAAATCGCAAAATCAGAAATCTTGTTTGAAAATGTCCGGCCTGTCAGGGTTGCGGCGGTACAGCACGGCGATATTTCCGATCCGTTGGACTTGTTGTGCTTGGCTGTATTGCAAGATTTGGGCGATCATGTCGTCACGCAGTTCGCGGTCGCCGACGCTCAGCTTTATTTTGATCAATTGATGGTGGTCGAGTGCGCCAGTGATTTCTTCCAGTACGGACGGCTTCAGGCCATGCTGACCGATCATAACGACAGGTTTTAGGTCATGTGCGCGGGTACGCAGGCGTTTTTTCTGCGTTTCAGTCAGTGTTGAGGTCAGTTCCATGATACTCTTTTGCGTAAATTGATGAAGTGTAATGAGTGATAACGAGGCATGGCAAGAAGCAAAAGCAGTCAACGGTGGTTAGGTGAACATTTTAGCGATGAATATGTCAAAAAAGCACAGCAGGAAGGCTACCGTTCGCGGGCGGTTTACAAGCTGAAGGAAATTCAGGAAAAAGACCGCATCTTGCAACC
Organism: Thiothrix sp.; assembly: GCF_028714775.1. Classification (GTDB taxonomy): domain Bacteria; phylum Pseudomonadota; class Gammaproteobacteria; order Thiotrichales; family Thiotrichaceae; genus Thiothrix. The sequence goes on along the minus strand of NZ_JAQTLS010000019.1, from coordinate 45,083 downwards.
GTGCATGAAAGTGGTGGATTTGGGTGCGGCTCCCGGCGGATGGAGCCAGTACGCGACCCAAGTGGTGGGGCGGAAGGGGAGGGTTGTGGCAAGCGACATCCTGCCGCTTGATCCGTTGGCGTTTGTTGAGTTTGTGTTGGGGGATTTCCGCGAAGAGGCGGTGTTGGCTGAAATATTGGGTTTGTTGGGTGATGACAAAGCAGACCTTGTTATTTCCGATATGGCTCCCAATATGAGTGGGGTGGATGCGGTTGACCAACCTCGCGCCATTCATCTGTGTGAACTTGCATTGGACATGGCGCGACAGGTATTAAAGCCGGGTGGTGCTTTTCTGGTGAAATTGTTTCAGGGGGATGGCTCAGAAGCCTTCATGCGTGATGTACGCAGCAGTTTCAAAACAGTAAAAGTCAGGAAACCAGCAGCATCAAGACCCCGCAGCCGGGAAGTTTATGTGCTTGCACAGGGTTTTATGTTGTAATATTCGCGCATTGGGTGTTACATACGAGTAACGCCTCGAAGTTGATAGTGGAGAAGTCACTTGAACGATTTAACCAAAAATTTGCTGATCTGGGCCGTTATCGCATTTGTTTTGATTGCGGTATTCAGCAAATTCAGTGTGCCAACCCAGACATCGGAAGCGATGCCTTATTCGGAGTTCCTGAGCCGCGTGCGTGATGGTTCGGTCAAGGAAGTCGAAATTAAGGATCAGACGTTGGTGGTCACGGCTGGCGACAGCAAATTTATTACGTATAGCCCGCCTAACGATCCTGAATTGATCAATGATTTGGTCAAACATGGGGTTAAATTCAAAGCGAGCAAGCCAGAAGAGCGTTCCCTGTTGTGGGACATCATCATTAGCTGGGTTCCGTTCCTGCTGATCATTGGGCTGTGGATTTACATCATGCGCCAGATGCAAGGTGGCGGCGGTGGTCGTGGGGCGATGTCCTTCGGTAAAAGCCGCGCCCGCATGATGACCGAAGATCAGGTCAAGATTAATTTCAATGACGTGGCTGGCTGCGATGAGGCCAAGGAAGAAGTCGGCGAATTGGTCGAGTTCCTGCGTGATCCGGGCAAATTCCAGAAGCTGGGTGGCAAGATTCCGCGCGGTGTGCTGATGGTTGGTTCACCCGGTACAGGTAAAACCTTGTTGGCGAAAGCGATTGCTGGTGAAGCGAAAGTACCGTTTTTCAGTATTTCTGGTTCTGATTTTGTCGAAATGTTCGTCGGTGTCGGTGCATCCCGTGTGCGTGACATGTTCGAGCAGGCTAAGAAACATGCGCCTTGCATTATCTTTATTGATGAAATTGATGCGGTAGGCCGTCAGCGTGGCGCTGGTCTGGGTGGTGGTCACGATGAACGTGAACAAACCCTCAACCAATTGCTGGTGGAGATGGACGGTTTTGAAGGCAGCGAAGGCATCATCGTCATTGCCGCAACTAACCGCCCTGACGTATTGGATGCGGCGTTGCTGCGTCCCGGTCGTTTCGACCGTCAAGTTGTTGTTCCATTGCCGGATGTGCGTGGTCGTGAACATATCCTTAAAGTCCACATGCGCAAAGTGCCGTTGGGCGATGATGTAAAACCATCCTTGATTGCACGCGGTACGCCCGGTTTTTCTGGTGCTGATTTGGCGAATCTGGTCAACGAGGCGGCGTTGTTTGCTGCCCGCTCCAATAAGCGCACCGTTGACATGAATGAATTCGAGAAAGCCAAAGACAAGATCATGATGGGCGCTGAGCGCAAGTCGATGGTCATGAAGGAAGAGGAAAAGCTGGCGACTGCTTACCACGAAGCAGGCCATGCTATCGTTGGTTTGAGCGTGCCGGAACATGATCCCGTGTACAAAGTCAGCATTATCCCGCGCGGTCGTGCGCTGGGTGTGACCATGTACTTGCCGGAAGAAGACCGTTACAGCGCCAGCAAGCAGCGTTTGGAAAGCCAAATTTCCAGCTTGTACGGTGGGCGTATTGCCGAAGAGCTGATTTATGGCTTTGAAGGTGTAACTACAGGTGCTTCCAACGATATTGAACGCGCCACCAGCATTGCTCGCAATATGGTAACGAAGTGGGGCTTGTCGAACCGCATGGGGCCACTGGCGTACTCGGAAGACGAGGGCGAAGTATTCTTAGGACGTTCCGTTACGCAACATAAGCACGTGTCGGATGAAACCGCCCATGCGATTGACGGTGAAATCCGTGAAGTCATTGACCGTAACTACACCCGTGCCAAAACCATCCTGACTGAACGGATGAGTGTTTTGCACGCGATGGCGCAAGCACTGATGAAGTACGAAACCATTGACCGTGGGCAAGTAGATGCCCTGATGCGCGGCGAAGAGCCGCCACCACCAGCGGATTGGACTGACGACGATTCCTCCGGTGGTAAAGGTACATCATCACGGCCTCAATCGGGCAATGGCAAGAAAGCCACAGGTGAAGGCGTCATTGGTGGGGCGGCGAGTTCCCACTGATTAAACAGTAAGCTTGATAGGGTAAGGCGCGGAGATTGTTTCCGCGCTTTTTCTTTTGGGGTGGTGGCAGCATGTGGCAAGCAGATAAAACGTCAGTACAGGTCATGGGTATCCTCAATGTAACCCCGGATTCGTTTTCCGACGGCGGGCAGTTTCATGCGCGGGATGCGGCATTGCGGCATGTGGAACAAATGCTGGTGGAAGGGGTGGATATTATTGATGTCGGCGGCGAGTCTACCCGCCCCGGTGCGCAAGCTGTATCCACGTCGGAAGAGCTTGAGCGTGTTGTGCCCATCATTGCTGCGATCCGGGAGCGTTTTGATGTGCCGGTGTCAGTGGATACCAGCAAGCCGGAAGTTATGCAGGCTGCGGTGGCAGCAGGTGCGGATTTGATCAACGATGTACGTGCCTTGCAGGAACCCGGTGCATTGGAAGCCTGTGCGGGCTTGTCCGTGCCGATTTGCCTGATGCATATGCAGGGGCAACCACGCACTATGCAGCACAGTCCGCAGTACACCGAGGTGGTGCAGGATGTTTGCCGCTTTTTTGAGGAGCGTATTGCGGCCTGTGGGCAGGCAGGTATTGCGCGTTCTCGGCTGGTTCTTGACCCTGGTTTTGGGTTTGGTAAAACATTGCCGCATAATCTGGATTTATTACGTCGCTTGGATGCCTTTTCTGCGTTGGGTTTGCCTATACTGGTAGGCATTTCGCGCAAGTCCATGATTGGCGCATTAATGGGCAATGTGGCAGTCGACGGGCGCTTGCATGGCAGTGTGGCAGCGGCAGTGGTGGCAGCAATGCATGGCGCACGTATCATTCGCGTACATGATGTCAAGGCAACGGTTGATGCCATGAAGATTGTACAAGCAGTCCTTGAATAAACGATTGAGGTTCTAAGGGAATAATGGCTAGAAAATATTTTGGTACGGATGGTATTCGCGGCAAGATCGGCCGTTACCCCATGACCCCCGATTTCGTGCTGAAACTGGGTTGGGCAGCAGGCAAAGTACTAGCAAGCAATGGGCATCCGCTGGTGGTGATCGGTAAGGATACGCGCATTTCCGGTTACATGCTGGAATCCGCCCTGCAAGCGGGCTTGGTGGCGGCAGGTGTGAATATCCGCTTGTTGGGGCCGATGCCTACGCCTGCGGTGGCTTATTTGACCCGCGCCTTCCGTGCTTCGGCGGGTATCGTGATCAGTGCGTCACACAACCCGTATGATGACAATGGTTTGAAATTCTTTTCCAGTACCGGAACCAAGTTGCCGGATACTGTGGAAGAAGAAATCGAGGCGTGGCTGGAGAAGGATTTCAAAACCGTTTCATCAGCAGAACTCGGTAAGGTCGAGCGGGCGAAAGATGCTGCTGGGCGTTACATCGAATTCTGTAAACGCGCCCTGCCGACCGATGTCTCCCTCAAGGGGCTGCGCATTGTGGTCGATTGCGCGAATGGAGCAACCTACCATGTCGCCCCCGATGTATTCAGCGAGTTGGGCGCAGAAGTGATTGCCATTGCCAATGAACCCGATGGGCTGAACATCAATGATAAGTGTGGCGCAACCCATGTGGAGGAATTGCGGGACGCAGTGCAACGTTACCGCGCTGATGTTGGGGTTGCGCTGGATGGCGACGGCGACCGCCTGATCATGGTTGATCAGCGGAGAAGTATTGTCGATGGTGATGAAATTTTGGCGATCATTGCCCACCACCGCCATCAGGAGTGCGGCTTGCAAGGCGGTGTGGTCGGTACATTGATGAGCAACCTTGGCTTGGAAAAATCCATACGGGCCTTGGATGTGCCGTTCTACCGTGCAAATGTCGGCGACCGTTACGTCATTGAACAAATGAACCTGCATAATTGCCCGCTGGGCGGCGAATCTTCCGGTCATATCATTGTGCGCGACCATATCACGACCGGGGATGGCATCATTGCCGCTTTGCAAGTGCTGCGGGCGATGCACGATTCCGGTAAGCCCTTGCATGAGCTGAAAAAGGTCATGTCCAAGTATCCGCAAACCCTGATCAATGTCCCGACCCGGCAGAAAATCAAGCTGGATGAATCTGCCCCGATCCAAGAGGCGGTGCACCAAGTTGAACAGCAATTGGGTGATCGCGGACGGGTATTGTTGCGTGCTTCCGGTACAGAACCACTGATCCGTGTGATGGTGGAAGGCGAAGATGCTACGGAAACTGCCGCCTTGGCGGAGGATATTGCCAGTGCGGTGCGTGCTGCGGCTTGACCTGCCCGGAATGAAGATTGATTTCCAAGGCTTATGCAGGTAATCTTTCGCCCTTGCTTGAAGGAGAGGTGAAATCATGCGTCAAAAACTGGTAGCAGGTAACTGGAAACTCAACGGCTCCAAAGCGAGTATCGAGTCTTTGGTGGGGGGAATTCTGGCGGGTCTGAAAGGTATGGATAATGTGGCAGTTGCGGTTTGTCCGCCGTATGTCTACATTCCCATGACACAAGGCTTGCTGGCGGGAAGCCGCGTTGGTCTGGGGTCGCAAGATATTGCTGATCAGGATGCAGGCGCATTCACGGGCGAGGTTTCTGGCCCAATGTTGAATGAGTTTGGTTGCGGATACGCGATTGTCGGTCACTCAGAACGCCGCGCCATTTATGGTGAGCAAGATGGTGACACTGCCCATAAGTTTGCCGCTGCCCGCAAGCATGGTTTGAAGCCTATCTTGTGTGTCGGTGAAACGCTGGCAGAACGTGAAGGTGGCATTACGGAAGCCGTGGTTGCACGCCAACTGGATGCCGTGATTGCGTTGGAAGGTGTGGAAGCACTGGTTGATGGTGTGATTGCTTATGAACCTGTTTGGGCGATTGGTACGGGTAAAACCGCTAGTCCGCAGCAGGCACAGGATGTTCACGCTTTCATCCGTGGTAAAATTGCTGGGCTGAATGAAGCCGTGGCAGCGAAGGTACAAATTTTGTATGGTGGCAGCGTCAAAGGCGCGAATGCCGCTGAATTGTTTGCTATGCCGGATATTGATGGTGGTCTGATTGGTGGTGCAGCATTGGATGCACGGGAATTTTTGGCCATCTGCCAAGCCGGTAACTAAGGTTAATAAAAAAGGCTATGTTATATAACGTCTTGTTGATCGTTCAGATCGTTGTTTCAGTTGCTGTCATCGTGTTGGTATTGATGCAGCAAGGTAAAGGCGCGGATGCAGGTGCTGCTTTTGGTAGCGGTGCTTCCGGCACGGTATTCGGTGCGCGTGGCTCTGCCAACTTCCTCAGCCGAACGACCGCGATTCTGGCGACGGTGTTTTTCCTCAACTGCATTGCTTTGGCATTCTTGGCTTCTGGTCGTACCATAACGCCAGCTAGCATTATGGATGCGACAGCTCCAGCGGTGACTGTTGAACCAGCTCCTGCTGCGCCAGTGGGTGATGTTCCGCCAGTGCCGGGTGCAGCAGCGGCTGATAAGCCTCAAGCCAGTGATGTTCCGCCTGCTCCAGCAGCGGCCGACGCAGCTAAGAAGGAAGACAAGCCTGCTGCGGATCAGAAAAATGCTGCAAAAGACGAAAAACCCGTGCAAGAAAAGAAGTAGTAGAGTAACATACGCCCCTGCTTTGCCGACGTGGTGGAATTGGTAGACACGCTATCTTGAGGGGGTAGTGGCGAAAGCTGTACCGGTTCGAGTCCGGTCGTCGGTACCAAATGAGAAAAAAGCCTGTTACTTTTGGGTAACAGGCTTTTTTTATGCCTGTAATATTTTTTGCCTCAATGCCTTGTTTTAAAGTGTCGACAATATTGATGTTTTTTGTTTGACATGAGCGATATTTTACATACAATGTCGACAATTCGTCTCGGTAGAGCAAGATTGTCTGGTGTTTGCAATCATTCCTACGGGGATGGTTTTGTGTTGGTATACTGACAATACCCACTTTGGGGAATTAATCTGCGGTTCATGCGCCGTTATATTCGGCTGATAATGAAATTGTGATACGAACCGTAAGTGTTTCGATCACCGCCACAGATAACCGGGTGAGTACTTTTGACAGATCACAACGGTTGACACCAGGAGTTAGTATGTTAGGTGAATACCTTCCGATTCTCGTTTTTCTGGGAGTAGGCTTTGGCTTGGCAGTCATATTGCTGGGCTTGGGCTTGTTGGCAGGGCCACGCCGCCCTGATGCAGAAAAAGATTCCCCGTTTGAATGCGGCTTCCCTGCGTTTGAAGATGCACGTATGAAATTTGACGTGCGTTACTATCTGGTCGCTATCCTCTTCATTATCTTCGATCTTGAGATCGCTTTCCTGTTCCCTTGGGCAATCGTGCTTGACCAAATCGGTCTCTTTGGCTTAGTGGCAATGGGCATATTCCTAACTATCTTGATTGTCGGTTTCGTTTACGAGTGGAAGAAAGGGGCACTGGAATGGGAGTAGAGGGTATTCTGGAAAAAGGCTTCGTCACTACGACTGCCGACAAGCTCATCAATTGGGCGCGTACTGGTTCGATGTGGCCGATGACCTTTGGTTTGGCTTGCTGCGCGGTGGAAATGATGCACGCAGGTGCGGCACGTTATGACCTTGACCGTTTCGGTATCGTATTTCGCCCCAGCCCACGCCAGTCTGATGTCATGATCGTGGCAGGCACGCTGACCAACAAGATGGCTCCCGCACTGCGTAAGGTCTATGACCAGATGGCAGAACCGCGTTGGGTGATCTCAATGGGGTCTTGTGCCAACGGCGGTGGCTACTACCATTATTCCTATGCCGTGGTGCGTGGTTGTGACCGGGTAATCCCCGTCGACATTTACGTGCCGGGATGTCCGCCGACCGCAGAAGCCTTGCTGTACGGCATCTTGCAGTTGCAGAACAAAATCCGTCGAACCAACACCATAGCGCGATAACCACATGGATATGAAACTCGAATTCATCAAGGATTATGTCCAAGGCGGTTTGGCTGACAAGCTGTTATCGGCGAAATGCGCACTGGATGAACTGACCTTGGAAGTGCCTGCCGAGCATTGGCTCGAAGTGGCTCGTTTTCTGCGCCACGATGAGGTGCTAGGCTTTACCCAGTTGATCGACTTGTGCGGGGTGGACTACCTGACGTATGGCGATGTCGAATGGGATGTGACGACTGCCAGCCGTAGCGGTTTTAGCCGTGCGGTTTCTGGCGGAAATGGTGCTGACCCCTTCGATTTTGAGGGACAGGAAGAGAAGCCAGCCTTTGATGGCAAGCGTTTCGCTGTTGTTATCCATTTGCTGTCGGTTGCCCACAATATCCGTATCCGGGTGCGTACTTGGTGCGAAGACAATGATTTTCCAGTGGTTCCGTCGCTGGTGGAAATCTGGAGTTCTACCAACTGGTACGAGCGCGAAGCGTTTGACATGTTCGGTATTATGTTCAGTGGACACCCTGACCTGCGCCGCATCCTGACCGATTACGGTTTCGTCGGACACCCGTTCCGCAAAGATTTCCCGCTGATTGGGCATGTGGAAATGCGTTACGACGCTGAGCAAAAGCGCGTCATATACGAACCTGTGTCAATTGAGCCGCGTGTACTGGTTCCACGGACAATCCGTGCCGACCAGCGTTCCCCCGCCGTAGAGGAGCATGATGACTAATGCCTGAAATCCGCAACTTTACGCTGAACTTTGGTCCGGCACATCCGGCAGCGCATGGGGTGCTGCGGCTGGTACTGGAAATGGATGGCGAAGTCATCGTCCGTGCTGACCCGCATATCGGCCTGTTGCATCGGGGTACGGAAAAGCTCGCTGAAAGCAAGCCGTACAACCAAAGCATTGGCTACATGGATCGTCTCGACTACGTGTCGATGATGTGCAACGAGCATGGTTATGTGCTGGCGATTGAGAAGCTGCTGGGCATTACTGCCCCGGAACGTGCACTCTACATCCGCACCATGTTCGACGAAGTGACCCGCATCCTCAACCACTTGCTGTGGATCGGCGCACATGCGCTGGACGTGGGTGCAATGACCATGTTCCTGTATGCTTTCCGCGAACGTGAAGATTTGATGGATGCCTACGAAGCGGTATCCGGCGCACGTTTGCACGCCACCTATTACCGTCCGGGTGGGGTTTACCGTGACCTGCCGGATTTCATGCCGCAGTTTGAAACCTCGCGTTTCCGCACAGAAAAAGAAGCCAAGCGCCTCAACGCTAACCGTGGCGGTTCCTTGCTGGATTTCTTGGAAGATTTCACCAACCGTTTCCCCGGCTATGTGGATGAATACGAAACCCTGCTGACCGACAACCGTATCTGGAAACAGCGTCTGGTCGGGATCGGCGTGGTATCGCCAGAACGCGCCCTGCAAATGGGTTTCTCTGGGCCGATGCTGCGTGGTTCTGGTATTGAATGGGATTTGCGCAAGAAACAACCTTACGCAGCTTACGATAAAGTCGATTTCGACATCCCGGTGGGTGTGCAAGGCGACAGTTACGACCGCTATTTGGTGCGTATCGAAGAAATGCGCCAGTCCAACCGCATTATCAAGCAGTGCATCAACTGGTTGCGCCACAATCCGGGTGCAGTCATGTTGGAAGGCGCGAAATCATCGCCGCCGAAACGCACTGACATGAAGCAGGACATGGAATCGCTGATCCAGCATTTCAAACTGGCTACGGAAGGTTACTGCTTGCCGGAAGGCGAAGCCTATGCAGCCGTTGAACATCCGAAAGGTGAGTTTGGTTGCTACATCGTTTCTGACGGGGCGAATAAGCCTTACCGCCTGAAAATCCGTGCGCCGGGTTTTGCCCACTTGTCGGGTATCGACGAAATGGCGAAAGGCCACATGCTGGCAGACGTGGTGGCGATTATCGGCACACAAGACATTGTATTCGGGGAGATTGACCGCTGATGACTGAACTCAAACGCAAAAGCGACCTTCTCAGCCATCACGAGCGTGAGGAAATTGATAGCTGGTTGCAGCGCTATCCTGCCGACAAACGGCAATCCGCGCTATTGGCAGCCCTGCGTGCCGTGATGCACGAAGACCATTACCTATCCGTGGAAAAAATGGATGCGGTGGCGGATTACATCGGCATTCCTGAAATTGCCGTGTACGAAGTTGCCAGCTTCTACTCCATGTTTGAAATGGATAAGAAGTCGGCAGCGAAATACAGCATTTCGGTCTGTTCCAACGTATCTTGCATGTTGTGCGGTTCCGACAACATCCTTGAGCACATTGAGAACAAGCTGGGCATTAAACTGGGTGAGGCGACATCGAACGGCAAATTCTTCCTCAAAGTGGAAGAAGAATGCTTGGCAGCGTGCAGCAGCGCCCCGATGATGCAGGTCAACCACGTATACCACACCCATCTCACCCCTGCGAAAGTGGACGAGATTTTGGACGGACTGGAGTAAGCACATGGCAAATCAAGTCTGTTTCACCACCACCCAATTCGGCGACCAAGCCCATACCTTGGAAAGCTACCTGAAAACCGGCGGCTATTCAGCGTGGAAAAAAATTCTGGCAGAAAAGACCCCTGCCGAAACGATCATTGAAAATATAAAGGAATCCGGCCTGCGTGGACGCGGCGGTGCGGGTTTCCCTACCGGCATGAAGTGGAGCTTTATGCCACGCAATATGCCGGGTCAAAAATACATCGTGTGTAACTCTGACGAATCCGAGCCGGGAACCTGCAAAGACCGCGACATCCTGCGTTTCAACCCGCACGCGCTGGTCGAAGGCATGGCAATTGCCGGTTACAGCATCGGTGCGACGGTCGGTTACAACTACATGCGCGGCGAGTTCATGGATGAGCCTTTCATCCGTTTCGAGCAAGCGGTGAAAGAAGCCTACGAACTCGGTTTATTGGGCAAAAATATCCAAGGTACGGGCGTCGATTTCGACCTGTACGGCACGTTGGGCGCTGGTGCGTATGTGTGCGGCGAAGAAACCGCGCTGTTGGAATCGCTGGAAGGCAAAAAAGGCCAACCGCGTTTCAAACCGCCATTCCCTGCGAGTTTTGGCCTCTACGGTCGCCCGACCACGATCAATAACACCGAAACGCTTTCTTCCATTCCGGTAATCATGCGCAACGGCGGCAAGTGGTTTGCCGATCTGGGTGTGAAAAATGCTGGGGGCGAAAAGCTGTTTTCCATGTCCGGGCATTTGAACAATCCCGGCAACTTTGAAATTCCGATGGGGACACCATTCCCTGAACTGCTGGCAATGGCAGGCGGGGTACGCACTGGGCGCAAACTGAAAGCGGTCATTCCGGGCGGTTCTTCCGTGCCGGTGCTGCCGGGTGACGTGATGATGGGCTTGACGATGGATTACGACACCATTGCCAAAGCTGGTTCATACTTGGGTTCCGGGGCGGTGATCGTGATGGATGACAGCACCGATATGGTCAAGGTGTTGCAACGCATTTCACGCTTCTACTTTTCCGAATCCTGCGGACAATGCACGCCGTGCCGTGAAGGTACAGGCTGGTTGTACCGCATGTTGACCCGGATTGTGGAAGGCAAGGGCAAGCCGGAAGACATTACGCGCTTGGAAGAAATATCCCACAACATCGAAGGCCGTTCGATCTGCGCCTTGGGTGAGGCGGCAGCAATGCCGGTGTGGAGTTTCGTCAAGCACTTCCGCGAAGAATTTGAATACTACGTCAAACACGGACGTAGCATGGTGGCGAAGGGGTAATACATGGCAGAAGAATTCGTCACAATTGAAATCAACGACCAGCCGATAGAGGCACGCAAAGGCGCGATGCTGATTGACGTGGCGGACGCGAATGGGATCAGCATCCCGCGTTTCTGCTACCACAAAAAGCTCTCGATTGCTGCCAGTTGCCGTATGTGTCTGGTGGAAATGGAAAAGTCGTGGAAGCCGGTTCCTGCTTGCGCCACCCCGGTGGGTGCTGGCATGAAGTTCTGGACGCGCACTGACAAAGCCCGCGATGCGCAGAAATCCATCATGGAATTCCTGCTGATTAACCACCCGCTGGATTGCCCGATTTGCGACCAAGGCGGCGAGTGCGAATTGCAGGATGTGTCTGTGGCTTACGGCAGTTGCAAATCAAACTACGCCGAAGTCAAACGGGTAGTGCAGGACAAGGACATTGGCCCGCTGATTGCTACCGAAATGACCCGCTGTATCCAATGTACCCGCTGTGTGCGTTTCGGTGATGAAATTGCCGGGATGCGCGAAATGGGCGGGGTAGGGCGCGGCGACCGTTTGGAAATCGGCACTTACATCGAAAAATCCCTCAAGTCAGAACTTTCCGGCAACGTGATTGACCTTTGCCCAGTCGGTGCGCTGACTGCCAAACCGTCACGTTACAAGGCTCGGGCGTGGGAACTGCAAGCGCACGACGCTATTGCCCCGCACGACTGCGTTGGCTCGAATATCCAAGTTCATACTTTCCGCAAGGAAGTGGTGCGTTCCGTACCGCGTGAAAATGACGCGATTAACGAATGCTGGATTTCCGACCGCGACCGTTTTGCTTACCAAGGCATTTACAGCCCGGAACGTATCGAAAAGCCGATGCTTAAGCGCGATGGCATTTGGTACACCGTAAGTTGGCAGCAGGCTTTGGATGCCACGGCTGAAATCCTGCGCTCGGCTGATCCAGCCCGTACAGGCGCACTGGCAAGTGCCGCTTCCACGCTGGAAGAACTTTACCTATTCCAACGCCTGATGCGTGGTTTGAATGTGCGCAACATTGACCACCGTTTGGGGCAAACTGATTTTGCTGACCAAGATGCCGCACCTATCTGCCCGTATCTGGGGATGCCGTTGGGCGAACTGGAAAAGCAAAATGCGGCACTGTTGATCGGTTCCAATGTGCGCCAAGAACAGCCGATGCTGAACCACCGTTTGCGCAAGGCTGCGCTGAATGGTGCGAAAGTCATGGCAGTGAACCCACGTGCATTCGACTTTAACTACGATGTCGCGCAACAGGCAGTCGCTCCGGCAGCGATGGTGCAAGCACTGCAAGCCATGCTCGACGATCCTGACAACAGCACCATGCTTGCCCTGAAAAATGCCGAACACGCGGTGGTATTGCTCGGTAATGTTGCTGTCCAACACCCGGCATTTTCCACTTTGCGGGCATTGGCAAACCAAATTGCCCAGCAAACAGGCGCAACCTTCGGCTATTTGGCTGAAAGCTCGAATACCGTCGGTGCATGGGTGGCGGGCGTAGTGCCGCATCGCCTTTCCGCAGGGCGCGAACTCAAGCAGCCCGGCGTACCCGTCAGTGAATTCCTGAATGAAAGTACCCGTACTTTCGTGCTGTTGAATGCGGAATTGGCAGATTTCGCCAACCCACAACAAGCCATGCAGGTTTTGTCTGCCGCCGATAACGTGATTGCGATTACGCCATTCGCGGATGAAACAGTACGCAAGTACGCCACGGTGCTGTTGCCCGGTTCCACGTTTGCCGAAAGTGCAGGCACATTGTGCAATACCGAAGGCCGCTGGCAATCCTTCAAGGGTGCAACCGAGCCGGTCGGTGAAGCCCGCCCGACATGGAAAATCTTGCGCGTCCTCGGTAATACCGTTGGCGTTCCAGACTTCGATTGGATGGGGACAGAGGAAATTGTTGCGGAACTGCGTTTAGAACTGGACGGCGCGGAAGTCTGCGATAACACGTACAAGAACCCCTCACCCCAACCCCTCTCCCTCAAGGGGAGAGGGGCGGAAGACGGCGAGTTCCAACGTATCGGTGACGTGGAAATGTACCGCACCGACTTGTTAGTGCGCCGTGCCAAAGCCTTGCAGGCGATGATCCCGACAACAGTGGTGCGCCTGAACCCGCAAGATGCTGACACGCTGGGTGTTACCGATGGTGATACGCTGAAAGTCCGGCAGGGGGAATTCTCTGTCACATTGCCTGCGCAACGTGATGTTGGTATTCCGGCTGGCTGCGCGGGTTTGCAGGCAGGTCTTGAAATCTCGGCTGTATTGGGTGCGGCTTTCGGCTCCATCCACATTACAAAGGCAGGTTAGGGGAAATGATGGAAACACTCGCAAGTCTTTTTGGTACGTTTCTCCCGGCGTGGATGGTGGCTGTGGTCTTGATCGTGATCAAGATTGTGGCAATTGTTGTGCCGCTTATTTTGCTGGTTGCCTACGCTACCTACGCGGAACGTAAAGTTATCGGTTACATGCAAGTGCGTATCGGGCCAAACCGGGTCGGGCCTAAAGGTCTGCTCCAGCCGTTTGCGGATATGTTCAAGCTGATGTTTAAGGAAGTGGTGGTTCCGACTAAATCCAACCGCTTCCTGTTCCTGATTGCACCGCTGTTGGCGATGGGGCCTGCGTTTGCCGCATGGTCAGTTATCCCATTTGCGGATGGCATGGTACTGGCGAACATTAATGCTGGGTTGTTGTTCCTGTTGGCGCTTACCTCGTTGGGCGTGTACGGCATCATCCTCGCGGGTTGGTCATCCAACTCCAAGTACGCGCAATTGAGTGCGTTGCGGATCGGGGCGCAAATGGTGTCGTATGAAATTGCGATGGGCTTTGCGTTGGTCGGGGTGCTGATGGTATCAGGCAGCTTGAACCTGAACGATATTGTCCATGCACAATCCGGCAGTATCTTTAGTTGGTTCGTGTGGCCTTTGTTCGGCCTGTTCTTGGTGTATTTCATTTCCGGTGTAGCGGAAACCAACCGTGCACCATTCGACGTGGCGGAAGGTGAGTCCGAGATCGTGGCGGGTTTCCATGTGGAATATTCCGGCATGGCCTTTGCGGTGTTCTTCCTCGCGGAATACGCCAATATGTGGCTGATTTCAGCGCTGACTTCGCTGATGTTCCTCGGTGGTTGGTTGTCGCCTTTCCAAGGGCTGACGTTCCTCACAGAAATGCCGGTGTTGGGGCTGTTCTTTGGCAATGGTGTGCATTGGCTGCTGTTGAAGGCATCGTTCTTCATGCTGTTGTTTTTCTGGTTCCGCGCTACGTTCCCGCGCTACCGTTATGACCAAATCATGCGTTTGGGCTGGAAAGTATTGATTCCGGTCACGCTGGTGTGGATTTTCGCCGAAGGTATTGCGATTGGCTTCGGCTGGCAGCCGTGGTTGTCGTAAGGAGGGTTCGATGGGCATAAACCTGAAACATTATCTCAAGTCTTTCAGCTTGCATGAGTTGATGCAGGGCTTGGGGGTCACGGGCAAGTACTTGTTTGAACGCAAGCTTACGATCCAGTACCCGGAGCAAAAGACACCGATTTCAGTGCGTTTCCGGGGGCATCATGCGTTGCGCCGCTACCCGAACGGGGAAGAGCGTTGCATCGCCTGCAAGCTGTGCGAAGCCGTTTGCCCCGCACTGGCGATTACCATTGACTTGGAAGAGCGCCCGGATGGCACACGCCGTACCACGCGCTACGACATCGACATGTTCAAGTGCATTTACTGCGGTTTCTGTGAAGAAGCTTGCCCGGTAGATGCGATCGTCGAAACCAATATTTTCGAGTACCACTTCGAGAATCGCGGCGAGAACATCCAGACCAAAGATAAACTGCTGGCAGTTGGCGACAAGCATGAAGCTGAAATCGCCAAGATGAAAGCAGCCGATGCACCGTACCGTTGAGGGAATGGCATGACATTTGAGCAGATCATTTTTTATCTCTTTGCTGGCGTGCTGGTAACAGCGGCAGTAGGGATGGTAACGGTGCGTAACCCGGTGTATGCCGCGTTGTGCCTGATTTTGAGTTTCTTTACCAGCGCCGGGTTGTGGTTGCTGCTGGAGGCTGAATTCCTCGGCATCGTACTGGTGTTGGTATACGTGGGGGCGGTCATGGTGCTGTTCCTGTTCGTCATTATGATGCTGGATTTGAACCTTGACCCGTTGAAAGAAGGGTTCGCCAAGTATTTGCCGGTCGGTTTGCTGGTCGCGACGGTGATGGCGGTGGAAATGGTGCTAGTGCTGCAAAGTGGCCCGTTCCAAACCAGCCAAGCAGCCGTACCCTCACCTGCGAATAACACCGAAGCGTTGGGCGTGTTGTTGTATACCGATTATGTGTATCCGTTCGAGATTGCTGCGGTCATTTTGGTGGTGGCAATTATTGCGGCGATCGTCCTGACCTTGCGCCGCCGTCCTGACTCTAAGAAGCAGGATATTGGGCAACAGGTGCAGGTACGCCGTGCCGACCGTATCCGTCTGGTTAACATGAAGGCCGAGAAAAAAGCATGATCCCTTTGTCACATTTCCTGATCGTTGCCGCCTTGCTGTTTTCCATCAGCGTGGCTGGCATGTTTTTGAACCGCAAGAACGTGCTGATCCTGCTGATGTGCATCGAATTGATGTTGCTGTCGGTGAACCTGAATTTTGTCGCTTTCTCCCATTATCTGGGGGATATGGCGGGGCAAGTGTTCGTGTTCTTCATCCTCACGGTGGCGGCGGCGGAAGCGGCGATTGGCCTAGCGATACTGGTGGTCTTGTTCCGTAACCGGCGCACGATCAATGTCCAAGAACTTGATGCGATGAAGGGGTAAGCGATGGAAGCAATTTATCTGGCAATTCCGCTTGCACCTTTATTTGGGGCAATTGTTGCGGGGCTGTTCGGCAAGAAAGTTGGGCGTGCCGGGGCGCATTGGGTAACGACGCTGGGTGTGGCGGTAGCCTTCGTGCTGTCGTTGCTGGTGGCGAACGACACCATGCTCAATGGCAATGATTATAACGGCACGGTTTATACGTGGGCGGTGGTGGATAAAATCCACTTTGAAGTCGGTTTCATGATCGACAACCTCAGTGCAATGATGATGCTGGTGGTGACGTTTGTTTCCTTGATGGTGCATATTTACACCATCGGTTACATGCACGATGACCCCGGCTATCAGCGTTTCTTCAGCTACATTTCCCTGTTTACCTTCTCCATGTTGATGCTGGTCATGAGCAACAACTTCATGCAGTTGTTCTTCGGCTGGGAAGCGGTGGGTTTGGTGTCTTACTTGCTGATCGGTTTCTGGTACAAGAAAGATACCGCCATTTACGCCAATATGAAGGCATTCTTGGTCAACCGCGTGGGTGACTTCGGCTTTTTACTGGGGATTGCCGCGATTGTCACCTTCTACGAAACCCTGAGCTATGCAGAAGTGTTTGGCACGATCCACATCAGCAAACCGCCGATTGAGGTACTGCCAGGCATCCAGTGGGAGTTGTTGACCTTTATTGCCATCTGCCTGTTTATCGGGGCAATGGGCAAATCGGCACAGGTTCCGTTGCATGTGTGGCTACCAGATTCAATGGAAGGCCCTACGCCAATTTCCGCACTGATCCATGCGGCAACAATGGTAACGGCGGGTATTTTCATGGTGGCGCGGATGTCACCGATCTTTGAAATGTCCGATACGGCGTTGAACCTGATTCTGATCATTGGCGCGACCACGGCCTTTTTCATGGGGCTGATTGGTATCGTGCAGAATGATATTAAGCGGGTGGTGGCATATTCCACGCTGTCGCAGCTCGGTTACATGACCGTGGCGTTGGGGGCTTCGGCTTACTCGGCGGCAGTGTTCCATTTGATGACCCATGCGTTCTTCAAGGCGTTGCTGTTCCTCGCGGCGGGTTCCGTCATTATCGCCATGCACCATGAGCAGGACATCCGTAAGATGGGTGGCTTGAAGAAATACATGCCGATTACCTATTGGACTTCCTTGATTGGCTCGTTGGCGCTGATTGGTTTTCCCGGTTTCTCCGGCTTCTTCTCCAAAGACCTGATTATCGAAGCGGTACATGAATCGCACCTGTGGGCATCCGGTTATGCGTATACGCTGGTGCTGCTGGGTGTATTTGTCACGGCGTTCTACAGTTTCCGTATGTTCTTCTTGGTGTTCCACGGCGAAGAGCGCATGGATGACCATACCATGCACCACTTGCATGAATCACCGTGGGTAGTAACTATCCCATTGATCATGCTGGCGATTCCGTCTGTGTTCGCAGGTTATCTGCTTGACCCGATGGTGGTGGGTAATTTCTTCCTCGACGCCATTTATGTCCACGATGATTTGCACGGTTTCATCCCGCAGAATGACAAATTGCAGTCAGCGCATTTGGTGATCCAAGAAATCAGCGAAGGCTACCACGGTATTTCCAGCTTCATCCTGCACGGTTTGATGGCTCCGCCGTTCTGGCTGGCGATGTCTGGCTTGGGTGCGGCGTGGTACATCTACATGAAAAACGATGCGGTTGCGAAGTGGGCGTATGTCAAATTCCATTGGCTGCACACTTTGCTGGACAACAAATATTACATGGATGATTTCAATCAGAAAGTCTTTGCCAAAGGCTCGCTCAATTTGGGGAATGCTTTGTGGGCATTCGGTGAGCGCTTCCTGATTGATGGTTTGATCGTGAATGGTTCGGCGAAAGCGGTGGAATGGTTCTCTGGGATGGCGCGTCGTCTCCAGACGGGGTATCTGTTCCATTACGCTTTCTCGATGTTCGTGGGTATCTTGTTGATGGTCACGTGGCTCCTGTTTTTCTAGCCCCTAAGGTTTTACTTGGAAATGCACATGCTTGATTTGCCAATACTGAGTTTTCTGATCTGGCTACCGATAGTCGGTGGTTTTGGGGTGCTGATTGTCGGCGACCGTTTCGGTGCCAAACAATTTGCGCTGGGGGTTGCGTTGCTGACCTTTTTGCTCAGCCTGCCGCTCTATGCTTGGTTCGACCGCACGACTGCCAATATGCAGTTCGTGGAGTTCCTGCCGTGGGTGGAATCCTTCAACATTAATTACCATCTGGGTATAGATGGCATTTCCATGCCGTTGATCTTGCTGAATACCTTTATTACGGTGTTGGTGGTGATTGCGGGTTGGGAAGTCATTAAGTACCGCATTTCCCAGTATTTGGCGGCTTTCCTGATCATGGAAGGGGTTGTCAACGGGGTGTTTGCGTCACTGGATGCGATGTTGTTTTACATCATGTTTGAAGGGATGCTGATTCCGTTGTTCCTGATCATTGGGATTTGGGGGGGCGCACGCCGGGTGTATGCCACCATCAAGTTTTTCCTTTACACCTTCTTTGGTTCGGTGTTCTTGCTGATCAGCTTGATCTACCTCTATCAATTGGGCGGTGGTACGGAAGGTTTCACCGCGAGCTTTGCGATTGCTGACCTGCAAAAACTGCCGATTGGACGTACCCCGCAAATCTTGATTTTCCTTTCGTTCCTGCTGGCTTTCGGGGTGAAAGTGCCGATGTGGCCAGTGCATACGTGGTTGCCGGATGCGCACGTGGAAGCGCCAACGGGCGGTTCTGTGATCTTGGCAGCGATTACCTTGAAAGTGGGTGGGTATGCTTTCCTGCGTTTTGCCCTGCCAATCGTGCCGGATGCCGCTGCGCAACTGGATTGGTTGGTGCTGTTCATGTCCTTGACGGCGGTGGTGTACATCGGCTTCGTGGCATTGGTGCAGCAGGACATGAAAAAGCTGGTGGCTTACTCTTCCATCGCGCACATGGGCTTCGTTACCTTGGGCTTCTTCCTCGTTTACAGCATTGCAGAATCCGCGCAGGCCAATAGCACCAGTATGGCGAGTGCCATGTTGGCAATGCAGGGCGGGATGGTGCAGATGGTGTCGCACGGTTTCATTTCCGGCGCAATGTTCTTGTGCATCGGGGTCTTGTATGACCGGATGCATACCCGTGACATTAATGCTTACGGTGGTGTCGCTAACCGGATGCCGATGTTTGCGGCGTTCTTCGTGCTGTTTGCGATGGCGAATACAGGTTTGCCGGGGACATCTGGGTTCGTGGGTGAATTCATGGTAATCCTTGCGAGCTTCAAGTCGGATGCGTGGGTGGCAATCTTGGCGTCAACAACCCTGATTATTGGGGCTGCGTATACCTTGTGGTTGGTGAAGCGGGTTATTTTCGGCGACATCAAAAATGGTGAAGTCGCAGAATTGCAGGACATCAGCCAACGTGAATTTGTGATGCTGGCATTGCTGGCGGGTGCGGTCTTGCTGTTGGGCTTGTGGCCTCAGCCTTTGACGGATGTAATGGATATGTCGATCAAAAACTTGGTGACGCAAGCTTTGCAGAGCAAGATTTGCATTGGGCGGAGTGTTGTGGAGGCTTGTCAGCTATGATGAATATTGCAATTGCCACACCTGAAATTTTCCTGCTGAGCACGATCTGCCTTATTTTGCTGATGGATTTGTTCTTGGGCGAAGCCTGCCGCATGGTGACATATTTACTGTCCATCGTGGCACTGCTGGCAACCGCTTTGCTGGTGTACAGCTCCATGGGCGGTGACAAGATCACTGGCTTGCACGATATGTATGTGCGTGATGACCTCGGTGGGGTGTTGAAAATCAGCATCCTGTTATTGACGGTCGGCATCTTTGTTTACGCGCGTAAATATTTGCGGGAACAGGATTTGTGGCAGAGTGAGTTTTTCTTGCTGAGCCTGTTCTCGGTATTGGGCATGATGGTGATGTCATCCGCCAATAATTTGTTGGTGGTGTATCTGGGCTTGGAGTTGCTGGCGCTGTCCATGTATGTGCTGGTGGCATTCAAACGTGATGATGGGCGTTCCACCGAAGCAGCGATGAAATACTTTGTGCTGGGTGCGGTTGCCTCTGGCATGTTGTTGTACGGTATTTCCATTTTGTACGGGCTGAGCGGCAAGCTGGATATTGCTGGTGTGGCGGCTTATGTCAGCGTCCAAAATGTGATGCAGAATATCCCGTTACTGTTTGCACTGGTGTTTATGGTTGCCGGGATTGCCTTTAAGTTTGGGGCAGTGCCGTTCCACATGTGGGTTCCTGATGTTTACCAAGGCGCACCTACTGCTGTGACCATGTTCTTGGGGAGTGTGCCGAAGCTGGCGGCGTTGGCAATGTTCCTGCGTGTGCTGGCAGAGTCGATGGCTGTTGCGCAACCCGGTTGGGGGCAGATGTTACTGGTGTTTGGTTTGCTGTCGGTATTCTTGGGTAATCTGGTGGCAATTGCCCAGTTTAACCTGAAACGGATGCTGGCTTATTCGACCATTGCGCACATGGGTTTCATCCTGTTGGGTGCTTTGACAGGGACGACGCAAGGGTACGGTGCAGCACTGTTCTACACCATTACTTACGCATTGACCGCAGCCGGTGCGTTTGCCGTGCTGATTTTGTTAAGCCGCGAAGGTGTTGAAGCTGAAACGCTGGACGACATTAAAGGCTTAAACGAGCGTAACCCTTGGTATGCTTTCATCATGATGATGCTGCTGTTCTCGATGGCAGGGATTCCGCCGACAGTTGGTTTCTATGCCAAGCTGTCTATTATTGATGCGGTTATGCAAGCTGGGTATTTGTGGCCTGCGGTATTCATGGTGGTGCTGTCGGTTATCGGTGCATTCTATTACTTGCGTGCCATCAAAATGATGTACTTCGATAAGCCGGATAACACCGCACCGATTGAAGCAGAGCTTGATTTCACCATACTTCTGAGCGTAAATGGCCTACTGATGGTGGTGCTGGGGATTTTTCCTAGCGTCTTGATGGGTATTTGTTCAGCAGCAGTGGTCGCAAGTTTATGAGTTTGTCTGTTATGCAATGGGGATTCCTCGCCATTGCTTTGCTGCTGGCTAACCTGCCGTGGTTGAGCCAGCGTTGTTTCCTTATCCTGCAATGTGACAGTAAGTCGCCGTGGTTACGGGTGCTGGAATGGCTGTTGTTGTATGTGCTGTGTGGCGCATTGGCGATGGGCTTAGAGTACAAAGTAAGCGGTAGCATCTATCCCCAAGGCTGGGAGTTCTACTGGGTAACGTTTTTCTTGTTCATGGTGTCCGCGTTTCCGGGCTTTATTTACCGTTACGTCAGGTAATTTGATTTTTGCTAATAATAGACCTTGCAAGCCTTAGTAAATGTGTCTATAGTTCACACCTCTGATGCGGGGTGGAGCAGTCTGGCAGCTCGTCGGGCTCATAACCCGAAGGTCGCAGGTTCAAATCCTGCCCCCGCTACCAAATACAAAAAGCCCCTTTACGGGGCTTTTTTATTATCTGCCTAATGGGATGGCCCAGGAAACGTGATGCAGGAAAAACTCGATACATTGATCAACACGACTGTTACCGGCCTCGGTTACGAGCTGTGGGGATATGAATACCGTCCGCAAATAGAAAGTGCTTTGCTGCGGGTGTTCATTGATGCCGAACAAGGGATCACAGTGGACGACTGCGGACGTGTCAGCAACCAGTTAGGTGCGGCGCTGGATGTGGATGACCTCATTCCACTGGCCTACATTCTGGAAGTGTCTTCACCCGGCTTGGATCGGGTTTTGTTTATTCCAGCACACTATACCCGCTATCTCGGCAGACAAATTAAGGTGCGCACCCGTTTACCCGTGGAAAAGCGGCGTAACTTTGTCGGCAAATTGGTGGATGTAAATGACGAGCAGATTTCCGTGGATGTGGAAGGTACGGTATACGCAATCCCGTATGACATCATTGATCGCGGTAGACTGGTTTTAGATGATATTCGACCTCAGCGTAAGGGCGGTAAGCACGCATGAATAAAGAAATTCTCTATGTTGTTGATGCAGTTTCTAATGAGAAAAATGTCGGCAAAGACCTGATCTTTCAGGCTGTCGAGACTGCACTGGCAATGGCAACCCGCAAGCGTTATGGCATGGGTATGGATGTCCGTGTCTCTGTTAACCGCCAAACTGGCGATTACGATACTTTCCGCCGCTGGAAAGTAATGGACGACGAAGACCCTGAGTTTGAAACCCCAGAACGCCAAATCCTGATCAGCTACGCTAAAGACCGTGGCTTGGATGCGCAAATCGGTGATTACATCGAAGAAGCCATCCCTTCCGTCGAATTCGGGCGCATTGCCGCCCAGACCGCCAAACAAGTCATTGTTGCCAAGGTACGTGAAGCTGAGCGCGAAAAAGTCGTTTCCGCTTACCGCGACAAAGTTGGGCAACTGATCATGGGTGTGGTCAAACGCACTGACCGCAAAGGTGTAGTGATTGACTTGGGCGAAAATGCCGAAGCCTTCATCCCACGCGAAGAAATGATTCCCGGCGATAACCTGCATACCGGCGCACGGGTGCGGGGTTTGCTGAAAGAAATCCGTCACGATGCACGTGGCCCGCAGATGATTATCAGCCGCGCTGATGTCAATTTCCTGATTGAACTCATGAAACTGGAAGTTCCTGAAGTCAGCCAAGAAATGATTGATATAATGGGCGCTGCCCGCGATCCAGGTTCCCGCGCTAAAGTGGCAGTACGTGCCAACCTGCCAAACGTTGACCCGATTGGTGCTTGCGTCGGTATGCGTGGTTCACGTATCCAAACCGTTACCAACGAACTTGGTGGTAAAGAGCGCGTCGACATCGTGCTGTGGAATGATGACATTGCCACTTACGTCATGAATGCGATGGCTCCGGCAGAAGTGCTGTCCATTGTGGTTGACGAAGAAACCCGCACGATGGACATCGGTGTTGACAGCGAAAAGTTGTCACAAGCCATCGGTCGTGGCGGACAAAATGTACGCCTTGCCAGCGATTTGACTGGTTGGACACTCAACGTGATGAGCGTTGAAGAAGCTGAAGCCAAAACGCAGGCAGAACAGCAAGCGCTGGTCAGTTTGTTTATGGACAAGCTGGACGTGGACGAAGAAGTGGCGGGGATTTTGGTGGAAGAAGGTTTCACTAACCTCGAAGAAGTTGCTTATGTACCTATCGAAGAGTTCATGGCAATTGAAGGTTTTGACACCGACATCGTGAATGAATTGCGTGACCGTGCCCAAACCGCACTGCTCTCGCAAGCGATTTCCCAAGACAGCCATTTGCCAGCGGAAGATTTGCTGCACATGGATGGGATGGATGATGAACTGGCATTCAAACTGGCATCCAGCGGTATCTGCACAATGGAAGATTTGGCAGAACAAGCTGTCGATGAGCTGGTCGAAATGACCGGAATTGACGAAACACGCGCTGCTAGCCTGATTATGACGGCACGCGCTCCGTGGTTTGCGGAAGGTAATAATGCAGAAGCCTAATTCTGCGGGAGGAAGAACACAATGTCGGATATAGCTGTTAAAAAACTTGCCGAGGTGATCAATGCCCCCGTCGAAGTTCTGCTCAAGCAGTTGCAGGACGCAGGCATCCACGTCAATGGCCCAGATGCATGGATTACTGATGCACAGAAATTTACGTTGCTGGCGCATATCCGCCAAGGTGCTGCCAAAGCACCCGCCGGTGGTGGCAGCAATATTACCCTGAAACGCCGTTCCACCAGTGAAATGACGGTGGGGGCAGGCAAGGGTAAAACAACCGTCAGTGTTGAAGTCAGACGTAAAAAGACCTTTGGCTCAGAAGCGCCAACAGGGCAAAACGAAACATTCTCTGCGACCGGGGATAATTCCAGCCGCACAGAAGAGTTGACCCGCCAACTCTCAGCAGAACGCAAGGCACGTGAAGCCGCTATCCAAAAGGCGGAACAAGAACGTCGCCAATTGGAAGCCCGCCGCATGGAACAGCAGCGTCAAAAAAATGAACCCGCCAAGGTTGCCCCCGTTACCGTAGCAGTCGCCGAGCCTGAGCCAGTTGTGCCAGAGCCAGCCGTAGTGCCAGCACCTGTCGCCGAAGTGGTCGCGGTTGAAGTTACCCCGAAACCAGCACCTGAGCCTACTCCCGCGCCGGTTCCCACTCCAGTTGTGGAAGTACCTAAGCCTAAACCCGTTGAACCAACCGTGGTGAAGCCTGTGGTTCAGCAGCAACCTGTACGTACTCCACCCGTTGCTACTGTCCAGCCTGTTACGACCGTAACAACGAATAATGAAGCAACCGATAACCTGAGTGCCAAAGAACAGCGCGAATACGTCGCCGCAGCAGCTAAAGAAGAAGCTTCTTCTGCGTTGAAACGTCGCCCTTCCAAGCTCAAAGTTAAGCCGAAACCTACACTTGCACCACAAACCGTGGTTGATACTAGTGTGCCGGAAGAAAAGCCGGTAGTCGCAGTGGCGGAAGTTGTCGCTGAACGGGTTGCCGAAACGTTTGCTGCACCAGAGCGTGCTGAAGACAAAAAAGTTGTCAAGAAAACGGTTAAAGGCAAAACGGGTGGGCGCGACCGTGAAGAGTTGCATGTCCCCGGTGGCAACCGTCACGGCAAGAAGAAAGGTGGCGGCGGTGGCAAGCAAAGCTTTAGCCGTCCTGATCCACGCCAAGCTGCCAACAAGCACGGTTTTGAAAAGCCGGTTGCGCCAGTTGTTAAAGAAATTGAAATTCCGCCCAGCATCGTGGTTTCCGATCTGGCGCAGAAATTGGCTATCCGTGCCACTGACATTATCAAAGCGATGATGAAAATGGGCATGATGGTCACGATCAACCAATCCATTGACCAAGACACCGCGATCCTTGTTACCGAAGAATTGGGGCACAAGGGCAAGCCGATGCAGGAAATGGATGATGCTGCATTGCTGGCGGCTATGATTGATCAGGATATGGAATATGAATCTTCCCCGCGTCCGCCAGTCGTCACCATCATGGGTCACGTTGACCACGGTAAGACTTCCTTGCTGGACTACATCCGTAAAACCCGTGTCGCAGCGGGCGAAGCGGGCGGCATTACCCAGCACATCAATTCTTACCACGTTGATACTGCGCACGGCACGGTAACATTCTTGGATACACCGGGACACGCGGCGTTCTCCCAGATGCGGGCGCGTGGTGCAACGGTCACTGACATTGTTGTCCTGATTGTTGCGGCTGACGATGGCGTGATGCCACAAACCAAGGAAGTTATCCAGCACGCGAAAGTGGCAGGTGTACCTTTGGTGGTTGCTATCAACAAAATTGACAAGCCTGCGGCTGACCCTGAAAAAGTATTGTCTGAGCTTTCCCAGCACGACGTACTCACGACCTCATGGGGTGGTGATGTCGAAGTGGTGCACGTTTCTGCCAAAACCGGGCAGGGCGTGGACGAATTGCTGGAAACCTTGCTGTTGGTTGCTGAAACCTTAGAGCTGAAAGCACCGAAAGATGCACCAGCAACAGGTCATGTCATTGAAGCAAGTATTGAAAAAGGCCGTGGTGCGGTAGCAACGGTATTGGTACGTAGCGGCACATTACGCCGTGGCGATTTGATCCTCTGCGGTGCGGAATACGGTCGGGTTCGTGCGCTGTTTGATGATACTGGGCGTCCTACCAAAGAAGCTGGGCCTTCCATGCCGGTTTCCATTTTGGGGCTTTCCGCCGCGCCAGAAGCCGGTGACGAAGTTATTGTGCTGACTGACGAACGTAAAGCGCGTGAAATTGCTGAATTGCGCCGTGAAAGCCGCCGTGATAGCCGTTTTGCGGCACAAAATACCGCGAAATCGGAAGACTTCTTCTCACAAGTTAAGGCTAGCGAACGTGCGCAAGTCAACTTGCTGATTAAGGCTGATGTCCAAGGCAGCGTGGAAGCGTTGCGTAACGAAGTGCTGAAACTGTCTACGGATGAAGTTGAAGTCCGTGTGGTTGCCGCAGGCGTCGGTGGCATCAGTGCCAGTGACGTGAATTTGGCTTCTGCATCAAAGGCAACGATCATGGCATTCAATGTGCGTACCGATGCCGGTGCGCGTAAAGATGCGGTTGATGCGGGTGTGACCATCCGTTACTACAGCATCATTTACGAAGCCATTGATGATGTGAAAGCCGCAATGAGCGGGTTGCTGTCACCTGAAGTCCGTGAAGTCTTTGTGGGTCTGGCAGAAGTCCGCGATGTCTTCCGCTCTTCTGGCTTTGGTCAGGTTGCAGGCTGCTTGGTGGTCGATGGTACGGTACGCCGTGGCTTGCCGATCCGGGTATTGCGTGACAACGTGGTGATCTTCGACGGTGAGCTGGAATCCTTACGCCGTCACCGTGATGACGTGAAAGACGTTCACATGGGGACTGAGTGCGGTATTGCGGTTAAAGGCTATACCGACGTGAAGGCAGGCGACCAGATCGAATGTTACGAACGTGTTGAAGTGGCAAGGAAAATCTAAGCCATGCCACACCATTCACACCCTCATGGATTCGCCCGCGCTGACCGGGTGGGCGAACAAATCCGCCGTGACCTCGCGATGCTGATCCGCGACCGGGTGAAAGACCCGCGTGTGGGCATGATTTCGCTGCTGGATGTGGAAGTGTCGAAAGACTTCGCCCATGCCAAAATCTGGTTCGACGTGATGAAACCGGAACATGGCATTGAAGCGCAGGAAGCACTGAACCATGCGGCGGGTTTCCTGCGGCGTGAATTGGGGCATCTGTTGAAATTGCGTATGACTCCGGCGCTGCACTTTTTCTACGACGATACCCAGTCACGCGGTAATGCTTTGTCCGTTCTGATCGCCAAAGCAGTGGCTTCTGACCGCCACGAAGACGACGACAATGGTGCAGACGCAGGTGATGCGGACGATGCAGAAGGTGTGGTTGGGTCTTGAGCCGCCGCACGTTCCGTAAACTCAACGGCATCCTGTTGTTGGATAAAGCCCTTGGCGTATCCAGCAACAAAGCCTTGCAGGATGCACGTTTCCTATTTCAGGCGGAAAAAGCTGGACATACCGGCAGCCTTGATCCTTTAGCCTCCGGCATGTTACCCGTGTGTTTTGGCGAAGCCACCAAGGTTTCCGGCTTGCTGCTGGATTCCGATAAGCGCTATGTCACGACTGCAACCTTGGGGTATGTGAGTACCACAGGTGATGCGGAAGGTGAAAAAATCAATCCGCGTCCCATTCCCGATCTAAGTGACACAGATATTGAAGCCGCACTACAAGCTTTTCGCGGCGCTATTAGCCAAATCCCCCCGATGTATTCCGCGCTGAAAAAAGACGGACAGCCACTCTATAAACTCGCCCGCCAAGGTGTGGAAGTGGAGCGTGCCGCCCGTGCCGTCACCATCCATTCCCTGCAAGTCTTGGAACGTACCGCAACCACCATTACCTTGGATGTGGTATGCAGTAAAGGCACGTATATCCGTACCCTCGTGGAAGACATTGGCGAAGCGCTGGGTTGCGGGGCGTATGTCTCGATGCTGCGGCGCGAATCGGTGGAACCTTTCAGTGCCTTGCGCATGTTTACGCTGGAAGAACTGCGTTCGCTGGCGGAACAAGGGCAGGAAACGCTGGATGCGGTGTTATTACCGCTGGATGCTGCACTGCCGCACGTCCCCGAATTGCATTTGACCCCCGAGCAAACTGCCCGTATCCGGCAAGGCCAGCGCTTTTGCTTGCCCGGAAATGACGATGCCGAATTAATAAAACTTTATGATGAACAGGGCGGCTTTATTGGCTTGGGCTGTCTACAAGGGACTTGCTTGAGTGTGCGCCGCCTTTTGTCGTATTGATCAAATTATGCACCATTTTTATGGTCAAAATTGTCGCCGATTGTCGCCCGCTTATTGAGAATAGATTTGATTAATGCGAGAATATCCCCGTGTTAGTTAGGGTTTGCTCCGGGTTACTAATCCGGTTTTGAAGCGACAGGCGGGCTTCAAAAGGATTTGGGTTTTGCGAAGGTGGTTTCTTTCATTCTAGGGATTTTCCTGTCTTAATTTAAACCGGGCTGTGTGTTTCGGTGGCTCTTAGCTGCGCTGTTTGAGTGTGTTAACGTTTGTCTGATTAGGGGTCGGATGATGTATCATTATACGTTTGCGCAGAAAGCCATGTTTATGTCGTTATGGCTATTTGGTAGTTTGTTTGTTGTTGTTAACTTCTTTTCTAATCCGCTTTTATCCATTAGCAGTGCTGTGCCGACGCTTTCCATGACGGTAGCGGTAGCTCAGGTCGCGTTGCTGGTGTTGCTGTGGTGTCAGTTTGCTAAGGCGAGTTGCTCCATGGGGGGGATGCTGCGGTGGTTGGGCGCGGGCATTATTTTGTTGCCTTATGCCGTGCAGGTTGGACTGCTGTCTTATATCACCCTGTAAATATATTTCTGCTTTTTTTTTGAAACCACTGGATTTTATCCGGTGGTTTGCTTTCACAGTGACTCAAGGCATAATTGCGCTATGTCACAACAATTGCCCCCCCTTAATGCCTTGCGTGCGTTTGAAGCTGTTGCCCGCCATCGGAGTTTTACCAAGGCTGCCGCAGAACTGAATGTCACTCGCGCCGCGATCAGCCACCAGATTAAATATCTGGAGGATTATCTTGGCTTTTCTTTGATTGAACGCAAAAACCGCACGATTATTTTGAGCAAAAAGGCCGAGGCAGCCTTGCCTAAATTGCGCACGGGGTTTGACCATCTGGCGCAGGCGGTGCATCTGATGCGCGGCGAAGGCCAAACCGATAGCATTACATTGCGGGTAGCACCTTCTTTTGCTTCCAAATGGCTGGTTCCGCGTTTGCACCGTTTTTCCCGTAGGCATCCCGAAATTGATATGAAAATCAGTGGTGATGCGGGCATGGTGGATTCGGATGCGGTTTCGGAAAGCACGTCTATGGAAGCGTTTTTCCGCTCTCGTGCCGTCGATGTCATGATCCGTTTCGGCGCGGGGCATTATTCCGGTTGCCGGGTGGAAAAATTGTTTGCGGTTTCTGCCATGCCGTTGTGCAGCCCTGCCTTGGTTAGCGATGCTCACCCGCATCCGCTAAAGCAGCCGCAAGACCTGAAATTTCATACCTTATTGCACGACGACACGGATTATGTGGGGCATCCAAGCTGGCGGCGTTGGTTGGAGTTGCACGGGATCGAGGGGGTTAATGCCAATCGGGGTTTGCATTTCAACCATGTCTCGCTGGCGATGGAGGCGGCAATAGATGGGCAGGGCGTGTTACTGAGCATCAGGCGTCTAGCGCAGTGCGATATTGAAGCGGGCAGGCTTTGTATTCCCTTTGAATTGGGGATGCCGCTGGAAAACGCTTATTACGTGGTGCGTCCGCAGCAGCAGGAAGGCAACCAGCGGGCGGTCGGCGCGTTTGTGGCATGGTTGCAAGAAGAGGCCGCGTTGCAAAATAACTAATGGTTAGCTTTCCTAACCTGTGAGTTGAGAAATTGTAGCTTGTGCGTTTGCGCCGGAATTCCTACTATTTGCTGCATTGCAATAGACGGGTGATCCGATCTCTCCTCCTCCTCTCCTCCTAGCTAGGATCATTTGCAAGCACCCACAGTGATGGACGAGGCATCTCCTCCTCCTCCACCTCTGTTCCATGCTGTGGGTGTCCCATTTTTTCCTTCCTGTTTGTGTTTACGGTATAATTTGCCAACATTTATAACCACTCAAGCAGAGAAGCACCATGACCATTGCACAGTTAAATGCCGATTACGCGATTGCCGACCAGTTGACCTTCGTTGAAGGGAAAGGTGGCTTGCCGTTCATCAATATCAATAATGCTCATGCCAGCGCGGTGATTTCCGTTTACGCGGGGCAGGTATTGTCGTTCCAACCGCAGAGCGCTCCAGCTGATGTTTTGTTCCTCAGTGACAAGGCTTATTACCAAGCGGGTAAAGCCATCAAGGGCGGCGTGCCAATTTGCTGGCCTTGGTTTGGGGCTGACCCACAAGGCTTGGGGCGTCCGGCACACGGTTTCGTGCGCAACCGGCTGTGGTCAGTATGGGGCACGGCGACTACGGCTGCGGGTGAAACGCAAGTAACGCTGGGCTTGGTGGATACTCCCGAAACGCAGGCGATCTGGCCTTACGCTTTCAAACTGGCGCTGGAAATCACCGTGGGCAAAACCTTGCGCTTGGCCTTGGTGACGCGCAATACGGGCGATCAGGCTTTTTCCATCACGCAAGCGCTGCACACCTATTTTGCCGTGGGCGATATTACCCAAACCCAAGTCACGGGGTTGGAAGGCACGCAATACATCGACAAAGCGGCAGGGGCAAACGGTGCGCTCAAGCAGCAAGTGGGCGCGGTGACAATTGATGCGGAAGTTGACCGTATTTACACCAGCGCCCCGGCGGAATTGAACATTGTTGACGCAGCATTGGGGCGCACTATCCGCATTACTTCAAGTGGCAGCAATACGGCGGTGGTGTGGAACCCGTGGGCGAAAATCGCGGCGGAAATGGCGGACTTGCAGGACGATGATTACCTGCGCCTGCTGTGCGTCGAAACCACTAATGCCGCACACGATGTGGTGGAAGTGCTGCCGGGGAATGAGCACCGCATGGTGGCGGAATACGCCGTGTAAGGGAATACCTTCAGGGCGGGGTGAGATAGGCAAGGAAGCTGTCGACCCCCGCGCCTTCTTGGATCAGGATATGATCGTAGCCGTTGCCACCAGCAAACACTTGCCATGCTTCGAGGGTGATGCCGGGCGTGTTGAATAGGCGCAGCAGGAATGCGGTTTCAGCCTGATTATAGGTTTCGCCCCGCCCGCCATAGCCCGATTCGACTATGACTTGATCACGGTGGATTTGGATCAGGTTGTATATCCAGATATTGCGCGGTTCTTTAGCGCTCAGGTTAGCCTGATAGGCTTCGGCATTCGTGGTATCAATAAAGGTGTGGAAGCTGCACGTTTGTTGGTGCGTTGGGCAATATTCTGCGGTGTTGGCGAAGGCAGTGTAGCCCTCAATGCTCGCCGCAGCGGCAGTGTGCGTCAGTACTTGCTCGCTGCTGGGGGTTACTTTGGCAAGTAGCAACCAATCTGGGCCTTTCGCATCCTGTGCCGCTTGCCAACACCACGGTTTCATTGCTGTCATTATTTTATTCCCCGTTTTCAATCATCAGGAGTCGGATTATGTTGTATTGCCCCGGAGAGCCATGCCCACTGCGCAACGACTGTTATCGCCACACCCAGCCATCGCCGGGGCGGGACAGGTTCGCGTCACTGCCTTACGATGCGGTGAGCGGGACGTGCGAATGGTTTCAGTCCAATACGCCCAGCGAGTCGGCGATCCGTGAAGCGGCTTATTATATTTGGTTGCGGAAGGGATGCCCAGAAAACCGTGCGGCGGAGCATTGGGATGAGGCGTATCGGGGGTTGTGCTTGAGTATGGGGCGGGTGGGGTAAATAAAAATAGGAAGGGCAGTTAACTGGATGTGAATTATTGACCTGTATCATACCAACTAATCCATTTCCCAGTAGGATGGCGCATCATCATATTCTGAATTACTAATGCGAGGATGCCCTGTGGATGATGCCCGTTTTGCTTTGATCCAAATGTGGTCGAATGACCCTTACCTGATGCTGGAGTTGATCCGCCAAGTCGGCATGTTGCAGCAGAAAAAATTTGATGTGCAGATTTTTTTGATTGAAGACGGGGCAGACATGGGTTTTCCCAACGGTATCCGTAAGGCGTGCATGGATGATGCTGTGGCGGATAACATCATTCAGGGGGTTGACGCGATGCTGGATGCGGGTGTCACCATCCTGATCTGCAACAAATGTTACAAAGACCGTACCTTGGATGACAGCTACGGTGCGCCTTTCCACGGTATCAGCCCGGATTCTTTCTACCAATACGTTGAAGATGCCATTCAGGCTGACCTGAACCTGACTTTCCAAGGCATGACCCAGCAACATCTGGAAAATATCATTGACCGCCGCATACAGGCCAGCTTGCGTTAGGGGAACGTCATGGAATATCTGATGCTTGCTGTCGCCGCGATTGTTGCCAGTACCTTGACTGGGACGGTTGGGGTAGGTGGGGCGTTGTTGCTTGTGCCGGTGTTAACGGTGATGGCGGATGTTTTCGGCCTGTTGCCTGCGGAAATCCGCTTCACGGGTTACATGATGAATTTTATCAGCCTTGCGCCCATCGTATTTAGAAACCGTCACAACATTGATTGGCAGGTCGCCAAATACCTTGTGGCTTCGTCCGTGTTGGGGGCGGTTGTGGGGGCGAATATTCCCCATGTTGTCAGCGATAAGGCATTGTTACTGGCGTTGGCGGTGGTTTTGCTCATTATCATCTTGCTGCTGATGCGGAAATTGTATGACACAACACCCGCGCAGCCTGACTTTTCCCATACACCGCGCAGTTTGATGGGGATCAGCGCCATTGGTGGGGTGGTTGGTTTAGCGTCGGGTTTGTTTGGGATCGGCGGGGGGATTTTCATGCTACCGCTGGTTTCACTGTTGTTGGGGGTGAAGCCCAAAAGCATCATTTTGCTGACCCCGCTGGTTGTGCTGTTTTCCACCGGATCGGGCATTGCCGCCAGCTTGTGGCATGGCATGGCGTTCAGCAATGTGCCGTTGGTGGTCATCACGGTGTTAGGGGCAATGGTTGGGGCAGAATGGGGCGACAAGTTACGCGGCAAACTCTCCGATAAGGCGCTGAATATCCTGATCATTGGGCTATTGGGATTGCTTGCGGCGAAAATCTTTATGCAGGAGATCATGTGATGGAACAGCTTGGTTTCAGCATTGATCAACGGGTTATGCACTTATGAACCGAATTCATCAAAGCCAATATTTCTACCCAAGAAAAACAAATGCTTGCCAAAGTGGTTACGGAACTGGTCAATTACTGGAGGGAGCGCAATGAGCAACGCATTCACTGAAATCATGGCAGGGCTGGATGATGCCATTGCCCATGCCAAAGGCGAGCCATCCAAGGTGGTCGAACACAAACCTAAGCTGGTTGATGTAAAGGGCATCCGTCAGAAAACGGGCATGAGCCAACAAAAGTTTTGCACTACCTTCGGCATTTCCTTAGGTACGTTGCGTCACTGGGAACAGGGTTTACGAGTGCCTAGAGGTGCGGCGCGGGTGTTGTTGCAAGTGATGGATAAGAATCCAGCGGCGGTGATTCAGGCTATTGCCGCTTGATTTATAAGATCATATACCTGAACCTGATAGAGCTTGCTTGTCATCATCAAAAAACACCAGCCCGATCCATCCAACAATTTGTTGATTGTGATGCGGGCGTGGCTTCTTTGACATGCATGGCGATTAGAATATATTTACATCCCCATTCGACAGCGGGTGATGGCCTTCAAAGCGCGGCATGGAGCGGAACGCCCGGTTCAAGTGGTTGGCCCATTCGTGACGGATGGCGATAAGGTATGGGTCTTCCGCTTCAAATTTGTAATGCCGGGGGGTTCTAAACTGGTCACGCGGGTAAATCAGCATTTCAATCGGTGGCCCCACGCTGGCATTACTTTTCATGGTGGAGTCCATCGAAATCAGTGAGCAGATCGCGGCGTCTTCCAGCGAAGTTTCGCGGGTGAGGAAGCGGTCGAGCACGGGCTTGCCGTACTTGCTTTCACCGAGTTGCAGGTAGGGCGTTTCATCCGAGGTGCTGATGTAGTTACCTTGCGGGTAAATCATGTACATGTTCGGGTTGCGCCCGTGGACTTGCCCACCCAGCATCAGCGTGGCATCGGGTACGAAACCCGTCTGTTCGGTGTGTTTGCGGATTTTGTTGACCAGCACATCACCCAAATATTCGGCAATGTCGGCAAGGTAATTCAGCGTATTGAGGTTGCGCGGTTGGCCTTCCTGCACATCACGGCGGACTTGCTGGATGACGCCTTGGGTTGTGGCAAGGTTGCCCGCACTTAGAATCACCAGACAGCGGTCAGGGTTGGTTTCACAACGGTGCATTTTGCTGTAAGTGCTTACATGGTCGATGCCCGCGTTGGTGCGCGAGTCGGAGGTCAATACAAGCCCTGCGTCGAGGGAAATGCCTATGCAGTATGTCATGTCGGTTCAGGTTGGTTGAGGTGCATCAAACTTATTAGAGTCTGGACAGAAGGTCAATGTTCTCTTGCTTTTGTTTTTTGCATCTGCGAAAACAATGGCTGTTTTCATGATAAAAGACACCTTATGACTACATGGTTCATCGCTGACTTGCATTTGGATGCCTCCCGCCCCGGCATTACCCAACAGTTGCTCGACTTTCTGGCAAGCGTACAGGGTAGGGCGGATGCGCTCTACATCCTCGGGGATTTCTTTGAATACTGGGTTGGGGATGATGCTTTGGGTACGCCGCACGCTGCCGTATTCCTGCCCGTGGTGGATGCATTGCAACGGCTCAGCGCTAGCGGCGTGCCGATGTATTTCCAGCACGGCAACCGTGATTTCTTGGTGGGGGAAGGTTTCGCAAAGGCAACGGGCTGCACCTTGCTGCCGGAACAGCAGGTCATTGACCTCTACGGCACGCCTACCTTGCTGTTACACGGCGATAGCTTGTGTACCGATGATGTGGAATACCAGCAACTACGCAAGCTGTTCCGCAACCCGCAATGGCAGCAGCAATTCTTGTCTTTACCGTTGGGGGAACGCATCCAGCAGGCCGAAGCGATGCGGGTGCAAAGCCGGATGCGTATGCAGGGCAAGGCGGAAACCATTCTGGATGTAAACCCACAAGCAGTAGTTGAAACGATGGCGGCTGCGGGGGTGTCACGCTTGATTCACGGGCATACGCACCGCCCTGCGGTACATGATGTCACCATAGCAAATCGCCCAGCACAGCGGATTGTGTTGGGCGATTGGCATGAAGACAGGGGGAGTTTCCTCAGCGTGGATGCTGGAGAAGTGCGCTTAACGGTTTGAGCCTGTCGATACGCCTAGAATCTCGTCCTTGACCTGTTCCAGATTGGTGTGGCGCACGTCTTTGCCTTTCACCAGATAGATCACGTATTCGCAGATGTTTTTGCAGTGGTCGCCGATGCGTTCCATTGAACGGGCGCACCATGTCACGTTAAGGCTATCTTTGATATTGCGCGGGTCTTCCAGCATCCGGGTGAATAACTGGCGGGAAATGGAGTCAAATTCAGCATCAACTTGTTGGTCATTGGTGGCAACTTGCATGGCTTGCTTGACATCCAAGCGGGCAAGGGCATCCAACGTATCACGCATCATAATTTTGACGTGCTCACCCAAATGGCGCAGGGAGCTGTGCAAGTCACCAGCGGTGGCGCTTTCCGTCATTTCTACAGCGTAACGCCCAATCTTCTCGGCTTCATCGCCAATCCGTTCCAGATCGGTGATAATTTTGATGATGGTGATCAGCAAGCGCAAATCGCTGGCAGCAGGCTGGCGGCGGGCAATAATTCCTGCACATTCTTCATCAATTGCCACTTCCATCGTATTGATTTCGTAGTCGGAAAACGAAACCCTTTCACCCAGCGAGCTATCCCGCTCCAGTAACGCTTTGATGGCATTGCTGACTTGCGTTTCCACCAAGCCGCCCATCGTCATCAGTTTGCTACGGGCATCTTCCAGTTCTTGATTGTACTGGTGGGATGTGTGTTGTGTTGTATTCATATCCATACCCTTTACCGCTCCTCTAGCCAAAGCGGCCCGTGATGTAGTTTTCAGTTAATTGGTGTTGTGGGTTAGTAAAGACCGTTTTGGTGTCATTCACTTCAACCAGTTTACCCAAATGGAAATAGGCCGTGCGTTGTGAAATCCGTGCAGCCTGTTGCATTGAGTGGGTAACAATACAGATTGTAAAACTTTGGCGAAGTTCATCAATCAATTCTTCAATAGTCGCAGTCGCAATTGGGTCAAGCGCGGAAGTCGGTTCATCCATTAGGATCACTTCCGGGCTGACCGCGATGGTGCGGGCAATACACAGACGCTGTTGCTGACCACCGGAAAGACCCGTGCCGGGGGTTTGCAAGCGGTCTTTGACTTCCTTGAACAAACCGGCTTTAGTCAGGCTTTGTTCCACGATGTCATCCAGTTCGGCGCGGTTAGCAGCCAAGCCATGCAAACGCGGGCCATAGGCTACGTTGTCATAGATGGATTTAGGGAAAGGGTTGGGTTTTTGGAATACCATGCCGACCCGCGCCCGCAACAATACCGGGTCTTGTTCCTTGGCGTGTATATCTTCGCCATCAAGGTTGATTTCACCCGTGACGCGGCAACCCGCAATCGTGTCATTCATGCGGTTCAGGCAGCGCAGGAAAGTGGATTTACCGCAACCGGAAGGGCCGATCATGGCAATAACTTCGTTGCGCCCGATGTCGACGCTTACATCGTAAATCGCTTGCTTGTCGCCAGTATAAAAGACGTTGACGCCCCGGCAGAAGAACTTGGTGTTCTTGCCTTCGAGGAATGGGCGTCCGACCGTGCCAGTGATGTCATGCGCAAATTCTTCACGACCGCCAGCAGCAGGCTTATGGGTTTGCGGCGTAGCAGCCGCCGTGTTCATGGTTGCTTCTATCATAAGATTACCAACGTCTCTCAAACTGTTTACGCAAGACAATTGCCAGCAAGTTCATGGTGATCATGAAGGCCAGCAGGATAATGATGGCAGCGGAGGTGCGCTCGGTAAAGGCACGTTCCGGGCTGTCTGCCCACAAATAAATTTGTACCGGGAGGATGGTTGCCGGGTCGGTAATGCCATGTGGCACGTCGACAATGAAGGCAACCATGCCGATCATCAGCAGCGGGGCAGATTCACCGACTGCGTGCGCCATGCCGATGATCGTACCCGTCAAAATACCGGGCATTGCCAACGGTACAACGTGGTGGAACACCGATTGGGTTTTGGATGCACCCACGCCCAACGCTGCTTCACGGATGGACGGTGGCACTGATTTCAGGGCAGCGCGGCTGGCAATGATAATGGTCGGCAAAATCATCAAGGTCAGCACGAAGCTACCGATCAGAGGCGAGGAGCGCGGCATTCCAAACACTTGGATGAAAATCGCCAAACCCAGTAAACCAAAGATGATGGATGGCACAGCAGCGAGGTTATTGATGTTGACCTCAATGAAATCCACGAAGAAGTTGTTTTTGGGCGCAAACTCTTCCAAATAAATTGCTGCCATCACCCCGAGTGGGAAGGCAAACAGTAGGGTCAAGCTCATGGTGTAAACCGAACCCATCAGCGCACTCAGGATACCTGCCTGCTCTGGTTCGCGGGAATCGCCACGGGTGAAAAAGGTGGTGTTGAACTTACGCTCAATACGGTTTTCGGCTTCCAACTTATCCAACCATACCAGTTGGAAATCTTTGATGCGGCGGTCTGCTTCTGGGGCGTTCCGGTCGACGTAGCCTTTCTGGAACATGTCGATGTCATCATCCGCCAATACCCACACGGTTTGGTTCGAGCCGATGAGCTTGGGGTCAGCCACGACCATGCGTTGCAAGTCATATTGCGCGTCGCCACTCACCAGTGATTTCAGTGCTTTTTTCTGTTTGCGGTCTTCCACGCCGGGAACTAGGTTTTGCACTCCAGCTTGAATTACGCCGCTGTAGTTGGCAACACGCAACTGTTCCGGGGTGGATGCGGGTGTTACACCCAAAGTTTGTGCATCCAGCGTTACATCCAGCTTGATGTAGGTGCTGGTGAAAGCGGGCAAACCTTTGCTGAAAATATTGAACATCAGCAGCACGAGGAACATGAGGCTTAAGCTAATGGAGATGAGGCCATAAGCGCGGAAGCGTTTTTCCCGTGCGTAACGCTTGCTTAGGCCAGCGCGGACTTTTTCGGTAATCGTGGTACTCATACGGACTCCTGCTTACTCGTACTGTTCGCGGTATTTGCGCACGATGTGCAGCGCAAGGATATTGAGGATCAGGGTGACAACAAACAGTGCCAAGCCCAAGGCAAAGGCCGCCAGCGTTTTCGCGCTGTCAAACTCTTGGTCGCCCGTCAGCAAGGTGACGATTTGCACGGTCACTGTGGTCACGGCTTCCAGCGGGTTAACGGTAAGGTTGGCAGAAAGGCCAGCCGCCATCACCACGATCATGGTTTCACCGATAGCACGGGAAGCTGCCAGCAGGAATGCGCCGACAATCCCCGGCAGGGCTGCGGGTAACACCACTTGTTTGATGGTTTCAGATTTGGTTGCACCCATGCCGTAAGAGCCGTCGCGCATCGCTTGGGGTACAGCGTTGATTACGTCATCCGAAAGCGAGGACATGAAGGGGATGATCATGACACCCATAACCACGCCCGCAGCCAAGGCACTTTCCGAGGCGACGTTCAAGCCAATGGCAGCACCCATATCACGGATGAAGGGGGCAACCGTGAGGGCGGCAAAGAAGCCGTATACCACGGTTGGGATGCCCGCCAGAATTTCCAGCGCTGGCTTGATGTAGGCACGCATGAAGGGGCTAGCATATTCGGATAAGTAAATGGCTGACATTAGACCCAACGGCACGGCAATCAGCAGGGCAATGGCAGAAATCAGCAACGTGCCGACAAACAGCGGAATAGCGCCGAATGAGCCTGAACCACCCACCTGATCCGCACGGATCGCGGTTTGTGGACTCCAGTGTGTGCCGAACAGGAAATCGGTTGCAGGGACTTCGCCAAAAAAGCGCACTGATTCAAACAGCACTGACATCACAATGCCCACAGTGGTGAGGATGGCAATGGCAGCACACAGGATCATCGTGTATTGGATGACCCGTTCCACTTGGTTGCGGGCGCGGGTGCTAGGCTTGATGAAGCGCATCCCGACAGCAAAACCGGCAATTGCCACCACCAAAACCATTACGGTTTTCGCCATGCTGCTGATGGTTTGCAGGCGGCTGTATTCCTCGGCGGCAACCTTCATTGCGGGGTCGTTGGCGGTTTCTATCCCGTTAGCCACAAGGTTACGGATTTGGTTGCTGATCAAACTCACTTGGTCGCCAGACTGGTTTTGCAACTCAGCAGGCAAGTGAGCCAGCGTCATTTGGGTAATGATCGAATCGGATAGTCCCGACCACAACAGCAGTATCACCAAGGCAGGAATGCCGCACCAAACGGCGACCAGATAACCGTAGTAACCGGGCAGGGAATGCAGGTTATTGCCCCCGCGCTTGCTACGGGTTGCGACCGCTAGTGAGCGCTTACGGCCTATGAAATAACTGAAGGCTGTTAGCGCCAACAGTGTAAGCAATATGCCTAGTGTACTCATGGAAACCCCTAAGTCAGAAATGGTCAGCCGGGACGGCAGCGGAGATGCCCGGATTGTAGGCGGGAAATATGACAGAATTGTTACATTCTGTTAATGGTTTTGTGTAGATAGCGTTTTTACTGAGCAGCACGCCCTTACGCTGCCCGCAACAGGCTGACTTCGCTGGCTGGGCGCTTTTGTAGACTACCTTGTACGAAATGGCGGTGGTAACGGGTGTTCAAATTATTCACGTCCAGCAGGATGAAAATGTCAGCCACGTTGAAATCGGGGTCAAGGCACGGTTCGCCCGCAACCCATGCGCCGAGTTTCAGGTAAGCCTTCAGCAGCGGCGGCATCGCAACCTTGGCGGCAGGCTGCGCGGGCAGCAGGTGCATCAAAGGTTTTACCCGCAGCGTTTCGGGGGCAAGGTTATTGAGGCGGGCGTCATTCATGATCGCTGAAACTTGCGCACCACCGTCATTCATGCTGATGCTGGCGCAGCCGAACATGTAATCCACTTTGTGCATTTCCATGAATTGCGCCAAGCCCAACCACAACATGCCAATGCCCGCGCCATTACGGAAATCGGGGTGGATGCAGGTGCGCCCGATTTCAATCGCATTGCCGCGCAATTGGGGGAACAGCTTGTGCAGGTCGAACTCGGTTTCAGAGTAAAAGCTGCCTGCCCGGCGTGCATTCGGCGTGGTCAGGATGCGCGTGGAACCCACCACTTCATGGGTGTCGGTGCGGCGTACCAGCAGATGGTGGCAATAGTCATCGTAATAGTCGCGGTCGATGCCTTCGCGGGCGCTTTCCAAGTGTGCGCCTTGCTCTTTGGCGAAAATCTCGTAGCGCAGGCGCTGGGAGGCGTAAACGTCCTCCGGGGTAGTTGCCAGTTCTACCCGTAACAGGGGCAGGGGTTTGCGCAGGTCTTGTGCGTCATGGTGGATGGCAGCAGTCATGGATACACTCCTCATAAGTTTATCCCGACAGCTTAAAAAGCCCGTGTGACACGCGAATGACAGTTATTTTGCAGGATGGTTAAATTATTGTTTGGACAATAAAAAGGGGCAGAAAACTGCCCCTTCAAGGTTCAACACGTGGAGAGATCGCCTTATTTTAATACATTGATCGAGACAGGTGTCAGGGCGGTGGCAGCGGCGATGGATGCACTCTTTTCAGCCGCAGGCAGGGCAACCAAGCCTTTCTCTGCCAAGTAACCGTCAGCACTTAAGGCTGCTTCGCTGGCGAATTCTGCCATGTATTCCTTGATGCCTTTTACTTGGTCAACGTGGCTGTTTTTCACGTAGAAGAACAGGGGGCGGGACAGTTTATATTGACCGCCAGAAATGCTTTCATAGCTGATGTCAACGCCATCAATAGGCGCGGCTTTCAGGCTGTCACGGTTTTGGTCGAGGAAGCTGTAACCGAAGATACCAACGGAATCTGGGTTGGCTTGCAGTTTTTGTACGATCAGGTTGTCGTTTTCACCTGCTTCGATGTAAGCACCGTCTTCACGCACGGTGGTGCAGGCTGCTTTGAAAGCTTTTTCGTCTTTCTTTTTCAGTTCTGGCATACCAGCGAACAGCAAGCAGCCTTTTTCCATACCCAACTCAGCCAGTGCGTCACGAGTACCGGAAGTAGGTGGTGGCCCCATGACTTCAATTTTCACGTCAGCCATCGCTGGGTTGATTTGCTTCCATGTGGTGTAAGTGTTGGGTTGCAACTCACCGTTAGGGCCAGTTGGCACGTCTTTCGCCAATGCCAAGTACAGTTCACGGCGGGACAGTTTGATTTCAGGTGCAGATTTGGCGTTAGCAACAGCGATACCGTCGAAGCCGATTTTGACTTCAGTGACAGCATCAACGCCATTTTTCTGGCAAGTTTCCATCTCGCTCTTTTTCATGCGGCGTGAAGCATTGGTGATGTCTGGGGAATCGACACCAGCGCCTGCGCAGAACAGCTTCATGCCACCGCCAGTACCAGTGGATTCAACTTTCGGTGCAGCCATGCCTGTCTTCTTGGCGAACTGTTCCGCAACAGCCGTGGCGAATGGGTATACCGTAGAAGAACCAACGATTTCGATGTTATCGCGTGCTTGCGCAACACCAGATGCAGCTACTAAGCCCAAAGCGACTGCCAGAGTGAGTTGTTTCATTAAAAGTCTCCTGCAAAAAAGAATCCGGGAGTGGATTTGCGCGAATCGTAGCGGTTCTTAATGAAATTTTTATGGCACTTATATGAAAGAATGATGACGATACCTTTTGTCGGCGGCTGTCATCATTTTGCAATGTGCGCGGCGTAGCATCCTTGGGATTTTACATGCACATACGATGGATTATGACTTATGGATGATGACTATTTACTGGGCGAGTTGCTAAGAATTCGTGAGCAAGCAATTGTTTTTGCAGCACAATACCCAGAGCTTGAAGCTGTCGA
The DNA here is from genome assembly GCF_028714775.1 of Thiothrix sp. GTDB lineage: Bacteria > Pseudomonadota > Gammaproteobacteria > Thiotrichales > Thiotrichaceae > Thiothrix. Next base: position 3,553 of record NZ_JAQTLS010000019.1, on the reverse strand, counting down.
TGCGGTTCATGGGGCTTCGGCGCAAAACCTGTTGCATTACCTTTCGGTGCGCAGCCATGAGCTTCGGGAAGTGCAACTGGAGTTGATTCAGCGCGGCTTATCTTCACTGGGGATTCTGGAAGCACACACCCTTGCAACCCTCAACAGTGTTATTGCTGCCTTGCAATGCCTGACCGGAAACCCGCAGACAGTAGCACCGCCTGCCCCAATTTCGGTAACGTCGAGCACCCAACGGTTGGAAGCTTGTGCGGATGCTTTGTTCGGTTCCCGCCCGCAGCACCGTGAAGTCCGTATTATGGTGACAATGCCATCCGAAGCTGCGGATAGCCCGCTGTTGATTGAAAACCTGCTGGAAGCGGGGATGGATGTTATGCGTATCAATTGCGCCCACGACAATGCCGCCGTTTGGCAACAGATGCTCGCCAATTTGCGCAGTGCCGAAGCGGCGACGGGTAAAACCTGCAAAACCGAGCTTGATCTGGCAGGGCCGAAACTACGCACGGGCAGTATTGGCGTTGCTGGGCGTGTGCTTAAAGTAAAACCCGTGCGTGATATGTTTGGGCGCATCCAATTGCCGGGGCGTATCTGGTTAGTTCCCGAAGGTGGTGAAGCGGTTGAGCATGATGCCCCCACGCTGGAAGTCCACGGCAAGACGCTGACAGAAACCCGCTGCGGCGATTACATCCAACTGACCGATGGGCGTGATGCCGACCGCGAATTGCGCATCGTGGCAGAACACCAGCACGCCCGCTTGGTGGAAGTCGGGCATACGACCTATTTAGAAGAACACACCAAGCTGATTTTCAAACGGGCGGGTAAGAAACTCGGTAAAGGCAGGCTGGTTAATGTTTGTCAGGTGGTTCCGCCGATTGCTTTGCAACGGGGCGACAGCTTGATCCTGACCCGTCTGGATGAACCGGGGCATCCCGCTGAACGCAATGCGGATGGTGAGCAAATCGAGCCAGCGCGTATCCATTGCACCTTGGCGGAAGCTTTCACCACCGTCCACATAGGGCAGCAAGCGTGGCTGGATGACGGCAAAATTGGGGGCGTGGTGGAAACCAACGACGGGGAAGAAATTGGCTTGTGCATTACCCATACCCCGCCGGGTGGGGCAAAACTGCGGACAGAAAAAGGCATCAACTTCCCGGATACTGAATTCCACATCCCCGCGCTGACCGATAAAGACATAGCCGACTTGGAAGCGATGGCGGGCAAAGTCGATATGGTGGCGCTGTCCTTCGTGCGTGCTCCGCAAGATGTGGCAACCCTGCAAGCCCACCTGCAACGGCTGGGCATTCCCGATACCGGCATTATCCTCAAAATCGAAAACCGTACTGCGTTTGAAAACCTGCCTGCGATTTTGCTGACCGCGCTGCGTTCCCCCAAGTTGGGTGTCATGGTGGCGCGGGGTGATTTGGCGGTGGAAGTTGGCTTTGAGCGCCTTTCTGAAGTGCAAGAAGAAATCCTTTGGCTGTGCGAAGCCGCCCACATCCCGGTGATCTGGGCAACCCAGATTCTGGAAAGCATGGCGAAAAAAGGTGCGCCTTCGCGTGCTGAAGTGACCGACGCCGCGATGAGCATCCGTGCCGAATGCGCCATGCTCAACAAAGGGCCGAACATCGTAGAAACCGTGCGTTTTCTGGATGGGATCATGCAACGCATGGAAAGCCATTACCACAAACGTCGCCTGATGATGCGGCCTTTGCGGGTGTGTCGGCACGGCGGGTTATGAGCGTAATGGCAATGGATCAACAAACAGCTACGGTGAAGGGTACAAATAGTATGGAAATAAACACGCACACCTCTCAGGGTTACAGCAACGAGTTGGCAACCCTCAAGGGAAAACTGATCTTGATGGGGCGTTTGGTCGAGACGCAAGTGGCCTACGCGCTTCATGCGCTGATGACACAAAACCATAAGCACGCTGCCGAGGTGTTGGTATTGGATCAGAAGGTCAATGCGCTGGAGGTTTCGTTAGACAGCTTGTGTGTGGATGTCATTGCGTGCCGCCAGCCTGTTGCTAGCGATTTACGTTTTTTGATTGTTGCGATCAAGATTGTCACGGATTTGGAACGGATTGGGGATGAAGCCGGGAAAATGGCTAGGCATGTGGTTGGCCTTTCTAGGAAATCTGGCAAAGGAACTTTTGAGGGGGAACTGGATACTGAATTCCGCCAATTGGGGGAACAAGTCCAAACCATGTTGGGTGATGCATTGGATGCATTTGAACGTCTGGACGTTGAACAAGCCAAAGTTGTGTCACTCAGTGACTTGGCAGTTGACCAAGAGTTTGAGCGCCTGTCCCGTTGCTTGTTTTTGCACATGACCGAAGACTCACGCAATATCCGGCATGGTTTCAATACCATGCGTCATGCCCGTTCTTTGGAGCGGATAGGCGACCACGCCAAAAATTTATGTGAATACGTGGTTTATCTGGTGGAAGGTAGGGATGTGCGCCATACCAAGTTCGGAGTCAAAGTGTGACGCAATTTTCCTATTATCGGCGCTTGGAGGTTGACCGTATCAAGCAAACCAACCAGTGCTTGTGCCAACGTATCCGGGAGCGTTTCCCCGATGCTAATTTGCTTGGGGTATGCCAAGAATTGAGCAGTATGGTCGATACCCTTAAGGCCAAAGCGTGTTGGATTGCCCGCCCGAATCTTGGTTTACGTTTGTTGGCGCTTGTTTCCGTGTTGGGGGTGTTGGGTGTTCCGCTAATTTTCACATACGGGCCGTTGATGGCGTTGCTGTCTAATCCAGCAGGTGATGCGGGCAATTTTCTGCAAGCGGTGGAAGCGGTGATGAGCGGCACTTTTCTGCTGGGTCTGTGGGTACTGTTCCTGATTACCTATGAACAGCGTTTCAAACGTAGCCGTGCGTTGGCTGCCATCCATGAGTTGCGGGCTATCGCACATGTGGTGGATATGCACCAGTTGACCAAAGACCCCAGTTACATCCTCAATCGGGCGGAACGCACCGCCTCTTCCCCATCACGCAACTTGGATGCGTTTGCGCTGATCCGTTATTTGGATTATTGCAGCGAGATGCTCTCGCTTATTGGCAAATTGGCAGCTTATTACGCGCAAAATTTCAACGACTCGGTGCTGTATGATGCAGTGAATGATGTGGAATCCCTCACCAATGACTTGTCACGGAAAATCTGGCAAAAGATCGCCGTTTTGCACGAATACCAGCAAGATCAAGAATCATGTGGGTGCGAGGAGGTTTCCCCGTAACCGCTGCCTATAGGCAGTTATTCCGGGGAAACAGGGGGGCTTATTCAGCCGGAGCGCCGTCTTCGGCAGGTGCGTCTTCGGCAGGTGCGTCTTCAGCAGGTGCGTCTTCAGCAACGACGATGGTTTCGACGACTTCAGTTTCAGTATTGTCTGACATAAAACGTTCCTCTTTGAATGTTATGGGTAAATTCTCTGTACACGACAAAAACCATAACCAATTGATTTTATAAGCCTGACCTTGAAAGGTTGAAAGCCCGCCGAGGATCTGCTCCACTCTCAGCGACCAAGCAGGAGAGTGTCATGGATTTGAACGA